>CAYFLT010000001.1:0-53531 GCA_964344055.1 uncultured Candidatus Nemicrothrix sp.
CGGCCGCGGCCGCGGCCAGCAGACTCGTCCGGCCCTGGTGCAGGGTCCCGCCGCCGCCGACGTTGATCATCTGGTGGCCGCGGCAGATCCCCAGTGTGGCGAGGCCTCGGGCGGTGGCGGACTTGTACAGCGCGAGCTCGAACTCGTCGCGCTCGGGTTCGGGCGGGAACTGGTCGGTCTCGGGCTCGGCACCGTAGCGGTCCGGCCCGATGTCGGCTCCGCCGCTCAGGAGGATCCCGTCGAGGCGATCGATGATGTCGGCTGGGTCGATGTCCATCGGCAGGTTGACCGGCAGTCCACCGGCGGCGAGCACGCCGCGGGCGTAGTCCGAGTAGTACATCTCGTACTGGAGGTCTCCGAGGACCTCGGGCATGCCGATGATCGTGCTGCCCACCTTGCGGCGGCCGGTGAGTCCGATGAGGGGTCGGGTGGTCAATGTGAGCTCCGAGAGGAATTCGTTCGGTGCCGAACAGTATCGTGGCGCCGATGTCCGAACCAGAGGCCGGGGGCGCCCTTGTTGACGTCAACGCTACGCCGATTGCGTGGCGGGAGGCGGGTGGCGGTGACATCGTCGTGTTCCTGCACGGCATCGGGGCCAGCCGAACGGTGTGGGACCGCCAGCTCGTCGACCTGGCGGACGACTGGCGATGTGTGGCGTGGGACATGCCCGGCTACGGCGGTTCGGAGCCGGTCGACTCGCTGACATTCCCGATCATCGCCGACGCGGTCGTCGGGCTTCTCGACACGCTCGGCGCAGAGCGAGCCCACCTGATCGGTCTCTCCTTCGGCGGTCAGCACGCGCTTCACACAGCTATCCGCCATCCCGAGCGGGTCCGATCGCTCGTCCTGGCCGACACGAGTCCGGCCTTCGGCATCGATGGCACGACCCGCGAGGAATGGGTCACGGCCCGACTCGGGGCGATCGACGGCGCGACGTCGTTCGCCGGCATCGCCTCGAGGGTGATCGGCGCGGTCTCTGCGCCCGGCTTCGCAGGGCCGGCCTTCGACGACGCGGTGGCGGCCATGGAACGTGTGGCCGTCGACGCCTTTCGCGCCTCGGTCCGCTGTCTTCCCGATCACGACGTGCGACATCGGCTCGGCGACGTCGCCACACCGACCCTCGTCATCGTCGGCGAACTCGATCGCGAAACCCCACCGTCCTACGCCGAGGCACTCGCCTACGGAATCCCGAACGCAGAGATGGCCGTCATCGCCGATGTCGGCCATCTCACCCCGATGGAAGCACCCGCCGAGTTCAACCGACTCGTGCGAGAGTTCCTGCGCCGAGTCGAACACGAGGAGTCGACATGAGTGAGACCCTGTACACCCCCGAGCGACTCGAACTGGTCGAGCGGATGGCCGCCCATGGACCGACCTTCGCCGAGCGGTCCGCCGGCCTCGACGAGGCCGCGGACTTCCCGACCCAGAACTGGGCCGACATGCGTGAGTCCGGACTACTCGGGCTCTGTGTGCCCGAGGAGTTCGGTGGTCTGGGCGCGGACTTCGCCGGCTATGCACTGGTGGCCCAGGAACTCGGCCGCCACTGTCCCGCCACTGCCCTCACGTTCAACATGCACTGCGCCACGATGCTGATCGCGGGCCCGCTCGGGGAGGACCTCGGGCTGCCGCCCGCCGAACGGGCGATCCTCGACGAACGCCGGGTCGAGCTCTTCCGGGGGGTCATCGAAGACGGGTTGATCCACTCCCAACCGTTCTCCGAAGGTGGCGCGCGAGCGGCGGTCGAGGGGATCGGCACGCGGGCCGTTGCGGTCGACGGTGGGTGGCTCGTGAGTGGGAAGAAGATCTTCGCCTCGCTCGCCGGCGCGGCCGACCTGCACAACGTCATCGTGTTGGCGGAGGGCGACGATCGCATCCGTCTCATGGGCATGCCCGCCGACGCGGACGGTCTCGAGATCGTCGGCGACTGGGACCCCCTGGGGATGCGGGCCACCGACTCGCGGACCCTGATCATGAACGACGTCTTCGTGCCGGCGGAGAACGAGTGGATCCCGCCCGGCACGTTTCAGCAGATCGCGTCGCGCTGGCCGTTCTTCTACATGACGCTGTCCTTCGCCTACGTGGGGCTGATGCAGGCGGTCCTCGACCACACCGCGTCCTACCTCCGTGGCGAACACGGCACCGAGGCCCGGCGCGACAATCCCATCAAGCAGCAGGGCTGGGCCCAGATGAACCTGATCTTCGAGCAGGCCCAGGCCCTGTCGCACCAGGTACTCGCCGGCGCGTGCGTCGACCCCACCCCCCAGCAGGTCCGTCGGGCGTGGTCCTCGATGGTCACCACGATGGAGGGTGCGCCGGAGGTGGCGTCGCTCGCGATCCGGGTGTGTGGCGGACGTTCGATCCTGCGGCCCAGCCGGCTCGAGCAGCTCTACCGCGACGCCCGATGCGGCGCCACCATGCTCCCGTGGAGTGTGGAGGTCTGCCTCGGCCGTCTCGGCCGGGCCGGCCTCTACCCCGAGGAGGTCGGCGGCGCCTGGGCCTGACGGCGTCCGCGTGGGCCAGGCGCTGGAGTTGGCCTAGTCCGGCAACTATTGTTCGGGGCCGAATGAATTCCCTGAGGGGGGACTGAATCAATGAGCGAATTCGACCGCATCCGTCTGATGTGGCCTGACCACCTGGGCATCCCGCGCGGCAAGTACCTGCCTGCCCACCTGGCCCACAAGGGCACGGCGCACTGCGTCACCACGTTCGCGCTGGGGTACGACCGCAGCATGATCCCGGCCCCTGGCTCATACCTGCTCGAAGGACTCAAGGACGTCCTTTCGACCTACGAGGCAACCGAGCTGAAGCGGGGCTGGGAGGACGATCGCACGGGAGTGGCCGTCGGCCATCTGGACTTCGAGGGCGAGCCGTACACCTTCGCCGCTCGGTACGCGCTCCAGAAGGCGATCAACGACTGGAAGGCGCTGGGCTACTTCGTCAAGGTCGGCCTGGAGCTCGAGGCGTACGTACTCGAACCCGACGGGGATGGAGGCTGGAAGCGGTGGTCGACGCCACGTTCCTTCGTCTACGGCACTGGCAAGGCGGCCGATCCCGTCGGCGTGATCGACGACATCATGCGTACCGCTGACCGCAGCGGGTTCCGGATCGAGTCGATCAATGCCGAGTTCGACGAGGCCCAGTTCGAACTCACGCTCGAGTACGACGACGCCCTCAAGGCCGCCGATGACGCGTTCCTGTTCCGGATCATGGCCCGCGAGGTCGCCATGGACCATGGTCTCGACCTGACCTTCCTCGGCAAGCCCTTCGCCGGGGTGAGCGGGTCGGGTGTCCACGTGAACTTCTCGATCGTGGACGGCGACGGCAACAACGTCTTCGACGATCCGTCGGCGGAGGATGGGCTGTCTGAGGTGGCCAAGGGTTGCCTGGCCGGTCTCGTCGAACATCACCGCGGGATGACGGCCCTGTGTGCGCCGACCGTGAATGCCTACCGCCGTCTCCAACCCGGTGAGCTCAACGGCTACTGGGCCAACTGGGGTTTCGAGCACCGGTGCGCCGGTAACCGGATCCCCCATGTGGGAGGTCCGGCGACCCGGATCGAGAACCGGCTCGGTGACGGCGCGATGAACATCCACCTCGGCATCGCCACGGTCCTTCAGGGGGCGCGGCTCGGTGTGGTGAACGGGCTCGAGTGCCCGGCACCGATGGTCGAGGACGGCTTCGAAGAGGTGAACACCGACGTCCACAGCGCCGAGACGCTGGCCGGGGCCCTGGCCGACCTCGCCGCCGACGCCGTGCTGCAGGAGGCGGTCGGTGCGGACGTGTGCGCCAACTTCCTGGCCAACAAGGAGGCCGAGTGGGAGCGCTACATCGAGGCCGTCGGCGAACACGTCGACGGCGACGAGGCCACCGACTGGGAAATCAACGAATACCTCATGTACCACTGAAGTTGTTTCGCTGGTGCCAGGCACCCGAAACATCTCCGGAGAGGAGTGCCGGTGACGATCGGCGCTGACATCACGCTGGCGGACCTCGACGCCGACCCGAACCCGATCCTGGCGCGTCTGCGCGTCGAGGAACCGGTCTGCTGGGTACCCGCGCTCGAGATGTGGCTCGTCACCCGCTGGGACGACGTCGCCCACATGGAGGAGCATCCCGAGCTCTTCTCGGCCGCGACCGAGCCGTCATTCCTCGCTCGTGCGCTGGGTCGGAACATGCTCACCAGCGACCCGCCCGACCACACCCGGATCCAGGGGATCATGCAGCCGCCGTTCCAGTCGGGTGGGCGAAGCGGTGCCTTCGTCGCGGATGAGCTGTCGGCCATGGCCGATCGGCTTCTCGACGAGGTCGACCCCGCCGGCTTCGACGTCATGGCGGACTACGCCCAGCCACTGTCGGCCGGATCTCTGGCCACCGTTCTCGGCCTCGACAACCACGGGTTCGACAGGATGTGGAGCTGGTGCGAGGGGCTCTGCGCGGACATCGCCAACTTCGAGAACGACCCCGAGCTGACCGCGCTCGGCGAGCGGACGAAGATCGAGCTGGGCGAGGCGATCGCCGAGCGGATCGCCGACGCGGGCGACGACGACTCGGCGATCTCCTGGTTCGTCCGGGAAGGGGCGACGCCAGAGGAGATCGTCAACAACGTCCGGCTCATGATCAGTGGCGGCATCAACGAACCGCGCGACGGGATCGGTCTGGTGATGTGGGTCCTGCTGAGCCGACCAGATCTGCGCTCGGTGGTGGAAGCCGAACCGGCCAAGATGCGTCGACTGGTCGAAGAAGTGTTCCGGGTCCACAGCCCGGTTGGCACCGTCACCCGGCAGGCGACGCGGGATCTCGACCTGGCGGGAGTGTCGATCGCGGCCGGCGAGCTCGTCAGCGGCGTCCTTCGCTCGGTGAACCTCGATGAGTCGCATTGGGATCGTCCCGACGAGATCGTGCTCGACCGACGCGAGGGACCACATGCGGCCTTTGCGCTCGGAGCGCACCGGTGCCTCGGTGAGTGGCTCGGCCGCCAGGAGGTGAGAGTCGGGGTCGAACGGCTGCTCGCCCGCTTCCCCGACATCCGGCTCGATCCGGCGCACGAGGTCGAACTCCACGGTTTCGAGTTTCGTGGCCCACGCGTGGTGCATGTGCTGACCGGCCCGGTGGAGTGACCGCCTTCTTCGCGCTCGCCGGGGCGCTGATCATCGGCGGGTCCGACTTCGCCGGTGGCTACGCGTCTCGTCGAACGTCGCCGGTCCGGGGCGCGCTGTGGGTCCCGTGGCCGTGTCCGATCCGCTGGTCGCGCTGTGGATCCAGGGGGCGAGCGGTCTGCTGATCGTGGCCGCGGTCTGGTTCATCGATGCGCCCGATGTTCGTGACGTCGACATCGGTGCCGGTGTGGTCGCCGGGATCTCCGGAACATTCTCGTTCGTCGCTCTCTATGCGGCCTTCGCGCTCGGCCAGATCAGTCGGCTCGCACCGGTGGCCGCGGTGGTTGGCGCGGTGGTGCCGACCGTCGTCGGCATCTTCCGGGGTGAGTCGCTGACCGCGCTCCACGTCGCGGGGATCGTCGTGGCGCTCGTCGCCATCACACTGGTCACCCAGGAGCAGGAGGCCGATGGAGGCGGGAGGACGCCGCCGGCCGCGTTCGCCCTCGCCTTGACCGCCGGTCTCGGCTTCAGCATCTTCTTCCTCGCGCTCGCCGAGACCCAGGAGGACGCCGGCTTCTGGCCTCTGGTGGTGGCGCGGGCCGTGTCCATCCCGCTCGTGGCGTTGGTGGCGATCCGAATGTCGGGCGGGATTCGGATGCCGCACCGCATGCCGCGAGTGGTGATCCCCGCGGGCTTCGCCGAGGCCGTTTCGAACATCTTCGCCTTGTGGGCGTACCAGCGCGGGCCGCTCGCGGTGGCTGCGGTCCTCGGCGCGTTCTATCCGGTCAGCACGGTCCTTTTGGCCCGGTTGATCCTCGATGAGCGCTTGCAGAGGATCCAGTGGATCGGCGTGGGTCTTGCGCTTGTGGCGGTGCCGATGATCGCGGCACCCTGAGGCGATGGACGCGACGTTCGCTTTCGAGGCCGAACTGTGGGAGTGGGACGCCCGGGACGACTCGTCCTGGGTTTTCGTCAGCCTGCCGATCGAAGTCGCTGAGGAGATCAAAGACATGACGCCGCCGGCTCGCGGCTTCGGCTCGGTGCGTGTCGGGGTGCGGGCAGGGGAGAGTGAATGGAAGACGTCGGTCTTCCCCGACAGCAAGTCCGGCACCTACGTCCTCCCCGTGAAGAAGGCCGTCCGCAAAGCCGAACATCTCGACCTCGGCGACACCGCGACCTTCGAGCTGACCGTGGCAATCGACCTGTAGTTGTTTCGCTGGTGCCAGGCACCCGAAACACCTTGAGTGTCACAGGGGCTTCGTAGCTTCGTCTGCATGGCACGACTACGACGATCCTCGATCGAATCGGAATGGCATCACGTCACGAATCGTGGCGCCCGACGGCTGCCGATCTTCGGCGACGACGATGATCGTCTTCGGTTTCTCGGTCGTCTGCGAGCGGCGGTAGCAGACCACGGGGTGGAACTCCACGCCTACGCGATGCTGCGCAACCACTTCCACCTCCTCTTCAAGGCTCCGATCGGCGAGCTGTCCCGGGCGATGCGTGATGTCGCCGGCAAGTACGCCCACGCCTTCAACCACAAGTACGGATTCGACGGCCCGCTCTATAGATCCCGCTTCCTGTCCGTACCGATACTCGACGAACGGCAGCTGATGACCGTGTTCCGCTATATCCATCAGAACCCGATCAAGGGACTCGAACACTTCACGCTCTCCGACTTCCGGTGGACGAGCCACCTTTCATACGCCGAGTTGATGGAGGTGCCCTCGTGGCTGCAGGTCGGTGAGTTGCGCACTCGATTTCCGTCGGTGTCGTCGTACCGGGAGTTCATCGAGGCTGGGCGGACCCGAGAGACGCCGATGGTCCTTGAACCGCCTGCGGTCCGGAATCACTCTTTGGACCAGATCGAGTGGGCGCTCGGCGTTGCGTCGCCAGCTGAACGGGAGCTGCTTCGAACGGGTGGCCGCGGGGTCCGAAACGACGTGAGGGCGGCCGCAATCCTGCTGGGCCGTGAGTTGACGTGCGTGGAGCCCGAGACCATCGCCAGTCGATATGGCGTGTCCTCGGTCGACTCGCTCCGTGCCATCACGTCGCGTGCTCGGTCGCGTCTCACCTCCGACGCCGAGTTCAACTCCGTTGTCGAGGCTGCTCGGCGGCGGCTGACCGGCCTCCGGTATGCGGCCTAGTTGTTTCGGGTGCCTGGCACCAGCGAAACAACTTCGTCGAGGAACCAGTCGACGAGAGCGTGGCACTGCTTGGCGTTGCGCTCTTCGTGGTCGGCCATGTCGGCGAGGAGCTCTTCGCGGCTCACTCCTTCAGCCTCGAGGTAGTCGTCCTCGGCTCCTTCGAGGAAGCCGGCGACGTGTTCGTAGTCGACCTCGGGGTGGAACTGGGTGCCCACCGTCTTGCCGATGCGGATCAGCTGCACGGCGTTCTCGTTGACCGCCAGAATCTCGGCTCCGGGCGGAGGGGTGAACCGATCATGGTGCCACTCGAACCAGGGACCTGGGCCGACCGGGTTGTCGACGCCGTCGGCCGCCTCGATGTCGTACCAGCCGATCTCGGTCACCGGCGCCACCTCGACCGAGCCGCCGAGCGCGTCGGCGATCAACTGCCCGCCGAAGCACACGCCGAGGATGGGGGTGCCGGCCTCATGCGCTGTTCGTAGCATCGCCAGCTCGTCGTGGATCCACGACGAGATCTCGTCCTTGTTCGTGAGCGATCGCACCGAGCCCATCGGGACGAGGACGTCGTAGGACACCCAGTCCTCCGGCCACGGCTCCGCCTTGTTCGGCGCGTCGTAGTCGTGGGTGACGATGTGGGTGACGACGTCGTAGCCGCGCTCGGCCAACCGGACCTCGACCTGGCAGGCCGGACCGTCGGGCTCGTGGGCGATCACGAGGGCACGGCCGATCGGGGAGGAGTGTGGTGAGCTCACACGTCAAACCATACGTGCGCCTGGCCGGTTCCGGACACGGACTCGTACTCGCCGAACTGGGTTGCGCGAGCGGTGCACCCGGCCCCGCCCAGCGCGCCCACCATCGTGAGGTAGTGGCCGAACCGGCCCTCCGGCGCGTGCTGGAGGTATTCCGGCACGAAGTCGAGCACCGACGCATGGTCGCCGGCCTTGAACCACTCGATGACCTGGCGATCGGCGGCACACGCCTCTGGCGTGCGGATGTGGAGGTCGGGGTCGGCCGCCTCGTGATCGCGGAACTGCTTGAGCGGCCAGAAGCGGTGGCTCAGACCGCCACTCCCGAGGACGACGACCCGCCGATCCAGCGAAGCGACCGCCTCGGCGAGCAGTTCACCGAACAGCAGGAAGTCGTCGGTCTCGCCGGTCTGCACGATGCCGGCCGAGATCCAGCGCTCGTCGCCTTGGAGGAACGGCAGCAGGTTGATGGTCGGGTAGTTGACCGGCAGGTACGGGTCGTCGATCGGGGTGATCCACGTGTCGTCCCGGCCCTCGGACTGGGCACTCCAGGCCTCTGCCAGCTCGCGATCGCCCGGCATGTCGTACGCCATCTGGACCATGCCGCGGGGCAGTTCCTCCGAGGTGTACGTCCCGGCTCGGCGATCGGCGGCGGTGACCACGTGCTCGATCGTCGTGAACCAGTGGGAGTCGATCACGACGACGGTGTCGGCCTCGAGGAGTGCGAGCTTCTCGGCCCGGAGGTCGTGCAGACCCTGGAAGAGCGACGTGTCCTCCCCGTCGTTCATCTCCCGCCGCAACTCTTCGGGCATGACCAGCGGGGGCACGTGCGACACGATGGCCGCACCGACGATCTCACCCATCAGGCAGTCTCCTTCTCGTTCGCAGGGCTCACGCAACAGATCTCGATCGACGCCGGCGACCGGAACGGCACCATCCGGAACTCGTCGGTGTCGACCAGATCGACCGGAAAGTCGGTGAACTCCGGGTCGGTGTTGCCGAGCAGGGCGTCGCCCCACGCAACCAGCTGACGACCGTGCTCGTCCGACGTACCGAGCAAGCGACCGAGCATCCGCATCGGCAGCTCCTCGGCGATGTCGTGCACGAAGTCGAACTCGTCGTTCTGGAGTGCCCGCTCGACCACCTCGGCGGCGAGCTCACGGATCGGCTCCTCGAAGCTCTCGACGGTGCGCCGGGTGAACCCCTTGTTGACGAGGCGCCGCAGCCGGGTGTGCTCCGGCGGGTCCATCTCCATGAGGGTGAGGCGGGCCTTCGTCTCCTCCTCGTCCATCTCCTCGAGACGGATCCCCTTGCTGGAGGTGAAGGTGGCGACGTCGCGGCTGACCTTCAGACAGTCCTGGTATTTCAGGATCGACCAGAAGCCGGAGCCATCGACCTCCTCGGTCCAGTGGACCGGGTCCTCTGCTCGCAGTCGCCGAAAGGTCGCGTGGGGGACGCCCGAGGTGTACGCGTCGTGTGACGTGATGTCGGCATCGTCGGGCCCGAGGTCGGCCAGGTAGTCGTCGACGTGGGTCACGCCTCACCCACCCCGCTGTCTGGCTCGCCTTCGCGGTCCGCGGCGTGCGGCTCGGCCATGGGGTTGGGCGCCGCCCACACGGTGGTGCCGCCGGCCATCGAGTTGCCGACCTGGCGGTAGTACCCGCCGATGATCTCCTCGACCGGGAGTCGGTGGAGTTCCTCGGTGGGGTTGTCGTAGATGTCGAGCTCGGCGTCGCCGCAGTACACCGGGCCGACTTCCACGTCGAAGCCCCGCATGGTGACGAGCTCGTCGAGCGAGTCGCGGCCGTCCATCTCGATGGCCGGCATCTGGCGAGTGTGCAGCATCGGGTGGCCGTTGACGAAGCCGGGTGAGTCCGTGGTGCCGGTGATGGTGAATCGGGCGTCGGCGATCCGACGCCCCCACGTCGACACGGTGGCGCCGAAGCGGCCGCCCGGCTCGAGCCGGGGACCGGCCTTGCCGTGGGTGATGTGGCGGGTCATCCAGATCTCGCTCATCTTCTTGGGGTAGCCCTGCACGACGCCGCGGGCCATGGCGAAGTCCTTGTCGACCCAGATGTAGGCGGCCCGGCTGTAGGTCTCGCCTTGGTACTTGCATCGGATGACGAGGAAGACCTCCTTGTACTGGGCGCGGGCCGGATCGAGCAGCTCCTCGAACGAATCCGAGCAGCTCTGCCACTCGGCCCAGATCAGGGCTACCGCGCCAGGATCGTCGTCGCAGAGCTCCAGGGGAGCGGGCAACAGCTCGGCGACGTTGGCCGGATCGGTGCGGTATTCGACGGTGAGCATCTCGCCGGAGTAGTGCCACGGCGGCCCAGGAAGAATCCCCGCGGCGCCCGTGGGCGTGCGCGGGTACATGAACCCCTCAAGTTCCCTCATGCCGAGCACCATAAACGTTTGGTACCGAATGATTCAAGGGTGTCTCTGCTACCTTCCCGACGATGACCGACCCAGGATTCGATCTCACCGATCGTCGAGCGCTGGTCACCGGGGCCTCGACGGGCATCGGCGCGGCGATCGCGGTTCGGCTGGCCGGAGCCGGTGCACGCGTGGCCGCCGTGTCGCGCTCGGGACGTGCGCCGGAGTTGGACGGGGTCAGCGCGATGGGCGCGGACCTGAGCGACCCGGATCAACTCGACGGCGTGGTCGACCGGGCAGTCTACGAATTCGGGGGGCTCGACATCGTCGTGAACAACGCCGGTGTCGCTGACTGGCGACCTGTCGCCGAGCTCGACCGTGACTACTTCGATGACCTCGTCGACCTCAATCTGTGGGCACCGTTCCGGATCTGTCAGCTGGCTCATCCCCACCTCGCGGCGAGCGATGATGCGGCGGTCGTGAACATCGGCTCGATCGACGCCACCCGCCCGTCGGCCGGCGGTTCGGTCTATGGGGCCACCAAGGCGGCCCTTGCCGCGGCCACCGTCGCGCTTGCAAAGGAGTGGATGAACGATGGAATCCGGGTGAATGAGGTCGACCCTGGGCTGGTCGAGACGCCCCTCGCCGCCGACGCGGTCGCGGCGGTTCGGGCGGCCGACGCCCGCATCAACATGGTCGGCCGGGTCGGTAACCCGGAGGAGATCGCCGGGTTGGTCCACTACCTCGTGGCTCCCATCGGCCGGTTCGCCAACGGCGCATCGTTCCGGGTGGACGGGGGAGCGCTGGCGCTCGGCCCGTTCGACACCAAGGGGGACTGATGGCCGCGCCCCGTCTTCTCATGATCCTCACCGAGAACGAGCCGCTCATCGACCTCGCCGATCTCGACGCGATGATCGAACTCGCCCGGATCGCCGATCGCGAGGGGTTCGACGCGGTGATGCTGAGTGAACATCTGGCGCTCGGCCCGGCGGCCGGCGCCGTCGGCCGTCCGGCCAACCCTCGTGAATACGCCGCACCGGGCAATCAGGATCCCGCGATGGCGTGGCCCAGCCAGGTGGTGGTGGCCGCGGCGGTCGCCGCCTCGACGGAGCGGGTCCGGATCGTGCTCGGCGCCACGATCATGCCGCTCAAACATCCGGTCGCCATCGCGAAGGAGCTGGCCACTCTCGACCGGTTGAGCGCTGGGCGACTCGTCGTCCAACCCACGGTCTCGTGGCATCGGGACGAATACGACGCCCTCGATGTCGACTTCTCGAGAAGGGGCCGGATCCTGGACGAGCAACTCGACGCGCTGATGGCGCTCTGGGGCGACACTCCGGCTGAGTACCACGGTGAGTTCTTCGACTTCACCGACGTCTACTCGATGCCGAAGCCGAACGGTCCGAGGCCGACGATGTGGTTCGGCGGCCAGTCGATGCACGGTCCGTTGCTGCGCCGACTGGTGCGCTACGGCGACGGGTTCCACCCCTTCGGGACACCGTCGGACGGTGACCTGGCCAAGCTCCAGGCCGGGATGATCGCGGCCGGCCGCGACATCAACGAGCTCGAGATGATCGGCGGGACGCGGGCCGCCTTCGCCGGGGCGGACGACGTCGCCGACATCGACGCCGCTATGGCTGACTTCCCGCAGCAGATCGAGAAGGGCTACACGACCTTCTGTATGAAACCCGCCCAGCACGTGAACTCGATGGCCGACGTGCCGGCCCTCTGTCGACACATGGTCGACTACGTGGACTCGCTGTAATTGTTTCGCGAGGTGCCAGGCACCCGAAACACCTTGCGGGGGTTGAGATGTTTCGGGTGCCTGGCACCAGCGAAACAACCCCTTGAATCCTGGTGGGGTTTCTGAAAGTGTGTTTTTTATACAAAACACGTTTGCGTCCAAACGAGTTTTCTGCGAGTGTGCCCAGTCACATAGTTCCAGGAGGGGATTCATGAAGCTCAGGACCTTGATCGCGCTCTTCGCGATCTTCACCTTGTTCGCCGCCGCATGCGGCGACGACTCCGACACCGACGCCGGTGGCGGCGACGACGCTGGTGATGACGCAGGTGGTGACGACGGCGACGACATGGACGACGCCGGTCACGGCCTCGACATCGACGCCATCCTCGGCGCCGACCTCGACGCTTGTGCCGATGCGCCGACCGGCGATCCGATCAAGGTCGGTATGGCGATGGACTTCTCCGACGTGGTCGGGTTCGTCGACATCCCTGGCTCCAACCTCGTGCCGTTCATCGCCGAGAAGGCCAACTGTGCGGGCGGCATCAACGGCCGCCCGGTCGAGGTGCAGGTTGCCGAGGTCGGCGACGACGCCGCCCTCGCCGCTCAGGAGCTCCTCGACTGGGGTGCGCACTTCCTGATCGGCCCACCCTTCGCCGACTTCGCGCTGCCGATTCTGCAGACCACCGGCGGTGAGGTCCCGCTCTTCGTGGCAGCCTCGACCGAGCCCACGCTCGCCGACGCGTCGATCGGTTCGTTCCTCGTCAGCTTCGACGACAACCAGATGTCCGCCGCCGCCGCCCAGTGGGCGCTCGACGAGGGCATCACCCGAGCCATCCTCTTCACCGAGGGCGAGGGCGTGCCCTACACCGGCGTCAACCCGGATGCCTTCAAGGCGCACTTCGAGGCAAACGGTGGCACCGTCGTCAGCGAGCAGACCTACGTCTGGGCCGCCGACACCGACTTCTCCGCCCAGGTGAACGAGATCGCCGGCATCTCCGAGAACAACGAGATCGTCTTCTCCGCCGCCCTCGGCTTCCAGGTCACGGCCCTGCGCGGTCAGCTCGAAGGTCAGGGCCTCGACGGCCTCACCTACGCAGGCACCGACGCCCTGGACGCCACCGGCATCCAGTTCGAGGACAACAACGAGGGCATCGCCCACACCCCGCACGTGAGCATCAGCGCGGGCGACCGCAACGACACCATGCTCGCCGACTACGAGGCGGCGAAGGGTGAGGCACTCGAGAGCCGCGGCTTCATGCCGCTGTACGTCGACTCCATGTTCCTGGGCATCCAGGCCATGCTCGACTGCGGCTGTGACGATCCGGCCCAGATCACCGAAGCGGTCCGCAACATCCACGGCTTCGAGGGTCTGTCCGGCACGATCACCTTCGCCGGCACCAACGGCATCCCGCCGAAGGCCGTACCGATCAACCAGATCGTCGACGGCGCCGACACCCTCGTCGCCACCATCGGCTGAGTCGGCGCTGGCCGAATACACAGCGGACTGATCAACTGTGCTCGAAGTCTCCGGACTGACCACCAGATACGGGGCAATCTCCGCACTTCGAGACGCAACGCTGACCGTCGGGTCCGGTGAGGTCATTGGCCTCATCGGGCCCAACGGTGCCGGCAAGACCACCCTTCTCGGGTCGATCGCCGGCCTACTGACGCCGGCTGCCGGAACGGTCACCTTCGAAGGTGTCGACGTGACCGGCCAGTCGCCGGAGAAGCTGCTCCGCTCTGGGCTCGCGCTCGTGCCCGAGCATCGGCGGATCTTCACCGACATGACGGTGGAGGAGAACCTCAAGATCGGCGGAGTCACCCGCTCGGCCTCCGATCGAACCGAGACGCTCGAAGAGATGGCCGAGTTGTTCCCCGTGCTGCGGACCAAATGGACCACCGCAGCCGGCTATCTGTCAGGTGGCGAGGCCCAGCAGCTCGCCATCGCCCGGGCGCTCATGTCGCGCCCCAAGCTGCTGATGATGGACGAGCCGTCGCTCGGCCTCGCGCCGGTGTTGGTCGACGTCGTATTCGACCTCATCGTCTCGCTTCGCGAACAGGGACGAACGCTTCTGGTCGTGGAGCAGAACGCCCAGCGAATGCTCGAGGTCGCCGACCGCGGCTACGTCCTCCGGTCCGGCGAAGTCGTCGCCACCGGCACCGGGGCGGAACTGCGGGCCGGCGACAACCTCTTCGACACATACATCGGTGGTGCGGGAGCCGAGTCGTGACCGAACTCCTCCAGAACCTCATCGACGGCCTCGGCCGGGGCAGTATCTACGCGCTTCTCGCCCTGGGCGTGGCGGTGATCTTCGGAGTCATGCACCTCCTCAACTTCGCCCACGGCGAGATGATCACCGTCGGTGGCTACGCGGCGTACGCCGCGTCGAACGAGGGGTGGTCCTGGTACATGATCGTGCCCCTCGTCATCGTCGTTGCCGTCCTCACCTCCCTCGTCATCGAACGCATCGCCTTCTCGCGGGTGCGGGGCGCATCCGACTTCACGCTCCTGTTGACGTCCTTCGGCGTGCACTTCGTGGTGTCCGCGATATTCCTGCTGTACGTGTCAGCATCGGTGAAGACCTTCTCCCGGCCCGGCTGGGTCACCGACACGTACTCGGTCGGCTCGCTCAACATCGAGGTCTTCGACACCCTCGTCATCGGCGTCACGGTGCTCGTCCTGATCGGCACGTCGCTGCTCCTCCAGCGCACCATGTTCGGCCTCTCGCTACGAGCCGCGGCCGCCGACTTCGACACCGCCCGCCTCATGGGCGTGAAGTCCAACTCCGTCATCCGGGGTGCCTTTGCGTTCTCGGGACTACTGGCCGGGATCGCCGGCGTCTTCTGGCTCATGCGCTCGGGTAGCACCACACCGAGCGCGGGCATCGACCCCATGCTCAAGGGCGTGCTCGCCGCGCTCATCGGTGGACTCGGAAGCCTCCGCGGCGCCGTCATCGGCGGCTTCGCGCTCGGCCTGGCGGAGGTCATCCTCCGCTCCCGCCTCCCGGACGGAATCGCCAGCCTCACCGAGGGCGTGGTGTTCCTGCTCATCGCGCTCCTCTTCATCTTCCGGCCCCAGGGCCTCATCACCGTCGCCCACGCGGAGCGGGTGTGATGTTCCCCAAGGCCGACCGCGACATCGCCTTCCCGCTCGTCGGTTCGCTGGTCCTGTTCGGCGCGCTCGTGGCCGGTGGTCTCACCTATCAGGCCCTCTTCTCGGGCGGTGCCGCCGAGCGCCTGGTCACCGTCATGTTGATCGACGCGATCATCGTGCTCGGCATCCAGATCTATGTCGGCAACACCGGCGTGCTCTCGTTCGGCCACATCGGCTTCGGCGCCATCGCCGGCTACACCTTCGCCGTTCTCGCCATCTCTCCCGAAGAGAAGGCCAAGCGCATTCCCGACGCACCGTTCGGGCTCACCGACGTCGACATGAGCTCCACCCTCGCGGTCGTGATCGCCATCCTGGTCACCTGCCTGGTGGCCTTCATCGTGGGTATCGGACTCGCACGATCCGGCGCCCAGTCCGGCGCGGTGTCGGCCACCGTCATCACCCTCGCCCTGCTCTTCGTCACCCACGAGGTAGCCCGAAACTGGCCCGAGCTCACCGGTGGCGAACGGGTCGGCCTGTTCTTCCCGATCGGTGGCGCGCTCGACACCCGCACGCCGATCTACGTCATGTTGCTCGTCTCCCTGGTCGTGGCGCGGCTCTATGCCCAGTCGCGAAGCGGTCGCCTCGCGGTCGCCGCCCGGGAGGACAACCTCGCTGCTCGCGCCATGGGGGTGAACCCCCTCGTGCAGCAGATGGCGGCGCTCCTCATCTCGGTCGCGGTCGTGTCGGTCGGCGCCAGCCTGCGGGTCTACGAGGACGGCTCCCTGCTTCCGGAGAACTTCTTCTTCAACTACACCCTGCTCACGTTGGTGATGCTGATCGTCGGCGGTCGAAACAGTGTCAGTGGAGCGGTGGTCGGCGTCGCCGTGATGACGGCGGGACGTGAGCTGGCGCGGCGCCTCGGCCAGGACGGCTTCGAGATCTTCGGCATCGGCCTGGACGGCAAGCCACTCGACTGGGTGTTTCGCGAGAACCTCCAGACGGTGTTCCTCGGCCTGTCGATGCTCGGCTTCATGATCTGGCGACCGGCCGGCCTCCTCGATGACTGGGAACTCGACGAGTGGCTGCGTTCGAAGCTCCGCCGTGGCCGGACCGAGGATCGTCCCGACGCTCTCCCGGAGGTGGAGGCGGACCCGGCGTCTCGAATCGACGCGGACGACATCGAAGTCGCGTTCGGCGGCTTCAAGGCCCTGACCGACGCGGGCCTGCATGCCAGCGGGGGTGAGGTGGTCGGCATCATCGGACCCAACGGTGCCGGCAAGACCACGTTCGTCAACGTGATCACCGGCCTCGTCGAGCCGAGCGCAGGGAAGTTCTCCCTCGACGGTGTCGACGTGTCGGCCATGCCGACCTACGAACTCGCCCGCCGCGGGGTGGTCCGCACCTTCCAGAACCTCCGGCTGTTCGGTTCCCTGACCGTGAGGGAGAACGTCGAGGTGTCGTCGCTGATCGCGAAGGAACACCGGGAGGGTCGAACCATTCCCGACGTCGACGCGCTCATCGCCGAAGCCGGCCTGTGGGAGCAACGTGATCGACGGGCGAACGGGCTCGACTATGGCAATTCCCGCCGTCTCGAGCTGGCCCGGGCCGCCGCCCTCTCGCCGGAGTTCCTGCTGCTCGACGAACCCACCAGCGGCATGAGCGACTCCGAGTCCCTGGAGATGATCGAACAGGTACGCCACATGGCAGCCACGGTCGGTGCGACGGTCATCGTCATCGACCACGACCTCAACTTCATCACCGGCATCTCCGACCGCATCTACGCCTTCGACCAGGGCGCGGTCATCGCCGAAGGCACGCCGGCGGAAGTCCAGGCCGATCCACGTGTGCAGGCCGCCTATCTGGGTACTGCGGCGACGTGAGGATGCCGGCATGACTCGACGCGACCGCACCAGCATCCGGGATTCTGCATACTTCATGCAAAACGAGGATCGCCATGGGTGATCCGGGCATGAACCTCTATCGCAAGGTCGATCCCCAGCTTCGGCGCCGGGGTGGACTCGCCGACGAGGTCGCCACCTACGTCCGCGATCTCATCTTGACCGGGGCGCTGAAACCGGGCGTGAAGATCGACCAGGACGCCATCGGCCGGGCCCTCGACGTCAGCCGCAGCCCCATCCGTGAGGCGCTCGTCGTTCTCGGCCAGGAGGGGCTCCTCGACGTCACCCCCCGCCGGGGCGCGTTCGTCGCCCGCCTCACCGAAGAGGACATCGTCGACCACTACGAGCTGTTCGGCGTGGTGTCCGGCCGCGCCGCGGCCATGGCCGCAGACAGCCTCAAGGACGATCAGCTCGCCGAGCTGGAGGCGGTGCACGCCCGGTTCGTCGAGGGCACCACCGAGGACCTCGGACTGCTCAACGACGAGTTCCACCGCATCATCAACTCGGTGGCGCCCCGCCGGACCCGGTGGCTCCTGCGGCACCTGGTGCGTTCCGTTCCCGCGGCGTTCTACGAGTTCACCGACGGGTGGAATTCCCAGGCGGTGGAGCACCACGGCCGGATCCTCGAGGCGATCCTCGCCCGCGATACCGACGCCGCCCGTGAAGCCATGGAAAACCATCTGCACGAGAGCGGCGTTTCGGCCGCGGCTGCTCTGCGCCGGCAGGGCTTCTGGAACGACGACACGGACTGACCGACACCCGAGAGACGATGAGCGACTTCACTCCTGCCCAGCCCGAGGATTTCGAGGACATCCGCACCGAGGTGCGGCGCCTCTGCGACAAGTACGGCAACGAGTACTGGCGTGGGCTCGAACCCGACAAGTACCCCGAGGAATTCGTCGACGAACTGACCCGCCAGGGTTGGCTCGGTTCCCTCATCCCCGAGGAGTACGGCGGCGGCGGGCTCAGCATCGCCGGCGCCTCGGTGATCCTCGAGGAGATCTCGGCCAGCGGCGGCAATCCGTCGGCCTGCCACGCCCAGATGTACGTGATGGGAACGGTCCTGCGGCACGGCTCCGAGGAGCAGAAGCAGAAGTACCTCCCGCAGGTGGCCGACGGCCGCAAGCGGCTGCAAGCGTTCGGCGTCACCGAACCGGCTGCGGGATCCGAGACCACCGCGATCCGCACCCGGGCCGAACGCGACGGTGACACCTGGCGGATCAATGGCCAGAAGATCTGGACCAGCCGGGCTCTCTATTCCGACCTGATGGTGCTCCTCGCCCGCACCACACCGCCGGACCAGGTCGAGAACCGCCTCGACGGCATCTCGGTCTTCCTCGTCGAGATGAAGGACGACAACGGTGACTGGATCCCCGGGCTAACGATCAACCCGATCGAGACCATGATGAACCACAACTCCACCGAGGTGTTCTTCGACGATGTGGTCATCCCCGCCGATGCGCTGGTCGGCACCGAAGGCAACGGCTTTCGCCACATCCTCGACGGCATGAACGCCGAGCGCATCCTGATCTCAGCGGAGTGCATCGGCGACGGCCGCTTCTTTCTCGACAAGGCCAGCGCCTACGCGAACGAGCGCGAGGTCTTCGGCCGGCCGATCGGAATGAACCAAGGCGTCCAGTTCCCCCTGGCGAAGGCGTACGCCAACCTCCAGGCTGCCGATCTCATGCGTTGGAAGGCAGCGAACCTCTTCGACCAGGGGAGGTCCTGCGGAGCGGAGGCCAACATGGCCAAGATGCTCGCCTCCGAGGCGTCGTGGGAGGCCGGCAACGCCGCGCTCAACACCCACGGTGGCTTCGGGTTCGCCACCGAATACGACATCGAGCGCAAGCTCCGGGAAACGAGGCTCTACCAAGTGGCTCCCATCAACAACAATCTCGTGCTGGCCTTCGTCGCCCAGAAGTGCCTCGGCCTCCCGAAGAGCTACTGATGCGCGCCGTCGTTCTGTCCGCGCCGGGTTCGCCCCTCCGGGTGGTCGATGATCACCCCGAGCCCGGCGCGGGCAAGGAGTCGGGTGAGATCCTCGATGTCACGGCCTGCGGCGTATGCCACTCCGACATCCACGTGGTCGACGGCGACTTCCCGAGCCCGATGCCGATCGTGATGGGCCACGAGGTCACCGGTGTCCATCCGGAACTGGGACCGGTGATGCTCTACGCCCCCTGGGGCTGTGGCGGCTGCCAGCAGTGCTCCGACGGTGAGGAGATGATCTGCGCCAACGCCACCGAGGCCGGTCTCTTCGTCGACGGCGGCTACGCGGAGCGCATGTGGATACCGGACCGCAGCTATCTGTCGCCCCTCGATGGTCTCGACCCGTACGCTGCGGCGCCACTCGCCTGCGGCGGGCTCACCGCCTACCGGGCCGTGAAGCACGGCCTCGACACGCTCCGGCATCGGTCGAATCCCCGCGCGCTGGTGATCGGCGCCGGAGGGCTCGGCCAGTTCGCACTCCGCTACCTGCGACTCCTGGCCGACGCCCACGTCATCGCGCTCGACACCTCCGAGGAGAAGCGGGAGCTGGCTCTGAGCCGCGGCGCCGCCGAGTCCGTGGCCCCCGGCGAGGAGATCGGACCCTGCGATGTGGTTCTGGACTTCATCGGTGCTGATGTCACCCTTGCCACCGCGAGCGCATCGGTCGCCCGCAAAGGGATCGTGATCGTCGTCGGGCTTGCCGGCGGCACCACCCCGTTCGGGCTCACTTCGGTGCCACCGGAGTCCCGTTTCATGTCGAGCTTCTGGGGCACCCGTGCCGAGATGGACGAACTCCTCGATCTCGCGCGACGCGAGTCGTCGATCGTTCAGCCGGTCGAGACCATGCCGTTGGCCGACGCCCAGATCGCCCACGACCGCCTACGGGCCGGCCAGATCCCCGGCCGAGTCGTCCTCACCCCCTGAGACAGGGAAACGGAACCCCCTGTCCCGCCCACTCCTCCGCCCATCCCACCCACCAACTCCCACGAACACAAGAAAGGCCAGCGATGGACCTCGAAGCCTTCCAGCAGGCAGCCGCCGATCACGATCTCCACACGATCGAGATCGGTACGCCCGACACCCAGGGCCACATCCGCGGGAAGCGAGTGCCGGTCGAGCGCTTCTTCCGCACCACCATCGAGACGGGAGTCAGCATCGCTGACGCCATGTTCGTCTTCGACATGCAGAACGACCTGCCCGACAACGAATTCGTCAACATGGACTCGGGCTATCTCGACTGCCGTCTTCTGCCCGACCCGAACTCCGGTCACATCCTCGGCCACCGGCCCGGGTACGGCCTGGTCTTCGCCAACGCCTACGACCATCACGGCAACCTGCATCAGCTCGCCCCGCGGTCCGTGCTGGCCCAGCAGGTCGAGCGGTGTCACGACCAGGGTCTCGACCCGGTAGTGGCCACCGAACTCGAGTTCTACCTGTGCACCCCGGAATGGGACCCCGTACAGAACCACATCCAGTACAGCTCGCTGACTGACGCCGTCGAAGTCGAAGAGGTGCTGCGTCACATGCGCGAGGCGCTGATCGCGGCCGGGATCGAGGTGGAGTCCTCGAACGCCGAGTACGGCCCCGGCCAGATCGAGATCAACACCGGGCCGGCCGACGCCATGACCGCCGCCGACAACACCGTGCTGTTCAAGAGCATCGTCAAGCAAGTGGCCGTGCAGCATGGGTTGCGGGCCACGTTCATGCCGAAGCCGTGGACCGAGCAGTCGGGCTCGGGCATGCACGTGCACACCAGCCTCAACGAGAACGGCAGGAACGCCTTCGCCGACTCAGACGGAGCTCCGAACGAACTCATGTCGAAGTGGCTCGGCGGCCTCATGGAGCACGCCTCCGCTATGACCTTCCTGGGGGCGCCGACGTCGAACGGGCCCAAGCGGATCCGCCCGTACACGTTCGCCCCGACCCACATCCATTGGGGGCTCGACAACCGGACCGTCCTCGCTCGGTGCATCGCAGAGGCGGGATCGTCGGCCAACCGGGTCGAGTTCCGGTCCGCAGGAGCGGATGCGAACCCGTACCTCATCATCGCGGCGATCCTCGCCGCCGGCGCCGACGGGTTGGAGCGCGAGCTCACGCCTCCACCGATGAGCGAGGGCGACATGTACACCAACCCGGGGGACTGCACCCCGCTGGCGACGACCCTGTCGGATGCGATCGAGGCCTTCAAGGGAAGCTCGCTCGCGGAGCAGATGGGCGAAATGTTCTCCCGCAGCTACGTGAGCATCGCCGAAGCCGAGGTCGGCCTCGCAGCGGAGAACTCGCCGGACGAGGACGAGGTCAACGCCTGGGAGCGCGAGCGCTTCATCGAGCACAGCTAGGAGGCTGCGCCATGTCCACCGTCACACCCGAGTCGCTCGACGTCACCACCGCGGACCTGTATCTGGACGGCGTTCCCCATGACGCCTTCGCGGCGATGAGGGCGATGCCCGGCCTGTACTGGCATCCGTACGACGATTCCGGCTTCTGGGCCGTTACCCGGCATGCCGACGTGAAGGAGGCGTCCAAGCGGGCGGCCGACTTCTCGTCCGGCATCGGTCACACGAACCTGTGGGATCTCGAACCGGACGCGCTCGAGGCGAGGCGATCGATCCTCGACACCGACCCGCCCGACCACACGCGGCTACGCCGCCTCGTGGCCAAGGCGTTCACGCCGAAGGCGATCCGGGCGTGGGAGGACGTGACCAGGGCGATCACCGAGGAACTCCTCGACGAATACCCCGAAGCCGGCGGGGGCGACTGGGTCGAGATGGTGGCCGCACCGCTCCCCATCCGGGTGATCCTCACGATCCTCGGCGTCCCCGTGGAAGACGCCGACTACCTCGTGGAGATCTCCAACTACCTGGTGGAAGGCACCAGCGATGCACCGTCGCTGCCGGCCGATGCGTACGGCAACAGCACCGAGCTCCGTCTCCTGCCCTTCCAGAGTCCGGCCAGCCACGCCCTCTACGAGTATGGCGAGAAGCTCGGCAACGAACGCCGGGCCGACCCTCGTGAGGACATGGTGACCTATCTCGTCCAGGCGGAGGACGAGGGCGATCGTTTGTCCCACAACGAGTACCGGAACTTCTTCCACGCCCTGGTGTTCGCGGGAAACGAGACCACCCGCACGGCCATCACCCATGGGGCGATGGCATTCGCCGACAACCCCACGGAATGGCAGCGGTTCCTGGACGACTCCGGACTGCTCGATACCGGGGTCGAGGAAGTGATCCGCTGGGCCTCGCCGGTGCTGCACATGCGGCGCACCGCCGCCGAGGACACCGAGCTCGCGGGCACGACGATCGCTGCCGGCGACAAGGTGGTCATGTGGTACATCTCGGCCAATCGGGACGAGGCCGCGTTCGAGGATCCATTCCGCTTCGACCTCGGTCGGGCCGACAACAACCACCAGGCGTTCGGCGGCGGCGGTCCGCACTTCTGCCTCGGGGCGTTCCTGGCCCGCATGGAGATCAAGGTGCTCATGGAAGAGATGCACAAGCGCCGGATGGTTCTCGAACCACGGGGCAAGGCGGTGCACGCGCCGTCGAACTTCGTACACGGTGTGCTGTCGGTGGAGATGGGAGCGGCTCGTGGCTGAATCCGACAACGGTGGGGGCAACGACGATCTCGTGACCCTGCAGATCGACGCGGAGGTGTGCATCGGAGTCGGGCAGTGTGAGCTCCTCGAGCCCGACACCTTCCGGCTGGACGACGACGAGGGCATGTCCCATGTGATCGGGGAGGGCACGCTTCCGCGGTCCCGTGCTGACGTCGTGATCGACAAGTGCCCGAGCAGTGCGATCTCGATCGTGGGCGAGGGCTGAGTCGGTGACCGAGATCTTCGACAACTTCATCGACGGCGGCTTCGTGGCGCCGCCGAATGGTCGTCGCATGTCGACCTCCAACCCGTTCTCGGGAGAGGCCTGGGCCGAAGTGGCCGACGACCCCGCGGCAGTGGAGGTCGCGGTGGCCGCCGCTCGTCGCGCGTTCGACGAGGGCCCCTGGGCCTCGATGTCGGGGGTGGAACGTGGCAGCCTCATGCGGCGCCTCGGTGAGCTCTTGACGCGTGACGCAGAGGAGCTGTCGAAGATCGAGACCCGCGACAACGGCAAGATCATCCGGGAGACCTCCGCCCAGGCCAAGAGTCTGAAAGGCTATTACGACTTCTTCGCCGGTCAGGCCGACAAGATCGCCGGTGAGCAGCTGCCGAGTCCCTCACCCGACTTCCTCGTCTACACCGAGAAGATGCCGGTGGGCGTCGTAGGGGCGATCGTGCCCTGGAACTCCCCCTTGGCGCTGCTCACCTGGAAGCTCGCCCCAATCCTCGCTGCGGGATGCACGGTGGTCGTAAAGCCCTCCGACATCACGCCGGTGACGGCCCTGATGCTGGCCGAGCGGGCCGCGGAGGCCGGCTTCCCTCCAGGGGTGATCAATGTGGTGACCGGGGGTGCCGAGGTCGGTGCCGCCATCACGTCCCATCCCGACATCGACATGATCACGTTCACCGGAGGCGAGGTCACTGCCCGCCACGTGGCCCGAGCCGCAGCGGAGAACCTCACGCCGACCGTCCTGGAGCTGGGAGGCAAGTCCCCACAGATCATCTTCGATGACGCCGACCCCGAGGCGGCGACCAACGGCCTGCTGGCCGGCATCTTCGCCGCGAGCGGCCAGACCTGCGTGGCGGGTTCGCGCGCTTACGTCCACGAGGACATCGCCGAGGACGTCATCTCACGGGTCGTCGCCCGTGCCGAGACGATCGTGCTCGGCGATCCGAGTGACGTCACCACCGAGATGGGTCCCGCGGCCTCCGACGATCAGCGTGACCGGATCCTGGCGATGATCCAGCAGGCCCGCGACGAGGGCGCCACCATCGCGGCGGGCGGCGTGGTCGACCCCGACCTGGGTGGACGCTTCGTGCGGCCGACCGTCATCACCGACGTCGACAACCGGACCACGATCGTTCAGCGCGAGGTATTCGGCCCGGTGCTCGCGGTGATGACGTTCTCCGACGAGGACGAGGCGGTCGCCCTGGCGAACGACTCCGACTACGGCCTCGCGGCCGGTGTGTGGACGTCCGACGTCCGGCGTGCCCATCGTATGGCCCGCCGGCTCCAGGCGGGCACGGTGTGGATCAACACCTACCGCAACGTCTCCTACATGGCGCCGTTCGGTGGGGTGAAGCAGTCCGGCCACGGCAAGGACAACGGGCTCGAGGCGATCGACGAGTTCCTCGTCACCAAGGTCGTGTGGGTCGAGCTCACCGGCAACACCCGCGACCCCTTCGTGATCGGATGATCGGATGAGCGACCATCGGGAGCGGGGCCACCCGGCCCGTTGCGGCAGCAACAAGAGGGAAGAACGATGACCACCAAGACCCTGGCTCCTGCCGATCTCGCCGATCCCCAGCTCTACGTCGACGGCATCCCGCACGAGGTGTTCGCCGAGATCCGCGCCATGCCGGGCCTGGTCTGGAACGCCATCGGTGGCGATCCAGACGATGGATTCTGGGCGGTCACCCGTCATGCCGACGTGGTCGAGGTGTCGCGTGACCCGGCGACGTATTCGTCGGCGAAGGGCCACATCCAGATCTACGA
Source organism: uncultured Candidatus Nemicrothrix sp. (assembly GCA_964344055.1). Classification (GTDB taxonomy): domain Bacteria; phylum Actinomycetota; class Acidimicrobiia; order Acidimicrobiales; family Aldehydirespiratoraceae; genus OFTM10. The sequence continues at coordinate 24,685 of CAYFLT010000001.1, forward strand.
CATCGACGAGGATGCCCTCGACGCCAGGGCATCCATGATCGACATGGACCCGCCCCGCCACACCCGTCTCCGGCGGCTCGTCTCCACGGCGTTCACCCCTCGTCACATCGAAGCCCATCGTGGTGCGATTCGGCAGCGAGTCCGGGACTGCCTCGACGCAGTGGTTGCCGCGGGAGGCGGCGACTGGCACGACATGGTGGCCAAGCCGATCCCGATCTCGGTGATCTGCGACATCATGGGCGTGCCGGCGGAAGACCACGACTACATGATCGAGCTGTCGGACTACCTCGTCGCCGGCACGTCCAACGAACCGCTGGAGCCGACGGCCTACGGCAACACCACCGACTTGAGGCTCCTGCCGTTCGACAGTCCGGCGGCCCACGGGATGGCCGAGTACGCCCGGGAGCTGGCCAAGCGTCGGCGACGGGAGCCGACCGACGATCTGATCACGAAGCTCATCAATGCAGAGGTCGACGGCGAACGGCTGACCGATGGTGAGTTCACCAACTTCTTCAGGCTGATGATCTTCGCTGGAAACGAGACCACCCGCGGGTCGATGGCCCACCTGGCCACCCACCTCCACCGCTTTCCCGAGGAGTTCGCCCGGGTGCGGGACGATCGATCACTGCTCGACACCGCGGCGGAAGAGGTCGTGCGCTACTCCTCACCGATCCTCTACTTCCGGCGAACCGCCACCCGTGACACCGAGCTGGCCGGCACGGCGATCAAGGAGGGGGAGAAGGTGGTCATGTGGTACTCGTCCGCCGACTTCGACGACGCCGTGTTCCCCGACCCGCTCCGCTTCGACGTGGGCAGGCCCCTCCGCCCACCGAACGTCGCGTTCGGCGGCGGTGGACCCCACTTCTGCCTCGGCGCGTCGCTCGCCCGGTTGGAGATCTCGATCCTGATCGACGAGATCGTCGAGCGCGAGCTGTCGATCGAGGTCACCGGGGGTCCCGACTTCGTGCTGTCCAACTTTGTCAACGGCATCGAGCGCGTCGACGTGCGGGTCACCGAGCCGAGCCGATGATCGACACCTGGCGGGAGCCGATCAGCGGTAACCGGCTGAGCATCGACGCCTGGAACCGGGCGTGGCGCAGCCTCAACCAGTTCCGCGGTGACCCCATGGCCGACCTGGCCGACGCAAATTCCGGTGACCCGGCGTTCTCACTCGGGTCCGTCTTCTGTGCGACCTATCACGTCCTCGCCGGCAGCCCACTCGACGCTCCGGCGTTGATGACCGAAGTCGGGCGGGTCCGGGAGCGGTCGGGTGATGGCGGTGCTCGGGAGCGAGCCCACGCGGCCGCCGTCGAACCCCTCGTACGGGGCGACTTCACCGCGGCCGGCGAGGCGTGGGACGAGATCGCCGCGACCGGCCATGACTACGCGGCAGTCCGATTCGCCCACGATGTGTACCTCCATGTCGGTGACAACGATCGCCGGCTGCGTTCCTCGCTGGCCGCTGCGGATCACTGGTTGCCGGAGGACCCAGACCACGGCTTCCTCCTCGGCCAGCTCTCGTTCTCGCTCTGTGAGAGCGGGCGGCTCGCGGAGGCCGAGCAGATGGGACGGCTCGCACTCGACATCGATCCAGACGATGTGTGGGCCCGCCACGCGTTGGCCCACGTCTACGAGACGACCGACGAGCACACCAAGGCGATCGATCTGCTCGATCAACCGGAGGCGGCCTGGCACGGTCAGGACCTCTTGTCGACCCACGTGTGGTGGCATCTCGCCATCCGACTCCTCGCCGGCGGCGAGATGGAACGAGCCGTGGCGATCCACGATCAGCTGCTGCCCATCGCCACGACGGCCTTCCGGTTGTGCGATCTCACGTCGCTGTTGTGGCGACTGGAGCTGGCAGGGGTCGACGTCGGCGCCCGTTGGGGCGAGCTGGCCGACCGCTGGTCACAGAAGGCCGAAGTCCACACCTGTGGCTTCCTCGACCTCCACGCCGCGATGGTGTTCTTCCGCCAGCCAGATCACCCCGGCGCAGCCGCGTTCTTCGGCGGGCTGGTGGCCTCGCACTCCGAACCGGCATCCGAGATCGATCGGACCTTCCGTGAGGTGGTGCGTCCGCTCGTTGGCGCGTTCCGTGCGTACGCGGCGGGCGATCACTCCAGTGCAGTCGCCGGCTTCGACGCGATCGGTCCCGAGGTCCACCGCATCGGCGGGAGCAATGCTCAGCGCGACCTCGTTCCACTCACCCGGGCCGCATCAGCGGCCCTCATCGAGGGAGTCTCCCCATGACCTGGGCTCTGACCGACGACCAACTCGCCATCCAGGCTCGGGCCCGCGAACTCGCTTCTGAAGTCATCGCACCGCGAGCCGCCGACGTGGACCGAACCGAGGAGTACCCGTGGGACAACGTCGCTGCACTCCAGGAAGCAGGCTTCACCGGTATGACGGTCCCCGCCGAGCTCGGTGGGCCGGGGTGGTCGTTCCTCGACGCAGTCCTCGTGGTGGAGGAGATGGCCAAGGTCTGCGGTGTCACCGGACGGATCGCTGTCGAGTGCAACATGGGCGCGATCTCGGCAGTGATGGCCTACGGCACTGACACCCAGCGCAAGCTGGCGGCGGAGATGGTGCTCGGGGGCGACAAGCCGGCGATCTGCATCACCGAACCCGAGGCCGGGTCGGCTGCCTCGGAGATGACGACGAGGGCGGATCGCCGAGGTGATCGCTATGTCCTCAACGGCAAGAAGCACTGGATCACGGGCGGTGGAGTCTCGAAGCTGCACCTGGTGTTCGCCCGGGTCTACGACGAAGCCGGAGAGGAGCAGGGAATCGGCGGGTTCCTCGCCATCCGCGACGAGACGCCGGGCCTGCGGATGGGCGAACGTGAGCCGACCATGGGCCTACGCGGGATCCCCGAGCGGGAGGTGATCTTCGAGGACATGGAGGTGGCCGACGACATGGTCGTCCTACCGCCGTCCGGATTCCGGCGCGGCTTCGCAGACCTGATGAATGCGTACAACAGCCAACGGGTGGGGGCCGGAACGGTCGGCCTCGGCCTCGCCACCGGCGCCTACGACCTCGCTCGCGACTTCGTGAAGGAGCGCGAACAGTTCGGTCGGCCCATCGCCGAGTTCCAAGGTCTGCAGTGGATCCTCGCCGACATGTCGGTCCAGCTCGAAGCGGCCCGCAGCCTCACCTACCGCGCCGCCGAATCGCGAGGTCCGGACGGAAGTCCATTCCCCGACCCCGCGTTGGCGGCTCAGGCGAAGATCTTCACGGCCGAGGCGGCGATCCGCGTGGTCAGCGATGCGCTCCAGTGTTTCGGCGCCGCGGGATACTCCCGGAACAACGCGCTGGAGCGGATGTACAGAGACGTTCGGATGTTCACGATCGGGGGCGGCACCGCCCAGATCCTGCGGACCGTCGTCGCCTCGCGGATCCTCGACATGAAGCTCCCCCAGACCCGAGGCGGATACCTCAACTAACCGAGATCTGGGCATGGAGAGGACAATCTCTGGCCCCCTGGTGCCGAGATCTCGCAAGGACTGATGATGCTGGTCTTCGTCGACTACGAACACGCAGACGCAACCGATGCCGACTGGGGGCAGCGCGTCCAGGCGGCACGCACGTGGATCACGTATCGACTCGAGGACGTGTCAGAACGGCCCTGCCATCTGGTGCGATACGACCGGATCAGCTCGGATCTGCTCGAGCAACTCGGCGCCGAGGCGATCTTCATCAGCGGCAACGGCACCGACCCGGCCCGCTACGACCCGGACGAACTGCACCCACTCCGTTCGATCGTCCGCGACTCGGGCCTTCCCGTCTTCGGGTTCTGCGGTGGCTTCCAGGCCATGACGAATGCGCTCGGAGCCGCGGTCGTGCCGCTCGACCTTCCCGACGAAGCCGAGGAAGGCGACATGATCATCCGCTTCCCCAGCGGACGGCTGGGGGAGTTCGGCTACCACCCCGTCGAGCTGGTTGCGGACCACCCGCTGCTGGCCGGGCTCGGCGACGCACCGGTGTTCCGTCACGCCCACGGTCTGCACGTGCCTGAGCTTCCGCCCGGCTTCGAGGCCGTGGCCCGCAGCGAGGTGACGCCGGTGCAGATGGCCGTGAACGACGATCGCCGCATGGTCGGCACCCAGTTCCACCCGGAATACTGGACCGACGATCACCCGGCCGGTCGGACGTTGATCGAGAACTTCCTTCGGTGGATCGGCCTGGTCGACTGACCGGCCCGTCTACCAGCTCGGACGGCCGATCCAGTAGTAGTCCGACGGTTCGCACTCGAGCTGGCAGACCCCGGGCGGTTCGGCCTCTCCCGACCCGCCGCCTGAGGCGTCGGCGCCGGCGTCGCCTTCGTCTGTCTCGTCCTCTTCCTCGCACTCATCATCGACGTCGACCACTCGAGTGACCCTCATGACGAAGTCCGCGTCGTCGGCGGTGGCGGTGACGAGGATCAGGATGTCGCCCCCGCTGAATTCGACCGGAAGGTCCTCGGACCAGCCTCCTGCCGGTGGGCCGACATCGCCCGGTCGCCACGTGGCCACGATGTCGCCGGTCAGGTCGTATTCCGCGCAGGCCTTCTGGCCGTTGGCCACGCTCATGTGGCCTCGAGCGCTGAAGAAGCGGGATGGCGTGAGATCGAAGGTGATCGGACCGGTGATGACCACTTCTTCTTTCCGCGGGACGAACGCCGGGCCGGTCCCGCTCGCATCGTGGATGATTCCATCGCTCAGGTCGACGTTGAAGTCGTGCCAGAAGTCGGCGAACACGCCGTCAAGAGAAGCGTCCAGCCCCCTCACCGCGACGAAGACGTTCTCGACCGACATCTGCTGGGTCAGGAGTTCGAAGTACGCCCAGTTCTCGTACCGGCGCTGAAGAAGGGTCAGCTGGAGATCGACGTCCCTCAGCCGTGGGGCGAGCTCTGACTCCTTCCCCGCCAACGGATACACCGTGTCCGAGAGGACGACAGCAAGAGCATCGCTCCACCACTGGGTCTGATTGAACTCGAGGGGGTTCTGATCCCTGAAGGTGTTGGCGATCAGGCACTGGGCGATCGCCGTGGCGATCAACTGCTGGTACCTCGCCGCGTCACTGGTGTTGGGACCCTGGGGCCACACTCCGACGGTGCAGTCCTGACCCCCGTGGAACTCGGTGTGGACCGCAGTCGGGTTGTTGGCGAAGGTGGAGAGCAGCAGCGTTGTCGGGGGCATCTCGCTTTCGCCGTACGCCTCGTACTTCGTGACGGATTCGGCCAAGGCAGCGAGGACGAGATCGATCGTTGGTGTGTCCCACCCGTCGAAGACCTCGGAGGTCGGTCGTATGACGGAGTACTTGCCGGGCCACTGCTGCTCGAGTGCCGGGACCTGGATCTCGACCAGACACGGCGGAGCCACGCCGAATTGCTCGCAATAGTCGGGGACGGGTTGATCGTCCTGGGCCGGCGCGATTGCCGCGAGCGGTGACCGAGCCAACATCGGGCGCGGCGCGAACACGGCGGCCGACTCTTCTCCATCGCCTCCATCGCCTCCATCGGCTCCTTCGGGCTCCGGATCCGGGACCGCGGTCACCGCCCGGAGGTCGTCGAGAGGGGGAAGGAGGCGGTCGAGGAGTGCGCCGACCTCGGCGCGGACTTCGTCATCGGGGCCGGTCATCGTGTAGTCCCGAGCCATGGCGATGACGCGGCTGCTGGACCAGTCGGCCGGGGCTCCCCCGCCGGGGCCCTCCTCGGGGTTGAGTTCGCCGAGGAACACCCTCAGTGTCTGGACGATGGCCTCGCCTCGGGTCATTTCGCCCGATTCCTCGGCGGCGAGGATCTGGCCGACCCAGGTGTTTGGAGGGAGGTCGACCGGCGGGGCTTCGAAGGTGGTGATCTCCGGTTCCGGGGGCGGTGGTGGCTCGACTCCAGGGAAGCGGGAGAGCGCATGTCCCGCGAGAGTCTTGGCGATCTCGAGTCGCTCCTCGCTGGTGACGTCGGGTCGGCCGAGAACGATCCGATAGATGAGGATGCCCAACTCGGACTCGACCCCGACGCTGAGCGTTCCGGCCTCGCTGTCGTACCAGCGGGCCGCGTCTCCGACCCCGGCCACCTCGACGCCGGTGACGCCGTCGATCTGGGTGCCGGGCAGGAAGTCTTCGGGCTCCCCGGGCTCGATTCGGACGAAGAACTCCGGTTCCCCGTCGAACTCCTCGGAACAGAACTCGCCACGTGAGAAGTGCAGTGATGCAGGGATGTCGTCTCGCTCCCAGGTGCCGAGCGCATCGTCGCGTTCGTCCTGGGTCAGGAGCAGGTTGCAGTCGATCGATTCGACGTCGGGGTGATCGCCGTCGGCTGGGACTGCCGTGGTGCTGGCCGCCGCCGTGGTGGTCGTCGTGTCGAGCGGCAGATCGATCGACGCAGAGTCGTCGTCGCCCCCGCCGCTCGACAGGATGCCGATGATGACCGACAACGCGATGATGCCGCCGATCACGATGCCTGCGGTACGAGGCTCGACCGTCGCCTTGGTGTTCATTTCGACCGCCCTTCGTGGTCAGCCTAAGAGACCGGGGAGGGGCTGTCAGGCGGGCGATCGATCAGCTCTCGCCGTTGGCGTTCTGGATCACCTTGCGCAGGAGGCGAGCCAGCTCGAGCTTCTCCTCGGCGCTGAGCCCCGCCGACATGGCGGTCTCGTGGGCGTTGAACCGCGGGAAGAGGTCCTCGATGAGGGCGAGGCCCGGATCGGTGAGGGCGACGATCACCCGGCGTCGGTCGGCCTCGACCCGTTCGCGGGTGACGAGGTCCTGCTTCTCGAGGGTCGAGACCATACCGGTCAGGGTGCCCTTGGCCAGCCCGCACTCTCCGGCGAGCTGTGCGGTTTCCATCTCACCCCACACCCAGAGCACCCACAGGATCGTGAATCCGCCCCACGACAGATTGTGGGCGGCCAGGATCTCCCGCTCGGCCTTGCGGCGGACCGCAGTACCGGCGCGGTAGATGTTGGAGATCGCGTGGAGCGACTCGAAGTCCAGGGGCCGGTCTCCCAACCGCTCACGAATGTCGCGCTCGGTGGCGAGGAGGTGTTCGTCGGTGGGAGGAGTGGACACGGGGACCCCGGGTGGTCGTTCGGTGCCCAACGATACGGCGTTCGGAAGGCACGGCAGAGATCGTTCGGTACCAAAAGATCGACTGGTCAGCTAGGGTCTCCCGTCATGACTGAGTACCGACGCATCCTGCTCGACGGCTATCCGGTGGACGTCGAGCGACAGGGGGAGGAGCTGGTTGCAGGAGACGGTCGACGGGTCGCGATCGCCGATGCGGTGCACCTCTCCCCGGTCGAGCCCACCAAGATCATCTGCATCCACCTCAACTACCGAAGCCGCGTCGAGGAGTTCATGACCAAGCTCCCGCCGGCACCTACCTACTTCCACAAGCCCATCACCGCACTCTGCGGACATGGTGCCGACGTGGTGCGGCCTGAGGGTTGTGATTGGCTGAACTACGAGGGTGAGATCGCCATCGTCATCGGCAAGACGTGCCGCAATGTCGCTCCCGAGGATGCCGGCGACTACATCGCCGGATACGCGGTGGCCAACGACTATGGCCTGCACGACTTCCGCGACACCGACGCCGGGTCGATGCTGCGGGTCAAGGGCAGCGACACCCTGTGCCCGATCGGTCCGGGCCTGATCACCGACTGGGACTTCCGAGGCAAGCGGATCCAGACCATCGTCAACGGAGAGGTGAAGCAGGACGCCACCACCGACGAGATGGAGTGGGACATGCACTACATCGTCGCCGACATCGCCCGCACCATCACCCTCGTGCCGGGCGACATCCTGCTGTCAGGGACGCCGGCCAACTCCCGCACCGTGTATCCGGGCGACGTCGTGACCGTGGCGGTCGAGGGGTTGGGTGAGCTCACCAACACGATCGTGACCGGACCCACACCGATCCGGACCGACGTCGGTGCGCAGGTGTCTCGTTCCGAAGAGGTCATGTCCACCGCCCAGGGTGGTGACTGGGAGTTCCGCGGCATCCGCGCCCCTCTCGGTCCCGGGGCCAAGCACTACGAGAGCGAACTCGATGACTGACGGGGCTGGCCTGCGGGCCGACGTCGACGGCGTCTCCGTCCCCACGGGTCATCTCATCGGGGGTGCGTGGGTCGGATCGCCGACCACATTCGAGACCCGCTCGCCGCTCGGCTGGGAAGAGATGATGCTCGCCGAGGTCGCCCGAGGCGATGCCACGACCGCGGATGCAGCCGTCGCCGCCGCGGTCGAGGGATTCGGCGTATGGGGCCGGTTCACGGTCGAGGAACGGGCCGAGGTCATGCACCGGTTGGCCGACCTGATCGAATCCCGCAACGAGGAGATCGCCCATGTCGAGTGCCTCGACATGGGGTTCCTCGAGGAGTCGATGAAGCTCCGCCTCGTGGCCCGTGGAGCCACCAACTTCCGCCTGTACGCCGACCTCATCGTTGCCCACGAGGAACGGCACTGGGCGGCCAAGGACATGGACAACCGGGTCGTCCGGATGCCGGCCGGGCCCGCGGTCGTCATCACTCCCTGGAACGCCCCGTTCATGCTGTCGACCTGGAAGCTGGCGCCGGCCCTCGCGTCCGGCAATTCGGTGATCCACAAGCCGGCCGAGTGGTCCCCGCTTTCTGCCGGTCTGCTTGCCGAGCTGGCGATGGAGGCGGGCTTCCCTCCCGGCGCCTACAACCTGGTGCAGGGGATCGGCGAGGAGGTGGGTGCCGCACTCGTCGCCGACCCGCGAGTTCGCCGGATCACGTTCACCGGTTCGCCTCCGACGGCTCGCCACATCGGCCGGGCCGCCGCCGACAACCTGGTGCCGTTCACTGCCGAGCTCGGCGGGAAGAACCCATTGCTCGTCTTTGCCGACTCCGATCTGGATGCCGCGGCGAAGAAGGCCGCGTGGCAATACGACGACTCCGGCCAGGTGTGCCTGTCGGGCACCCGCCTGCTGGTCGAGGCGTCGATCCGCGACCAGTTCCTCGAGCGGTTCCACGCAGAGGTCGATGCCCTGGTTCTCGGTGACTCCCGAGATCCCGCCACCGACGTCGCGCCACTCGCGCACCCCGACCATCGCGACAACGTCGACCGGTTCGTGCAGCGGGCTCGGGCCAACGGCGACACGATCGTGCGGGGTGGGCAAAAGGTCGAAGGGTCGCTCCACTATGAGCCGACCCTGATCGAGCCCGCTTCGAACCAGAGCGAGGTCGTGCAGAGTGAGATCTTCGGGCCGGTGCTCACGATCCAGACCTTCGCCGACGAGGCCGAATCGATCGAGCTGGCGAACTCCACCGAGTACGGCTTGTCGGCCATCGTCTACACGGGTTCGCGGGAGCGGGCCGAGCGGCTCGGACGCGAACTCCGGGCCGGGCTGGTCTGGGTGAATACCTTCCTGGTGCGGGACCTCACCGCCCCCTTCGGCGGCTGCGGGATCTCCGGCATCGGCCGCGAAGGTGGCGACCATGCCCTCGAGTTCCACGCCGACCTCAAGACCGTCATGATCCTCGACGGCACTACCACCTGAGTTGTTTCGCTGGTGCCAGGCACCCGAAACAACTCGTCCTTGAGGGATTGCAGCACTCCGCGTCGCTCGCCTCTCCTCCGCGACTGCGACGGTTCGGTCCACTCGGGTACGTTCGTTCATCTGAGTTGGGAGGCGGACATGAAGGCGTGGCTGACGAGGGCATTCGAGCGGATCATCGGAGGGCCGGGTGAACCGGTCGGGCCGGCGCCGTCGGTGTTCGGTGCCGAAGCGCACCTGATTCAAGAGGACGAAGAGCGGAGCAGGGAGCTTCAACTCGAGATCGAGCGGAACCTGAGCCAACGCCGGGGTACCGCCGGCTGATCCGTCGGCGTTCCGAGGTGAGTTGTTTCGGGTGCCTGGCACCAGCGAAACAACTCAGGAGTCGAGTTGTTCGGGTGGGGAGTAGCGGTAGACGTTGGTGTCGCGCTGGATGAAACCCATGCGGGCGTAGAGCCGGTTGGCGGCCTCACGAGAGGGCCGGGATGTGAGATCCACGGTGATCGCCCCGGCCTCGAACGCGTGCTCGATCGCCGCCTCGTTCAACAGGCGACCCACGCCCTTGCCGCGGGCAGCGTCATCGACGATCACGTCTTCGATCCAGGCCCGGAGACCGGTGGGAATCCGAAACATCGCCAGCGTTAGGGTGCCCAGAATGCCGCTGTGATCACGAGCCATGAAGACCGTGGAGGCAGCCGAGCCGACCATGTCCTCGACGAGATGTCGGGGAGGTGGCGGGTTCGACCTCGACAACTGCGGCACGAGACGGTCAAAGGCCGCCATCAGTTCGTCGTCGACCTCGGTGGCGATGTAGATCTGCACGGCGCCGTCGTCACTCATGGGATGCCACGTTACGGCGAGGACGCCGGGGGAGGGGCGGACCAGGGCGCCTCGTCCAGATACTGCTCCACCGGGGTCGACTCGGTGCGGAGATAGCCGACCGGCAACCAGAGATCACCTGCCGCCGCCGAGTAGTGAATCTCCCAGGCATGCGCCGCGTAGTAGCTGGCGATGTCGATGCGGAAGAGGTCGGCGTAGGCAGTGACCGCGTCGACGTAGGAGTCGGAGTTGTTGTAGCCCCACAGGGCGCGCTCCATGTCCTCGGGCCCACCTCGCCGGACCAGGTAGAGGGCGGCCGCAGGGATTGCGTCGAACGGATCGTTGATGTCGCCATCGCTCACCTCCTCCCACGTCGTGGGGAGAAATTGCATCGGACCCTGAGCCCCCGCGGTCGACACCCCGGCGATCCGGCCGAATCCGGTCTCGATGAAGTTGATCGCGGCCAGATACGACCAGTGGATGCCGGTCTCGTTGCCGGCCTGTTCGTACAAGGCCAGGAGTTCGTCCGCTGGGAGGGGTTCGATGATCCGCCAGGCCGGCACGTTCACCGGCGGGTCACCGTGAGGGATCCCGGCGATCGACTGGCGGGCGAGGATCTGGAGTTCGATCGACTCCGCCAGCGTCCCCGGGATGAGGTCCCAGATCTCCGGAAGCCACTCGGGGTGCCGCCCGATGTGGCGATACAGCACCTGCTGTTCGTGAGCGAGGTCGGGGAAGTCGGGGTCGTCGAGCGGAGTGCCGCGGACCAGCCACTCGACCTCGACGAGACGCGCACCGATATCGCGGGCGTCGGTCGGGATGCCGGGGTACCGGCGACCGTCCGGCGCCGGTGACCCGTCGAGGACCCCGGGCTCGGGTGCGACGGTCGTGGTGACCGTGGTGGTGGTGGTCGTCGTCGAGGTCGTGGTGCTGCTCGGCAGGATCTGGCTGGCGTCGAGACTCGGGCGCTCGCCCGCACACGACGCCGCGAGAAGCCCGAGAGTCACGAACGTCGTGACTGCGACGCGCGGCCGAGCGGTCACGAGGCCTCGATCCTCACCACCGAGCCGGCGAGCGACAGCGCCACCAGCTCGCCCGCCGGGTCGACCCCGAATCCGGCGAGGTTCCCGCCCGGTACCGCATGGCCAAGGTCGCGGAAGGCCACTTCCGCGTCGGCGATGGAGACAGCCCACAGTCTGGCGGTGCAGTAGTCGCCGAAGACGTAGCTACCCACGAGATCGGGGATCGCCGTCCCTCGATAGACGTAGCCGCCGCTGATCGAGCATCCTGTGGGGTCGCCACCGTGGGCGTACTCGAACACCGGGTCGACGTTGCCGTCGGGCCGGTCTCCGGAGAACTCATGGGTTCCCTCGCGGAGATTCCAGCCGAGGTTCGCGCCCCGACCCCACCCGTTGGATGCCAGCAGGAGGGTGATCTCCTCATAGAGGTTCTGGCCGACATCGGCGACCCAGAGATCGCCGGTGACCGAATCGAACGAGATCCGCCACGGGTTGCGGGCTCCGATCATGAAGATCTCCGGCGTACCCTCGGCCCCATCCGCGAAGGGGTTGTCGGCGGGGATCGCATAGGGGGTGTCCGCACCGGGCGTCGGGTCGATCCGGAGAATCGCCCCGAGGAGGGTGCTGGGATCCTGACCGGAGCCGAGGGGATCGCCGCCGCTGCCGCCATCGCCGACTCCGACGTACAGATGGCCGTCCGGACCGATGGCCATGGCGCCGCCGTTGTGGTTGGCGAAGGGCTGGTCGATGGTCAAAAGGGAATGGCGATCAGCGGGCCGCCCACGGTCGTCGAGCACGAACGCCTCCACGTGAGTGGTGCCGCTGCGATCCGTGAAGTTGACGTAGAGCGCGGTCTCGTCCACGGCGATTCCGAGGAGTCCTCGTTCGCCGCTGGCGCGGGTGTCGCCGGAGATATCGACCACGACGTCACCCACAGCGCCGTTGGTCGGGTCGATGACGAGCACCCGGCCACCGCGTTCGGCGATCCACCATTCGCCGTTCGGCGCAACTGCGGTGTCGATCGGCTCGTCGAGCCGGACCAGCTCGGTGAGACGGATCTCGACCGCGTCCAGATCTCCGAAGGGAGCAGCAGTCGGAGTCGGCGCGAGGGTCGTCGTGGCCGTCGAGTCGCCAGTCCCGCCATCGTCTCCCGAGTCGACCGGCGGAACATCCCCCGAGGAGGAGCCCGCCGGCGCCGACGTGATCGACGGCACGGTTGTGCGACCGGCCTCCGGCGCCGGCTCGTCGGCCCCGCAGGCCGCCGCGAAGACGAACGCGACGAGGAACGCCGCGCGCAGGCGTCGGCTCACGTGGTGATCCGCCGGATGAGCCCTTCTTGCATGACGGATGCCACCAGTCGCCCGTCGTGGCTGAACACCCGGGCGGTGGCCAGGCCTCGGGCACCTCCCGATGCAGGTGTGTGCTGGTCGTACAGCAGCCATTCGTCGGCCTGGCAGGGACCGTGGAACCACATGGCGTGATCGAGCGACGCCAGCATCAGGTCGTACTGCGCCCGGCCATGGGGGAGGGTCGTGGCGTCGAGAAGGGTCATGTCCGATGCATAGGTGAGGAGACAGGTGTGGAGGATCGGATCGTCGGGGAGCTGGCCATCGGCCCGGAACCAGACCCGCTGATAGGGCGGGAGTGGTTCGTCGCGGTTGAACGGGTCGGCGGTGACGTACCGGGTGTCGAGTGCCCGCATCCCGCCGCTGTCGGGGATCCCGGCCGCTTCGTGGCGCTCTTCGCGGGTAGGGAGGGATTCGGGTGCCGGCACGTCGGCCGGCATCGGCTCCAGATACTCGAGACCTGGTTCCTGGATGTGGAACGAGGCCGACATGTTGAAGATCGGACGACCATGCTGGATGGCCACCACCCGCCGTGTGGTGAACGACTTGCCATCGCGGATTCGATCGACCTCGTACAGCACGGGCACGGTGGGATCACCCGGACGGAGGAAGTAGGCATGGAGCGAATGCACCGGCCGATCCGGGTCGACCGTCCGGGCTGCCGCGACCATGGCCTGACCGGCGACCTGACCGCCGAAGATCCGCTGGCGGTTCTCGTCTGGCGACACGCCGCGGAAGATGTTGACCTCGATCGCCTCGAGGTCGAGGAGCGCCACCAGCGCGTCGACGTCTTGTTGCATGCGTCCACTATGCCCGGCCGGGCCGCGACTTGAGGGTCAACTCCACCGCCGGCCCGACCGACAAGGAACACGATGAAGGTAACCTCTGGCTCTGTGTCCGATTCGCCGAGCAGGCTCATGCGCCTCTACGTCGAACACCGCGACAAGCTGCTGCGCTACTGCGGTGTCTCGGTGGTCAACGTGCTGGTCGGGCAGACCATCCTGGCGGTGTGTCTCGAGGTCTTCGACATGGGGGGTGTCCCATCTCAGGTCACCGCGGCCATGATCTCCGCGATCCCGGCCTACATCCTCAGTCGCCAGTGGGTCTGGAAGGCCGACGGCAAGGTCAGCTTCCGGTCGGAGGTCCTGCCGTTCTGGATCATCGCGATCATCGGCCTCGCCTTCTCGGCGTCCATGATCGCAATCGTCGAGCGATCCACCGACGCCACCATCGTCTTGATGTTCACGAGCCTCGCCGCCTACGGCGTGGTCTGGGTGGCCAAGTACCTCTTCCTCGACAAGGTGATGTGGGCGGCGCTGCACCACGGTGAGCACGCGCCTGACGCGGTCGCCGCAGAAACCGCCTGAATGGACCAGGAGTCGCGGGCGCACGCCGAGGCGGCTCGGGGGTTCATGCCACCGGACGAAGGACTCGCGCTCTTCGACGCGGCCCGCTCAGTCGAGGTGGACGGGCCGTTCCTCGAAGTCGGCAGCTACTGCGGGAAGTCGGCGGTCTACATCGGTGCGGCGGCGCGCGAGGCAGGTCGGGTGCTCTTCGCGCTCGACCATCACCGCGGCTCGGAGGAGAACCAGGCGGGCTGGGAACACCACGAACCGGACCTCGTCGATCCCGAGATCGGGAAGATGGACACGCTCCCCCACTTCCGCCGCACCATCCACGATGCCGGACTCGAGGGGGTCGTGGTCGCGTTGATCGGTGACTCGCCGACGGTCGGTTCGGTGTGGCGTACGCCGCTGTCGTTGCTCTTCATCGACGGGGGCCACGGCGAGGATCCCGCCCACCGGGACTACGAGACGTGGGTCCCCCATGTGGTGCCCGGAGGCCGGCTCCTCATCCACGACGTCTTCCCGGACCCGGCCGACGGAGGTCGTCCGCCTTACGAGATCTATTGCCGGGCAATGGAGTCGGGTGCCTTCGGGGAGCTGTCCGCCACCGGATCCCTCCGGGTGCTCGAGCGGATCGCCGACGGCATCTGAATCGGACCGGCTGACACGGTCGGTCCGTGCTCACCCCGATCCGCCGGCTCCTGTCCGGTCCTGCTGAGCCGGTCGTCGGCTGGGTCATCGGACCCATCCGACGTGGGTCGTTGGACTAGGGGAATAGGTCCCCGGCATCGACTCGGTAAACCGGAGCGCACAAGCACCCGTTGTTGGGGGAGCGGGCGGCGGATGCAGCCAGCATCGAGGCGGACTGAGGACCGGTCGTACTGACACGACCGTTGCCGTCAGACCCCCGACTGGGGGCCACCGGCTGAGCGAGCGGGAGCTCGCCGGTGGTCCTCCTGCATCGTGGCTGAAGCGGGCGCGTCAGTCGCGGACCGGCTCGTCGACGTCGACGGGATCGATGTCGATGATCGCCGGAAGGAAACTGTGGTCCGAGAAGAGGCGGGCCGCCGGACTGGAGCCATCGAGCGCTTCCGCGGCGAGCACCACGGCAGCAGCGGTGTAGGTCGAGCGTTCGTCGGGTGGGAACAGAACGCCGTCTGGATGCACCATGCCGGTAATGTACTTGCCATCCGGCTCGCGCAGTTTCTGGGCGGCGGCGAACAGGCGGAACGCCGTCTCGCGCTCGCCGACCCCGAGGTGGGCGAGCGCACACTCACACGTCTCGGCGGCGGTCACCCAAGGCCGATCACTGACGCATCGGATGCCTTCCTCGTCGAGCATGAACGTGTCGAACCGCTCGGCGAGATGGGCGCGTCCGGCCTCCCCGGTGATGACTCCCGACAGGACGGGGTAGTACCAGTCCATCGCCCATCGATGTTTCGGCGAGAACGCGTCGGCGCGGTGGTAGCGAATGGCGTGAGCCAGCTGGGCCAACGAGAGTTCCCAGTCAGGGCGCTCCTCACCGAGTTCCTGGGCGATGGCGATCGCGCAACGAAGGCTGTGCGCAATCGAGGACGACCCGGTGAGCAGGGCAAAGGGCCAAGGGGTGCCGTCCGGGTGGCGAGCCCAGAGGATCTCGCCGCGCGGCTGCTGCAGGTCGAGCACGAACTCGATCGCTCGATCGACCACTGGCCACAACGCCTCGATGAATCCCTGGTCGCGGTACAGCAGGAAGTGGTGCCACGTGCCGGCCGCGATGTACGCGATGACATTGGCGTCGAGCTTGTCCTGTTCGACCTCGTGCTCGAGGTAGTACTGATGCCAGGAGCCGTCGGGTCGCTGCATGTCGACGAGCCACTGGTAGGCGGCTTCCGCTTCCGCTCGCCGTCCTCCGATGGCGAGGGCCATGGCCGCTTCGACGTGGTTCCACGGGTCGGCGTGCCCCCCGGGGAACCACGGGATCATGCCCGACGGCAGCTGCCACTCCGCGATGTGGTCAGCCGTGGCGCGGACGTCGTCGGCAGAGATCAGACCTGGGATCTCAGGCGGCATTGGCGTGCTCCCGCGTCGGTGCGTCGGCCCGCTCCGGCGACTTCGTCGCGTACACGACGAGGCTCTTGCCGAGTACGGGATTGAGGATCCGCTCGGCGGTGCGAGTGAGCCGTGGCTGTTTCACGATGTCCCACTCGAGCAGCTTGTGGTACTGGCGGACACTCCAGTTGTCATCGATCTCGTTGTTGACCCCGACCGCGCAGCGCAGCCACCAGTAGGGCGAATGCAGGGCGTGGGCGCGGTGAGAGGTCACGGGGTCGAGCCCCGCGGCCGACAGCTTGGACCGCACCTCTGACTCGGTGTAGATCCGGACGTGCCCTCCCTCCGCCGAAGGGGCGTGATAGTCCGAGCTGAGCTTCCAGCAGATCTTCTCGGGCAGGGTGGCGGGGACGGTGACGGCGACCGTGCCCCCCGGCCGGACGATTCGCATGAGTTCGGCGTAGGCAGCCACGTCGTCGGGCACGTGCTCGAGCACCTCCGACGCGATCACCTTGTCGAAGGAGCCGTCCGCAAAGGGGAGGCGAGTGCCGTCGCCCTGGACCTGGACATGGAGGAGTCGCTTGTCGAAGAGGTCGTCGACGATGAGCATCGGGGCGGTGTTGCGGATCGACTCCAGTTCAGGCAGGGCCATGTCGCAGCTGACGACGTGGGCCCCGCGATGAAGGGCTTCGTAGGTGTGTCGGCCGAACCCGCATCCGAGGTCCAGCAGCCGATCGCCCGGGTGGAGATCGAGTCGGTCGTAGTCCACGGTGAGCATCAGCGACCACCGTTCCGTGCCGCGTGTTCCGCGAGGAGGATCCGGTACTGCTCGACCGTGCGTATGGCGGTATGGCGCCAGCTCCATTGGTCGATCACCCGTTGGCGACCTGCGGCTCCGACCCTGGCCCGCAGCTCGGGGTTGTCGAGGGCGGTGCGGATGGTGGCGGCCAGGGCCTCGGAGTCCCCCGGCTCGGTGAGGAAGCAGGTTTCGCCGTGGGTGCCGGCCACCTCGGGCAGCGCACCGCCGGTGGTGGCCACCAGCGGTACACCCGACGACATGGCCTCGATGGCCGGAAGCGAGAACCCCTCGTAGAGCGATGGCACCACCGCGAGTTCGGCCTCGCTGTAGAGCTCGACGATCCGTTCGTCGGGGACGCCGGACACGAAGTTGACGCAGTCGTCGAGCCCGAGCTTCGTCATGGTCTGGCTGGCGTGGGAGTCGGGTCGGCGCTTGCCGATGATGGTGAGCTCCATGTGGCGCTCGGTGCGGAGCTTGGCCACCGCCTCGAGCAGGTACTTGAGACCCTTCATCGCCACGTCGGCGCTCGCGGTGGTGACGAGATGGCCGGGGCGGCGCTCCACCCCGTCGACCGGCAGGAACAATTCGGGGTCGACACCCACCGGCACGACATGGATCCGGTTGGGGTCGACGCCGTGATCTGCAGCGATGTCGCCCTTCGACGATTCGCTGACCGACATGATGCGTGGCAGCCGCTTGGCGACATTGGTCTGCATCTTCGTGAACGCGTACCAACGACGTTTGCCGAACTTCTCCCACGGGGTCCGGGCGTGCTCGAGTTCGAGCTTGCGGTCCACCGTGATCGGATGGTGGATCGTCTCGAGGATCGGCCACCCCTCCTGCTGGAGCTTGAGGATTCCCCAGCCGAGCGTCTGGTTGTCCTGGATCAGATCGAACTCGTGTCGACGGTGGCGGAGGTGTCGCCATGCTCGGAGGCTGAAGGCCAGAGGTTCGGAGAATGTGCCAGTGGCGAACGAGGCGTGCTCGACGACGTCGGTCCAGTCCTTCCATTCCCAGATGCGGGGCTTGCGCATCGGGTGCGGGTCGGCCCATATGTCGAGGCTCGGGAGCTCGACGAGCGGCACTCGCGGGTCGAGGATCGGGTAGGGGGGACCGCCGAGGACCTCCACCGTGTGGCCCAGGTCGACCAGCGCCTTGCTGAGGTGCCGGACGTAGACGCCCTGGCCCCCGACGTGGGGCTTTCCACGGTAGGAGAGGAGGGCGATCCTCAGCGGGCTGTCGGCGGGTGCAGACATGGAGGTCAAGGCTTCCAACTGGCGGGAGTGCGGTCAAGATGGCCACGGTGGGGGTGGCCGGAATGGCCCCTAAGGATGCCTTGTGACCGGCCGGTAACCTCCTCGCGGTGCGAGGACTGGTGCAGCGTGTGAGTCGGGCCCGGGTGACCGTCGGGGACGACGTGACCGGAGAGATCGGGCCGGGGGTGCTGGTGCTGGTCGGTGTCACCCATGGCGACACCGAGGACCAGGCCCGAAAGCTCGCTGACAAGGTGTGGAACCTGCGGATCTTCGACGATCCCGACGGAGTGATGAACCTCTCGCTCGCGGACACCCACCGGTCGGCGCTGGTGGTGAGTCAGTTCACCCTCTATGGCGACACCCGCAAGGGTCGCCGGCCCGGCTATTCCGACGCGGCCCGCCCCGAGCAGGCGGAGCCGCTGGTCGGGGTGGTGATCGACGAACTGGAGGCCATGGGCGCCGACGTCGCCACGGGCCGCTTCCGCGCCGAGATGGCCGTCGAACTCGTCAACGACGGCCCCGTCACCCTCTGGATCGAGACCTAGGTCAAACGGGGGGACAGGCGAGCGTTTGACCTCAGTTGAGGATCACCTGGGCGAGGAGACCTCCGATCAGCGCAACGCTGAAGACGTAGGCGAAGAATCCGGCAATGAGGCGGCGGTCGGCGAGCTTGGTGAGGATGATGAACTCCGGCACGTTGGCGCCCGCTCCGGAGATCGTCAGGGCGACGATCGCCCCGATCCCGACACCCGCGTTGGTCAACGAGTTCGCGATCGGAACGAGCACACTGGTGTGCACATAGAGGGGGGTGCCGAGGGCCGCCGCAACGGGGATCGCCCAGGGTCCGTTGTTGCCGGTCACCGTGGTGACGACGTCGGGAGACACGATGGCTTCGATCGCCAGGCCGATCCCGATGCCGACGAAAGGGAGAGGTGCCACCGACTTCAAGAGCGCGCCCGCGGCCCATGCTGCGGGTGCCACCTCCGCTCGAGCTCCGCGCCAGGGCAGGTCCTCGGCAGGCCCGCAGCTCGCGGAGGGTGGCTCGCGATCCGGGTGGCCGGCGGTCGGCGAAACCAGCGAGCCCCCGACGTCGGCGCCGACCACCGATGGGATCGGCTTGAGCTGTCGCTCGATTCCGATCCGCTGGGCGGTCATGGCCAGCGTGACCGCCGCGCCGAAGGCCACCAGGCTGTAGGTGACGGCCGCCTCTACGCCGACGATCACGACGAGCGCACCGAAGAGCACAGGGTCGAGCACCGGAGCTGCCGCGATGAAGGCGACGTAGCCCGCCGGCGGAACCCCCGCCTGTCGGAGGCCGACGAGCATCGGGATCGCGGAGTAGGTGCAGAACGGGGTGACGAAGCCGATGGCGATGCCCTTGAGCGCGGAGACGAGCGGGGTCCCGCCCATCCAGCTTCGGAGGCGAGTGGTCCCGAGAAACCGCTGGAGGAGGTGGATCGCGAACGCCACGCCGAAGAACAGTCCGATGAGTTCGGCGAGGAGCCAGGCGGCACCTCGGATCATCGGGCACCGGTCCGATCGGCTGCGGCCATGATCGCCGCGGCGGCGTGGGGGAGTGCGGTCATGCAGGTCGGGTTCGCAGTGACGAGGGTGCGCACGCCGTCGGCCTCGGTGAGTATGAACCGCTCTTCGGCCAGGACCTGGAGGTGCTTCGACACCGTCGACTGGCTCTTCCCGATCGCTTCGACGATCTGGCCGACCGTGAGTGGTTCAGTGGCTAGTGCGATGTGATTGAGGATTCGGAGGCGGGTGCCGTCGGCGAGACAGCGGAACCAGCCGGCGTACTCATCCGCCGCCTCTTGAGACAGTTGTGCATTCATCGTTCATCGACGATAAACGATGAATGAAGCCCTGACAACGCCGAATCAGATCGTCGACAGGGACATGCTGTTCAGCGGGCGATCTGGCGGTCCGGTGCAATCTTGAGGATGACCCGCTCGGACTGGATCTCGGGCGCGTAGTCGGCGCCGGTGTACTTCCGGGCCAATGCGTTGATGCTGTCGAGCGCGGCCTGGCCGGTGATGGTCTCGACCACGCGGCCACGAACCTCGGCGAACGAGTACGCGTTCTCGACATCCCAGATGGCAACGGTCACCCGCGGGTCGGCCTCGACATTCTTGAACTTCCGGCGATGGACCTCGGTGTTGATCAGGATGTGATCGTCGTCGCACCCGACCCACATGACGTGAGTCTGTGGTTGCCCGTCGGGCATGAGGGTGCTGAGGGCGGCGAAGTTCGGCCCTTCTGCGAGCGCACGGACCTTGTCGTTGAGCATCCGCCAACCCTACGTCGGCGACGCCGCGACGGGGGTCAGGCTCCGAATGGGTCGGCGAAGTTGTTTCGGGTGCCTGGCACCAGCGAAACAACGCGCCGGCGGTGGGTGAACGCGAGGGTGAGGATCGAGGCGAGGAGGACCGGCCAGATTCCCCAGGCGACCGCGAGGGTGCGGCCGGTGCGGCGCTCGACCGTGGCGTAGATCACCTTCTGCTCGCTCACGCCGCTGCGGTCGAGCACCTCGGCATCAGGGGTGATGGCCGCCGAGAAGCCGGTGGGTGACGCCTGAAGGACCCACCGGTCGGTCTCGAGCGCACGCAGACGGCTCGATGCGATCTGCTGGCTCTGGACGATCGTGAGCCAGTAGCTCGACCCGTTCGTCGGGTTGAGCAGCACCTGACCACCGTTGCCGATCGCGTCGCGAGCCCGGTGATCGAAGAAGATCTCCCAGGAGATGGCAACGCCCATGGGGCCGACATCGGTCTCCAGGACCGCTTCCTCGGTTCCTCGGCGGACGTCTCGACCCGGTAGCTCATCGCTGAACTGTTCGATGAAATCGCGGAAGGGGACGTATTCCCCGAAGGGCACCAGCAGGACCTTGTCGTAGCGGTCGGTGATGGTGCCATCGGCGGACTGGGCGATCGAGTAGTTCGTGTTCGCCTTGCCGTCGTCGGACTGTTCGAACCAGCCGCTGACCACCACGGAGTCGAGATCAGAAGCAAGCCGGCTCAACCGCTCGGAAGCCTCGGCGCGCTCGAGCAGCGGGGCATCGCAGCGCTCCGGAGTCGGCCGGCCGTCGCGCACCGGATGGACCACGTCCTCGGGCCAGAGCACCAGATCGACCGGGCGGTCGATCGTCTCGCTGGCCTCCATATGGCGCTCGAACACCGCCCGTGTGGTGCAGAGGTCGGCGCGGGTGTTCTGGGGACCGCCGCCCTGCACGATCGCGACGTCGATGCTGCCGACCGTGTCCACCGCAACTGCCCCGGAGAGGTGTCCGCCAATCGTGGCGGCGACAATCACCCCGAGCCCGATCGTCGCGGGTCGCCACGCCCGCTCCCAGGCGTCGGCGACGGCCACGCCGGCCACGACCACCATCACGGCGAGAAGCGGCGATCCGAACAGCCGCGTCGCCATCGCGAACGGGGTGGCGGCACCCGCCATGGCGAAGGTGGCGATAGGGGTGCCGTCGAAGGGCCAGTTCCAGCGGATCAGTTCGACGAGCACGACCGCAGCCGGAAACGTCACCCGTCGAACGGGTCCACTCGCAGGGGTGAGGACACCGGCGAGCGCGATGAATCCCGAGAACACCGCGAGTGTGAACGGCCAACCCGGCGCGGTGAGGTCGATGATCCAGATCGTCGTTGGGATCGACCAAGCGAGCCCGACCAGCAGCGACCGGCGGAACCGCACACGGGCAGGAACGTCCTCGATCAACCGGAACCACAGCGCCACCCCGACGATGCCGAGTGGCCACCACCCCCACGGAGGGATGGCGGCTGCGATCAGCAAGCCGGCCGCGACCGCCCGGGCCGGGATCACAGGGCGAGCTTCAGCCGGTGGACTCCACCCACTGACCCGATGCCCTTGATGCGGACCGACACGTCCGCTTCGCAGTCCACCCAGTCGGGCAGATGTGCGAGCTCGCCCACCGCCAGCATCTCGCCCGGCTCGGCCGCCGCGCACAGCTTGGCGGCGAGGTTCACGGGCTCCCCGATGTAGTCGTCCCCCTCGAACAGCAGGGCGATACCGGTGGCGATCCCGACCCGCATGTTGATGTCGTGATCGGCGAAGTGGTGGATCAGATGGGCACCGAAGGCGATGGTGGGAGTGGGCTCCACGCCAACAGCCATAACGCCGTCACCCAACCACTTGGCCACGCGCACGCCGCGCTTGGCGGCCACGTTGCGGGCGATCCGCCGGAATTCGCCGAGCTGGCGGACCGCGGCGTGGGGCCCATTCGCCCGGGTGTAGGCGGTGAAACCGCTGAGGTCGGCGAAGCAGAACGTGCGGGTGACGTTGAGGTGCGTCTCTCCGTCGGCGAGTTCGCCCGGCCGCGCGACTCGGTCGATGTCGGCCGCGTCGTCCCAGTCCCGAGCCGGCCCGGAATCGACCGCGAGAAGAGGGACGAGGAGTTCGCCCGTGTGGTCGGTGCGCACGGCGGTCAGATTGTCACACGCCGACCGTCTGGGTGGCGTCGTGGGGTCAGACCTTGTGACCACAGACCGGCCAGGGTTGCTTGCCCCGCTCACTCCAGAGAGCCCGCGCCATCGAGTCCTGCCACCAAGGGTCGACGTCGATGGGATCGAGGCCGATCAGCCAGGGAAAGTGACGCTCCGCGACGCCGTCCCAGGTGGGCTGGTCGAACTGGTAGGCCCCGCGGTAGGTGCCGGACCTCGAGATGGCCTGGTAGTTGTCGGTCGACTCGCAGTGGCGGAGCCGAGCGAGTTCGTCCGCGCTCAGAACGTCGCGGACGTGTTCGGTGGTGTCGAGGTAGAGAATGATCTCCTCGGCGGTGCAGGCCGAGGTGAAGATGAGCGCGCCGAGCGCGAGTGCGATGAGACGCATGCGTGTGCTCATGTCGAGTGCTGCCTCCTCGGGGACTCCCCGTGTCTGGCGTCTGTCGGGCGATCTTCAGTGGCGCTCTGGCCACCGGCAACTGGCAGGATCGATCGCCGACACCTGTTCAGCGGTCAAAACCGTACGCGCTCCTCGTCACCCAACCGCAACACTGTGACCGAAGTCATTCGGGCGTGAAATACACCCGAATGACTCAGCCGGCTCGTGCATTGGCGATCGCCGTCTCGACGATGTCGGACGGGATCTGACAATCGGCTGCGGCCACCCGAACCGGGGCCATGGACTCCTCGGAGAACTCCACGAGGCCGAGCGCGAACAGCTCGTCGTCGGTATGTCGTTCGAGCAGGATCGTGCCGGTGCAGACCGCCTTCTGCGGGTCCGCACCGGCCTCGACCAGACGGATGTAGAGCGTGCCGTCGATCAACCCAGGAGGCTGTTCGGTGCCGAACTGCGACACGTCGATCGCGGGCGGCTCCTCTTCGGCGGGAGGCTCGCCGTCTCCGGCATCGTCGGCCGGAGCGACCGTCGTCGTGGTGGTCGTCGTCGTGGTCGTGGTGGTCGTGGTGGTGATGGCGACCGCGGTGTACTCGCCGGCCAACGCCTCCCCCTTGTCCGAGTCGGCCGAGGCGATCATCGCCACCGACGCCGCGACCAGGGCGAGCGCGGCGACGACCGCGAGACCCAGGCGCGGCCCACTCGGCCGGTCGGCGAGATGGACACCATGGGCCTTGTGCTGGTCGCTGACCGCATGCACACCGATGAGGTTCCGATTGTCGGCCCACACCAGCAGCGGCGGCATGACCACCAGAGCGCTGAGAAGGGCGACGGCCACGTTCATCGTGACGATGAGACCGAAGTCCGACAGCAGGGGCAGGGCCGAGAACACGAGGACACCGAAGCCGAACACGGTGGTGAGCGCACTGGTGAAGAAGGCTCGACCGGTTCGAGCCGATGCCCGCTCGGTCGCTTCGTCCGGAGTCAGGCCGCGCTCGCGCTCCTCGAGATAGCGACCGAGGATCAGCACACTGAACTCGGTGCACGTGGCGATGACGAGCGGACCGCTGACCGTGGTGAGCGGGCTCAGCGTGAGATCGAAGGCAGCGACGATGACCGACGTCGTCCCGACCGCGAGCAGCACCGGAACCATCGCCAGCATCGCTCTCGCGGCGCTCCGATGGCGGATCAACAGCCAGAGACCGGCCACCATGAGCGCCAGGTAGGTGAGGACAGCACGGTTCGCGGAGAGGTTCTCGAGCAGGCCCACCCCCACCACCGCGAGGCCCGCAGGGACGGCGCGCACCGCGGGCTCGTCGTCGGTGAGATCGACCCGAAGGATCGAGTCCGCCGGTAGTTCCATGGCGGCGATGCGGGCGTCGAGGTCGTCGCGCAGATCGGCGACGAGAACGGCGTCCTCGGACAACGGCGCGGGGGCGAGGCGCAGGTTCACCTGGGCCGCGGTGTTGTCGTCGGCCACGAGGGCCCGGCGGACGTCGTCGGGCATGACCGTGATGAGCGCCTCGAGCTCGGTCGACCTCGGCGGTACCGGGGTGGCCCCTTCCAGGTTGATGATCTTCGACATCGTCGAGACCATCGACGAGCTG
The DNA here is from genome assembly GCA_964344055.1 of uncultured Candidatus Nemicrothrix sp. GTDB lineage: Bacteria > Actinomycetota > Acidimicrobiia > Acidimicrobiales > Aldehydirespiratoraceae > OFTM10. The sequence continues at coordinate 49,273 of CAYFLT010000001.1, forward strand.
GTGACCACCGCGTCGCGGGCTTCGGCGTCCTGGATGAAGCCGAACAGCAGATCGGCGACGTCCTGGTCGTTCACGTTGTTCGCCTCGATGAGGATTCCGAGAGTGCTCTCGAACCCGGTTTCGTCGGCAAGTGTGTCGAGGTCGCGGACCGTCTGGGTGTCCTGGTTGACCCATTTGACCGGGTCGCTCTGGATCTCGAACTCGCTTTCGAGCGCGACGCCCGCGGCCATGACGCCGACCGCCACGACGATGATCGGTACCACCGCCTTCTGCGGCAGCCGACCGAGCCGGACGATCGCCATCTCGAGCGGTGTGCACTCGGCCACCGACGTGGTGCGGGCCTTGTACTCGCGGATGCCGAGGAGCGAGGTCGGCACGACGACGTCGACGAGCAGGATGACCACCATGCCGACGGCGAGCATGATGCCGAAGTCCCGGATCATCGGGACGAGCGACACCTGCAGTGCGAGGAACGCGGCGACCGCCGCGAGCGTCGCGGCGATGAGCGGTGGCCCGAGGTTCGCGAGCGTCTCGCTCATCGGGTGGTCCTCACGATCGAGGACCACCTCCTCCTCGACCCGGTTGTGGATCTGGATCGCGAAGTCGACCCCGATACCGATCAGGATCGGGAGCCCGGAGATGGTGACCAGCGACAGGTCGACCCCGATGAACCCGAGGAGCGAGAAGCTCCAGGCGACCGCGATCAGCACGGCGAGGAGGGGCAGGAGTCGCCACCGGACACGGAAGACCACGATGAGTACGGCTGCCATCAGCGCGACCGCTGCCGCTCCGAGGGTCAGCATCCCGCCCTGGAGGTAGTCGTTGATGTCCTTCAGGAACACGGGTGAACCGGTGGTGATGACGTCCCAGCCGTCGAGATCGGCGGTGGCGACGATGTCGAGGACCTGCTCGGTGCCGGCGGACAGGGTGTCCAGATCGGCGTTGCCCTCGATCAGCACGCCACCGACCGCGGTCCGCTGGTCCGGGAACGTGCTGCGAAGCGACTGGCGAATCGCCCGTTCTTCGAGCGGTGGCGCGGTGACGGTCGCACCCTCCCGGCTGAAGCCGGTGTTGTCGTAGAGGAGGAACTCGACCCAGTCGCGATTCGTCAGGGTCTCCTCACCGGCCGACCCGAGGCGCAGCAGGAGGGTCTGGAGGTCGGCGTTGCGGAGTTCCTGGAGCGCGGGGTCGGGTTCGTCCTCCACCGCGTGCAGGAGTCCGGCCGTTCCGATTCCTTCGGTGACGATCGACGAAGAGAAGGTGAGTGATGTCAGTGGGGTGATGACGGCATAGCTCTCGTCGATGGCCCGGAGTTCGCGCTCGAGCCGCTCCAGTTCCGATCGGTTGTGATCGGAGAAGAGGTCCGGGAGCAGAGCGTCGTCCTCGGCGGTGAACAACAAGATGACGGTCTCGCCGCCGAACTGATCCTGGAACGCCACATTGTCCAGCGCGACCTGGGAGTCGCTGTTCAGATAGCTGTCCTGCCCGGTCGCGAACTCGATGCGGGTGGCACCGATCGAAAGAACGGCGGTGACGGCCACCACTGCGGCCACCACTGCCCACCAGTACTTTCCGAGTCCGACCGCGAGCCGTCGCCAGAATCGCTCCATGTCGCCGCGCCTTCCAGGTGGGGGATCGAAGAAATCGCTGTTTCGATCCTCCACTCATCCCGCCACGGCCAGCTAGGGCCGAAGGTCGAACCTGCACAGGTTGGTGTCGGATCCCGATGTGTGCAGGTTGCGGACTTCGCCCCTCAGACGGCGCCCCGACCTTGTCGGACGCAGGCGGGGAGGCCGAGGCCGCGCATCTGGGCACCGGTGACGACCACCCCGGGCGCCTGTTCGGCTAGAAGCTGGTCGATCCGGTCGCAGCGAAGCAGGTGACCCGGCTTGTACTGGGGCAGGCTGCTGCGCCACTCGGTGATGCGGGTGACGGCGTCGCCGCGTAGCCCGAGCACGGCATCGAGTTCGGTGGTCATCGTGGCCACCACGTCGTCGATGTCCATGTCGACCCAACGGGTGTCGTCGGTCCGGCCGGCCGACACGCGGAGGATGGCGTGCGTGCCGTCGTCGTAATGTGCCCACTTCGACGACGACCACGAGCAGGCGGTCGTCAGCAACCCCTGACCTCGGGGCACGAGATAGCCGGAACCTTCCAACGGGTTGTCGAGCTGGTCCTTGTCGACCACGAAGGTGACGAGTACGGCGCTCCCGTAGGCGAGGTCGTCGAGGATCGAGGCGACTTCAGGGGCGTGGGGCCGGACGAGGCCGGAGGTGACGAAGGCCTCGGAGGTGATGACCACCTGGTCGGCCGAGATCGCCTCGCCGCCGACCCGGACGATCCAGCCGCTCCCGTCGCGCTCCAGGCTGTCTGCCGGTGAACCGGTCCGGACCCGATCACCGAGCTCCTCGCCGAGGGCGTCGATGATTCTCCGGTTGCCGCCCTTGACGCCGTTGAAGATCGGCCCCGCCGCGGCCGCAACGCTGGCGGCCACCTGGGCGCGCAGGGCAACCCGCAGCGAACCGCCCTGCCGGGCGGCGTCGGCCAGCTGGGCGGCGCCCGCGTCGATACTCAACTCGTCGGCGTTGCCGGCGTTGATGCCCCCAAGGAGGGGGTCGACGAGGCGCTCGTACACCTCGTTGCCGACCCGGGGCCGCAGGACGTCGCCCACCGATGCGTCGTCGACCAACGGCTCGGCGTCCTTGTCGACCCGGGCGACGAAGTCGGCGAGTCCGGCCTCGGAAACCAGCCCGGACGCCCGGACCGAGTCCTCTTCGTAGGGCACACCCAGAACCGACGGGCTCGGGATGTCACGTAGCGCGCCGTCGAACCAGATGTACGCCTTGGCTCCGGTCGGCGACACGAGTTCGTCGCCGAGCCCCAGCTCGACGCACAGCTCGGTTGCCTCGGGCTGGCGGGCGAGGAAGCCGTCAGCCGCCGTGTCGACGTCGAACGGCAGGCCCGAACCCTCGACAGGACCACTGTTGATCTTGCCGCCGAGCCGATCCGCCGCCTCCAGGACGATGAAGTCGCGACCTTGGCGATGGAGCTCGTGGGCCGCGGCGAGGCCCGTGATGCCGCCGCCGATCACGGCGACACGTTCGGTTGTCATTGGAGGTCAGTCCTTCCGTACGTTCCCCTCGAGGTGAACCGTCTTCACGATTTCGGTCAGCACGTCGGGGTCGGTGGAGGGCATCACGCCGTGGCCGAGGTTGAAAACGTGGCCAGGGTGCCCGTCGTTGAGGGCCAGGACCTCGCGGGCGGCGTCGCACGCGACGTCGGCGCCGGCGAAGGTCACGGTCGGGTCGAGATTGCCCTGCAGTGCCTTGCCCGGGCCGACCCGACCGCGGGCCTGGTCGAGCGGCACCCGCCAGTCGACGCCCACGACGTCCGCGCCCGCGGCACCGATCTGGTCGAGCAGCTCGCCGGTGGTGACCCCGAAGTGGATTCGTGGGACGCCGGTGTCGGCGATGGCGGACAGCACCTTCTCGGAGTGGGGGAAGACGAAGCGCCGGTACTGAGCGGGGGAGAGTGCCCCTGCCCACGAGTCGAACAGCTGGATGGCCGAAGCGCCCGCATCGATCTGGGACCGGAGTGAGGTGATCGCCATGTCGGCGAGTTGATCGAGCAGTGAGTGCCACAGCGGCTCGTTGCCGAACATGAGGGCTTTCGTTACGGCGTGGTCACGCGAGGGACGACCCTCGACGAGATACGACGCGACCGTGAAGGGGGCCCCGGCGAAGCCGATCAGAGGCCGGTCGAGTTCGGCCACCAGTTGGCGGACCGTCTCGAGCACGTACGGCGTGTCGGCCTCGGGATCGAGGGGTCGCAGCCGATCGAGATCGGACTCGGAGCGAAAGGGCTGCTCGACCTCCGGACCGACGCCGGGTGTGACCGTGAGACCGAAGCCGACGGCGTGAGCCGGGACCACGATGTCGGAATACAGGATGGCGGCGTCGACGTCGTAGCGCCGGACCGGTTGGAGGGTTATCTCGGTCGAGAGATCCGGGTCCGCGATCGCATCCAGGATGGTGCCCTCGCCGCGGATCGCTCGATACTCCGGTAGCGAGCGGCCGGCTTGGCGCATGAACCACACGGGCACCCGGTCGTGCGGGAGGCCACGACAGGCACGGATGAACGGGTGGTCGTCGAAGCGTCCGGTCACGCCGCCACGCTACCGACCGGGGCTGCATCCCGACGCACCCGGGCGACCGGTACCGTGATCCGACATGCGTCGCCTCCTCGTCGCCCTGAGCCTG
>CAYFLT010000001.1:53541-56585 GCA_964344055.1 uncultured Candidatus Nemicrothrix sp.
GCGGTAGCGGTTCGCTCGACGTCGCTGCCGACGCGGGTGCAGAACCGGCCCCGGTGCCGTCGGGTGACTCAGTGCTGTCGGGTGACTCTGTGCCGTCGGGCGATTCGGCGCCGTCAACGGATGAGACCGCTGCGCCGGTCACGGTCACCTCCACCTCGACCACCGCGGCGCCCACCGCCACGGTCCCGACCACGACGGTCCCCACCACCACGACGCTGTACCGGGAGCAGGACTACATCCCCTTCGCCGACGCCGCGGGGGTCACGATTCATCTCCCAGCCGCCCAGGTCGAACACATCGGCTTCCATCAGGCCGGGCACGACGGTTCACGACAGATGGAACTCATCGATCTGTCGGTCCGCTGGACCGTGCTCGCCGACCGTGGCCGCAACACCGGCACCCACACCGCTGCCGACATCGTCGTCGCGCCTGATGCCGAGATCCGGGCGCCAGCCACGGGCACCGTGATCCGGGCGGGCACCTACACCCTCTACTGTGATCACTCCGATCACTTCCTGGTGATCGATCCGGACGACCATCCTGGGTGGGAAGTGAAGATGTTCCACTTCGAGGGCCTGCAGGTCGCCGTGGGCGACCACGTCGAGGCGGGAGTGACGGTCGTGGGCACCAGCGCCAGGGTGTTGCCGTTCGTCTCCCAGGTCGACGACCTCACCCGGGAACCGTCCAATCCCCATGTGCACGTCGAGGTCATCGACCCGTCCATCCCCGACATTCCCAGCGGCAGCAGCGGCTGCTAGGTCAAACGGGGTGCCAGGCACCCGTTTGACCTTCGAGGAGATGTGACATTGGGTGGCCCCCGACCACGGCGCGTACTCTCGGGATGGTGGGCGAGCGAGTAGGTAGGCGATCCGTCGTGGTTGGTCGGTGAGCGCCAACCGGGTCTGCGTGCTCGGCGACCCGCGGCTGCAGGTCGACTCCCGCACGGAGGCCATCGCCGGTCGACCCGGTCGGGCGCTGGTCGCCCTCGTCGCGAGCGAGGGTGGCCTGTCTCTCGACCAGCTGGCCGAGACGGTCTGGTCCGGTGAACCGCCGAAGACCGCCCGGTCCGCCCTCCACGTACACCTCGGCGCGCTGAGAAAGCTCTTTGGAGCGGTCCCGTCGGGGCTGGAATTGGTCCGCCACGGTGACCGCTACGGGCTCTCCCGATCTCCGGACTGGGAACTCGACGTCGAGCTCGCCGGGTTGTGGTCGAGTCGGGCCCGCGAGTGCCTCGCTGCGGAGGACCCGGCCGCGGCGGTCGAACTCTTCGAGCGGACACTGGCGTTGTGGTCCGGGCCCGCGTTCACCGTCGCGGGAACCGAAGTGGCGCCCGCGGCCTCCTATCGCATGGAACTGGTGAAGCTCGATCTCGAGGAGCAGCTCGTCGAGGCCACTCTCGAGGCGGGCGACGCCTCCGGAGCCGAGATGAGAGCACTGGACCTCGTCGCCACCGAGCCGTACCGGGAACGTCGTTGGGCCCAGCTGATGCGAGCCCGGGCGCTGCAGCGGAGGTCGGCGGATGCTCTCGCCACCTTCGATGAGGCGCGCGACGTGCTCGTCGAGGACCTCGGGGTCGAGCCGGGCGAGGAACTCCAGCGGCTCCAACGGTCAGTGCTGACCCGAAGCGACGACCTGACCGGTGCGGGCCCGGCCGGTGAGGGGCGCCTGGACAGTCCCCCTCTCCCCTTGGCCGAGCTGATCGGTCGAGCCGAGCTCCTCGACCGGATCGAGGCCACCCTCGCCCGCCCCGTGCCGGCCGTGCTGGTGGGTGCTCCCGGCTCCGGGAAGACGAGATTGGCCGTGGAGGTGGCCAACCGAGCTGCCGCGGACGGCCGCGACGTCGGCTGGATCGACCTCCGCAACGCCGAGTTCGCCGATCAGGCGATCATCGAACGACTGGCGGGCTGGGCTCGCCGCCACCCTGGAGGACTCGTCGCGATCGACAACGCCGAAGCGGCGGTCGCCGACGTCAGCCGGACCCTCACGACCACACGGCGAGTGGCGCCGGATGTCCAGGTGATCGTGACCAGCCGTGTTCCGGTTTCCGACAGTGCCGCGGTCATCACGGTCGGTCCACTTGCGGTGCCGTCCGGGCCGGATCCAGGGGATGTCGAAACAAGCGAATCGGTGCAGTTCCTCCGCTCGATGATGGAGCTGCTCGCACCCGGCGTCGAGGTGGAGGCAGCTGCGGCGGCCGAGCTGTGCCGGCAACTCGGTGGGCTCCCACTGGCGATCCGTCTGGCGGCCGAGCTGGCCCGGTCGGTGGCGGTCCCGGATCTCGCCGCGGCGTCCCGCACCAGACTCGGTGACGATCTGAGCGATGCCGTCGAAGCGGCGCTCGAATACCTCGGAGCCGACCACCGGACGGCGTTCGCGGCAATGTCGGTGGTGGCCGGTCAGCTCGATCGAGGACTCGTGGCGGCGCTGATCGGCCGCGACGATCATCAACGACTCGTGTCCGATCTCGTCGATCACGGTCTGGCCGTGTTCTCCCCGGGAGAAGCAGCTCCGTACTCGATCGCCGAACCGCTTCGCGACGTTGGTGTCTCGCTGCTGGCCGAGAGGGAGCGATTCGCGGCGCTCGAACGCCTGACTGACGAGTGCCTGGCCCGAGCCGAGCAGCTGACCATCCCGACGCCGACCGCCGAGGACGGCACACCGCTTGGCGAAATCCTGGTGAGGGAGCTGCCGTGGCACCGGCAGGTCCTCGCGCACCTGTCGGCGAGCGGTGACGATCAACGGGCGCTGGAGCTCGCGGGTGCGCTCGACCTCCAGCTGTACTCGTTGGGCTGGTGGCAGGAGAACACCGACTTCCAGGATGCGGCGCTCGCGATCCCGGGCGCACCCAGCGCGCCTCGGGCCCATGTCCACGCCATCCGGGGTCGGCCCGGCCTCTTCCATCAGTTCGACGAGGAACACAACCGGATCGCCTACGAGATGGCCGATCGGGCGGGGGACCCGGCGACTCGTTCCAGGGCGAACTACCACCTCGGAATCATCCGCTGGTGGTCCGGACGGGGGGAGGAGGCGCTAGAGCTCTTCCA
>CAYFLT010000001.1:56595-60066 GCA_964344055.1 uncultured Candidatus Nemicrothrix sp.
GTCAGCGTGTTGGGCCTATCCGATCAGCATTGGGGCTAGCGTCGGGCGTCCCGCCGCTGCAGGGCGCGTAGCGCGAGGCGTGCGTCCAGCTCGTCGGGCACGGCGTCGTCGAGCAGGAAGAGCTTCACGCCGAGGTCGCCGGCCATGTGTTCCTCATCGGGGAGACCACCCGCTTCACCGGTATGGCGCTCGTTGTCACCGGGAGGGCCGAAGAGGGTCTGGCCGTGCAGGTCGGCCTGGTCGAGACGGTCGAGCGGATTCCGGAACTCGGGCTCCTGCTCCCGCACCTCTACATGCACCTGGGTCACTCGAGACGGCACGTGGGCGACGCAGAGTCCGCGCTCGCCGATCTGGGCCGAGCGCGGGCCGGGTTCGAAGAGATCGACAACCGGGCTTCGCTCATCCATGTCTGTGCCGGGCTGGCGGAGGTCAACGCCGATCTCGGTCGCCACGAGCAGGCGTTGGAGGCGGCAGCCCGGTCCCTCGACGTCTCCACGGGCAGCGCGATCAACGTGTACGACCCATGGACGCTCGCCACGACGGCCCGGGTCCACGCCGAAGCGGGCGATCACGATCTGGCCCGCAGTGCTGCGGCGGGGGCGGTCGGGGCTCTGGGTCGGACCTTTGACGGCGAGACCCACCGCGTGTCGGCTCAGCTGGCCCATGTCGCCTTCCTTCTCGGCGAGCATCACGCGGCACTGCGCCTTGCCGGTCTCGCCGCGGCGACTCCGGACCGTCGAGAACTGCCGTTCCGTTCACCGGGCGAGGCGGAACGGCTCGCCGGGGCTCGCGCCGGATCGCTCGAGGCGGTCGGCGCCGAGGGGCCGGAGATCCTCACCCAGGGGGTTGCCGCCAACCTCACTGAAGCCGCCGGGCTCCTGATCCTGCCACGATGACTTTGCTCCGGCTTTGCTCCGGACTCGTAGCTTCGAGTCGGGTGGGCTGCACGAGCCCGCCGAGTAGGGCGAAAGAGGAGAGGATTCATGCGACGGCTGCTGATCGGCCTGTTGGTGCTCGCGATGCTGGGTGGGGCGTGCGGAGGTGATGACGGTGACGACGCCCAGGACGGCGGGGCGTCGAGCTCCGGAAGCGACGAAGGCTCGGGTGACGACGGGTCGAGCCCTGCCTCTGACGACGCGGACGACGACGGTGCCGAGGGTGACTCCGGGGATGACGATGCGGCCGGTGACGACTCTGGCGACCCTGGCGGAGAGGCGTCGAGCGGTGGCGGTGGAGCGGGCGGCGGCATGCTCCTGATCGGCGACGAGCAGATCACGCTCGACAGTTCACGCTGCTTCATGCAGGAGCAGGACGCGGCCGGCGGTGGTGGGAAGATCCTCTTCGTTGCTCAGGCCTTCGGGGTCGACCCAGCCGGGGACGACGTGGTCGTCGACATCTCCCGCTATGACGAGGAAAGCCAGTTCACCGGAGACGACATCCTCGTCGACATCGGTGATCCCTTCTCGGACGACTTCTACAGCCTCCAGGCCGGTGGCGACATCGGCACGGTGATCGTCGATGGTTCGACCCTCCGCGCCGACGGTCTCACGTTCGTCAATTGGGACGACATGAGTGAGCAGTCGGGCTCCTTCGAGGTCTACTGCTGATCCCGACCCGGACGCCGGCGCCTGGCCATCCGTTGCGAGTCTGTGGAGAGGGTCAAACGGGTGCCTGTCCCCGGCGTTTGACCTTCAGCTGGTTCGGTCGAGGAGGGCACGAACTCCCTCGCCGTGATGGCCGGCGAGGACGCGGTCGACGGCGGCTCGGCCGGCGCGGAGGGCGCGAACCCGCGATTCGTCGTCGCCGGCGCGGAGCTCGCCGACCGTGGCGCGGTCCGGTTCCATCACCACGACGGCCGTGCCGCGGCTGCGGATCTCCTCCACCTCGTTGTCGAGCTTGGTGCTGAACCACGCCCGGCGGGCGTCGCCCACCCAGCTGCGAGCGTCGTCGGTGGCGGTCATCACCGAGGAGACGATGACGAGGTCGAACGCGAGCATGGCGGTGAGGTCGGCGTTCGTGGCCGAATGGACGGCGCCGTCGATGTACTCGCGCGTGCCGATCCTCACCGGTGTGTAGACGAGCGGGATGGCCGCCGATGCCTGCGTGGCCTGACCCAGGGTGCCCCTCACGTCGTCTCGGCCGAACACCACGCGGCGGCCGTCCTCGCCACGAACGGCGACGATCCAGAGGGGCTGTTCCGGCCAGCCGGCCGGATGGAGCTCGTCGACGCGAGTGGCGATCCGCTCGCCCGAGCGGCTCCCGCGGGGAAGCGATCCGTAGGCGAAACGCACCGGGTCGGCGCGCCAGGGTGGCCACATCGCCCGAGCCGAGAGGCGAGGCGACCAGGGCCGCCAGTCACGCGGCACTTCGGGCTCCTCGTAGGACGTGGTGATGCGGTCGAAGAGCGCTTGCCCCTCCTCGGAGAGTGCCCGGCCCTCGTGGCGAGCCGCGCAATCGGCGGCGGGGATCCCGGCACGCAGCGACGAGCCCGTGAATCCTCCTGCGGAGGTGCCGACGATCAACTCGGACGTGCGAGGATCCCAGCCGGTGAGCTCCTCTAAGCGGGCCAGCACGCCACTGTGCCAGGGGTCGCCGAGCGACCCGCCGGCGCTGAGTACGAGCCCGATCGAGAACATTCAAGGCAGGGTAGTCAGCCCGACGACAGGTGAGGTCCCGTGCGGCAGATCCGCCGATACGCTGGCATGTTCCCCCTTTCCCGGGAGTCGAGCCCGAGTTGTCCGATCGTCACCCCGAACTCGATGCAGAGCAGGCGTACCTCGATTTCGCGTACGCCTGTCTCGAAGACGCCCGCGAACGCGCGGCTCGTCTGAGGGCCGGCTTCGAGCCGAGCGCGGGCGGCACGAACCAGGCTCGCCACGAGCGCGAATCCATCGTGGAGGGCGTCGTTCACCGCCTCAGCCAGCTGAATCTGGGCGATCGATCGCTGGTTTTCGGCCGCATCGATCCCGAGGGCACCGGCGAACGCTTCTACATCGGCCGCCTGGGCGTGTGGGACCGCGAACAGGATCCGGTGGTGGTCGACTGGCGGGCCCCGGTGGCGGAACCCTTCTACCGCGCCACCGGCCGCATGCCGATGGGCATCGAACGTCGCCGCCACTTCGCCACCCGGGGCCGCACCCTCCTCGGCCTGGATGACGAACTCTTCGGCGAACTCGCCCAGGCTGACGGTGACCGGGAGGTCACCGGCCAGGGTGCGCTGATCGCGGCGATCGAGGCGTCTCGCACGGGTCGCCTCGGCGACATCGTCGCCACCATCCAGGGTGAGCAGGACGAGATCATCCGGGCTCCGATGCAGGGAGTTCTCCTGGTGCAGGGAGGTCCGGGCACGGGCAAGACGGTGGTCGCCCTCCATCGGGCGGCTTACCTCCTGTACACACACCGGTTCCCGCTCGAGGGCCAGGGGGTGCTCGTCATCGGGCCCAACCGGTTGTTCCTCGCCTACATCGAGCA
>CAYFLT010000001.1:60076-62988 GCA_964344055.1 uncultured Candidatus Nemicrothrix sp.
CTCCCATCGTTGGGTGAGGCGGGGGTCGACATCGCGGTGCTCGGTGATCTGCTTCGCCCGCGGGTCCGAGTCGATCAGCTCGACGACGAACCGACCGCGGCCGTCAAGGGTGACCTCCGGATGACCACCGTGCTGGCCCGAGCCGTGGACGACCGCGAGCGGCCACTTCGGGAGGACTTCCACGTCGGATTCGGCGTGCATCGGCTGCGTCTCACCGTCGAGGAGTCGCGTCGGATCATCCGTGACGCTCGGCGTCGATCGCGGGGTCACAACTCCGGCCGGAAGGTCGTCGAAGAGCTCGTCTTCGAGAAGCTGGCGGCGAGTGCCAGGCGGCCCGTCGACGGACGCACGGTGCGCGAACGGCTGCGCCACGAGCTGCCGCTACGTGAAGTCCTCGATTGGATGTGGCCGGTACTGACGCCTGCTCATCTGCTCCACGACCTCTACGGGTCGAAGGCCCTGTTGCGGTCAGCGAACCGGGATGTGTTCACCGAAGACGAGATCCTCCGCCTCCACCGTCCCCGCGCCGCCCACGCCGACGACGTCATCTGGCGATTCGGCGATGTTCCCCTCCTCGACGAAGCCCGGGCGCTGCTCGGCTACCGACCGGGCAAGCGCGACGAGGACTCGGTCCGCACCTATGGCCACATCTGTGTCGACGAGGCCCAAGACCTCTCGCCCATGGAACTCCGAATGATCGCGCGTCGCTCCCTCAATGGTTCCATGACGATCGTCGGCGACATCGCGCAGGCCACCGGTGCGTGGGCCAACGAGGGATGGGACAGCGTTCTCTCCGAGCTTCCCGACAAACACGAGCCACGGCGGCGCGAGCTCACGATCGGGTATCGCATCCCCGGTCCGGCGATGACGCTGGCCAACCACGTACTCCCGCATGCCGCGCCCGGTCTCCGGCCTCCCCAGCCGGTGCGCGAGGACGGTGACCCGCCTCGCGTCGTCATGCTCCGCGACGGGATCGGCGACGATCTCGTGGACGTCGTCCGCAACGAGCTGGGAGCGGTGGCCGAGGGCAACGTCGCAGTCATCGTGCCCGACTCGCTGGTTGTGGCCGTCCACGAGTTGTTCGAGCAGCACTCACTCCCGTTCGGTGGAGCGAATCGCCACGGGCTCGATCAGCAGATCACCGTGGTGCCGGTCCGGCTGGTGAAGGGCCTGGAGGTCGATTCGGCGGTGATCGTGGAGCCCGGAAGGATCATCGACGAGGAGTCCCAGGGCGTGCGCTCGCTGTACGTCGCGCTCACCCGCGCCACCAAGCGGGTGGCAGTCGTGCACGCCGAACCGCTGCCCGACATGCTGAACGAGTAGCCGGTGTACGACTCCGTGGACGTGTCGCTGCTGCCCGGGCCCCACGAGGCGCCGCGTTGTGCCCCGCATGCCGAGGAGATCGGCTTGGACCCAGGCGGCACGGCCTTGTGGGTCGACGAGATCGTGGTGGTCGACCTGGCGCGACCGTGGCCGAAGCCGGTGTGGGCCGCCGACGGCTTCACCGCCGTTCCGGAATGGGTGATGGATGCGGAATCCGCAGGTCGCCGAGTGCGAGTCCTCGCCTCGGTCCCCGACCTCGACCAGCGCCACCGGGTGGTGGTGCACCGTCGTGGGTCCGATTCGGGGGCGATGACGCGACGCGAGCATCACGCGACACCCGCCGAGATTCCCGCCGTCCTCGAACGCCTCCTTCTGGATGGGCCCGATGCCTCCTCGGAAACCCTCGTCGACGTCGCCGCGCCGGCCAGGGAGCTGCTCGTCTGTGCGCAGGGGTCACACGATGTCTGTTGTGGATCGCGAGGAACCCAGTTTGCGCTCGACATCGCCGCGGCCCGACCCGACGTCGCGGTCGAGCAGGTGAGCCACACCGGAGGCCATCGGTTCGCCCCCACCGGCGTCACCCTGCCGGATGCGCGGATGTGGGGGTTGATCGCGGTCGACGAGATGCTCGCCGTGCTCGATCGCAGTGGCAGGCCGTCGGCGGTCGCGCCCAGGCTCCGCGGCTGGACGGGCGCCGAGGGTCCGGGTCAGGTCGCGGAACGCGCCGTCCTCGAGGTGGTCGACGATTGGGCGTTCGACGACTTGGCCCGGTCGGTGGACGTCGAGGTCGCTGACGGAGGGTGGCGATGCACGGTCCGGACCGAAGCCGTCACCTGGCAGGTCGACGTCGAGGTCGGTCGGACGGTACCCACGATCAAGTGCGGCACGCCTGGCGGGGGAGCGGCGAAGGCAGGCGTCGAGTACGTGGCGACCGCACCACCCCGGGTGGTTCCATGAAGCACACCCCCGATAGCTTGTAAAGCATGCCTCACATGGGCCCGGTCGGTGCGCTGCGCATCGCCGTTCGCGATGTTCACGTCTCGCTCGCGGCCGGACCGGTGCTGCGCGGCGTCGATTTCGAGGCCGCGCCGGGTGCTCAGCTCGCGGTGCTCGGCCCGAGCGGATGTGGGAAGACCACGCTGCTCCGATGTCTCGCGGGACTTCAGCGGATCGACGAGGGCCAGATCCTGCTGGGCGATCGCACGGTTGCCGGTCCGGGAGTCCACGTGCCGCCGGAGCACCGAAGTGTCGGCCTGGTCTTCCAGGACTGGGCGCTGTTTCCCCACCTCACCGTCGCCGCGAACGTCGCGTACGGCCTGTCACGAGCGCGCCGTGGCGGCTGGACGATGGGCCGCCGGCGCCAGACCATCGCTCGTGATCAGGTGGCCGACTTGTTGGCGATGGTCGGAATCGGTGAACTCGCCGATCGGCTCCCCGGATCACTCTCCGGTGGTCAGCAGCAGAGGGTGGCGTTGGCCCGGGCTCTGGCCCCTCGCCCGTCGATGCTCCTGCTCGACGAGCCCTTCTCCAGCCTCGACACGAACCTGAGGGCCGAGGTGCGCACCGAAGTGGCCGCCCTCCTCAGAGAA
>CAYFLT010000001.1:63012-66413 GCA_964344055.1 uncultured Candidatus Nemicrothrix sp.
CCGTGTTCGTCACCCACGACCAGGACGAGGCCTTCGTACTCGGCGACGAGGTGGCGGTCATGCGGGACGGGGTCATCGTCCAACAGGCATCACCGGCGGAGTTGTACGCCCATCCGGTGGATCCGTGGTTGGCCCGATTCGTCGGGGACGCGGAGCTGCTCGCGGGCAGTGCCAGCGGAGACTGCGCGTCGACGATCATCGGCCGTGTCCCTCTCGAACACCACGTAAGCGGAGCGGTCGAAGTGCTCGTCCGCCCCGAGGAGGTCGTGCTCGAAGCCGGTGATGACGGCATCGTCGAGGCGGTGGAGTTCCACGGTCACGACGCGGTGACGGTGGTTCGTCTCACGGGCGACACCGTGCTCCACAGCCGGTCGAGCGGGGCACCTCGATTCGTCGTGGGGGACCGGGTGTCGGTGCGTCATTCCGGCGTCGCCAGCACGGCGTTCCCCGCCACCCCGACCGCCGGGTCGACCCATGCTCAGGTGTGACGAATGTCTCTTGTTAGGCATACTTTACAGATGACGGGCTCTGGTTAGGCTTCCGTTCATGCGATCACTCCTGCGAATGCCCCTCGCGCTCCTCGTCTTCACCCTGCTCGCTGGTGCGTGCGGCGACGACTCTTCGGACGCGACCGGCGATGGCACCGCGGACTCGATCACTCTGTACTCGGGCCGAAGTGAGGAGCTCATCCAGCCCCTCCTCGACGATTTCACCGCCGCCACCGGCATCGAGGTCGAAGCCCGGTACGGCGACTCGGCCGAGCTCGCCCTCCTGATCCAGACCGAAGGCGAGAACTCTCCGGCCGACGTCTTCATCTCCCAGAGTCCTGGCGCGCTCGGGCTGCTCGCAGGCGAAGGCCGCCTCGCCGAACTCGATGCCGACCTCGTTGCGAGGGTGGACGATGGCTTCGCGGCGTCGGACAACACATGGGTCGGCATCACCGGCCGGGTCCGGGTGGTGGTCTACAACTCCGACCTGGTTGCGGCCGGCGACCTTCCCGACTCGGTGCTCGACCTGACCGACCCTGCGTACGCGGGGCGCGTGGCAGTCGCCCCGACCAACGGCTCGTTCCAGGACTTCGTCACGGCGATGCGCAACGAGTTGGGTGACGACGCCGCACTCGAATGGCTCGAAGGCATGGCCGCCAACGAGTCCCCGAACTATCCGAAGAACTCCGCCATCGTCGAGGCTGTCGGTCGCGGCGAGGTCGAGATGGGACTGGTCAACCACTACTACAACCTCCGCGCGGTGGAGGCCGATCCATCGGTTCCGAGCGTCAACCACTTCCTGCCATCCGATGATCTCGGCTCGCTGGTGATCGTCACCGGCGGCGCAGTCCTGTCATCGAGTGACGCACCGATCTCCGGAGGGGAACTGCTGGAATTCCTGCTGGGAGCCGACGCGCAGACGACCTTCGCGGCGGAGACCCAGGAGTACCCGCTTCTGCCCGGAGTAACCGCACCGGAAGGCCTCCCGTCGCTGGACGGTTTCGCCGCCGACACCATCGACTACGACCTCCTCGGCGACGGCCTCACCGGCACGGTCGAGTTGATCCGCGAGAGTGGCATCGAGCAGTAGAGCGCCCCGGCCGCCGCTCGCCCTCGCCGGGGCGGTGCTGGCGATCGGCGTCGTTTTTGTCGCCCCGTTCGCCTACGTCGTCTGGCGCAACGTCGATCTCGGCACCGACATCTGGTCGGTGTTGTGGGACCGCGGCACGCTCGAGCCGCTGCGCCAGTCGCTCCGGCTCGGTGTGGCCGTGTCGGCCAGCGCGGCGGTGATCGGCACCCTCCTCGCGTGGCTGACGATCCGTACCGACCTACCCGCTCGGCGGTTGTGGCGGTTGCTGTCACCACTGCCACTCGTGTTCCCAAGCTTCGTCGGCGCCACTGCTCTTCTGGCCGGCTTCGCACAGGGAGGACTCGTCGAGGAGCTGCTGTCGCCGATCGGAATCGACACCCTGCCCAGCATGCGCGGATTCCGGGGCGCGTGGCTGGTGCTCACCTTGTTCACCTACCCGTACGTGTACCTCCCGGTCGCCGCCAGGATGGCGGCGCTCCCGCCGACTCTCGAGGAATCTGCACGCTTGCTCGGTCGGGCACCGGCGGCGGTGTTCCGCACCGTCGTGCTGCCCCAGTGCTCGAGTGCGATCTGGGCAGGAAGCCTGCTCGTGTTCCTGTACACCATCAGTGATTTCGGCGCCGTCACCCTGCTTGGCTACGACACCCTCACCGAACAGATCTATGCCGACCGCCTCTTCGATCAGCAGCGATCGATGGGCCTCGCACTCGTCCTCGGCTCGGTCGCGCTGGCGGTGGTCGTGGCGGAACGGGCCCTCGATCGACGTCGCAACCAGGTCGAGGGGGTACGCAATCGCGAACCGCTCACCATCTCGCTTGGTCGCTGGCGTTGGCCGGCCGTCGCCTTCGTGGTGGCCTTCCTCGGCAACTCGCTTCTCGGGCCGGTCGCCGTCCTCGGCTTCTGGGCCTGGCGCGGTCTCACCAGCGAGGTCGACACGCTCGGCTTGCACACAGACGTCGGTGATCTGTGGTCGCCGATGCTCCACACTGCCGAGGCGGGACTGACCACCGCCGTCGTGGCAATCGCCGTGGTGCTTCCGGTGGCCTGGCTGCTCGCCCGCTACGGCAACCGCATCGCCGGCGCGGCCAACGCCATGGTGGTGGCCGGCTTCGCCCTGCCGGGAGTGGTCACTGCCCTGTCTCTCGTCTTCTGGACGCTCGATGCGCCGATCCTGCGCAGCTGGTACCAGACCTTCCCGCTCCTCATCACGGCCTACGTCCTCCACTTCGGCGCACAGGCCACCCGTGCCGCGCATGTCGCGGTGTCGGCGGTTCCCCGGCGGTTGAACGACGCCGCCGCCACCCTCGGCGCCCACCAGCCTCGACGGTTCATGTCGATCGAGCTTCCGCTCATGATGCCTGGCCTGTTGGCCGGTGCCGGGCTGGTGATGCTGTCGACCATGAAGGAGTTGCCGGCCACGCTGTTGCTGGCGCCGATCGGGTTCGACACCCTCGCCACCGAGATCTGGGACGCCAGCGACGCGGGCGCGCTCGCCCAGGGCGCCTTGGCGAGCCTGGCCCTGATCGCCGTCAGCGCCGTACTGACCTGGGTCGTCGTGATCCGCCGGATCGAGAGCTACTGATTCTTGCTGCGGGCTCGCGACACCTTTGGTGTCGCTCACCTTGCAGATTCTGGTGACCGGTCCGACCGGGAAACCCGGATCGGACCTGACCTTGCTGCTGTGGGCTGGCGACACCTTTGGTGTCGCTCTCCTCGCAGATTCTGGTGACCGGTCCGACCGGGAAACCCGGATCGGACCTGACCTTGTTGCTGTGGGCTGGCGACACCTTTGGTGTCGCTCTCCTCGCAGATTCTGGTGACCG
>CAYFLT010000001.1:66513-71878 GCA_964344055.1 uncultured Candidatus Nemicrothrix sp.
TGCTGTGGGCTGGCGACACCTTTGGTGTCGCTCTCCTCGCAGATTCTGGTGACCGGTCCGACCGGGAAACCCGGATCGGACCTGACCTTGTTGCTGTGGGCTGGCGACACCTTTGGTGTCGCTCACCTTGCAGATTCTGGTGACCGGTCCGACCGGGAAGCCCGGATCGGACCTCACCGTCAGGCGGCGGCGGGGACGCGGTAGTGGTCGATCGTGGCTCGGAGGGTCTCGTCCAAGGGGGTGGGCTCGATGCCGAAGGTGGCGGTGAACTCCGAGGAGTCGATCACGAACGGGTGCTCGAACTGGTAGGCGATCTCCTTGAGCTCACGAATCGGCGCCGACACGGCACCGGCGAGCGTGAGCGCAAGCCCCGGCATGGTCTTCACCTTGACCGGCTCGACACCGGCCAAGCCGCACATGCGATGGACGAGCGCCTGTTGGGTGGCCGGAGCGACGGTGGGAACGTGCCAGGCCCGTCCCCAGGCCCGCTCGTCGGTGCCCAGAGTGACGAGCGCGCGGGCGACGTCGCTGATCGCGGTCCAGCTGTGGTCGAGGTCGGCGCGGCCCAAGACGCTGACCGACTTGCCGGCCAGCAGTCGGGGAACGACCCGGTCACCCATGTGGCCGTTCTGGCCGAGGCCGGGGCCGATGAAGTCCGAAGCCCGGGCCTCGGTGACGCGAACCCGACCCGCCTCGTGCGCGGCGAGCGCATCTCGCCACATCTGGGCCCGCACGCCGCCCTTCACACTCGGTGGGTCGAGTGGGCTGTGCTCGGTCATCGGCGACGTCGGCGCGGCGTAGGCGTAGAGGTTGCTGAGCGTGACGAGCACTGCGTCGGCGGCCTCGGCGGCCGAGAGCAGTGACGCTGCGAGAGGCGGCCAGTCCGTGGTCCAGCGGTGGTACGGGGGATTCGCGCAGTTGTAGATCGCCGCTGCGTCACCGGTGAGGGTCTCGAGGGTGGAGGCGTCGGCCGCATCGGCAGCGACAAGCTCGACGGCCGGGTGCGAGGGTCCGCTCCCGGAGCGGGTGATGACCCGGACCTGGTGGCCGGTGTCGGCCAGCAGTCGGGCGGTGGCGGAACCGGTGGCACCGGCGCCGACCACCACATGGGCGGAACGGGGATGGGATTCGCTCATTCTCTGGAACCTTTCGTGAGCGGAGATCAGAAACACGAGCAGTGCTCTCGTTTCACACTCTCGCGAACCGGAGAGGCGAAAGCAAGAGCAGCGCTCACATTTCTGTCCGATGCTCTTGTTTCTTGCCTGGCGGAGGGTCATGCTGGGTTCGTGACCGACTCACCGACCGCCGGCGGAGTTCGGGCCCGGGTCCGGGCCGAGCTCACCGAGGCCATCAAGACCACGGCGCGGGCCCACCTGGCGTCCGATGGTGCGACGTCGTTGTCGCTCCGGGCCGTCGCCCGCGAGCTGGAGATGGCCTCATCGGCCATCTACCGGTACTTCCCCAGCCGGGAGGCGCTCCTGACCGCGCTGATCATCGACGCGTACAACACGCTCGGGGAGCGGGTGGAGACCGCCGACTCGGCGTTGGACCCGACCGACTTCGAGACCCGCTGGATCACCGTCGCACACACGGTCAGGGACTGGGCGCGCGAGAACCCCCACGAATACGCACTCATCTACGGCAGTCCCGTGCCGGGCTATGCGGCGCCGGAGGACACGATCGAGCCGGCCACCCGCGTCACCCGGGTGATGCTGGGGTTGCTCGCCGACCTCGCGGCCGCGGGACTACTCCCACCCGATGCCGACCCGTCGACCCCGCCGATTCCGACCAACGTCGCGGGCGACCTCCATGCGATCACCACGATCGTCCACGCCGAGCTCCCGACGCCGGTCGTGGCGCAGGGCATGACCGCGTGGGCTCAGATGTTCGGACTGGTCAGCTTCGAGTTGTTCGGCCATCTCGAGAACGTGATCGACCCCGACCACCGGCGCGACTTCTTCGATCACTCCATGCGTGCGGCCGCGGCTCGCATCTTCGGCTGACCGGCCTCCTCATCGTCCGATCAACGTCGGCGAGCCGACCTCGAACTCGGCGAACATGCCCCCCTGAGCCGGCAGCCGATGGATGTCCACCCGCTGGCCGATGTGGTGGTCGACCACGGTGATGGTGTCGCCATCGTTGCTCACCATGATGTCGGTCGAACCATCCGGGCCCATCCCGAATCCGGGCGGGAGTTCAAGGCACAGCGCCCATTCGTGGCGGACGTCGAGAACGTGGACGAACGCATCCTCGCCGGCCACGGCGATGTGTGGCTCGGTCCCGTCGACGTGAACATGGGTCTGGCGGACGTACAGCGTGTAGAGCTGGGTGCCATCGGGCGCCCAGACCTGTTGGCGACCCTCACCCCTCATCTCCTCGGTGAGCGGCGTCTTCAACGGCCCGATCACCTCCCGCAACGCGCCCGTGCGGAGGTCGGCGGCTGTGACCCGGTACACCTCGGGGTCAGTGGCCGGCCGATGATCGATCACGTACAGCGTGCTTCCATCCGGCGAGAAGGCCTCGGGTTCGAGGTTGCGTCGGTACGTGAAGGTCTCGGTCGAACCGTCGAGTGAGTCACGGACGACGAGTGTCGTCTCCGAGCGACCACCCGGCGCGTAGATCGTCTCTCCCTCGGCCAGTGGCTCGGACCACGCCTGGAACCGCCCGTCCTCGGAGGTCAGGCGGAGGGCCAGACCGTCGACCGCTGGATCGATCGCTCCCGGCGGTACGAGCGGTGCGGAGGCTGCGCTGGGGACGGAGGCAGGATCCCCGACGGCGACCGGGGGACCGTCCACGCCGCTGCCGACAGAAGCGCGGCCGATCACCAGACCCGCGAAGGGCCCCACGACCGCCAACACCACCAGAGCGGCGACGGCGGTGCGACGGGCCGGTGATGTCGTAGTCCCCGGTGCTGGATCGACGAGTGGCCCCGTGTCGGGCACCGGATTCGGATCCGGCTCGACGAATTCCCACTCGAGCTCACTCGGGCGGCGGCGTGACGTCACTGTCTGCATGGCGGATCCTCCGGTCGGAGGGTCCTACCCCGACGTCGCCCGACCGGTTCCCGGGTCGAGCGAAGCGATCAGCCTGGGTTGACCATCGACTCGGCGATGCTCATGGCGACGGCGAGATCCGGTGCGTCGGCCAATCGGTACTCGGTGTCGCCGTCGGCCCAGAGCAGGACGTTCCCGGCCGCCTCCGGGACGGTTTCGGTCAGGACCGCGTGCGGCCCTTCCACCCACAGCACTTCGGTTCCGTCACTCAACCGGTCGAAGCGCACCTCCTGGTCGAGCCCGACGACCTTTCGGCGGAGTACCGAATCCTCGTCGATCCGCCGATAGGTGATGGAGACTGCGTCGAACACGACGATCAGGTCAGTGGGGTCCTCCTGAGGGCGGGTCGTCCATCCGAGGATCGGGCCGGCAAGGTCTTTGCTCGGAGTCCTGAGCTCGATGCCCATGGTCTCGGCTGTCGCAATGATGCCGTCCGCGCCCTCGGTGAATTGTCCGGCTTCGTTCGACGGAGCGGTGGTGGGGGCACCGACCGGCGGGTCGTCGACCACCTCGATCTCGGTCCCGCCGATACCCAGGAGCTTGGCCGCCGCGGACCGGACCCCCGGACTGGCCAGGACGACCCCGATCGTGACCAGCAGGATCGTCGCCGCGGCGACCAGCCCAGGGCTCGGGCGATGTGTTCGGCCGACATGGGGTTCGTCGATCCTCGCCCGGACGACCTCGACGAGACCGGGATCGCCGACAACGAGGCGTGGCCCGAGGTCGGCCATTGCGGCGCCCAGCCGGAGGTCGTCCCATTCATGCATGGACGACACCTCCCTCGTCCGCTGCGAGAGCGGCCTTGAGTCGCTCCATGGCCCGGCTCAGCCGCGACTTCACCGTGCCGGGGCGGATGTCCAGTGCCTCGGCCATCTCCCGCTCGCTCAGTTGCTCGAACCAACGAAGGGCCAGGACGAGTCGGTCGTCGGGGCGCAGGGTGGCCAACGCCGTTGCGAGGCGCTGCTGTTCCTCGGACCGGACGGCGGGATCACCTTCGTCGGCCAGGGAGTGGGTGACAGGGGTGAGCATGGAGACTCTCAGATGGATGCGCTGGTGACGGGCGAGGGATCGGAGTTCGTTGCGGGCGGCGTTGGCGACGATGCGAAGCAGCCAGGGTCGGAAGGGACGAGACGGGTCGTACTTGTCGAGTGCCCGATAGGCGCGGACGAAGCCCTCCTGGGCCGCGTCGGCGGCCCGATCGGAGCCGGCCACGGCCGCTGCGGTACGCACCGCGGCGCGCTGATGCCGGCGCACGAGTTCGTCGAACGCGTCTCGGTCACCGTCTCGGGCCCGGGTGGCGAGTTCGGCGTCGTCCAGGGAGACCTCCTCTGCCGCTCGTAGTGTCCTACACGACCAGCAGGCAGGTGGTTCCGACCGATGGGACGTCAGCCGGTACTGACGAGGATCCTCGACGTGGCGAACTCACCGACACCCACCGGGGCACTGCCGATGTCGAGTGTGGCAGTGCCGTCCGGCGAGACCGCGAGGATCTTGCCGCGGGAACCCGGCACGATCGACGACTGTTCGAGGAAGTCGAGCATCCCTTCGGTGAACTCGAGTTCCTCGGTGATCCGCTGGACCACGAACTCGCCGCCGACCTCGATCGTCTCGAGGGTGACGAGCTCCGGTGCCACGTACTGCGTGCCGGGAATGGGGTTGCCGTGCGGGCAGGTGGTGGGGTCGTCGAGGCGCGCCATCATCGCCTTCTCGACCAAGGGGGAGATGACGTGTTCCCACTTGCCCGCTTCGAGATGCGCGTCTGCCCACGACAGACCGAGGATGTCGGTGAGGAAGCGTTCGGCGAGTCGGTGACGGCGCACGACCGTCTCGGCCAGCTCCATCCCTGCGTCGGTGAGCACGATCTGGCGGCCGGCCTCGATCAGCCCCTCGGCTTCGAGCCGCTTCATCATCTCCGAAACCGCAGGACGGCTGACCTCGAGCCGGTCCGCGATGCGGGCTTGGATGACATCGACGTCGTCCTCGCCCAGCTCGTAGATCGTTTCGCAGTACTCCTCGAATGCGGGATGCCACTCAGGGGTCTGGTAGCCGGCCATGGCGTTCAGTGTAGAGAGCTGTGGGTGTGGCCGTTCGGTGAGTCGGGTCCGGTGACTGTCAGCACTGAGACAGGTGTGATTCACCGACAGGACGGTGTCGGTGGGGATGGGTAGCGTGCCGGGCATGGTCGACCCGCTGGCGCCGTTCTCCGAGCCCGTCCGGAGCTGGTTCGCGTCCACGTTCCACGAGGCCACGCCGCCCCAGGCCAAGGGGTGGCCGGCCATCGCGGGTGGCGACCACACCCTGATCCTCGCGCC
>CAYFLT010000001.1:71888-76590 GCA_964344055.1 uncultured Candidatus Nemicrothrix sp.
ACCGGGACCGGGAAGACGCTGTCGGCATTCCTCTGGGCGCTCGACCGCCTGGCGACGGACCCGGTCCCGGAAGACCCGCTCGCTCGCACGCGCGTGCTCTACCTCTCGCCGCTCCGGGCGCTCGCCGTCGACGTGGAGAAGAACCTGCGGGCGCCACTGCAGGGGATCGGGTTCGCCGCCCAGCGACTCGGCTCCGACGTCCACACGCCGACCGTCGGCATCCGCACCGGTGACACTTCTTCATCCGACCGGCGTCGGCTGGTGCGCCACCCACCCGACATCCTGATCACCACTCCTGAGTCCCTGTTCCTGATGCTCACCTCGCGAGCACGGGAGACCCTCGCCAACGTCCAGCACGTCATCATCGACGAGATCCACGCCATGGCGGGCACCAAGCGCGGCGCTCACCTCATGCTCTCCCTGGAACGGCTCGAGGAGCTGTGCGACACGCCACCCCAGCGGATCGCGCTGTCGGCGACCCAGCGCCCGCTCGACGAGATCGCCCGCTTCCTCGGAGGCAACACGGTGGAGTCCGACGGGACCCTCCGACCCCGTCCGGTCACAGTGGTCGACGCCGGCGCGCGCAAGGAACTCGATGTCGAGGTCGTGGTCCCCATCGAGGACATGGGAGGTCTGGGGGAGCGCGTCGAGATCCCGCTCGACGCATCCGCAGCCACTCCCCAGGCCCGCCGGTCGATCTGGCCGTCGATCCACCCGCGTTTGCTCGAACTGGTCGAGAGCCACCGGTCCACGCTCATCTTCTCCAACGCCCGCCGGCTGTCGGAGCGGCTCGCCACGCGGCTCAACGAACTGGCGTTGGAGAAGGCCACCGGCGATGGCTCGCTTCCTCCGCCGCCGGAAGCGGTGGGTGCCGGCGACGAACAGGTGGGGCGTGGCACCGCAGACGGCGACGAACTGGTGAAGGCCCATCACGGCTCGTTGTCGCGGGAACGACGGCTGCTGGTCGAAGACGAACTCAAACGAGGTGAGCTCAAGGGCCTCGTCGCGACGTCCTCGCTGGAACTCGGTATCGACATGGGTGCGGTGGACCTCGTCGTCCAGGTCGCATCGCCCGGATCGGTGGCGTCGGGAATGCAGCGGATCGGCCGGGCCGGCCACCAGGTCGGAGAACCGAGTCGAGGCAAGATCTTCCCGAAGCATCGGGCCGACCTCGTCGAGTCCGCGGTGGTGGTCGATCGCATGCACCAGGGCTTGATCGAGGAGACGTACTACCCGCGCAACCCCCTTGACGTCGTGGCCCAGCAGATCGTCGCCATGTGTGCGATGGACGACTGGTCGGTGGACGAGTTGGCCGCGGTGGTGCGCCGATCCGCCAATTTCGCCGAGCTCTCCGACGAGGTCCTCACCAACGTGCTCGACCTGCTGTCGGGCACGTACCCGAGCGAGGAGTTCGCCGAGCTCCGCCCCCGCATCGTCTGGGACCGCGTCACCGGTACGGTCCGGGGACGGGCCGGAGCCCAGCGCCTCGCGGTCACCAATGCCGGAACGATCCCTGACCGCGGCCTCTTCGGAGTCTTCCTCCCTGACGGCACCCGGGTGGGCGAACTCGACGAGGAGATGGTCTACGAGAGCCGGGTGGGTGAGACGTTCCTGCTCGGTGCCTCGACCTGGCGCATAGAGGACATCACGTTCGAGCGGGTCGTGGTCACCCCGGCTCCGGGGGAGCCGGGACGAATGCCGTTCTGGCATGGCGACGGTCCCGGCCGACCGCTCGAGCTGGGTAGGGCCATCGGGGAGTTCGTACGGGAGATCCGCACCGACGCCGACCCGATTCCGCGGCTCCGGGAACGGCACGGGCTCGACGAGCTCGCCGCCGACAACCTGGTCGCCTACCTCGCGGACCAGGCCGAGGCCACCGGGGTCGTCCCCGACGACCGAACCGTCGTCGTGGAACGCTTTCGAGACGAGATCGGCGACTGGCGGGTCTGTGTACTCACCCCCTTCGGCGCCCAGGTCCACGCCCCTTGGGGGATGGCGCTGCAGGCCCGACTCGCCGAGGAATGGGGCGAAGACGTCGATCTCATGTGGAGCGATGACGGCATCGTGATGCGGCTGCCCGAGGCCCTCGACCGGCTACCGGTCGACGAGCTGATCTTCGATCCCGACGAAGTCGACGACATCATCATCTCCCGCCTCCCCGACACGGCGATGTTCGCAGCCCGGTTCCGCGAGTGTTCGGCCCGAGCGTTGCTGTTGCCGAGGCGCCGACCCGATCAGCGCACGCCGCTGTGGCAGCAACGTCAGCGCGCGGCCGACCTCCTCTCGGTGGCGGCCAAGTATCCGACCTTCCCGATGCTGCTCGAAGCCACCCGAGAGTGCGTGAACGACGTCTTCGATCTCCCGGCCCTCCGCCAGGTCATGAGCGATCTTCGGAGTCGCCGGATCCGGATGGTGGCGGTCGACACCGACAAGGCGTCACCGTTCGCCCAGTCCCTCCTCTTCTCCTGGATCGCCGTCTACATGTACGAAGGCGATGCCCCCATCGCCGAGCGGCGGGCTGCGGCGCTGGCGCTCGATCGGGAGCTACTGCGCGACCTCCTGGGCGCCGAGGAGCTCCGCGAACTGCTCGATCCTGAGGTGCTCGCCGACCTGGAACTCGAGCTGCAGTGCCTGGTCGATGGGCGGCGTGCCCGCGACGCCGACGAACTCCACGACACCCTCCGCCGGCTGGGACCGTTGTCCCGGCTCGATCTCGAGGCCCGATCGGTCGACGGTGCCGACGTCGACGGCTGGCTCCGGTCGTTGGTCGAGGAGCGGAGAGTCATGGACGCCCGCATCGCCGACGAATCTCGGGTGGCGGCCACCGACGATGCGGCGAGACTTCGCGACGCGGTGGGTGTCGCGCTTCCGGTCGGTCTTCCGGCGGTGTTCACCGAGCCCGTCACGGATCCGCTCGGCGACCTCTGTCGGCGCTACGCACGGACCCATGGCCCGTTCCTCGCTCGCGACGTGGCCCGCTGGCTCGGTATCGGGGAGGACCGGGTGGGAGTGGCACTCGGCCGTCTCATCGACGAGGGCGTCCTGGTCCGCGGCGAGTTCCGCCCGGGAGGAGCCGAGCGCGAGTTCTGCGACGACGACGTACTCCGGCAGCTGCGGCGACGATCCCTCGCGGCCCTTCGACGGGAGATCGAACCGGTCGAACCGGAAACCCTCGCCCGGTTCCTGCCGGGATGGCAAGGGGTCGGGAGCAGGCGCCGCGGCGTGGACGGGTTGGCCGAGGTCATCGGCCGGCTTCAGGGCGCACCGATCGCCGCGTCCGTGCTGGAGACCGATGTCCTCCGCGCCCGCCTCAACGGGTACCGCTCGAGCGACCTCGATCAGCTGTGCACCACCGGAGAGGTCGTGTGGGTCGGTGGCGGCGCGATCGGGTCCTCGGACGGGCGGGTCCGGCTGGTGTTCCGCGACCAGGTCGGCCTCCTGGTGCCACCGGCGGCGGAGGATGCGCCCGACGAACCCATCCACGACGCCCTGCGAGCGCATCTGGCCGGCCGGGGTGCATCGTTTTGGCCCGACCTGGTGGCGGCAGCCCAGGGTGCCGACCTCCCGTACGACCAGGAGTCGGTCCTGGCCGCGTTGTGGGACCTCGCGTGGGCGGGAGAGGTCACCAACGACTCGCTCGCTCCGGTCCGAGCATTGGTTGCCGGTGGCGGTCGGTCAGGTGGCTCGAAGCGTCCTGCCCGGCATGCCGGTGGGCGGCGGCTGCGGCCCCGACCGGGTGGGCTCACGACGCTCGGCCCACCGACCGCGGCCGGTCGTTGGTCCCTGGTCGCGCCGCTGCGTGAGCCGGTGCCTTCCCCGACCGAGGCGGCGTACGCCCAAGCCCACCAGTTCCTCGATCGCTACGGCGTTCTGACTCGGGAAACCGCGCTCGGGGAGGGGCTCTCCGGAGGGTTCGCCGGTGTCTATCCCGTGCTCAAGGCGCTCGAGGAGCGGGGCGAGGTGCGGCGGGGCTACTTCGTAGCCGGCCTCGGTGCAGCCCAGTTCGCTCTGCCCGGGGCGGTCGACCGCCTCCGCGGAATGCGGGAGTTCGATGCGGAGGAGGCACCTTTGGTGCTGGCCGCCACGGATCCGGCGCAGCCGTACGGCGCGTCCCTGTCGTGGCCCGAAACCTCCGGACGCCCCGTCCGGGCGGCGGGCGCCCACGTCGTATTGATCGACGGCGCGCCGGTGGTGGAGCTCGAACGGGGAGGACGATCGCTCGTCACGTTCGCGGGTGCCGTCGACAACGACGCATGGATCGCGGCAATCCAGGAGCTGGTGAAGGACGGTCGTCTCCGCAAGCTCGAGATCGCGAAGGTCGACGGCGAGCCGGTGCGGGAGACCCCATGGGCCGCGCGCCTCGAAGCGGCCGGCTTCAGCCCGGGGTACCGGGGCATGACATTTCGGGGCTGAGCGCGAACGCGGCTACAGGCGCTCGACGTTGGGCCCATCGGCGACGCCGCGAGTGTCGAGCAGAAGCTTGGCTCGGTGGAGGACTCCGGCGTCCATGATGTCGTCGTGGGCCTGAACGAGGACGACGAGATCCGCGCTCGCCACCGCGCTCTCGAGGTTGTCCGCCTGCTTGAGGTCGAGGCCATCGACCGAGAATCCGTCGACGTACGAGTCGTAGAAGACGACTTCGGCGCCGAGGTCGAGAAGACGTCGGGCCACCAGGCGGGCCGGTGTCTCCCGTTCGTCGGAG
>CAYFLT010000001.1:76600-84163 GCA_964344055.1 uncultured Candidatus Nemicrothrix sp.
CGCCTTGTAGGTCACGCCGAGAAGAAGGATCGATGAACCGTTGACCGGCTTGCGTGCCTCGTTGAGCATGCCCTGGGCACGGGTGGCGACGTAGCCCGGCATCCGGCCGGAGATCTCCTGGGCGAGCTCCACGAACTTGAACTGGTAGCCGAGCGACTTGACCGCATACGAGAGGTAGCTGGGGTCGATCGGAATGCAGTGTCCGCCGACGCCCGGCCCCGGATAGAAGGCCTGGAATCCGAACGGCTTGGTCTTCGCGGCGTCGATGGCGGACCACAGGTCGATGCCGAGCTCGTGGGAGAACACGGCCATCTCGTTCATCAGGGCGATGTTGACGTGGCGGTAGGTGTTCTCGAGCAGCTTGGCCATCTCCGCCTCGCGGGTGCCGACCGTCGGGACCACGGTGTCGACGACCTGGCCGTAGAACTCGACCGCGCGAGCGGTGCACTCCTCGGTGAAGCCGCCAACGATCTTCGGGGTGTTGCGGATGCCGTACACGGGATTGCCCGGGTCGATGCGCTCCGGCGAGTAGGCGAGGTGGAAGTCGACCCCCGCGGTGAGCCCACTCTCGGACTCGAGAATCGGGCGGACGATGTCGTTGGTCGTACCCGGATAGGTCGTGGACTCCAGCACCACGAGCGTGCCGGGGCACAGGGAGTTCCCGATCGTCAGCGCGGCCGAGGTCACCGCACCGAGGTCGGGCGTGGTGTCCTCACGGAGGGGGGTCGGCACACAGATCACGATGACATCGGCGACCGAGAGGGCCGCGGGGTCCGAAGTGGCGACGAAGCCGTTCTCGTTCATCGACACGATGTCGGCGTCGGACAGGTCGTCGATGTGGCTGTGGCCCTCGTTGAGCCAGGCGACGGTGTCGCGAGCGATGTCGAAGCCGGTGACGTCGAGCCCGGAGGCCACTGCCTCCTGGGCGAGCGGCATACCGACATAGCCGAGGCCGACGATGGCGAGTTTGGTGGGCATCATTGCTCCTGACAGAGGAGGAGTGGGACGGTCCCGCCGGACATCTAGATCGCCACCCACGAACCGGCTTCCGCCCGGACGGTTTCGCCGGTTCGGCAGTCGATGGGGATGAAGCCGGCCTCGGTGTCCCAGCACGGCAGATAGCCGGGTGAGTCGTCCGCGTGGCAGGCGCGATCGGTGAGATCGAGGTCACCGAGGACCGAGTGGGCCGCGATGGGGACAGGACCGTGGCACTGGGCCCAGCTGGTGGTGACGTACACGGCGCTGAAGAGCGGGATCTCGCACTCCGAGTAGCCGGAGGCGTCGAGATCGCCGGCTGCCGCGGCGAGGGCAGGGGCGGCGGCATCAGCGTCCCCGTCGCGGGCTTCTGCGAGGTGGACGAGCGCTTCGGTGGCGCCGACCACCGCGCCCAGTCGGGCGAGTTCGTCGACCACTGCAGCGAGGTCGGTCTCGTCTGCGTGGGCGCCGAGCGCGAGGATCTCCAACTCGCCGCAGACGCCGGTGACGGGGGTCGAGTCGGCCGCCACGGGAACGGCCCGTTCGGCGGTCCAGTAGTCGGGTCGGTCAGGACCCGCGCACGCGGTCGCACCAAGCGCGACAAGCAGTGCAATCGACCATCTCATGGTCTTGAGATCGGCGGACGATCGCCTATCGTGAGGTGATGAACGACGAGGTTCTCACCGGTACCGAGGCGCTCACCTTCGACGACGTGCTGGTCGTGCCGGGTTGGAGTGAGGTACTCCCCACCGAGGTCGATACCACCACGTCGATCGCAGGCATCGAGCTGAAGGTGCCCTTCATGTCGGCGGCCATGGACACCGTCACCGAATCACCCCTCGCGATCGCCATCGCTCGAGCGGGCGGCATCGGGGTTCTCCATCGCAACCTGAGCGTCGAGGAGCAGGCCGACGAGGTCGACCGGGTGAAGCGTGCCCAGGCGGGCATGATCTCGGCCCCCATCAGCCTGCCGCCCCGCGCCACCCTGAACGACGCCGAAGCTCTGATGCATCGTCACAAGATCAGTGGTGTGCCGATCTGCGATCCGGACGGCCGGATGGTGGGCATCCTCACCAACCGCGACATCCGCTTCTGCACCGCCGATCAGTACGAGCAGCCCGTCACGAACTTCATGACGTCCGAGCCGCTCGTCACCGCGCCGGTCGGCACGACGCTCGAAGAGGCGGTCGACATCCTCCATCAGCACCGCATCGAGAAGCTGCCGTTGGTCGACGGCGACGGCCGCCTCGCCGGGCTGATCACCGTGAAGGACATCACCAAGCGGATCGAAAACCCGAACTCCTCACTCGACGAGGACGGCCGCCTCCGTGTCGCGGCGGCGGTCGGCGTCACCGACACCGCGGAACGAACCGAGGCACTCGAGGCCGCAAGTGTGGATCTGGTCGTCATCGACACCGCTCATGGCCACACCCAAGGTGTGATCGATGCCGTTCGCACGATCAAGAAGGGGTGGCCCGACCTCCCGGTGGTGGGCGGCAACGTCGTCACCCGCGACGGGGTCGAAGCGCTGGTGGAAGCCGGCGCCGACGCGATCAAGGTCGGGGTCGGAGCGGGAAGCATCTGCACCACCCGGGTGGTGGCCGGGGCCGGCATGCCCCAGATGACGGCCATCCACGAGTGTTCGGTCGCGGGCCGGGAACTCGGCGTGCCGATCATCGCCGATGGCGGCATCGTCACGTCGGGCGACATCGTGAAGGCCTTCGTCGGTGGGGCCGACGTGGTGATGCTCGGCAATCTGCTCGCGGGAGTCGACGAAGCGCCGGGCGATCTCGAGCTCGTCGACGGTGCGATGTGGAAGACGTACCGTGGCATGGGATCCGCCGGCGCCATGCGAGGCCGGGCCAGCGACCGCTACGGCACCGGCCAGGCGCCGGGGAAGCACGTGGCCGAGGGGGTCGAAGGCCGGGTGCGCTATGCGGGACCGCTCAGCGAGCTCGTGGCCCAGCTGGCCGGCGGCCTGCGGTCGGGCATGGGGTACGCGGGAGCGGCCGATCTCGACGACTTGCGTCACCGCACCCGTCTGGTTCGCATCACCGGTGCCGGGCTTCGGGAGAGCCATCCGCACGACATCGCGGTGTTGCGCGACGAGTGAGCTGATTCCAGTGTCGCTGAAAGTCCGCCTCACCCGATCTGTCGTCCGCGCCCGCAGCCGGTTGCCCCGACCGTTGCTGCGACGCCGGGTCGGTGATCCGTGGGTCATCGACGGCAACACCCTCGATCTCCAGATGCATGCCTTCGTCGAGCGGGCGATGAAGGCCATCGCCGGTCGGTCCGACGACGACGTGACGCCGGAGAACATCCGGAAGGGCTGGGCGGAGACGGTGGCGATCGCCGGCCCCGACCCGGTTCCGTCGGTTTCGGTCCACGATCGCACCATTCCCGGTCCCGGTGGCGACCTTCCGGTGCGGCTGTATCACCCCGCCAACGTCACCGGCCTCACCCCGGCTGTGGTCTTCTACCACCAGGGTGGGGGCGTGATCGGCGGCCTCGACACCGACCACGGGCTCTGCTCGATGATCGCGGAGCGTTGCGGTGCGGTGGTGGTGTCGGTCGACTATCGCCTCGGACCGGAGGACAAGTTCCCCGCCGGCGTCGACGACGCCGTTGCGGCGTACGAATGGACCCTCGACAACGCCGACGGTCTCGCGGTGGATCCCACCCGGATCGCGGTGGCGGGCACGTCTCAGGGGGGCACCTTCTCGGCGGTGTTGTGCCAGGAGCGGCGCAGCCGGGGCCTGCCTCAGCCGGCCGCCCAGATCCTGCTCTATCCCGGGGTCGACATGACCGCCACCGGCGGATCGCTCGATTCGTGCGGCGAGACGTGGCCGCTGTCGACCCCCACCATCTTCTTCTTCATGGCCAACTATCTCCCCGATCCCTCGGCCGCGGCCGACAGCCGGGTGAGCCCAGCCGTTGCCACCGAACTCTGGGGGCTTGCTCCCGCGGTCGTGGTCACCGCTGGATTCGACCCACTCCGGGATCAGGGCCAGAAGTACGCCGAAGCGCTCGAAGGCGCCGGAGTGCCGGTCACCTTCCGGTGCGAGGGGTCGCTCAACCACTCCTTCACGGCCTTGTCGGCGGTGAGCAAGGAGGCCCGCCGGGCCTCCAAGCGGATCCTCGACGACATCGCGGCCGCGCTTGGCGTCGACTGAGGCGTCGTGCCCGAGGGCGACAGCCTCTACAACCTGGCTGAGCTTCTGCGCCCCGCCTTGCTCGACCGGGAGCTCACCGCCGTGTCGGTGCCCCGTCAGCGTGGGATGTACCGCCTTCGACCCGGGGACGTCGTCTCGTCGGTGGAGAGCCGGGGCAAGTTCCTCGAAATCGAGGTGGAGCGGGGGCTGGTGCTGCGCACCCACCTACGGATGACCGGGAGCTGGGATCTGTACGAGCCGAGTCAGAAGTGGCGCAAGGGTCGTCACCTGGCACGGGTGGTGCTCGAGACCCACGATTCGGTGGCGGTGTGCTTCGCCGCGCCGGTGGTGGAGGTGGGCGTGGTCGGTGACGGCCGGCTCGATCATCTCGGTCCGGATCTCACCGAGGCCGACGTCGATCTCGACGCGGTACTCGGCCTGCTCGACGGCATCGACGCCCGCACCGAGATCGGCGACGCCCTGCTCGACCAGCGGGTCGCGGCGGGGATCGGCAACGTCTACCGCAATGAGGCGCTGTTCGCCTGTGGAGTGCACCCGGCCACCCCGCTCGGCGAGGTCGATGCAGAGACGCGGCGCTGTCTCTACGAAACGGCGGCCGGTCAGCTCCAGGCGAACCTGGGCCGGTGGCGGCGGGTGACCCATGGTGACGGTGTGGCCGTCTACGACCGGGCGGGGCAGGGTTGCGTGCAGTGCCTCGACCGCATCCGCGTCGACCGCATCGGCACCCAACGCCGCGTCACCTACTGGTGCCCCACCTGCCAACCAAGGACCTGACAGGGTCTTGGCGCACCTGGCAGGGTTTTGGTGTCAGGTACCAAGACCCTGCCAGGTTGGGGAACCAAAACCCCAAGACCCTGCCAGGTTGGGGAACCAAAACCCTGCCAGGTTGGCTCATCCCCGGGCTGGGCCCCCCAAATCCCGTTCTGGGTGGGTGTGGTGTCGTTTTCCGGCCCTTGGCCCACCCAGAACGGTGGTTTGTGGTCAGGAGACGATGAGATCGGCTTCCATTCCGGCTTCGAGGTGGCCGGGGAGCACACATATGAGCTGGTACGTGCCGGGACCGATCGTGACGGTCCGGCTGACGGTGGTGTCGCGGCTGATCGAGGGGAAGATCTCCGCAAGCTGCATCGTGGCCTCGTCGAACTCCTCCGCGGTCGACACATGAATGCCCGGGTGCAGCAGCCGAAGCTCGTGTCCGGTCAGCCCCTTGTTGACGAACGTGATCTCGACGTCCCCCGCGAGCGCGAGCACCGGGTCGGGTTCGTAGTCGAAGTCGGTGGCCTCGATGGTGACGGAGTGGGACGGCTCAGCCGGAGCGGAGTCGCCGCCGAGCGAGGTGGGCACCAGCACCAAGGCACCGATGACGACTACTGCCAGCACGGAATAGACGACCCGCCTGACCATCTGCTGGCGGCGGGCTGCTTGGCGGGCGGCCCTACGGTTCGCCTTCGCGCCACCTCCGGGCCTACCCCCACGATCGGCGTTCATGATCCTCCGGTGCTGGTCAGGTGCCGTCGCCGGCCGCGATCCGCTCTGCTCCGAGAACGTAGCGGTGGAGCTTCGCCACCGCGAAGCCGGCGTGGAGGTTCACAAGGTGCGGCGTCACCGAATGGGTGGCGGCGATCTCGGCCGGGGACTGCCCGCCGCCGAGCCCGACGAGCACCTCCCGTTCGGTGGCAGTGAGAGTGGGAGATGGATAGAGCGGATCGCCGGACCGCTGGGCCCATGCGTCGACGTCGTTGACCAAGCGGAGCGCCATTCGGGGAAGCAGGACGCTCTCGCCCCGGGCCACCGCCATGGCCGCGTCGGCCAGGGCAGCCGGATCCTCGGAAGCAAGGATGCAGGCGCTCGCGCCGGCCACGACCGTCGTGTAGGCAGCCTCGTCGTCGGCCTGCGCAACCGCGATCACCCGGGTGGCGGGAGCCCAGTCGCGGATCCGACGACAGACGGCTCTGACGTCCGGGTCGTCGATACGGGTGTCGATGACGAGCACATCAGGGAGATCGAGCACGACCCGTCCGACGACGTCGCTACCGGTCAGCGCTCGTCCGAGGACCTCGAGAGGGGCACCTGGATCGGTCGCCACTGGCGTGTCGATGGCCCCGCCCACCAGGGCGGTGACGGTCTGGTTGACCATTCTCCGGGGTGCCTCTCTGCGCGCCTACGTCCGAGTGCCTCGGCCGGAACACGACCGTGCTTGAGGGTTGACCGCGGAGGGTGACCTACTCGTAGGCGATGGCCTCCAGGACGTTGAGCCGGCTGGCTCGAATGGCCGGGAAGAGTGCGGCGATCATGCCGGAGAAGCCGGCGACGATCAGGTAGAACACCAGCGTTCCCCATGGCACTGCCACCGTGCTGATCACACTCGATGGGATGGCGATGGAGATCGCCACGCCGAAGATCACTCCGAGGGCGAGGCCAAGCAGGGCCACGAACACCGCGACGATCACGGCCTCCCAGCGGATCATGCGACGGAGCTGGCGGCGGGTCATGCCGACGGCTCGCACCAGCCCGATTTCGCGTGTCCGTTCGAACACCGCGAGTCCGAGGGTGTTCGCGATGCCGATCAGGGCGATGACCAGTGACAGGCCGAGCATCACCGTGATGACGATGAGGAACGAGTTCAACTGGTCCTGCTGGCCCTGCCGGAACTCGACCCGGCTCTCCATCTTCACGCCGGGGAACATCTCTTCCAGCGGAGCGATCGCCTCGGCGGCCGCCTCCTCGAGGCGCTGCTGCTCCTCCTCGGGAAGGTCATCGGAGAAGCCGGCGATGGTGGCGCTGGCGAAGCCGATCTCCTGACGGGTGAAGTGCTCCTCCCAGGTGACGTTGTCGATCAGCCAGTTGCCGAAGATCGTGGCGTCCTCGTAGATCGCCGCCACCGTGAGTGTCTCGGTCTGGTTGTCCGGGAAGGTGGCGTCGAGGGTGTCGCCGACGGAGACGGCAAGGTCCTCCGCCGAGTCCACGTGCAAGGCGATGGTGGAGTCCCCACCGGCCTCGGCGAGCGAGCCGGCGACGACGTCAGCGTCCATGTGCGACTCGACGAGATCGAAGTCGGTGGCGAAGAGGTCGCGGTTGACGCCATCGATTCTCATGGAGCCGATCGCGAACCTGTACGTCACAACCGTGTCGAACTCGGGTAGTGCCTCGATCTCGTGGGCGACCTCCTGTGCGAATCCGACGGTCGGATCGAACCCGCCGGCCTCGGACTGGATGAAGTAGTCGGACTCCACGGCGTCGTCGAGGGTCTTGAGGAAGCTCTGGGTGAGCGATTCGCCGACGACCCCGGCCATACCCACCAGCGACAGGCCGATCATGAGGGCGGCGGCGGTCGATGCGGTGCGGCGAGGGCTACGCGCTGCGTTGCCCATCGCGAGCTGCCCGGGTACGCCGAAGAACCGGGCGATGGGGCGAC
>CAYFLT010000001.1:84173-132112 GCA_964344055.1 uncultured Candidatus Nemicrothrix sp.
TTGAACAGCGCCATGAACCCGCCGTGCTCCTCGCCGATCAGGTTCGCCGCCGGCCGCGCGAACGACGGAGCGAGCGTGTTCATCCCGATGAACACGAGGAACGCGCCGAACCCGACGAGGACCAGCGTCGGCGTGGTACCCATTCCACCGAACAGCCCGCCGAGCAACAGGAGCGCCCCGAGTCCGGTCAGCACGCCCCCGATGATCAGCCGTCGCTGGAGGGACGCACCGGCGAGTCGATGGTCGGCTTGGATGGCGGCGATGGGGGACACCGTCCGGGCCCGGCGGGCCGGGATGACCGCGGAGAGAAGGGTGACTCCCATGCCGACCAGCACGGCCCACACGATCGTGCGCGGCGCGATTTCGAGTGGTCCGGCCGGGAGTGAGAATCCGCCCTGGTTGAGCATCCAGCGCATCCCGCCGGCGAGGAATCGACCGACGCCGATTCCGGCGAGGGTGCTGAAGGCCCCGACCAGCACTGCCTCGGTGAGCACCGAGTTGCGCACCTGCTTTCCGGTGGCGCCGATCGCCCGGAGGAGGCCGAGCTCGCGGATCCGCTGGGCCACGACGATCTGGAACGTGTTGTTGATGATGAACGCGCTCACGAAGACGATGACGAAGGCGAAGACCAGCAGCACCGTGTTGAAGATGTCGATCACTTCGTCGATGTCGGAGCTGGTCTCCTCCTCGATGGTCTCGGCGGTGACCACCTCGTAGTCGCGCCCGACCAACTCCTGGATGTCGCGCTGCACTGCGCCGACGTCGGCGCCGGGCTCGGGGATCACGCCGATCGAGTTGTAGAGGCCCTCGAGGCCGAGGAACTCCTGGGCGAACTCGAGTTCGAACGCCGCCATGGTCTGGCCCAGACTCGTGTTCTCGTCAGGCGATCCCCAGTTGAACACTCCGACCAGCTCAAACTCACCGGTCTCGATCGGGCCGTTGATGGTGTAGGTGGTGCCGACCTGTAGGTCGTGGAGATCGACGGTCGTCGCGTCGGCCACGAACTCATCGGACTCGACGGGGACATCGCCCTCGATGAGGTAGAAGACGTCGGGGGCCCAGCTGAATCCGAGCGTCGGTGGGCCCCGCGGGATTATGGCGACGGCTTCGCCGTTCTCGTCGACCTTGTTGATGATGGTGTTCGTCGCCGAGACGCCAGGGATCGTGTCTGCGACACCGTCTACCTCGAGGATGGCCGCATCCAGTGCTTCGGGTACCGGCGCTCGGTCGATCTCCTCGCCGACCTCCTGGGCGGTGCGAACGACGAGCGGCGAGCTCTCGGCGATGTCTTCGGCGAGCTGACCGAAGCTGGAGCGGAGGCTGTCGGTCATGACGAACACGCCGACCACGAAGGCCACGCCGGCGACCACTGCGAGCGTGGTGAGCGCGAACCGGACCTTCTTGTCCAGCAGGCTCTTGATGGTGAGTTTGAACATGACTCAGGCGCCGAGCTGCTTCAGGAAGTCGAGGACCGCATCCGGGGTGGGGTCGGGGAGCTCGTCGACGATCTTGCCGTCGACGAGGAAGAGCACACGGTCGGCGTACGACGCGGCCACTGCGTCGTGAGTGACCATCACGATGGTCTGGTTGTACTGGTCCACTGCGCTGCGCATGAACGCGAGGATCTCCTGCCCGGTGATCGAGTCGAGATTGCCGGTCGGCTCGTCGGCGAAGATGATCTGGGGCCGCGAGCCGAGGGCTCGGGCGACGGCCACTCGCTGCTGCTGACCACCGGACAGTTCGTTCGGGCGGTGCGCAATCCGGTCAGCCAGGCCGACGGTGGAGATCACGTGGTCGACCCAGTCCCGGTCGCCGCTGACCCCGGCGAGGTCGAGTGGCAGGGTGATGTTCTCCGCCGCGGTGAGGGTGGGGACGAGGTTGAACGACTGGAAGATGAAGCCGACGTTGTCGCGTCGCAGCAGGGTGAGCTCCCGCTCGCTGAGGCCGGAGAGGGCGATGTCGCCGATGTAGACCTCACCCGAGGTCAGGGTGTCGAGGCCGGCCATGCAGTGCATGAGGGTGGACTTCCCGGAGCCGGACGGGCCCATGATCGCGGTGAACGCACCGGGTTCGAAGGTGACGTCGATCCCGTCGATGGCGCGGACTTCGGTGTCGCCCGATCCGTAGATCTTGGTGGCGGCGCGCGCTTGGGCGGCGGGCACGGTGGTGACGGCTGCGTCGGTCATGAGAACTCCATTGGGGGGACCGGTGTGATCGGAGTGGTGAGCGCTTCGAACGCTAATCGAATCCCCGAGGCCGGGGCGTCGGACGAAAAGGGGACTCGGGGTCCTCCCTGAGGAGGACCCCGAGATGTTGGGGGATGGGGACGGGGAGGGAAAGGGCGGCTGTGGACGGTGGCCGCCCGATGCTCAGCTGTGGCTGATGGCGTCGAGCACGTTGAGCTTCCCGGCGCGACGGGCGGGCAGCCAGGCGGCCACGAGGGTGGCGGCGGTGGCGATCACGACGACCTGGACGATCGACACGATCGGTACGGCGAGGGAACCGCCGAACTCGACGACACCCCAGCCGAAGACCAGCCCGACGGTCACGCCGAGCACGGCACCGAAGACCGACACGAGGGCGGCCTCCCAGCGCACCATTCGACGGGTCTGGCGGCGGGTCATGCCGACCGCCCGGAGGAGCCCGAGTTCACGGGTGCGCTCGTGGACCGACAGGGCGAGGGTGTTGGCGATGCCGATCAGGGCGATGACGATCGCCAGGGCGAGCAGGGCGTTGATCACCATCAGCGCGTCGTCGATGGTCGCCTCGAATCCCTCCTGGAACTCCGACGACGTCTCGATGGACACCTGTGGGTACTGGGCCTGGAGCTCGGCCACCATCGGTGCCGCGTCGGCCAGGGTGACGCCGTCGGCCAGGACGGCGGCGACCCAGGTGTCGAGGGCCTCGGCACTCGCGACGTCGAACACCTGCTCGGCGACGATCGGGTCTTCGAAGATCGTGTTGTCCTCGTAGATCGCCGCGACGGTGAGCGGCGTCGAGTAGCCGGACGCGAACTCGGTCGGCACCGTGTCGCCCACGCCGACGCCGAGCTCAGTGGCCAACTCGGTGTGGAGGAGGATCACATCGGTCTCGTCGGGGCCGGGGATCGAGCCCTCGGTCACGCCGATGTCGAAGAGCTCGTCGACAGCACTCACGTTCATGGCCATGATCTCGCGGACGCTTCCGCCGAAGACGGCGTCGTCGTAGCGCATCCCGGACACGGCCGCGAACTCGCCGGTGGCTTCGAGGTCG
The DNA here is from genome assembly GCA_964344055.1 of uncultured Candidatus Nemicrothrix sp. Lineage (GTDB taxonomy): Bacteria > Actinomycetota > Acidimicrobiia > Acidimicrobiales > Aldehydirespiratoraceae > OFTM10. The sequence goes on from CAYFLT010000001.1 coordinate 87,426, forward strand.
CCGGCGAGGGCAGGTGTCAGACCGGTCTCGTTGTCGTCGAGGATGATGTAGTCCGCGGCGACGGTCGACTCGATCAGATCGCCCAGGCGTGACTTCACCGACTCACCGACGACGTAGCCGGTGGTGACGAGGGACAGGCCGATCATCAGAGCAGCGCCGGTGGTGGCCGTGCGGCGGGCATTGCGGCCGGCGTTCTCACGGGCCAGGCCGCCGGGGGTGCCCATGAGCTTGGCGATCGGCCAGCCGGCGACCCGGGTGACCGGGGCGACCACCGCGGGGGCGGCGAGCGTCATGCCGAGGAAGATCAGCACTGCCGCGAGACCGAGCGCCAAGACGGTCCCGAGTGTGCTGCCGGCGCCGATGAAGAGGCCGTAGGAGCCGACTGCGAGGCCGGTGACGAGGCCGGCGGCGCCGGTGACGAGGCGCTGGCGGTTCTCTTCACGCCCGAGGCTGCCACCATCACGAAGTGCCTGGATCGGCGAGACCGACCCGGCGGCCTTGGCCGGGGCGATGGCGGAGATGACCGTCACGCCGACGCCGAGCAGGATCGCGATCACGATCGTTCGGGTGGCGAGGATGGTCGGCGAGTCGGGCAGGCTCAAGCCGAGGGCGTCGAACAATCCGATCAGGCCCTTGGCCACGCCGACACCGGCGAAGATGCCGATCAGCGAGGCGACGGTCCCGACCACGAGGGCCTCACCGATGATCGAGCGACGGATCTGCTTCCCGTTGGCACCGATCGCACGCAGCAGGCCGATCTCCCGGATCCGCTGGCCGAGCACGATCGCGAACGTGTTGTAGATGATGAAGATCGAGACGAACAGCGAGACGATGGCGAAGCCGAGGAGCACGTTCCCGATGATCGAGATGCCCTCGTCGAACTCGGCCTCCTGCTCGGCGGTGATCGTCGCCTGATCGACGACCTCGATGCTCGAGGGGTCGACGAGCTCGTTGATGGCGGTCGTCACCGTCGCCGCATCGGAACCGGACTCGAGCCGGAGGGGGATCTGGTCGATCGCGCCGTCCTGGCCCCAGAGCTCCTGAGCCTGGTCGACCGAGACGTGCATGAGCGTGGCACCGACGGTGGCGTTGTCGGCGCCGAAGCTGGTGGTGCCGACGAGGGTGAATCCCTCGACCACGCCACTCGGGGTGACGAGGTCGTAGGTCTCGCCGATCTCGAAACCGTGGGTGGTCGCGGCATCGAGATCCATCGTGAACTCGAGTGCTTCGTCCGGGGCTTCGCCAGCCACGATCGAGAACGAGCCGAGGGCTTCGTCGGCGATCCAGCCGAAGGTCAGCTGTGGCGGGCCCGAGGTCGAGATCGTCGTGCCGTCGGACTTGATCGGCTGGACCGAGCTCTCGGGAGCCTCGATGAACGGTGCAGCCACCTCGACGCCGTCGATGGCGGCGATCTCCGCGGCGAGGTCCTCATCGAGGGGGAGCGGTTCACCGAAGCTGCTGACGGGACGGACGACGAGGTCGGTGCCGTCGGTGATCTCTTCGGAGAGATCGCCGAAGGTCGAGCGGAGCCCGTCGGAGAGAACGAAGCTGGCGACGACGAAGCCCACGCCGAGAACGATGGCGAAGGTGGTCATCGCGAAGCGCGCCTTGTTGGCGGCGAGGTTGCGAATGGTGAGTCGCCACATGATCAGCTCCCGAGGCCCTTCATCCTGTCGAGCACGGTGTCGGGGGTCGGCTCGTACAGTTCGTCGACGATCTTGCCGTCGGCAAGGAACACGACCCGGTCGGAGTAGCTGGCGGCGACCGGATCGTGGGTGACCATGACGATGGTCTGGCCCAGCTCGCGGACCGCACGGCGCATGAAGTCGAGGATCTCGGCGCCGGTGGTGGAATCGAGGTTCCCGGTGGGTTCGTCGGCGAAGACGATCTCGGGTCGGCTGGCCAGGGCCCGAGACACCGCCACCCGCTGCTGTTGGCCGCCGGAGAGCTCATTGGGGCGATGGCTGGTGCGGTCGGCGAGTCCCACGGTGTTGACGACCTGGTCGATCCACACCGGGTCGGGGCTGCGGCCGGCGAGATCCATCGGGAGGGTGATGTTCTCCATCGCAGTGAGCGTGGGCACGAGGTTGAACGACTGGAAGATGAAGCCGACGCGGTCGCGGCGCAGCAGGGTCAGCTGGCGCTCGGACAGGGTGGCGAGATCGGTTTCGCCGATCAGGATGCTTCCGTCGGTGACGGTGTCGAGGCCGGCCAGGCAATGCATCAGGGTGGACTTACCGGAGCCGGAGGGGCCCATGATCGCCGTGAAGCGACCGGTGTCGAACGAGACGTCGATCTCGTCGAGGGCGTGGACCGCGGTGTCGCCGCGGCCGTAGATCTTGGAGACCCGGACGGCCGATGCTGCGGTGGTGCGCTGGTCCGGTACGGGGGGAGCGAGGAGGGTCATGTTCCGCCTTTCGAAACGGTGATTCGTGACGTTCTCTGTGTCCTCTGCAACGTACGAATTCGCACCGATCGGGTCGTCCGGCTGGGAGCGGATTCCGATCTCATGACATCGGCTGACCTGCGGGTGGCGCGACTCATCCTTTCGGACGAGTTCGCCTCAGGGCTCCCTCAGGGTCCGGCTCAGGGTTGGCCGGGGCGGACGATGCCGCTCTCGTAGGCCGCGACGACGGCCTGGACCCGGTCACGGACGCCGAGCTTCATGAGAATCCGGCCCACATGGGTCTTGACCGTGGTCTCGCCGACGAACAGCTCCTCTGCGATTTCCGCGTTGGAGAGACCCCGGGCCATGGCCACCAGGACCTCGGTCTCCCGTTCGGTCAGCTGATCCAGGCCGGCGGCCTCGTTGACGACCGCTGGACCGTTCTGAGCGAACTCCTCGACCAGCCGGCGGGTGATGGAAGGGGCGAGCAGTGCCTCACCGTCCGCGATCACCCTCACGGCCTCGATCAGCTGTTCGGGCGGCGTGTCCTTCAGGAGGAATCCGGCCGCGCCGGCGCGGAGCGCGCCGTAGACGTACTCGTCGAGATCGAAGGTGGTGAGGATGAGAATCCGCGACTCGACGGTCGGATCCTCGGTGAGGATTCGGGTGGCTTCGACCCCGTCGAGCTCCGGCATGCGGATGTCCATGAGAACCACATCGGGTCGGGCCTGGCGGATGATGTCGAGCGCTTCCCGGCCGTTCTCGGCTTCCGCGATCACTTCGAACCCGGCGGATTCCAGGATCATGCGAAAGCCGGTCCGCATGAGTGCCTGGTCGTCGACCACTGCGACCCGGAGTGGAGGGTTCATGGGCCGTCCCCGATGGGGAACGCGGCACTGACCTGGTAGCCGCCGCCCGTTCGTGGGCCCGCTCGGAGGGTGCCGCCGAATGCCTCGACCCGTTCCCGCATGCCGACGATGCCTTGGCCGGCACCGGTGGCGATAGCCGACGCTCCTCGGCCGTCGTCGGACACCCGGACTTCGAGCTGACCCGGGGAGTACACCAGCCGAACTTCCGCAGTGGCCGGCCCGGCGTGTTTGAGCGTGTTGGTCAGGCCTTCCTGCACGACTCGGTAGGCGGACACCTCGAGGCTCGGAGGAAGAGGCTGCGAGTCACCCTCGACGGTGATGTCGACCGGCAAGCCGGCCTTCTCGCAGTGCTCGATGAGCCGCCCGAAGTCATCGAGGGTCGGGGCGGGAGCCAGCTCGGCCACCTCGTCGTCGCTTCGAAGCACTCCGAGGATCCGGCGCATTTCGTCGAGTGATTCCCGACCGGTCGCCTCGATGGCGGTGAGCGCATCGCCGGCTCGCTCGGGGTCGGAATCGAGCACCCGCCGAGCGGCGCCGGCCTGGACGACCATGACGCTCATGGAGTGGGCGACCACGTCGTGCAACTCCCGTGCGATTCGGGTGCGTTCTTCGGCGACGGCGCGGTCGGCCTCCGCCGCCTGCTGGGCGGCACTGCGGCTCGCGGTGAGCTCGAGTTCCTTCATGTAGGCCCGGCGAGTTCGGAGGTTGTCGCCGAGGATCCAGGCCGTGCCGTACATGATGATGAACGCCGGCACGGCCAGCCACGGCAGGTCCTCCTCGGGGCTGAGGACGCCGACCAGTCCGACGATCACGACGGTGGCGACCGCCGCGACGCCGTGGTGGAGAGAGCGGGGTCGGTCGATGTGGGCAGCCACGCTGTAGACAGCAATGAACAGGGTCGGCCCGACGGGCTCGTCGGGGTAGTCGAGCACCCAGAACGTGATGTTGGACACCAGCACCAGCCACATCGCCAGGACGGGACGGAGCCGACGGATCGACACCGGCAGCGTGGTCGCGATGATCAGGAACCAGCCGAAGGGGCCGAGTTCGCGTTCGCTGCCGGTGGCCTCCGCCGTCACCGCCGCGGCGATCGAGAAGACGAGCAGCACTGTGGTGAGGAGGGCGTCGGCGAACAGCGGGTGCGCCCGGATGTAGTCCACGGGATGTCGCACTGCTGCCATGAGAACACCGTACGGAGTCCCCGGTCCTCTGCGCATCATCCACGGTGGCGACCAGTGGTCCTCCCTGAGGACGAGGGCAGATGGCCCGGGCGGCATCTACGCTGAAGCCGTGCTCTGTCCGTCATGCCAGGCCGAAGTGGCCGATGACGCTCGCTTCTGCAGCTCGTGTGGTCACGAGATGAGTCGGCGCGCCGACGAACGGCGGGTCGTCACCGTGCTGTTCGCCGACATCGTCGGGTTCACCGGTCTCTCCGAGGACCGGGATCCCGAGCAGGTGAAGAACCTGGTCGACCGGTGTTTCGCCCGGTTGGCCGACGACATCACGTCCTTCGGCGGCCGAGTCGACAAGGTCATCGGCGACGCCATCGTGGCCCTCTTCGGGGCGCCGATCGCGCACGAGGACGACGCCGAGCGGGCCGTCCGAGCATCGCTTCGCATGCAGGACACGGTCAGCCGCTTCGACAGTGAGACCGGCATGGGAATCCGCTTGCGTATCGGCGTGAACACCGGCGAGGTCCTCGTCGGCGCCATCTCGGCCGGAGACGACTACACGGCGATGGGTGACGTGGTGAACACCGCCTCCCGGCTCCAGACCACTGCCGAGCCCGGCACGGTCGTCGTCGGGCCCGCCACTCACGAGGCCACGGCCGAGGTGATCCGCTACCGGTCCCTAGGCCAGATCCACGCGCGGGGCCGTGAGGAGCCGGTCGCCGCCCATCGCGCTCTCGAACCGTTCGGACTGCCGGGGGAGCGACGCAGCCGGATCGACGCCCCACTCGTGGGCCGGGATCCTGAGCTGAATCTGCTTCGCGAGGTGCTGGATTCGGCGTTCGATCACAGTCGGGCGCATCTGATCGCATTGGCCGGTGAGGCCGGGGTGGGGAAGTCGCGGCTCGCCACCGAGGTGGCCGATCTCGCCCGATTCGATCACGACGCCATCATCCTCCGGGGCCGCTGCCTGCCATACGGCGAAGCCAACATCTGGTGGCCGATCGCCGAGGCCTTCTCGAATGCGATGAAGCTTCCGCCCGGGGTCGAGCTGGGTGAGGCCCGCGACGTGTGCTCCGCTGCGATCACCGAGATGCTCGGAGATCTCGCCGCCACGCTCGATGTCGAGCGCACCGTCGAAGGCCTGGCCCACCTGCTCGGCCACGACACGTCGCTCTCTCGGCTCGACCCCGATCGGGCCACGGCCGAGGCGATGCGATCCATCCGCGTCGTGGTCAACATGCTGCTCGCGAAGCGGCCCGTGGTGATCTGGCTCAACGATCTCCAGTGGGCCGACGAGGCCGTGCTGCGCCTCGTCGACGACCTCCTCGAGCGTCTGAGTCGACGTCCTCTGGTCTTTCTCGGCACCGGAACGCACACCCTGTTCGATCGTTGGATGCCCCGACCCGGGCGTTTCAACTCACTCGCCCTCACCCTCGATCCCCTCGACACGGCGTCGATGGATCATCTCGCGGCGATGTTGGCGCCGGAGTTGGACGAGGACGCCCGGCGAGAACTGGTGGAGCGTTCGGGAGGGAACCCGCTCTTCCTCGAGGAGATGGCCAGGGTCGTGGCCGGCTCCGATCAGACCACCATCGATCAGCTACCGGCCAACGTCCGCTCGGTGATCAGCGCCCGCCTCGATGCGCTCAGCGATGGCGCGCGGTCGGTCATCGCGAACGCGGCCGTGCTCGGTATTCGGGGCGAGGTGGTGGCACTCGCGAAGATGGGTGAGTCCACCGGCGGCACCGCTGACGTGCAGGACGCCCTTCGCGATCTGGTCAGGGCCGATCTTCTCGACGCGGCGGCCTCCACCTGGTCCTTCCGTTCGAATCTGGTCCGCGACGTCGTCTACGAACGGCTCACCAAGACCGACCGGGCGTGGCGACACGCGGGGATCGCCCTCTGGCTCGAGGCCCATCCCGGCTCGGCAGGCTCTGAGGCGATCGCGTACCACTATCGCCGGGCCGCCCAGCTCGACGACGAGATCGGTGGGGTCCAGGACCTCGACATCGATCTCAGCACCCGTGCGGTCGATTGGGCCGTACGGGCCGCCCAGGACATCGCCGGGCCGGCCTCGCTGCCGCACGCCGAGTCCCTTTACGAGACCGCGCTGGAGATGGTCGAACCCGAGGATCCCCGGCGCATCGATCTCCTCATCGACCGCGCCTCCACGTGGATCCGGAGCCTCAGTCTCGAGGAAGCCGCCGCGGACCTCGAGGAGGCCCGGCTGCTCGTCGAGGGTCTGAACGATGCCCCCCGCGAGGTCTCGTGGCGGCTGGCCGCCAGCGAGCTCGCTCAATGGTCCGACGACACCATCGCCGCGATGTCCCACGCACGCGAAGCACACGACATCGCCCGCGGCGCGAACGACGAGCTGCTCGTGGCCGCCAGCCAGCGGCGGATCGGAATGGTGCAGCTGTTCTCCGGAGATCACACCGCCGCGGAGGAGTCGATCGCGGCCTCCCTCGCCGTCTACGAACTGGCGGGTGACGTGACCGGGATGGCGTGGGCCCGCCAGAACCTCGCCTGGATCGCCTTCATCGAGGGGCACATGGCGGAGGCGGAGGTGCGATTGAAGGCTGCTTCCGAGGCGTTCGCGGCCACTGGCGATCGCGCTGGACAGGCCTGGACATCGGGTCTCCTCGCGTATGTCCGCATCTACGACGGACGTTTCGCGGAGGCTGACGAGTTGGCGCGCCGCACCCTCGAGGACGGTACGGAGGCCGGTGACGCCTGGGGTCAGGGGATGATGCACGTCGCCCTCGCCACGTCCGCCCTGTGGACAGGTCGAATCGACGAGGCACTCGACCACACCGCGGAGGCGCTCACCATCTTCCCGGAGGGATCCGACACGACCGGCCCGAGCCAGGCTGCTGCCGTTCGGGGTCGAGCTCTGGTCCGGCGTGGCCACGTCGACGAGGGATTCGCGGTGATGCATGCGGCCGCGGAGCTCAACCCCCTCGGGCCGCCCCACGAGCTCCTCCACACATCGATCGCGGCAGCCGCCGCCACGGTGGGCGACACCGAACGGGCGATCCGGAACTTCCCCGACCTGGTCGATTTCGACCCGGACCTGATCGGTGAGTCCGAACGGACGGTCGCCCGAGCCCTCACTTCCCTCCAGCTCGGTGACGTCGACACCGCCTACGCCCTGCTCGACGGCCTGCCCGCTCCGGGAGAGCGACGCGGGTCCACATGGGCCGCGTTGGCGTTGGTCGCCGCTGCTCTCGGCAAGGACATCGCCCAGTGGGTCGACACCGTCGAGGCGTCGAGCCGGGCCACCTACGCCGACCGCGTGCTGGTGCGGACCGCCGTGGCGTGCGCGGCGGCCCGGGTCGGCGACGAGGCCGGAGCGCTGGTCGCGCTCCAGCGTGCCGGGGACGCCATTCCCGAGGGGGGCGACCACGTCCACCCGGCGGTCGTCGCGGCGGCCAGGGCGGCCTGTCTCGCCGCAACGGGATCGGCAGACGCCCACGGCGCGGCGCAGGCCGCCGAAACCCGGTTCATCGCTCTCGGAATCGATGGCGTGGGTTGGCGCACGGCCTTCGGCGCGGCGTCCGGAGCGATTGCATCGGATCAGCCGCAGGCGTCGTCATAGGCGGCTGCCGCTCGCGCCCGGCTCCGGTGGAAGACCGCGATGCGGTCATCGGGCCGGTCGAGTTCGCCGCAGATGTGCTCGGCGAGGGTCGGATCGGTCACGAGCGTCGGCAACGCATCGTCACCGAGATTCCGGGTCAGGTATTCCAGGTCGAGCTGGTCCGTGCCACCGAAGCGGTCGAGGTTGCGCTGCGCCACAAGTGCCTCGGGATTCACGATGTTCACCGCAAGGAGGGTGACCAACGCCGACGTGAGCACGGCGGCCGGGAGCTCGATCCTCAGCCGACCCATCCGGTGGGCGGCAACGGCGATGAAGACGACGCCGATCCACACCGCGAACACGATCGTGAAGAGTCGCATCATGGTGAGTCCGAACGCCTCCTCGTAGAGGAACAGCCGGCGCACTGCCACGGCCACCACCACGATGGTCAGGGCAATCGTGCCGAGTTCGAGCCCGAGGATCAGTCGTCGACCCCGCTCGGTCAGCTCGCCCCGGTGCCGTTCGAGGAGCCGCAGCACCGCAAGGGTGAGAACGGCAGCGGCGAGCAGCTGGAAGAACCCCTGGCGGGCGTACTCGGCGTAGGTCAAGCCCGTGGTGCGTAGGACGTAGCCGTTGCCGGCCACCATCGACACGACCTGGGTGGCGGTGAACGCCGCGTAGACGGCGAGGATGCCACCGAGCGTCGTTGCGATTTCGGTCGCCCCCAGGCGAACTCTTGGTGGCCGTGGTGATTCGATCCTGCCCCAGGCGGCGTGTCCGAGCAGGGCGCTCGCACCGACCGTGCCCCCCGACACCAGCAGTGCGTTGCGGCTGATCAGCCCCGGATCGATCGAGACGGTGACGAGGTCGCGGAAGAGCGCGTCGGCCGATGCCAGGAGGGCCAGGAGGATGACGACGACGGGGGCGGCGAGTGCGATGCCGCGGACCAGCAGGGCCATCCTCCTGAACGCGCCCCCGTCGCGGGGCAGCGTCGCCGATACGGCCCGGCCCACGAACTCGGCCGACATCACGGCCGGTTCCAGCAGCGGTCGAGGCCGGATGAGTCGGCCCAGCGCGGCACCGACCGGGTTCGGCTCGTCACGCAGCATCGCGGCAAGGCTGACCAGGCCGAGCACGGCAAGCACGTTGAGCGGCACCAGCCACGGGCTCGTCCGGACGACCACGAACCCCGCGGGCACGACGGCCGCGAGGAGACAGACGACGGCTCCCGGACTCGTGGCCCAACCACCGACCCGAGCGGCGGCGATGGCCGCGAGGAGGAAGCCGGCAGTCACCAGGCCGACCGGATGTTGGGCGGCGAGGGCGAATGGCACGGCCACCGTCGGCAGGACGAGGAGGGGGCGAGGTCCTGGCTCCAGGCGCCACGCGTTCGGGGACGGTCGGGACCGCCGGGCGGGCGCGTCGAAGGAAGGAGCGGTCGTAGTCACTGGTTCACCTCAGGGTCTGGACGGGAGTTCGACGATCAGGCGGCATCCGGTCGGGTCGACACCGGCCGCGTGGATCGTCCCGCCGTGGAGTTCCACGATCCATTGGGCGATGGCGAGTCCGAGACCGGTGCCGCCGGACTCGGTGGAGCGGGAGTGCGATCCTCGCTGGTAGCGCTCGAAGATGCGGGTGGCGTCGCCGTCGGGGATACCGGGGCCCCGATCGATCACTTCGAGGCGGATGTGGCCGTTGTCGCCCAATGCCCGCACGTCGACCGAAGCGCCGTCCGGGCTGAAGCGGGTGGCGTTGTCGAGGAGGTTCGCGAGGACCTGATGGAGTCGCTCCCGGTCGCCGGTGACGGTGAGATCGGGCGGCTGGATGTCGATCTGCACGGGGCATCCGGGTCGATGCAGCGCGATCTCCTGGGCGGCCTCCCGCGCCAGGGCGTGGAGGGGGACGGGTTCGGCCTCGAGGGGGATCGCCCCCGACTCCAGGCGGCTCAGGTCGAGGAGCTGGGAGACGAGTCGGCCCAGGCGCTCGGTCTGAGTGAGCATGGTGGCGAGCAGTTCGGTGTCGGGGTCGGACACGCCGTCGACGATGTTCTCCAGGTTGGCCTGGAGCGCGGTGATCGGCGTACGAAGCTCGTGGCTCACCATCGCGATCAGGTCGCGGCGCTCCCGATCCACTTCGGCGAGCTGGGCAGCCATGGCGTTGAACGCCCGGGCGAGCTCGCCGACTTCGTCGGCGCTCGTGGCGGTGACGGTGGCGCGGTAGTCGCCCCGCGCCATGCGGTTGGTGGCGGCCACCATCTCCCGGAGAGGGGAGACGATGCCGCCGGCGAAGAACCACATGATCGCCACGCCGATCGCTGCCGAGATGATCGGTCGGATCCACACCGGCCATCCGAGCCGGTAGCCGATCGTGCTGACGAGGGCCGCGATCGCGATCGCGCCGATGATCACCGCAGAGAGCTTCCACTTGATCGACGGGAGTACGTCGAGCGGCCGCCAGTCTCGCCGCATCAGAGGTCACCGAGTGCGTAGCCGACTCCGTGGACGGTGCGAATCACGGGGTTGCCGAGCTTGCGCCGTACGGCGCGGACGTGGCTGTCGACGGTTCGCGCTCCCGAGCCGTCCCGGTATCCCCAGACCCCAATGAGCAGCTGCTCGCGGGTGAGGACGGCGGGGTGTGCCGACGCCAGCTGAGCCAGCAGGTCGAACTCGGTCGGGGTCAGGTGGACGTCACGGTTGTCGATCCGGATCCGTCGGCTGGCTCGCCAGATCTCGATCGCGCCCAGCTGATGGTCGGGCCCGGAGGGTGTGACGGGCTCCTCGGCGGCCCGCCGCAGGAGCGCGTGGACGCGGGCCACGAGCTCGCGGGGGCTGAACGGCTTGGTCATGTAGTCGTCGGCGCCGACGCCGAATCCGACGAGCATGTCGGTCTCGTCGTCTCGAGCGGTGAGCATCAGGACGGGGACTCGACGGTCGGCTTGGATCCGTCGGCACACCTCCAGCCCGTCGAGCCCGGGCAGCAACAAGTCGAGGACGACCAGGTCGGGCTGGAGGGCGGTGCAGCGATCCACCGCCTCCACCCCGTCGTGGCACACGTCCACGTCGTGGCCGGCAGCGGTCAGCCGGGCTGCCACCGCCGACGCGATCGCCGGTTCGTCTTCCACCACGAGGATCGATCCCACGCCCTGCACCGTAGAGAACCCCGTGTGTGGGTGGCCCGCGCGAGATGTGAAGATCCCGTGCACCCTCTGGTTTTTCTGGACGTCAGCGCGCGCTAGGCGCGCGCTGACGTCCAGAAAACGCTAATCAGAGGGTCTCGTGGCGGTCGGCGATGTGTTCGGCGATGGCGAAGGAGGCGGTGGCCGCCGGGGACGGGGCGTTCATCACGTGCACAGCTCGAGGCGACTCGGCGAAGGCGAAGTCGTCGAGGAGGGAGCCGTCCTCCGCAATCGCCTGGGCGCGCACGCCCGCTCCGGAGGGTTCGAGGTCCGCCATCGTGAGCTCGGGGCAGAGGCGCTGGAGTGCCCTCAGGAAGGCCCGGCGACTCAACGACCGCTTGATCTCGCCGACCTCCTTGCGCCAGTACTTGCGGGCCAGCACCCAGGTGCGGCGGGCGAACGCGATCTCGGCGGTGTCACGCACGGAGATGTCACGCCAGCGGTAGCCCTCGCGCTTCAGCGCAGGAACCGCGTTGGGTCCGGCGTGGATCGACCCGTCGATCATCCGGGTCAGGTGGACGCCAAGGAACGGGAAGTCCCGATCCGGCAGCGGATAGACGAGGTGCTTGACCAGGGATCGTGCCTGCGGTGCGAGCTCGTAGTACTCGCCTCGGAAGGGCATGATCCGTATTCCGCCCGTGTCAGCCGTCGCCGACTTGGCGACCCGATCGCACTGCAGACCAGCGCAGTTGATCAACGAGTCGGCGTGGATCGGCCCGGCTGACGTGTGCACCGTCGCCGAGTCGGTGCCGACGTCGGCGCCCGTCACCGCCGCACCGAGCCGGATGTCGACGCCCGCCCCTGACAGCTCCCCCGCCAGCGCCTGGCTGACGACTCCGTAGTCCACGATGCCGGCACTCGGCACGAGGAGGGCGGCGACCCCTTCGATGTGAGGTTCACGCTCGCGGAGCCCGACCCTGTCGAGGCGCTCCACCGGGACCGAATTCTCACCGGCCCGGATCTCCAGGGCATCGAGGCGGGGGACCTCCGACTGCTCGACCGCGACCACGACCTTGCCGCACATGTCGTAGGTGATCGCGTGCTCGTCGAGGAAGGCGAGAAGGGAGCTGCGCCCGGCCGCGACCATGGCGGTCTTGCCGGAGTCCGGCTTGTAGTAGATGCCAGAGTGGATGACGCCGGAGTTCCGGCCGGTCTGGTGATGGGCGACCGAGGACTCCTTGTCGACGATGACGATCCTTCGGGACGGATCGCGTCGGAGGAGCGAGCGGGCGGTGGTGAGCCCGACGATCCCGGCGCCGATGACGACGACGTCGGCGTGGTCGGCGGTGCTCGTGGGGGAGGGGGAGTTCTCGGACATTCGTTGCACCATCGACCGTAGCGGTCGGCCCCATGAGAGATCGCCGACCGCTCCCCAGATCGCCACGTCCGCAGGCAGTCCGACCGGTGATGGCGGCGTGCTGCATGACACGATGACGGCATGACTACGAACGAGCAGGCGTCGATCGAGGAGCCCGATCTCCCGGACGGTGATCACGAGTGGCACCGACTGGTCGCCCTCGACGAGTTGCCGGAGGGGCGGGTTTCGACGGTGACGATCGGTCACGAGTCGTTGTGTGTCACCCACACGGCCGAGGGTGGGTACGGCTGTCTCGGCAACGCCTGTCCTCACCAGGGAGGACCGCTCGGCGAAGGCTCGATCGAAGGCGGATGGTTGCGCTGTCCCTGGCACGGGTACGACTACTCGCCCAAGAACGGCCGCCCGCCTGGAGCGTTCTCGGATGCCCCCGCGGCCTACCGCACGGAAGTGCGCGAGGACGGCGTGTACGTCGCGCTTCCGGCTGAGGCCGCGCGGGTCCGCACCGTGTCCGATGTGATGGTCGAGACCATGGTGGCGTGGGGGGTCACCCATGTCTTCGGCATGGTCGGCCACTCGAATCTCGGATTCGCCGACGCGATGCGCGTAGCCGAGGAGCGGGGCGACCTCACGTTCATCGGTATCCGACACGAGGGGGCCGCCTCGTTCGCCGCAACCGCCTTCGGCAAGCTCACCGGCGGTCTCGCCGGGTGTTTCGCGATCGCTGGTCCGGGCTCCACGAACATGCTGACCGGCCTCTACGACGCCAAGACGGACCGGGCACCGGTACTGGCACTGTCGGGCCAGGTGCCGTCGAAGGTGCGTGGTCGGGGCGCGTTCCAGGACACCGACCTCGCGGCGGCGTTCGCCGATGTCGCTCGTTACACCGCCACCGTTCAGGCCGGCTCGAACCATGCGGAGCTCATGAATCTCGCGTGCAAAACGGCGCTGGTGGAGCGCGATGTCGCCCATCTCGTCTTCCCCGACGAGGTCCAGGAGCTTCCGGCCGCGGCGGGGTCGACGCCCGGATCGCCAGGCGGTCGGATGGGGGAGCGCGACATCGCGCCATCTCCGGGCGCGCTGGCCGAAGCGGTGGAGGCCCTCGCCGTCTCGGATCGGCCGCTGATCATCGTCGGTGCCGGGGCCCGCGACGCCATGGACGACGTCGTCGCCTTGGCCGAGAAGGTCGACGCACCGATCGCCACCACCTTCAAGGGAAAGGGCCTCATCTCGGATGGGCATCCGCTGGCATGCGGCGTGCTCGGTCGTTCGGGAACCCCGGTCGCCAGCTGGTTCATGAACGAGTCCGACCTCATCGTCACCTTCGGTGTGTCGTTCGCGAACCACACCGGCATCTCGGACTACAAGCCGATCGTGCAGGTCGACTTCGATCCGATGGCGCTCGGGCGGTTCCACCCGGTTGCGGTGCCGGTGCAAGCGGAAGTCGGTGTGGCGGCCCGGGCGTTCGCGGACGGCTTCGACCACACCGACCGCCACGGCGCGGCCGACGAGGTTGCCGAACGGTGGGCGATCTGGCGGGCCGAGAAGACGAGCCGGCGACAGGATGATCGTGGTGAGGGAATCTCAGCAGCGGCACTCTTCGACACCCTGGCCCACTGCGTTCCCCGCGACGCGATCATGCCGGTCGACGTCGGCAACAACACGTACTCGTTCGGCCGCTACTTCGAGGTCGCCGATCAACGCGTGCTCATGTCGGGCTACCTCGGCTCCATCGGCTTCGCCCTTCCGGCCGCAATGGGATGCTGGGCGGCCACTCAGAGCCAGGAGAGATTCGCGGGCCGGCCGGTGGTGTCCATCTCAGGCGACGGTGGGCTCGGTCAGTACGCCATGGAACTCACCACCGCGGTGAAGTACGGGATGGACGTCACCCACGTCGTGATGAACAACAGCGAGCTCGGCAAGATCTCGAAGGAGCAGAGGGCCGCCGATCTCGACGTGTGGCAGACCTCGTTGCACAACCCGGACTTCGCCGCGTTCGCCGAGCTCTGCGGCGCCATGGGAATCCGCGTGACGTCGCTCGACGATCTTGCCGAGGCGATTGCGGCAGCAGTCGCGCACGAAGGCCCCGCCCTCGTCGAGGTCGTCACCGACCCCCTTCTCGTCTGACTCACCCCGCCTCTTCCAAATCGGGGCACCCAGGAGGCGGTTTTCACCCCTTGTTGGCCCAGCTTCGGGTGGCGCGACGGTTGGCAGGCGCCGCGGGCTCGGCGAGACTCTGCGACGTGCACTCGTCGATCCGTACCGTTGTCGCCGCCGATCTCGAGCAGATTCTCGAGCTGAACCGCCTCGCCGTACCGGCGGTGTCCGATGTTGGCCGCGGCGAGATGGAGTGGTTCGCCGAGGTAGCCCACAGCTTCCTCGTGGCGGCAGGTCCGGATGACCGGGTGGACGGCTTCCTGATCGGGCTGACGCCGGGTCTGCCCTACGCCAGCCTCAACTACCGCTGGTTCAGCGAGCAGTACGAGCGCTTCATCTACGTCGACCGGGTGGTGGTGGCCGAATCAGGGCGCAACCAGGGACTCGGCACCCGCTTCTACGACTCGTTCGTCGAGCGGGGAGTGGCCGACGGCCACGACACCCTCACCGCCGAAGTCAACGTGAAGCCGATGAACGACGGGTCGCTGCGCTTTCACGACCGCTACGGATTCGAGTCCGTCGGCCAGCAGGACACCGAGGGCGGCAAGAAGCGGGTCAGCCTCCTCGCCAAACACCTGGGCTGACTCGGCCCACCACCCGCTGGCGGAACTCGGGCATGTAGGGGCACTGTCCCCCTGCTGCGCCAGCTCCGAAGAATCAGCCGGTGAGGCGGTCGGCGGGGGGTGCTTCCGGCGGGGCCTGGGGGAAGTAGCCCTCGACGTGGAGCTTGTCGGGGTCGGCACCGAGGGCCGTGACGGCGTTGCGGCAGTCGTCGACGAACTCGGGTGAGCCGGCGATGAAGATCGAGTGGCCGGACAGGTCGTCGAACAGGTCGGGAAGCACCACCGGGATCCGGCCCCGGTGCTTGGCGCGCTCCGGGACGTCCTCACCGGTGTAGGTGATGATGCTGTTGAATCGGCGGTGCTTGAGGGTCCAGAAGCTGAACATGCCCTCGTCGATCTCGTCGTCGGCGTCGCGCGCCGAGAACACGATCGTGACCGGATGGTTGAAACCCCGACGGAGCGCCGCATCGGTGAGCGCCATGATCGGTGCGAGTCCCGAACCCGCCGCGAGACACAAGACCGGAGTGTCGGTGGCGGGGTCACCCACGAACGTGCCGTAGGGCCCTGCCACCGTCACCCGGTCTCCCACCTCCAGACGTTCGTGGACCCACCCGCTGGTCACGCCATCGGGGACCCGGCTTATCAGCAGGTGGATCTCACCATCGGGGCGGGGTGCATTGGCGATCGAGTAGGGACGGGGCGGTGCCCCGGCCCGCTCGTCGCCGAGCATCACGTACTGGCCAGGCCAGTACCGCAGGTTGTCACCGAGCGGCCGTAGCCGGACCTCGACGATCCGAGGTGTGCGCTCGACCTTGTCGACCACCGCGAACGACACCCGGTCCTTCGGGGGGAACAACTTGGGCTGGGCGTCGTCGGTGCCGAACTCGATCGAAACAAGGTTCGAGATCGGCTTGGCCATGCACATGAGTCCATAGCCCTCGCTCCGTTCGTCGGGGCTG
The DNA here is from genome assembly GCA_964344055.1 of uncultured Candidatus Nemicrothrix sp. GTDB lineage: Bacteria > Actinomycetota > Acidimicrobiia > Acidimicrobiales > Aldehydirespiratoraceae > OFTM10. The sequence continues at coordinate 103,599 of CAYFLT010000001.1, forward strand.
AGCGCCATGTCGAGCACGGTGCCCTGGTCGATCTCGCCATCGGTGACGAGCGTCTTGCACTCGCCGCACGCACCGGCCCGACAGTTGTTGGGCAGCACGTAGCCGGAGCGCTCGAGCGCGGCCAGCACGGTGTCGCCGGACTGGCAGGCGACTTCCTTGCCGGACGGCTCGAGTCGGATCGTCTTGGTGTCCACGGGGTCCCTTCGTGGTCGTCGGTTCGGTCGAGGTGCAAACGGGATCAGACCCCGAAAGCAAACCTTCTAGAAGACGGGGATGATGTCTTCCATCTCGACGTCCATGATCTCCTTGCCGTCGATGCCGACCTCGGGGATGGCGGGGAAGGGGATGTCGAACTTGTCGAGCACGCCCTTGAGGTTGAGGATCGCCTGCCGCCAATTCTCCTTCTTCGCCTCGTACTCCGGGATGAAGAAGCCGGCGTCGCGGGCGACGGCCTCGCACGCACGCTGCGTCTCGATGAAATCGCTGGGCAGGTCCCAGAAGTCCTCGGGCGGCTCGAAGAGCACGGCGGACAGGAACAGGTAGCCGGCGCGGATCTGCTTGGTGATGATGTCGCGCTCGCTGAGGTCGAGCTTCGGGTAGTCGCGCTCCATCAGGGTCATGCAGATCGCCATGTGACGGCCCTCGTCACGACCGATGTTGGCGAATGCGTCCTTGAACACGGGCTCGCGGGCGCCGTCGGCCATCTGGTGGAAGATGGTGGCCGCGGCGATCTCGCCCATCAGGAACGACGAGAACAGCACGGCGAGGCTGTACTTCGGCACGGCCTTCTTGTAGCCGTCCCAGTAGCGGCCGCCGTTGTAGTAGAGCCACTTCGCGTTGCGCTGGGCCTTCATGCCGAGCTCGGTCTTGGGCTCGTAGGTGAGCGGGTCGTGGTAGCCGAGCAGCTTGGTGATGGCGAGGCCGCACATGTGCTCGTGGTTCTGCTCGTCCTGGGTGACCGAGAAGAAGCAGCGGCGGACGGCGTCTTCCTCGTGGGCCTCGTAGCTGGCGATCATCGCGGTGGCGAAGACCGGGGGAGCCGAGGCATCGAACACCGAGAGAAGGGTCCACCAGTAGGCGATGGCCTCTCGCTCTTCCCAGCTGTAGCTCTCGACGTCGAAGGTGTCCCAGGGGAGGGCAGCGGGGTCCCAGACCTCGCGCCGGCTGGCCTCGTAGATCTCTTCCATCTTGGCGGTTTCGCGGTACCAGCTGAGCGGGAAGACGTTCGGCTGTGCCGTCTCCGGCGGAAATTCAGTGGTGTCGGCGATGTTGTCGTGGGGTGCCATGCGGGTCCTCATTTCGGGTTTTTGGGCGTGATCGTGGGTGTCCCCGTCCCGCACTCTAATGGTAAAGGATCAGATGATCAAGACCTTAATTACTTTCTCTTCGAGATTCCATCCAGTACTACGCTCCGCCCCATGGACGGCATCCACGACATGGGCGGCATGCACGGATTCGGCCCGGTCGACGTCACTGCAACGGCGGCCTTCCACGAGCCCTGGGCCCTCCGGCTCCAAGTCGTTGCCTTCGTTTCCGGAGCCGTCACTCGGGCAGCACTCGAGGAGATCGATCCGGCCACCTACCTCAGCGCGAACTACCACGAACGGTGGCTTCTCGCTGCGGAGACGAGGGGAGTGCAGACCGGGAGGGTCGATCCCGACGCGTTGGAGCGGTGGCGCCGGGTGTTCCGTGACGACCCAGACGCCGCCCCTCCCCGTCGCGATGACCCCGAGGGCCTCGCTCAGGTCGACGCCACGCTCGGACGTCCGTTCGTGCTCCCTGCAGCGTTTCGCGGCGGGCGACCGGGTGCGGGTGAGGCGGATGCGGCCCGAACCGCATCATCGATGTCCGCGCTACATCCGAGGCGCGATCGGCGAGGTCGAGAAGGTGGTCGCCGACGATTTCGTTCCCGGCACCCGGATGAGTGAGGACATCGTCGAGGCCGTGTACACCATCCGGTTCGACTCGACCGAGCTCTGGGGTGACCGAGCCGCCGACGGCGAACCGCCCTTCGACCTCTTCATCGATCAATGGGAGCGCTACCTGGAGCCCGCGGATGAGTAACCACAGCCACGATCACGACCATGACGACGACCATGGCCACAGTCACTACGACACGCCCGCGTCGCGTCGAGCCCGATCACCCGAGGAGGTTCGGGCAATGGCGCTTGAAGCCGCCCTCGTCGAGAATGGTGTGGTCTCCACCGACGCGGTCGACCGGTTCGTCGATGCGATGGAGCACCGCTTCGGTCCCCATCACGGTGCCCGGGTGGTGGCGAAAGCTTGGACCGACCCCGACTTCAAGGAGCGGCTGCTGGCCGACGGCACTGTTGCGGTCGCCGAACTCGGCATCACCGGACCCGAGGGGAATGTCCGCGCGGTCGAGAACACGCCGGGAGTGCACAACATGGTCGTCTGCACGCTGTGTTCGTGCTACCCGTGGCCGCTCCTCGGTCTGCCCCCGATCTGGTACAAGAGCTACGAGTACCGATCGCGGGCCGTCGCCGAACCCAGGACGGTGCTACGGGAGTTCGGTGTGGAGCTTCCCGATGACATCCGTGTGCAGGTCTGGGACTCCAGCGCCGAGGTCCGCTACTTCGTGCTCCCCGAACGACCTCCGAACACCGAGGACATGACCGAAGCCGAGCTCGCCGAGCTGGTCGACCGCAACGCGATGATCGGCACCGGACTCGTCACCGGCCCGAGCTGACGGGGTTCCGGAACCTGACAGGGTTTTGGTACCTGGCACCAAAACCCTGCCAGGTCAGGCGTGGATGAACTCGGTGGCGGTGCGGTCGGTCGGGTCGGGGGGAAGTGCGAGGTGACGGGATCGGAGCAGGTCCCACAGCTCGAGGCGTGACCAATCCGGTCGGTCGAGCGGGCGACTCTCGTCATCGAGCAGAGGATTCGGCAAGAGCACCGTGAGCTGCTGGTCACCCTCACCGTTGAACATCCGGAACATCCACGACATCGGGGACCCATCGACCCACAGACGCTGGAGTTCCGCGTGTGCACATCGACGGCGACGCGCGAGCTCCGGCGCCACCGGCCGGCCCGGAGCGCCATCGTGGTCGCCGATGCACAAGTGAAGGTGCGAGTCGCCCCAGTCCACGGTGAGATACCCGTCGAGCATGGTGAGCCGGGGTGCCCGTGGAAGCCGCAATTCGTAGACCGCACCCTGGATGAGGATCCCGAACTGGATCGACTGCCACCGGCGCTCGAAGAGCTCGGTCAGCACGTCGAGCAGGGTTGCCTCGTCGACCGCCAGCGGGAACACCTCGAGATCGTCGGGGGCCTGCTCCGTGGTTCGATACCCGGCCGCAGCCAACCGCTCACGGTCGACCTGATCTCCCGCGGCGAGCCCCTCGGCATCGACCAGTGCCTCGAACGCCTCCAGCCACGAGGCGTAGTAGTGGCGCTGCGGGTCAGCCTCGATCGAGTCGATCAGACGACCGCGGAACACCTCCCAGGACACCCCGAGTCCGGCCACCGTCTCGATGGTCACCGCCACCAGCCGACCCTGCCATGGCGCATCGAACACGGGCTCGCCGTCATCGACTCGGCCTGGCGTCGCAGGTCCCCCAGCATGAGGTCGTCGGTCGAGGTCACGGACCCGAACCTACCCGCACCGGATCTCGGGCTCCCTCTTGACCGCCACCCACGCCCCGCGACTAGAAATCTCGCTGCGGGTGCATGGATCTGGGGCCTTTGTGACTCGGATCGAGCGTGGAGGTGATGACCCAGGTGCCTGACACGGCGGATGACCGGGCGGAACCGGTCGATCTCGACGCGGCCAGAGCATCGGCGGATGACGGCTGGAGCGCGGAATTCACCGCGTTCTATCGGCTCGAGCAGCCGATCCAGGTTCGGCGTGCGTTCCTGATGACCGGCTCGCGGGCAATCGCCCACGAACTCGTTCACGATGCGTTCGTCGGCCTACTCGAGCGGTGGGAGTCGGTCGAGCGACCCGGGGCCTATCTGAGCCGGAGTGTCACCAACGCATGTCGCCGACACGGCCGCCGGCGGCGGCGCGATGACGAGGAGCAGGTCGTCGACCTCACCGACCCGGCGGGGCCGATCGGTGGCGGAACCGATGGCGTCGAGGTCGCCGACCTGCTCCTCGCGCTGCCGTTTCGCCAGAGAGCGGCCATCGTCTTGCGCTACTACGCCGGACTCACCGAGAACGAGATCGCGGAGGTCCTCGAGTGCCGTCCGGGCTCGGTCGGCCCGGCGATCCATCGCGGCCTGGCCAAACTGAAGGAGGCCCTCGCGTGAGCGACCAGGAGTTCCCGCGCGAGGTCACCAACGCCCTCGCGGACCGGGCCAACTCGATCGAGGTCGAGGATCGACTCGACGACGTGCTCGCCACTCGCCCGGCACCCCGCGTCCGGAGCCACTGGACTCGGAGTCGCTGGCTCGTTCCGGCTGCGGCCGTGATCGCCGTGTTCGCCGGCGTCGTCGGCGCGGCCAGCCTCATGGGTGGGAGCAATGATCCCGAGGATCTGGTCGCCGCACCGGAGGTCACCGTCGTGGCCACGGTCCCGACGCCCGTCGACGGCCACGAGATCGAGGTGGTCGAGGTCGCGATCCTCATGGACCGTGAGGCCGGGGACACCGACCACGAAGCGATCGAGGCTCTCCTCGAATCGCTCTCGGACGTCGCGGGGTTCGAGGTCATCGAGGACGACTCGTCCAAGGCCGACTTCTTCGCGGTCCTCGACGACATCAGCAGCCTCGATCCTGCGACCCTCGGCGCCGTCTACCGCATCAGCATCAGTGGCGACGCGGACGTCGAGTCCATCGTGTCGAGCTTCGAGGCGATGTCCGGCGTCGAAACGGTCGAAGGCGGTGCCGGAGACGACGATCCCGACGAGGTCCCGCCGGTCGCGGTGAGAGATCCGATCTGCGCTCCCGCCGAGGTGTGGTTCGAGGAGTCGTCAGAGGCTGTCCGCTCGGCGACCCACCTCTTCTTGGACGGTGACGAGCGCGAGGTGACCGACGGGTCGATTCTTCGCCGAGGCCGGCTCGGTACCGGCGAGGAGGGGGTCGAGCTGATCGAGGGCTCCGACGCCGGGGATCCGTGCGCATGGTGGACGCTGCGGGCAATCGACGGAACCGATGACACCGCGGCCCTCGACCGGGTCAGCGCCGGTTTGCGGTTCGCACGCCACGGGCTGACGATCGGCGAGCTCTACCCCGATGGTGACGACGAGTCCGACGACCACGAGGCGCTCCGCAACGAATTCGCAGTGCTGGAGCGGCGAATCCAGCCCGGAGATCCGGCGGAGCTGGTGATGGCGGGGTGGCGGTTCGCGGAGTTCGACGGCGCGACGGTCGGCGTCAGCATCGACACGGCCGGTCGGGCGGTCTGCATCCTCCACCACGCAGAGGGCCAGACGAGTTCCACGTGCTCCGCCACCGATTGGCTGGCACACGAACCGGCATCGAGCGTGCGGATCGAGAACCGGGAACGGACGGTGATCCTCGGTGCGGTGGTCGACCAGGTCCGGGAGGTGCGAGCCGGGGGCCGCTCGGTCGAGCCGGAGCGAGGGCTCTTCCTGATCGAACTCCCCGAGGACGAGTCCGACTCCCCGACGATGATCGAATACGTGATGACGGATGGTTCGGTCGTGACGAACATGTTCACCGCCACCGGGCGGACCGGCGCCGAGGTGCGCCTCGCCGGCATGGTGGTCGCGGGAACCCACGCCGCCTGCGCATCGGACGGACTGGTCTTCCGCGCAACGGCGGAGCGCCTGGGTGATGGTGCCTACCAGGGGTGGCGCATCAGCCCGGGCCGGATCGAACTGACCGGAGAGGACGAAGGCGACCACGACGCCGTGACCGAACGAAGGGTCGTCGATGGCTCCGTCGTGGTCACCGCCCGGTGGACCGACGACGAGCAGGCGCACGCACTCGAGATCGCCTGCAACGACGCCCACGTCGACACCAGACCGGGAAGCCACGGGTCCGAACCGGACGACGATCGAGTGTCTGACGGCGACGCCTCGCCCGACGACGACTGACCACGGTGCGCGCGCCGACACTCGGCGTGACATGATCTGCTCTGCGACGGCGTCGCCCCTCCGGTGACGCCGGGAGGAGGGCGAATCATGCCAGGAAGTGGTTACGAGAAGGGCTCGGGCACTGCGATCTCCGTCGGGGGTCAGCCGCAGAGCACCGAAGGCGCCGAGAAGGGCAACGAGGCCCCGTGCGCGATCTGTGGCGAGCCGCGCGGCGACGCCACGCCGTGTCCGCACTGCGGCATGGACTAGCGCGACCGCGTCCCGTCCGGCGGTAGCCGACGATGACCGATCTGTCCGCGCGGCCGATGGTCGAGCTCGACCGTCCGCTTCGACGCGCGCTCGGACGGCCGCCACCGTTCGGCCCGTCCTTCGGAGTCGAGCACGAGTTCGGGATCTTCCGCGATGGAGAACAGATCGACTTTCGGGAGCTGATCCACGAGATCGGCATCGATGGACGGGTGCTGCACCCGACCAACGAGTTCCATTACGCCACTCGGCGGGGTGGCGCCGTGATCGCGGATGGGATCGTGGCCGAGATCGCAACCCCGCCGGTCGCGATCCGGCGGGGGTTCGCGGCCGAGGCCGCCGACTGGACCGAGACCGGGCGAGCTGACCTCGAAGCCCTCCTGCCGGCCGGTCTGGAGATGGCAGGCGGGTCCACCCATCTCAACCTCGGGATGGACCCGGAGATCAACGACCGGGCCGCGGTGCTGTTCGCCCGGATCTTCGCAGCCGCCCAGATGCTCCTCATGGACCAGGAGCACTCGCCGGGAATGCTCGTTCGCCCCAGACCTGGCCGCCTCGAGCTCTGTGGCGAATACGTCGTCGGTCACTCGCTCGTGGCCGCTTCCGTGTTCGCGGTCGGTGCGGCGCGGGTGGTGGAAGCCCACGTACGCCACGGAGGTCCGATTCCACCGTTCCTGGACGTGGTCCTCGAACCAGGTCGCCGTCGTTACGGCTGGTACGTCGATCGGACCGCGTTCGGCGACGACCTCTACGGCAGCGGGCGTAGCGCCGTGCTTCGGCTGGCGGAAGGTGGGACCACGACGGCCCAAGAGCACCTGCTCGCCTGCTGGCGACTGGCCCGCCCCCATGCCCGCCGCCACGCGACGTCCGGTGAGATCGCGCTCGTCGATCGGATCATCGGCGGAGACGAGGCACTGCCGCTGGAGCGATCCGAATTCGGACGGGTCCCCGCGGTTAAACCCCGGCCGCCGCATCCGGCCGGTCTCGCGGCCGCTGAGCTGGAGTCTGCGGGCGTCCGGTTCACCCCGCAGATCGCCACGTGGGACTGGGGGGCGTGGCAGGCCTCCACGCCCGCCGGAGCAGTCACGATCACCGTTCCCCGCGAGCAGTTCGAGACGTTCGCTGCGAGCGCATCCGCGGGTCGACTCGATCTGGTGGTGAGCCACGCGGTCGAGCATCGGTCGCAGCTGGTCCCGCTGCGACACATCGCCCAACTCAACGGGCCGGCGATCTTCGCAAGCGGCGAGGCGGGGCCCGGCCTGCTCCCCAACGACCGCTACGGGATCGGCGACGCGCCGGCGAACAGCCTGCGGCCTGGCAAGCGTGATCTGCCGGCCGAATCCGGATCATCGACGAGTTCGCGGGCTTCGGTCGCCGCCGGTGTGCTCCTGCTGGTCGCCCTCATTGCCGCGATGATCGGTCGTTTCGTCGGGCCGGCCGCGGCGGGATCACCTGACGTGCAGGATCCACGCTCCATCCCGGCGTCGGTCCAGCCTCTCGACATGGACGGCCAGCTGTACGTCCTCATCGACTTCCAGCAGCCGTGGATCGACGGTCCCCCGTTCGACCTCTTCTCCGTCTGGTTCGGACTCGAGTTGATGATCAACGGCCAATTCAGCCAGGTGGGTTGGGAATGGCATGACCTCGTGGCCACCCAGTTCGGCAACCGGCCGATGTACCTGCTCGAGAACGGGTCGGTGCTCGCCAACGTGGCCGACACACCGACCTCACCGTTCGAAGCGACCGGCACCATGTTCACCGCGTCCTGGACCGATCAGAAGACCACCGATCGCCAGGCATCCGATCATGCGGTCTCGTTCGGGTCGGGCGATCTCCTCGCACCCGGTTCGATCACCTCGCCGGCCATCTACGACCTCACCAACGCCCGCGAGGTCGAGACGGTCACCCCGATCGTCTGGGAAGGGCTCCACACCCTCTTCGGCGACCACCCGGTCACTCTGCAGGGCCAGCCGACAATCACCGACCCGACTGGCGATCAACAGGACTACTACGGCACATTCGATTCGACTCGGCCCGACGTGACCTCGGTCGACTGGTCCCGGGTGGAGTTCGGTCCAGGGTTCGGGGCCGAGCAGCGGTTCAACGAGTTGGCATCGATGTGCTCCGAAGGTCTCGGCCCCGGCGCGGCGCCGATCTGTCCCGAGAATCTCGATTCGCTCGCGATGGCCGGAAGCTGGCTCTTCCTGGACGTCTCCTTCTCCGGCACCGACTCTCTCATCCAGGGAGGCCTCGCCTGGACCGATCCGGGTCGTCGGGTCTACGAGGGGCCTGCCTTCGATCCCAACACGGGCCGGAACACCTCGCTCGACCTCTACTCGGCACCGACCGGCTACGAAGTCGGACGGACGAGCTACGACGCCAACAAGGGGGCCGAGCCGGAGTTCTCGTTCGGCCCGACCGACGACGTGCTCGGAGTGCTTCGCAACGACGGGTTCGCCTTGCTGATTCCGTCGGAAGCGCTCCGGAACTGCGAGGATCCGACGCTGTTCTCGGTCACCGGAGGCGGGGTCGATCTCGTCAGCCTGTCGGATCCGCCCGGGGGGTCGATCTTCGTGGGAGACCCGCCGGCCTCGACCGACGACGGCTCCTCGAGCGGCGACGGATCGACCACCGACGACGGTGGCTCCACTTCGACTGACGACGGATCGACCAGCGGAGATGGGAGTTCCACGTCGACCGATGACGGCTCGTCGACCGACGACGGCTCCACCGTCGACGACGGATCCACGTCAGGCGGCACCGGGATCACCGACGATGGCGCCGCCAGCACGAGCTCCGGCGATGGGGGCTCGAGTGATTGGCCGTGGATCCTCCTCGGCCTTGGTGGGCTCGGTCTGTTCGGAGTGGGTCTCCACGTGTTCCGCTCTGGTCCCGGCAGCATCCCCGGAACGATCCTGACCGGCTTCGAGAAGGGCAACAGCTCGGCGACCGCGGTGAGCCGCTCCTGAACCTTGCCTAGGATGCGCCGGTGGCGGTGATCGCAACCACCGGGCTCACGATGCAGTTCGGCAACCAACGCGCCCTCGATGCGCTCGACCTCGAGGTGCCGAGCGGAGTCACCGGACTCGTCGGTGCAAACGGGGCGGGCAAGACCACCCTGATGTCGATCGCCCTCGGGCTTCGTCATCAGACGGCGGGCAGCGTGCGTGTGCTCGGCCTCGATCCTCATCGCGACGGGGCGGAGCTCCGATCGCTGGTCGGCTACGGACCCGAGCGAAACGTCTTGCCGGAGGACATGCCGGCGTTCGATTTCGTCCGCCATCTCTCCGAGATCCGCGGAATGCCCCGGGTGGAGGCGCGGACTCGGGCCAGTGATGCGCTCTGGCTGGTCGGCCTCGGTGAGGAGCGTTTCCGCGCGCTCGGCACGATGTCGACGGGCCAGCGTCAGCGGGTCAAGCTCGCTCAGGCGATTGCTGCGGACCCGAGTCTCGTACTCCTCGATGAACCCACCGACGGACTCGACCCGGTCCAGCGCGACGAGATGCTGTCGTTGATCAAACAGATCAGCGCCGAGTACTCGATCGACGTGATGTTGTCGTCCCACCTCCTCGAGGAGGTCGAGCGGGTGTGCGACCACATCGTGGCACTCGATGCGGGGATGCTCGTCGCGCAGGGCGCGCTCGTCGATCTGATCGGCGATCAGGAAGGCATCACCGTCGAGTTGGTGGAGCTCGACGACAATCCGGACTCGGTCGACCGGGTGGCCACCACGCTCCGCGCCAAGGGTCTGGATGTGGCGGTCGACCGCGTGACCCTCCAGGTCATCGGGCCGGACCACGACCAGCTGGTTGACGCCACCCGCGATGCGATCGCCGATGCCGGTGCCCGGGTACGCCGGATCGTGCAACGTCGCAGCACCCTCGAAGACCTCTTCACGAACGTGGCGCCATGACCGCGGCCGAGATCTTCGACCGGGGGTACCGGAAGTACGACGGGCAGCGCGCCGGGCTGGGCGGGGCGATGCGCTCACTCACCTGGCACACGACCCGCAGCATCCTCGGCCTGGGCCGTCCGGCCCGCCACAAGGTCTTCCCGATCATCGTGATCGTGATCGCCTTCCTGCCGGCGATCATCTTCATCGGAATCGCCGCCTTGTTTCCCGTGGATCTCTTCGAGGGCGAGATCATCCCGCCGTTCTACGAACTGGCCCAGAGTTCCTGGCTGTCGATCATCTTGTTCAGTGCCATGGTGGTCCCCGAGGCGCTGGTCCGAGATCGTCGGGACGGGATGTACGCGCTCTACCTCTCCACGCCGCTCACCCGCGCCACCTACCTGCTCGGGAAGATCGGGGCGGTGCTGGGCACGCTCGCCATCGTCACCGCCGGCCCGGCTCTGTTGATGCTGTTGGGCTTCACGTTCGAAGGGGCCGGGCCCGAAGGGTTCGTCAACTGGACGAAGACCGCAGCCCAGATCGTGCTCGGTGGCGTGGGGATCACGGTGGTCTTCGCGGCGGTGAGCCTCGCCGCTGCCAGCCTGACCGACCGGCGGGCTTTCGCCAGCGTGGCGGTGATCCTCGTCCTCCTCGGCTCTCCGGCGGTCTCCAGCGCGCTCGTCGAGGGAGCCGACATGACCGAGCGGCTCGAGGCCTTCAACGTGATCCTCATCGCGCTCGAGGCGGCCCCGAGGGCTTTCGGGGAACGCAGCGAGGATCTCGGCACGATGTCGAACTCGCTGTTCGCCCTCAGTACTACGGGATGGATCGGCGGGTCGGCCGCCCTCGTGTGGGGTCGCTACCGCCGACTGGGGGCAGTGTGACCTCGACCCTGCCGCCACCGCCGGCGGCACCTTCGGCGCAGCCGCCCCCGCCACCGATGGTGCAGGTGACGAACGTCACGAAATCCTTCGGCAACGTAGTGGCCGTCTCCGATGTGTCCTTCAACGTGGGTCCCGGGGTGACCGCCCTGCTCGGACCGAACGGGGCCGGCAAGAGCACCCTGTTCCGCGTGATGTGTGGGTTGACGCCACCCACACGAGGTGAGGTCCGGGTGCTCGGGCGCAACGCTCGTACCGACATCAGCGTGCGGGGCCGGATCGGACTCGCCCCTCAGCAGGATGCACTCTTCGATCGGCTGACCGCATCCGAGTTCGTTCGGATCGCGGCCGCGAGCCACGGGGTCAGCGACCCCGCCGGCGCGGCGCGGCGGGTTCTCGACGTGGTGGAGCTGCCCGACGTCTCGAAGCCGGTCGGCGCCTATTCGAAGGGCATGCGCCAACGGGTGAAGCTCGCCGCTGCATTGGTCAACGATCCCGCGGTCCTGATCCTCGACGAACCCCTCACCGGCCTCGACCCGGTACAGCGCAACCGCATGATCGAGCTGTTCAACCAACTCGCGGCGGACGGCAAGTGCCTCCTCGTCTCGAGCCATGTGCTCGATGAGGTCGCCCGACTCGGGTCTCGGGTTCTGGTGATCGCCCAGGGCAGGTTGGCCGCCACGGGTGACTATCACGCCCTACGGGACCTGATGGACGACCGTCCTCATCGCATTCGGGTTGCCACCGACGAGCCGCGCCGCCTGGCGTCGGTCCTGATCGATCGGGGCGTGGCGGACGGGATCTCGGTGGGCAACGCCTTCATCACGCTCGACACCAACGACGTCGACGGGTTCGGCCGCACGATCGCGCCCCTGGCGCGCGAACTCGGTGTGCGTCTCGACGAGATCGTTCCCACCGACGACGATCTCGAGTCGGTGTTCCGGTACCTCGTGGAGCAACGATGAGCGATCAGTCCGTGTCGTCCCTCACCGGGATCGGCCTCACCCATCGGGTGCTGGTCCGCCAGCTTCTCACCATGGGGCGTGCGGTCGCGCTCGGGTTGCTCGGAGCCGCGGTCATCCTGGTGGCGTGGGCGGTGCGGGCCAGTGACTCGACGTCGCTCACCGAAGACGCGCTTCGGGTCATCGTCGATCTCGGATTCGGTGTGGTGATTCCGATCGTCGTGTTGGTGTTCGCCTCGGGGGCATTGGGCGACCTTCGAGAGGACGGCACGCTCGTCTATCTCTGGCTGCGCCCGGTACACCGCTGGCCGGTGGTCGTCGGAGCCTGCACTGCGGCGTTCTTCGTGAGCCTTCCCTTCACGGTGCTCCCGGTCACGATCGCCGCCCTGGTCACCGGCGCGGGCTCCACCCTGGTGACGGCGAGCCTGATCGCGGGCCTCGTTGCCGTCGTCGCGTACACCGCGCTCTTCGTCTTCTTCGGATTGATCGTGAAGAACGCGGTCGTGTGGGGACTCGGCTACGTGTTGGTGTGGGAGACGATCGCGGCGGGCTTCGGCACGATCCCGGCCCGTATGGCGATTCGCGGCTATTCCCGCTCGATCCTCACCAGCCGCGTCGGGGTCGAACTCGAGTTGGCCGACGTGAGCCAGGCCGCAGGCGTCATCGTGCCGCTCGCCATCGCCGTCGCAGCGATCGTTCTGGGTACCTGGAGACTGGCCCGACTCGACGTCGCCTGAGCTCGGTGGTCAGCGGCCGGTGAATCCCGCCTTGCCGGGGCCGTGTTCGAGGAAGCTGGCCACGCCGATCTGACGATCCTCGGTCTCGAAGGCGTCGGCCCACTTCTGTGACTCGACCTCCACTGCTTCGTGCAGGGGCAGGTGGAGGCCCTCGAGGATCGCTTCCTTCGCCATTCGCAGCGACGCAGGGCCGGCGGCGTACTCGCTGGCCTTGGCGACCGCGTCGTCGTAGAGCGATTCCGAGGAGTGGATCGAGGAGACGATGCAAGAATCCTTTGCCTCTTCGGCCGCGACGTGGCGGCCGGTGTAGACCATCTCCTTGGCCATGGTCACCCCGGCGAGGCGGGTGATGCGTTGGGTTCCGCCGCCTCCCGGGATGATGCCGAGCTGGATCTCCGGCACGCCGAACTTGGCGTCTTCGGCTGCCATCCGGAAGTCGGTAGAGAGTGCGACCTCCAAGCCACCACCGAGTGCGTAGCCGTTCACCGCCGAGATCGTGATCTGCGGGAGTTGTTCCACGGCGAGCAGGGCCGCGTTGAAACGGCGGGAGAATTCGAGTGCTCGGGCCCGGTCGAACGACGGAAACTCGGTGATGTCCGCGCCGGCGGCGAACACCCTCGGTCCTCCCCAGATGACGATCGCGCGCACCGAGTGGTCGTCACCCAGTTCCTCGCACATCCCGCGGAGGTTCTCGACCATGTCTCCGCTGATCGCGTTCACCTTCGGGCGGTCCAGGCGGATCGTGGCCACGCCAGGTGCGGTGTCTCGTTCGAGCCGGATCTCTTCAGCCATGGCTGGTGACGCTAGTCCGCGGTCGATCAGTCCTCACCTTCGGGATCCCGAAGCCGATGGTTTGCCGATGACTTCCGGCGGTGGATCGTGGGGCCTCCAGCAGAAGCTGTGGGAGATCGGTGCGACCTTCGTCGATTCGCGCCCCGAGGACCTCGAGGAAACGGTGCTCTCGGCGATCACGGAGATCGCGCAGTTGACCGAAGCCACATCGGCGAGTGTCTGGCGCACCGACCTGACCACGAACCTGGGCACCGACGAGGCACCCTCGTTCGGCGCATCCGTGGTGTGGCGATGGGTGCGGGCAGAGGGTCTCGATCTCGGCGTAGGGGCCAGCCAACGGGTGGAGTCGCGCTTGATCGAGGTCGTCCGAGATGGTGGCGGCGCCGCGATCGTGCCGCTCGAACTCGTCGTCGGCGAGGATGTCACCCAGGAGATGGGTTGGTCCGGTGGGACCGGTGCCGTCGTGGTGATCGACGTCAGCGAACGCGAGGTCGTGAGCCTGACCGTCGGCTCACTGGACGCAGAGTGGGGTGACGCGGAGCTCCACCTGTTCCGGGGGTTCTGCACGATCCTGCGCCAACTGCTGCGACGGGTGCGGGCCGAAGAGGAGCTGGCCTACCGACTCGAGCTCGAGGACCTGGTGTCTTCGGTCGTGGCTCGGTTGGCCGCCACATCAGACGACATCCTGGGCGACACCATCGACGAGATCATGTCGCACTGCTGCCGCGTGCTCGGTGCGGTCGGTGCGGTGTTCGGCGCCGCCGACGAGCGGGGCTATCAGATCGAGCAGGTCAGAGGGTTCGATCTCCCCGAACGACTACGAACGGCCAGGGTCGAGGGGGACGGCCACCTCGCCAGGGTGTTCGGCCTCGCTCCCGGATCCGCCGAACCCGTTCTGACGACCGTCGGCGAGGCCGTCGGTCGGCTCTTCGGCGACGACGCCATGGCCCTGCTTTCGGAGCGCCGAGCCGCGGCCGGACTCGCGGTCCTCCACTCCACGATCGGCGAGACCGCCCAGATCGTCTTCGGGGTGGTCCGCGAGTCGGAGAACTGGTCTGACGAGGAGATCGACGCCCTGACGACGATCACGTCGGCCATCGGCCAGACTCGTGCTCGTCTCGCCGCCGAACGGTGGTCGGCCTACCGGCTCCGGATCCAGGAGGCGTTCGCCGGCATCGCCGGCCGCTTCGTGCACGCCGAACAGGAGGACACCGACGCCGTGATCCTCTCCGGCCTGCGTGACCTCGGCCGGGAACTCAGCGCAGATGTGGTGCAGCTGGTCGAACTCGATGATCCGGACGGTGAGACGGTCCGCCTGGATCTCACGTGGTGGGCGGTCAAGGAGTTCGACTACGCAAAGGGCGCCAGGTTGCGGCACCCGGACCGGGGATTCGAAGCGAGGATGTACCGCAACGAATCCGTGATCACGGTGCTGCCGGTGACGGTGAAGACCAACCCGGCGGTCGAACAGCTCCTCGCGAGCTCGCCGGACGGATTCTGGACCAGCATCGGAATCCCCATCGCGGGCCGGTCGGGCAGCCGGGCTGCTCTGGTCATGTTCTGTCGAGGAGATCGATCCGAGAGCGGCGAGGTCCTCATCGGGCTCCTCAGCGCGCTGGCCGACATGATCGGACAGCTCCGAGCGCGGGTGGCCCTCGAGATCAGGTCGGCCCGACAGGCCGCGGGGCAGGCGCTCCTGCGGGAGTGCGCCATCGTCTTCGCGGAGACCGCCGACCTCGACTTCGACGCGTCGATGGATGACGTACTCGTCCGGGTCGGGGACTTCTCGGGTGCCGACGAACTCACCAACTGGCGGATCGACCACGTCGAAGGTGTGTACCGGCCCCGGCACCGGTGGTGTTCGGACGACTGCTCGTGTGATGACGAAAGCCGGGACTTCGGGGCCCACGCCGACCTGGACCGGGCTCGGGAATCCGAGTCCCCAGTCGTCCGGGTCGAAGCAGGTGGCGCCGACGCCGTCGTGATTCATCCCCGTGGAGGTGAGCCGGCTACTGCGTTGTTGTCGGCCCGCTGGCCGGCCGGCGGGAGCCCGGACCCGGTGGCCCTGGAGGTGCTGGAGGCCCTGGGCCGCATGATCGGCCAGATCGAGGATCGGGTGACCGCCGATCGTTACTCCCAGAGTGCATTCGATGCCGCGCCGGTGGGCATCGTCCTGAGGGACCGGAACCTGCGGTTCATCACGTCCAACGACGCCTTCCTCGAGTTCATCGGTGCCCAGTCGGTGGATGAGTTGGTCGGCACCGACTCCGACGAGGTCCTCGACGACCGCATCGAAGAGATCGAATGGAAGACCAGGGACGACACCGTGTCGGCGGAGGTGGCGTTCCGCCGGCGAGATGGCGGCCGGGTCTGGGGCCAGATTCGGGGCACGCCCATCGAAGGTGTGGTCACCGGCGAGCCGCTGTGGCTCATCCACGTCGAAGATGTCACCGATCGGCGTCGAGCGGAACTCCTGTTGCGCTTCCAGGCCACCCATGACGAGCTCACCGGATTGGCGAACCGTCGTGAGCTTCTCGACCAGGTCGGGCGGATCGTCGCCGGCGGCAACCGCGTGGCGGTGCTGCTCCTCGACCTCGACCGCTTCAAGCTGATCAACGACTCGCTCGGCCACGACCGCGGGGACGAACTCCTCGGGGTGGTCGCCGATCGGCTCCGTCTCGCCATCCGGCCGGGCGATCTCGTCGCCCGTCTCGGTGGCGACGAGTTCGCGGTGATGCTGCCGGGACCCATCGACTTGACCGAGGCTCGCCGTGTGGCCGATCGACTGCTGCATCTCCTTGGTGAGCCAGTGGGGCTCGGCGGTCAGCAGATCTTCCCCTCCGCGAGCATCGGCATCGCCCTCGCCGACTCCGAGACGAGTGTCCCCGATCTCCTTCGCCGGGCGGACACCGCCATGTATCGGGCCAAGTCCGAGGGCCGGGCTCGTCACGAGACCTTCGACGAGCGCCTCCGTGAACATGTGACCGAACGCATGGCGACGGAGGCCGGCCTTCGGTCGGCGCTCCGCAACGACGAGCTGCGGGTGTACTACCAGCCCGAAGTGAGCCTTCACGACGGGCGAGTGCTCGGTGCCGAGGCCCTCGTTCGGTGGGAGCATCCCGAGCGAGGCCTCCTCGCGGCCGGACAGTTCATCGGGGTGGCGGAGGAAACCGGGTTGGTCGTGGAGATCAGCGACGGTGTCCTTCGCGAGGCGTGCGTCGAAGCGCTCGGGTGGCGAGACATCGCACCGGAGTCCACGGTTCGCGTCAACATGGCTGCGGCCCAGCTCCAGCGAGTCGGGACGGTCGGGTTGGTGGCTTCGGTACTCCGAGACACCGGCCTCGAACCGGAGAGACTCTGCCTTGAGATCACCGAGTCGGCCGTCATGGCCGACGTCGAGCGCGCCGAGGAGATCCTCCACGGACTAAAGGAGCTCGGCGTACGCCTGGCCGTCGATGATTTCGGCACCGGCTTCAGTTCGCTGGCCTACCTGAAGCGGTTCCCGGTCGATGCGCTGAAGATCGATCGCGAGTTCGTCTCCGGTCTCGGCGGGTCCGACGACAACATCGCCTTCGTGAGGTCGATCATCTCCCTGGCTGAGGCACTCGGACTCGATGTCGTCGCCGAAGGGGTGGAGGACTCGCCGCAAGCAGAGGCCCTGCTCCGCCTCGGGTGCCATCGGGCGCAGGGATTCCTCTTGGGTCGACCGGCTCCAGCCGAGACCCTGCGTGGGCGGCTGACCGGACCCGCGGACACGTCGGGGATGAGCTGGCTCAGAGGTGGAGCGAGCCGGCGCTGACCGAGGCTGATCGGCCGACCCACTCGTCGGTCACGAACACCTCCATGACGGTGGGGTCCGACGAGTTCGCCCACAGTCTCGAATCGTCGGCGAAGCGGCAGATCGCCAGTGCTCGCTGAGGTCCCTCGCGGTCGTACTCCACGGTCACCCCGTCGATGACGACTTCGCCGGATCGCATCGGGTCCGCAACCTCGTTCACCGGTGGATGCACGATGCGGTCCGAGGGAATCGCTCTCGTGCTTGGTGGCGTGACCACCATTCCCCTGGACCAAGCCCACAGATCCGGGATCGTCTCGCAGCACCTGCACCATCGCGATCAGCGATTGCCCGGCCGCGAAGTTCATCGGTGCGCCCATGAAGCCCAGGCCGCCCGTGACCGTGAGCTGTCGGTCGTCCTCGGCTCCGAGGTACTCCGAGGTGAGAGTGACGATCGACGGGAAGCAGCCGTAGAGGTCGAGGTGGACGATCTCATCGATCGGTCGAGCTTCCACGAGACGGGCACATGCTGCGGCCAGGCCGGGGACGTGATGGACACTCCGGCGGGTCAGTAGGCTGGTGGAGTCGGTGGCGAGGATCGTCTCGAGTGGGTAGACACGGCGGTCACCGGGAACGCCGAGCCGATCGGCGACCTCCACCGACGTCATGAGCACCGCGCCGGCCTGGTCGACCTGATTGTTGGCGCACAGCGCCTTCGTGTAGGGCCAACTCACCATCCGGTTCGTCGAATCCGGCTCGCGAATCTCCTCAGCGGTCGGGCTGCGTCGATCGGCCGCGTGAGGGTTTGACGCGGCGACGGCCGCGAAACGACTCCAGAGACCGGCGGCACGATCTCTCGCCTGGTCGAGGGTCTCGCCACGGTGCGCTCGGATCGCGCTGTCGAGCACCGCGTAGGTGTTGCGGGGGTGCTCGGCGCCCCGCTCGACGTCGATCGGGGATCCCATGTCGAGTGGGGTCCCCCATGGCTCCGGTCCCGGGCCGTCGGTCTCCGGGTGCTTCGGGGTCCGGATCCCGAGCTTGCGGAGGGCCCGGCGGGTGGCGTTGGTCTCCCCGCCGACCATCACCGCGCCGCCGATCTGACCGCGTCGGATCCGGGCGGCCAGCTCGGCCGCGAACGCGACAGGGGTCTCGCCACCCCACGAGGTGAGGATGGTGTCGACGTCGGTGAGACCAGCCTGGGAGGCGACCAACGCGGCCGGGTCGCGATAGGAGAACGTTCCACCCACCACCCCGACCAGATCGACACCGGTGTCGAAGCCGTCGGTGCCGGCATCGCGGCAGGCTGATCGGACGGCCTCCGCCATGAGCGCGATGGGCTCGGCCGGGTCCTCGGGGTTCGGCGTCGGTACCGACACCTGGCCTACTCCGACGATGACCGGGGTTCTCGGGTCGAGTGTCACGGCACGTAGGGTACGCGCATGGTTGTGCGCCCGGACCAGCTCCTCCTCACCGACCGGGTTGCCGTGGTCACCGGTGCAGCTCAGGGGATCGGAGAAGCCACCGCTCTCGCGCTCGCCTCGCTGGGTGCGCACGTCGCGGTCTGTGATCGTCAGGAGGACGGGCTCGCCGCCACCGCCGCCGCGATCGTCGACCAGGGGCGACGGGTGCACTCGGGGGTGCTCGACGTGCGCGACAGCGGAGCGGTCGACGCCTTCCTCCGTGCGTCCCACGCCGAACTCGGCGACATCGACATCCTCGTCAACAATGCCGGCGGCGGTTTCCACGCCGAGTTCGCGGACACCTCACCGAAGGGGGAGGCGGCGCTCATCGCGGAGAACTTCGGGACGGTCACCAACTGCGTCCGCCACGGAGTGGACCTCATGAACGACGGCGGAGTCATCGTGAACGTCACTTCGGTCGAGGCAAGACAGGCTGCTCCCGGGTTCGGCGTCTACGCCGCGATGAAGGCAGCTGTGGAGCAGTTCACGAAGACGTTGGCGCTCGAGCTGGGTGGCCGCGGGATCCGGGTCAACTGTGTCGCGCCCGACATGATCCCCACCCCGGGCGACGCGGGACTGGCCGGTGACAGCGGCGCGCTCGGCGATGCTCACCATCCCACCCCGCTCCGACGAATGGGGGAGGCGGATGAATGCGCCGCCGTGATCGCATTTCTGGCCTCGGATCTGGCGAGCTTCGTCACCGGCGCATCGATCCCCGTGGACGGTGGCACGGTGGCCGGAGCGGCATGGAAGGTCGGGCTGGACGGCCGGTTCGTCCTCTGATCGCCACGCGGTCCTCAGACCGCCTCGCCGGTCTCCGCGGTGAGGCAGGGGCCGAGGAGGAGCGCAGCCCACTCCTCCATGGTGACGCGTTCGACGATCGGCCGGCCGTACGCCTCCGCGCAGCGCCGCTCCTGATCGCCGGCGAGGACTCCCGCAGCGACGAGGAGCGGAGCGTCGACATGCTCGATCACGGCGCGCGAGAGCTGCTCGTGGAGATCGATCGTGACGTTGATCGCCGCGAGGTCGTAGGACCCGGCCACCGCCTCGACCGTGCCGGTACGGGTTTCGATCCTCTCCGAGACACCGTTCGCGCGGGCGTTGTCCATCGTCACCTCCTCGCACGCGGGGTCGATGTCGACGGCCACGCACGTGGCACCCAGAACGGCTGCGGCGATCGCGAGGATTCCCGAGCCGGTGCCGACGTCGGCCAGCCGTGAACCGGCAGTGATGGTCGTGGCCAGGAGCTCGACGGCCAGGCGGGAGGACGGATGCGATCCCGCCCCGAAGGTCGGTCCGGGATCGATGATCAGCTCGGGTCCGGGTTCGGCGGGCAGCCAGGGAGGCCGTATCCGGAATGGTCCGGCCCGGTGGACGACAGCATGGGCCCGCCACGCGTCGAGTCCTTCGTGGTCCTCCACCACCCGGAGTCGACCCCCCAGCCGGCCGGCTGCGACACCGGCCAGATCGGAGTCCGCGAAGGCGCCGACGACCGCGGTTGGCCGTTCCTCGATACCCACCGCCCCCAGAGCCCACAACTGCTCGGCCTGCTGGCGCAGGAAGCGGTCGAACTCGGCGGCGAGGTCGTCGGCGTTGGGGAGCGATGACGCCGCGGCCTCGTCGAACCGTTCCTCGAGGCGCGCCACGTAGCGGGAAATGTCCTCGTCGTCGTCCATCGCCTCGTTGACGCGGGCCTCCCACTCCCGCGCTTCCTCGTCGAGTTCCGACCAGTGGGTGGGGAGCCCGGTGACCCGCTCGAAGGGCTCCAGCAGAGATCTCGACGCCTTGGGATTCGGGGTGCCAGACACATAGTGCGGCACGCTGACCCGCAAGGACACGGCCGGAATGTCATCGCGTTCCAGGCGCTCCTGGAGCACCCCGATCACCCCGGTCGGCCCTTGATAGGAGGGTCGGTCGAGTCGCAGCGCGGCCGCGAGGTCGGCGTCGGTCGTGGAACCGGTGACCGAGAGCGGACGGGTGTGGGGGACCTCGGAGATCATCGCGCCGAGGGTGACCACCAGCGCCACGTCGAGCCGCTCGACGATCGTGGCGATCGCATCGGAGAACGTGCGCCACAGCAGATGGGGCTCGACCCCCTCGATGAGGACGAGGTCGCGATCGCGATCGGGGAGCGTGACGCAGTGGATCCGACTCTCCGGCCAGTCCAGCACCCGCCGGCCGTCATCGTCGATGTGCACGACGGGCCGCCGCTCGGTGAAGTCGAAAAAGGGGGTCCGGGTCGATCTCGGCCACCTCGATCGCGTCGGTACCGCGGAGAGCCGCGACTGCGCCGGTGGCCGCTTCGCCGACATCGAACAGCCCCTCGAAGGCAGCCACCAGGATCGGTGCTCGCAGCTCGGGCAGGGGATCAGCGGTCCAGCGCAGGACGTCCACGGGCCCCAGCATGCCTGCTTGGCTTGAATCGGCCACCTCCAACGCCGATTGATCAAGGAGATGCAGGCCATCGAGCAGACAACGGCGGACCCGAGATGGGATCCCGCGCTGGTGAAGCGCGTGGTGAAGATCCGTACCCTCTCCGCGGTCTCGATGGGGATCGCGCCCCTTTTCATCCCGGCCTTCGGGCAGTACCGAGTGGCACTGGCGTTGCTGGTGATGCTGGTGGTGCCCGTCTGCACCCTCGTCGTCTATCGCTTCTCACCACCCGACCGGGTGCTGCCGAACGCCACCCTCGTCGACACGTTCTGGGCGGTCGCCGCGGTCCAGCTGATTCCCGAGGCTTATGCCTGCGCGATGCTGATCGCGATCGCGATGCTGGCGTTCGTCGCTGGGGAGAGCATGCGGACGCTCAGTCAGGCCTCCGCGATCGGGGTCGTGGGCTTCGCGGTCGCGGGCTACGTGCATCGACCCGACTTCTGGATCGGCCTGATCGTCATCTATGTGCTCCTGCTCCCACTGCTCTTCTTCATGGCGGCGACCCAGAGCGAGCGCGAGATGCGCCACGAACTGAGAATGCGACATCGCGCGGAGCACGACCTCCTGACCGGGCTCCGGAACAGGGTCGGGCTCGCCGACGCCCTCGCGTCACCGAGCACGGTTGCGGTGGTGGCGATCGACCTCGACGGGTTCAAGGACATCAACGACACGCTCGGCCACGAGGCGGGAGACCAGCTCCTCGTCCGCCTGTCGGAGCGAATGACGAAGGTGGTCGGTGAGCTCGGTGTGCTCGCTCGCATCGGCGGCGACGAGTTCGCGGTCGCCGTGCGAGAAGGTCGCGCCGACCGCCTGGCCGCCGATCTGCTCCGGTCCTGTCGTCGACGGGTGGCGCTTGGCGACATCGATGTGTCGATTGGCGCCTCGATCGGCGTGGCGGTCGCGACGACCGACGCCGACGGGCCGGAGCTGCTGCGGCGAGCCGATCTCGCCATGTACGAAGCGAAGCGCAGCCAGGGAGGGGTGCGCATCTGGACCGATGCAACCCGCCGGGCGTCACGCCAGCGGGTCACCCTGTCGGGTGAAGTCGAGCACGCGTTCGAACGGGGCGAATTCGAGCTGCACTTCCAACCGATCATCCACAGCGCCTCCGGTCGAATGGCCGATGTCGAGGGACTCTTGCGCTGGCGTCATCCCGAACGGGGTCTGCTCGGACCCGGCGACTTCCTGGACCTGGTCGAGGGGATCGGGCGGCGTTCGACCATGGACCATCTCGTCTTCGACGAGGCAGCGGCACTCGCAGCCCGCCTGCCGGCCAACATCGGGGTGTCCGTCAATGTCTCGGCCGGGAGTCTCCTGCGTTCCTCTGTCCCGGTGTCGCTCGATGCGGCGCTCCGGCGCCATGACATCCCGGCCCAGAGGATGACCGTCGAGGTGATCGAGGACGAGATGATCGATGAGCACTCGACGGCGCGGGCCGTTCTGGGCGCACTCGGTGAGATGGGGGTTGGGATCGCGATCGACGACTTCGGTACGGGCCACAGCTCGCTCTCGCGGTTGAGACGGCTGCCGGTGACGTCGCTGAAGATCGATCGGTCCTTCGTGATGTCGATGCTCGGCTCCGATGATGATCGGGCGATCGTGGCCGCGGTCGCCGAGCTCGGCCGAGCGTTGGATCTCCTGACGGTGGCGGAGGGAGTGGAGGACTCGACGCTGCGGGATCATCTTCAGGCGAACCGGTTGGTCGACCGACTGCAGGGCTTCGGCATCGCCCGGCCGATGGAGGCCGATCAGCTGGTGGAATGGGCCCAGCGGTCGGTCGACGCCGGCGACCCCGCGTCGACAGGCTCCTGAGCCGCGCGACCGGTCCGGCGGCCGTCCCGATTCGCGACCACCGAGAGGCGGCCGATACGGTCCGCCCGGCATGAGCACCAGAGTGATCTTCGAGGGCGCGGGCGTTGATCTCGTCGCCGACCGGCGCGGTGACCCCGCGGACCCGAGTGTGCTCTTCCTCCACGGTGGCGGACAGACCCGGCACTCCTGGGGCCGGACTGCGGACGTCCTCGCCGGCCACGGCTGGTGCACCTACACGATCGATGCTCGGGGCCACGGCGAGTCGGATTGGGCGGCCGATCGCAACTACCGCCTCGGTGCGTTCGCCGACGATCTCGTCGCCGTGATCGACAGCCTCGATCAGCCACCGGCCCTCGTCGGCGCCTCTCTGGGTGGCCTCACGTCGATCCTGGCCATCGGCCGAGACCGCCCCGACCTCGCCCGTGGGCTGGTACTGGTCGACATCGTCCCCGAGATGGACAAGGACGGCACCGATCGGATCGGTGAGTTCATGACGGCCAACATGCGACACGGCTTCGGCTCTCTGGAGGAGGCAGCTCAGGCAGTGGCCGCCTACAACCCCCACCGTCCGAAGCCACCCGATCCCGAAGGGTTGCGCAAGAACCTGCGCGAGCGCGACGGCCGGTGGTTCTGGCACTGGGACCCCGCATTCATCGACGGCGCGTTCGGCGACTTGCCCTCGGAGGTCATGAACACCGACTTCCTCATGGACTGCGCGGCCAGGATCCCGGTGCCCGTTCTGGTCGTCAGGGGTCGGATGAGCGATGTCGTGACCGAAGAGGCGGCCCGGCGTTTCGTCCACCATGTTCCGAACGGGCGCTACTCAGATGTCGCCGAAGCCGCCCACATGGTGGCCGGCGATCGCAACGACGCATTCACCACCGAAGTCGACCAGTTCCTCGAAGAGGTCCACTGAGCTCGACCTGAACCACCGGGAAGGCGCCGGGATGGCTCAGGTCGATTCGGTGAGGTACACGTACTGCTCGTCGAGCATCCGGTGGGTGACGCCCTCGTGCTCGAGGATCGCGGAGAGGTCGACCGGCTCGCCCTCGGCGAGTTGCTGCATCCCGTGGTCGGCGAGCATGACGATTGCGGTGCGATCCAGCGCGCCGGACCGTTCGATCTCGTCGATGACGTCGCCCATGCGGGCATCGGTGTCCGCGATGGCGGCTCGAGCCATCTCCCCGGCCGGTCCGTCCTCGTGCCCGGCCGAGTCGGTCAGGTTGAGGGTGAACCACGAGAAGCGGGGGAGGGCTCCGAGCTCCCCCTGCCAGATCCAGCGGGCCTGTGCCGCACTGTGCGCGTCCACGACACTCATCGATCGGTACGCGGGGACCCCCATGAAGTCGATGGAGCGGTGCCGCCGGCGTTCGTCATCGGACATGTCCGGAACCGGCTCGCCGCTGGCCATTCTCGCGTAGGTCGAATAGTCGGCCCCACGGTCGCCGTACTCGTAGGTCGTGACGGTGAGCGCGGCCGGATCGTTGCGATGCACGGCTTCGTGGAGGGTTTCGATGTCGGGGCGGAGATGGTCTCGAGCGGTGATCATCTGACCCAGGTCAAGGAGATCGATGTCTCTCCCGCCGTCCCGGTCGTGCCAGGTGTTGTGCAACACCCCGGACCGACCGGGGAAGACCCCCGTGGATTCGGTCATGTGGTTGGCCAGCGTCGCTGTCGGGAGCGCGGCGAACACGCCATGGCGGTACGACGTGCCGCGCTCGATCAGATCGGCGACCCGTGGCGCCTGCCCGGCCGCCGCCTCGTCGTGGAGCGTGTTGATGTTGACGCCGTCCCAGAGGAAGACGACCACGTGATCGACCGGTTGCCCTGGATCGACGAGATCAACCCGTTCGTCGCCGTCCTGGACCTTCAGTCGGACCCCCGAACGTGTGGCCCCCAGCCCGTCCCGGCCGTCCGCCGATCGGAGGCCGAGGAGGGCGGCGAGCGTGGGTGCCACGTCGACGGTTCGCAGATGGTCGGCGATCAGCCCGGCGGGAACGACACCGGCTCCCGCCGCGATGAACGGCGCTCGGGCCTGGGCTGCGGCGAGCGAACCGTGCTCGCCGGCGTTGCCGTGGAAGCGGTGCGTCGGCGAGTGGAGTACCACGAGATCGGGTGCGTGGTCCGAGTCGAAGTACTGAGCGATCGACTCCATCGCGTAGGGCGTGCTGTGGTCGCCCAGTCGGGCCCACGGATCCTCACGCTCACTCTCGGCGTCGACGAGCTGGTCGGTTGCCTCGTTCCGAAGCGGATTCGCGCCGGCCTGGGCGATGGTCTCGAACCCGTCCTCGCTTCGCCGGAACTCGACCCAGCCGGCCGCCGAGGCTGCCCGGTAGCCGCCTGCCGTGCGGCGAACGACCGTGTCGACCTCGTCGGTGAGACTCGGGTCGGTCAGGACGGCTTCGGCTCTCTCGGCGGACATCCTTCGAGCGTACGACAGCTCGGGAGGAGACGAGGTTCAGGTCACCCTCGGGTCGAGGATCGACTCGATGCGCGCGAAGAGCACGATGGTGGTGATGCGGTCCAGTGGAGCGTCCGGGGCGAACGTCGTGGGCGTGGTGCCGTTCATCAGGCCCACGACGGTGGCCCAGCGAACGGCGCCCTCGTAGAAGGCCCCGGTGACGATGTCGTCGAAGGGAAGCTCAGCCTCGACCTCGGGCGAACCGAGCGCACGCCACACAACGGTGATGAAGGCCGCGCGAGAGATCGGGTCGTCTGGGCTGAAGGTGCTCGATGACGTACCGCTCACGATCCCCTGGCCGGCCGCCCATCCGACGGCGTCGGAATAGAAGGCATTGCCGGGAACGTCATCGAACGCCGCGACCGCTCCGGTCGGCTCACACATGTAGCGCCACAAGACGGTCACCGCGGCCCCCCGGCTCATCGGGCCATGAGGGGTGAAGGTGTCGTCGGCGGAGACGAGTCCCACCGCGACTGCCCAGTCGATCGCCGCTCTCGCTTCTGCACTGAGGTCGCCGATGTCGGTGAACGGGGCGGGGGGCACGGATTCCGGGCCGTCGTTGCACTCCGGCGGCAGCGTCGTCGTTGTGGTGGTCGTCGTTGTCGTTGTGGTGGTGCTGGTGGTCGTGGTCGTCGTGGAGGACGTGGTCGTCGGCGCCACCGTGGATGTCGCGGTGGTGGACGGTGCCGCGGTGGTCGACGACAGCGACGTCGGACTGCTCGCGTTGGTGGTCTCGGACTCGTCGCCGCCGAAGAGCAGCCATCCACCGACGGCCAGGATGGCAACCGCCACCATCAGGGCGAGGATCAACGGTCGTCGGCTTCCGTCGTCACCGACATCAGGCAGGAGTTCCGCATCGACGATCGCCTGGAGCCGGGCCAGCCCCGGGCCCAGCCGTACCCCCCACTCCGGCGTCGCCGCGATCGCCGCCTCCAACTCGGCGGCCAGTCGGAGAAGATCCGGTCCGTTCGGCCGCCGCAGCGCGGGGAGCGCATCCCTGCGCACCGGCACCGTTCGCGGCAGACCGAGCGCCTCGGCGACCGGCGCAGAGAGATCCAGTTCGATCCACGGATTCACTGCCATCGCACCCGCCGAACCTCGTCGACGGTCAGGTTCGCGCCGGTGTGGTACGAGATGTGGGCCGGCATGTCCTTCGACACGGTGAGGAGTGCGTCTCCGGCCCCCTCACGATGACTCTCCAGAATCCGGGAGTTGATCTCCTGGGCCTGACGGGTCGACGGCACGCTCCACTGCATGTGCGCGCCGTGCTGGGCGTTCATCGGCGGACCCGAGAGGTCGTGGATGACGTCTTGTTGCACTTGACGCAGGTAGCGCTCGACCTCGTCGGGACCCATCGCCCGTACCTCGGGCGGGACGTTGACCTGGATGTCGAAGACATCGTGGTCTCCGGCGATCGGCTTGAAATCACCGGCGTCGGTCCGGCGGCCACCCGTCACGTTCCACTCGAGGTTCCCATCGCTCACCCGGGCCTGCCCCGAGTTCATCATCGACGTGACCTTGTCGTTGTTGTCGGCGAACTCCTGCATGCGCTGCTGGTAGCGGTTGTTCACCGAGTTGAAGGCGTCCTCATCCCACGGCCGCCCGGGTGGCCAGTTGTCGGGCGGGGTAGTGCGGCTGGGCGGGATCCAGTCGCCATCCGGCTTCCACGGCACCAGATCTCGGTTCGCGGGACTGAGCCCGATGTAGGTGTCGAGCTCTCCGCCGGTCTTGATCTTGATGGCCTCGGGCTTGGGGACGGCACCATCCTCGATCCGTCTCAGTGCCTCCGCAGAGCGGGAACGGACCTGGATCGACACGTCGTGGCGTTGGGCGGCCCCGCGGAGCTGGCGGTAGCCGGAGTCCGAGATCCCGTAGTCCTGGGAGATTCGGGCCTGGGGCACGATCGTGCCGGGCTCCATGCTGCGGACCCCGCCGGCCGCCTCGCCCGGATTCCATCGCAGCCCGTGGGCGTCCGCGAGTTCTGCCGAGCCCCGGACGCTGCGGGTGCTGGCCTCGACACCCTCGTCGACGCTGCCGCGAATGCTGTCGAAGAACTCGTCGACCGACTTGCCCATCGACTCCAGGGCGTCGGATCCCCACCTCGCGACCGCGGGAGCCGCCGCGCCGATGCCGAGCTCGGCGGCCTTGCCCATGAGCATCCCCGGACCCGCTTGCCACGCAGCGGCCATGACCGCTTCCCCGTAGGTGAGGTCCCGGCCTTCGGCATGGGCCCGCTCGGCCGCCGCCTCCATTGCGGCCATCATCTCGTGAGGGGCGATCACGCCCTCGGAGAAGCCGCCCGTGGCGATGCCCAATGCAATGCGTGCCGTGGTGCCGGGGTTACGGACCACCCACGCCGCGACCGGCCCGTGGGTGCGTTCGACGACACTCGCGAGTGCCTCCTGGGCCGTGGCCGC
Source organism: uncultured Candidatus Nemicrothrix sp. (assembly GCA_964344055.1). Taxonomy (GTDB): domain Bacteria; phylum Actinomycetota; class Acidimicrobiia; order Acidimicrobiales; family Aldehydirespiratoraceae; genus OFTM10. Next base: position 131,493 of record CAYFLT010000001.1, read on the forward strand.
ATCCGCGGCGAACTCGTTCCACAGGTCGTTGGCGTAGGTGCCGGTGGTCTCGGGATCCACCGCCCCCTGTTCATCGGTCAATCGGTCCAGCGCATCCCGGATGGCCTGGAGCTCTTCACGGCTGAGGGAGTCGCCCTGCTCGAGTCGGTCCGCGATGGCATCCCAACCGCCCGTTTCGGCCCGCTCGTGCAGCATGTCGGCGACGCGCTGGCGTGTCCGGTCCTGCGCGGCCTCGTGGGTCAGGTGCGCTTCGAGTTCCTCCCGCGCCCGCTCGTCGTCGTCGAGGCTGCGCTGGGTGAGCTCGTCCAACCGTTGCCGAGCCGCGTCCTCGCTGTCGTGCTCTGCGACGATCGCGTCGTGTCGAGCGTCACGGGCTGCGTTCGCGGCGGCGGCCTCCTGGATCCGCTCGAGGATGTCGTCGCGGCCGAGCCGCTCGGTGCCGTCCGGGGTCTCCCAGTCGTACAGCCCGTCGTCACCGGCCTCGAGGACGTTGCCGTATTCGTCGATCACCGCCCCTGGTGGAAGTCCCGCGGTGCGCGCTCGTGCTCGCAGGGCGTCCGCCAGCCGTTCGGCCTCGGCCGGATCATCGAACAGTGGGATCGAGCCGGCGCCGTCCCAGT
>CAYFLT010000001.1:132122-136145 GCA_964344055.1 uncultured Candidatus Nemicrothrix sp.
AACGCATCGAGGAGATCGGCTGCAGAGGTCCCCGACTCGGCCAGTGAGATTCCGGTCAGCCCGACCGCACCGAGCAACCCGGCGAGCGCTGCGGCGATCGCGGCCCGCTCCTCGTCGGAGGCGTCTTCGTCGGCGAACAGGTCCACCAGGTCCTCGGTCGGGTCGGACTCGACCTCCCCGTCACCTTCCGTGTCGCCGCCGCTGCCGGAGGGCGAGACGGTGATGTCGCCCTCTCCGTGGCCGCCCACACCGCGCGACCCGAAGCTGTGCCAGCGGTCCAGTACCCGTGAGATCTCCGGGTCGCCGGGCTCACAGTGATGGCAGCGGTAGTTGTAGTCGCCCCACGGGAACGACCCTCGAACCCAGGTGTTCGGACCGTCGCTGGTCGACCGGTCGACCCAGATGGTGATCTCACCGTCGGCAACATGGTGGAAGCTGCGGTGCACGCATGCGTCGGTGGTGTCTGGGTTCTGGGGAACGCCCTCGGCATCGAGGAGGCAGCGGTCCTCCTCGTCGATCTCGTGGAGCGGCCGCTCGTTGTGGAAGCTGTCGCGCTCGTCCCAACGCCTGCGGGCCTCGGCGGCGGGATCGGTGGACGCGAGGTCGTAGGCGAGTTCGGAACGGCGGGCTCCCCGCTCGTCCCCGCCGAGATCGACCCACCCGGAGCACGCCGCGCGATTCGGTTCGAGGAAGAGTTGGCCGAGCTGGTCCGGATTGAGCTTCCCGCTCTCGAAGCCGGGGTCGTAGACCGCGGCCACTGCCTCCTGGTAGACGGGGCAGCCCGGCTTGGCCCCGCCGAAGGATTGTTCGGTTCGCGCCGGGTCGTCCGCCGGCGGGGTCGATGGCGCCGCGTCGAGTGCGTCGGCGACCGTGAAGCCGGGAACGTCGCACGGGATCCAGAGGGCGGGCGTCGGAGTGCTGGCGGTCGACGGGTTCCCGTTGATCGTGTAGCTGTCGAAGCTCACGTAGGCGGACTGGTCCAGAACTCCGGCGATGGTGCGCCGGCAGCTCGCACCGTCCTCGAACAGGGTGGCCTGACCAAACGGTACGACGCCGTTTCGGCCCGCTCCGATCACCACGTCTGCGAGGGTCGCCTGTCCGGCGATCTCGTCGATGACGGCGTCGCGGTCGGGCGACTGCCGAGTCTCGGTGCCGGTCACTGCATAGTCGATGTCGCAGCAGATGCCCGAAGCACTCAGAGAGAAGCCGTAGGTCTCGGAGACGTCGTAGGTGAAGGTCGTGTCGCCGGGTACGTCGGTCCATGAGTGCGCGACCGTGATCGGCTCGGGAGGGGTGGAGAAGCCGTCGAGTACCGGCATCTGGATCGCGGGTTTGGTCAGCCCGGAGCCGATCCCGCCGATGAGCTCGACCGTTTCCCAGTCGACCATTTCGAGGAAGATGTCCTGCGGCGTGGACTCGCCTTCTTCCTGATCCTGGGCCACGGCTTCGGAACGGTCGACCGCGAGGATCCCGACCGCGGGCGTGAGCAGGACGAGAATGAAGGCGGCAGCACCGAGGCGGCGAGCTTCTCCGACCTGAGGTTGGCGCCCGACGATCAACCCCAGTGCGGTGGCCACGGACAGGATCGTGAGTGCCAACCCGAACTGGATCACCCCCGCTCGGTTCGCCAACCCGGCCACTTGGGTGACGACGAGGCCGGCGATGAAGGCCAACACCGCAATCGCCGTTCGCTTGGCATAGAGCCCTCTCGCCGTGTTGCGGACGGTGAGGTTGCGGCCTTGGGCGAGCCCGAGCACGAGGCCGACACCGACAGCCACCGCACCGGCCCACAGCGGCGTCCGGGTGCTGAACAGCAGGGTCATGGCCACCGCGACCGCGGCCATGACCACGACTCGCAGGATGTCGAATCGTGGTCGGAGGCGGCTCTCCTTGCCGACCAGAACCAGGCTCAGCACGATTCCGAGGATCGAGAGCACCAACATGACGATCCCGACCACGGAGAGCAACTGCTCCCAGAGACCCGACCCCTCACCGCCCGCGGGGCTCCTTGCCGCCCGACCGGGATCCTCGGCCTCGGCGGGTACGAGCGATCCGTCGTCGGCCAGGGTGGGCGCGTCCGCGCCGGAACCGCTGGTGTCGATCTCGATCGGGGCGGCGCCTTCGGCCAGTGACTCGTCGATCGTGAGCCACGCGGGAAGTGGGGTGAAGTAGCTCGACGGCGGGATGTGGGCGATGCCGTCACAGGAGCGCGCCAAGGGCGAGACCGCCGAGATGAGACGTTGGGCCTCGGCGACCATCTCGTCGCGTGGGAATCGTTTGCTCGGGTCGCGGAAGTCGATCCGAGCGGAGACGGCGAGTCCGTCGGACCCGGGGAGGATCACGGTTCCGTTCGCGTCATACGGCTCGACCGAACAGACGGTGATGACGGATCCGCCGCTCTGACTCGGCGTGGCGAACTGGACGTTCATTACCACGTCGGACCAGAGCGAATACTCCTCGTCGGGAACGGTGGAGTGCTCGCCGCCGGGGCTCCACCAGCAGTTCACGTTCCAGATCCCGCCGCGGCTGGACACGTCAGCAGCGGTCTCGAACGTGACCGCCAGCGGGCCCACCGTTTCGCTGCAGTCGATCGGCGGCGGACACGGTTCGGCCCGGTCGCCTGTGCCGCCAACTGCGCGGCCGCGGCCTCGAACGCCGAAGCGGGCAGGTCGACTCGGTCTCGGTAGTAGTTGAAGTCCCCCTGCGCGGCCACACCGTCCGCGCGAACGGTGCCTCGGATGTTGGTGTACTGCTCGTCGTCGGTGGTGCTCGAGATCCGTTGGCAGATGTACGCGTCCTCCACCCCCGGGGGTTGCCAGGTCACCGACACCGTGGTGTTCGCCGACAGATCTTCGGCGGTATAGGTGCACGTGACGGTGACGTCGCTGGTCGACGCTCTCGCGGTGACCTCGTGGACGGTCATGGTTTCCAGGGTGGGGCAGACGAACTCGTCGACCAGCGCGTCGAGCTCCTCTTGTCCGAGAAGCTCCTCGAACTCGACGTCGTCGGTCTGGGCCCCCGCGACGGTCGGCGAGAACACAACCGGCGCCAAGGCGAGTGCCATGGCTGCCACCCAACGTGACCTCCACCTCACGGGTCCCAGAGTGCCACAGTCCGTGACCCCAGCCCCATTGGGAGGGCAACCTCGTGCCACCGCGGCAGCCGGCAAATCCTCAGGAAGGTTGCCGGACCTGCCGAATGGGTTACAGTGTCCCCCGTGAAGCACCAGCTGTCGTCCCTGCTTCTTCTCGTGTAGGCGAGCGCCACATAGCGGCGCTCGCCGAACCCCCTGTGCCCGTGGGCCCGGGGGGTTCTGTGCTTTTCGGAGCACGTTTCGCGAGGAGGATCGGGCCGGGAGCAGGTGCTTTCCTGCCGAGAGGCACCCGACCAAACCAGAAAGAACAGACCCATGACCACGATGCCGTTCGAGAAGTACCGCCCGTATCCGGCGGTAGAGCTTCCCGACCGCACCTGGCCCGGTACTCGGATCGAGACGGCCCCGGTGTGGTGCTCCGTCGACCTTCGCGACGGAAACCAAGCCCTCGTCGATCCGATGGACTCCACCCGCAAGAAGCGCATGTGGGACCTCCTCGTGAAGATGGGTTTCAAGGAGATCGAGGTCGGGTTCCCGGCTGCCTCCCAGACCGACTTCGACTTCGTGCGTGAACTGATCGACGGTGGCCACATCCCCGACGACGTCACCATCCAGGTGCTCACCCAGGCTCGCAAGGAGTTGATCGATCGCACCTTCGAGGCCATCGAGGGCGCACCGAGCACGATCGTCCACCTCTACAACTCCACCTCCACCACCCAGCGACGGGTCGTGTTCGGAACGGATCGTCAGGGGATCATCGACATCGCGGTCGAGGGCGCCAAGGTCTGCATGGAGGGACTCGAGCGGTCCACCAACCCGGATTCGATCCGCTGGGAGTACTCACCGGAGAGCTACACCGGCACCGAGCCGGAATTCGCGGTGGAGATCTGCGAGCGGGTCATGGACGTGTTCCAGCCGACCCCCGAGCG
>CAYFLT010000001.1:136155-171456 GCA_964344055.1 uncultured Candidatus Nemicrothrix sp.
CCTGAACCTGCCGGCCACCGTCGAGATGTCGACCCCGAACCTCTACGCCGACATGATCGAGCGTTTCGACCGCACCATCCGCGATCGCGACAGCGTGCTGTTGTCTCTCCACCCCCACAACGACCGGGGCACCGCAGTGGCGGCCGCCGAGTTCGGCCTCATGGCCGGCGCCGACCGCATCGAGGGCACCCTGTTCGGCAATGGAGAACGCACCGGCAACGTCGACGTCGTCACCATCGCCCTGAACCTGTTCACCCAGGGCGTCGACCCGACCCTCGACATGAGCGACATCGAGGAGATGCGCCGCGTCTACGAGTTCTCGAACCGGATGGCGATCGACCCCCGTCACCCGTACGTCGGCGACCTCGTCTACACCGCCTTCTCCGGCAGTCATCAAGACGCCATCAAGAAGGGGATGGCCGACATCTACGACGTTGTCCCCGGCGAGGAGCTGGCCGGCGAGTACGACGCCTGGGACGTGCCGTACCTGCCGATCGACCCGCGTCACCTCGGTCGCAGCTACGAGGCCGTGATCCGGGTCAACAGCCAGTCCGGCAAGGGCGGCGTGGCCTACGTCCTCTTGCACGAGTACGGCCTCGATCTGCCACGGGCGCTGCAGGTCGACTTCTCGAAGAAGATCCAGAAGGTCACCGAGGACACCGGCACCGAGATCACGTCCTACGAGATCCAGCGCCGGTTCATGGCCGAGTACGTCGAACCGTCGAACCCGAAGGTGGAGATCATCGGCCACCGATCCTCCAGCGACACGCTCGAGTCCGGCAAGACCACCCTCGAGGCGAAGCTGATCGTGAACGGTGATGAGGTGATGATCACCGGCGAGGGCAACGGTCCGATCGATGCGTTCGTCCACGGCCTCCAGGCCGCCGACCTCTTCGACGGGAAGATCGTCGACTACAGCGAGCACACGATGGGGGCCGGCTCCGACGCCACCGCGGTCGCCTACGTCGAGATCGACATCGGTGCACGCGACACCGTGTGGGGTGTCGGCCTCCACGAGTCCATCGTGTCGGCGTCGCTCCGCGCGATCGTCTCCGCCGTCAACACCCTCGCCATCGCCGGCCACTTCTGACTCCAGCGAGCCGGTGCTTCAGGGGTCTGACCCCCGTTGCTTCTCGGCTGCGATCATGGAGCGATGCGGTGGAACGGTGCGACTTTGGTGATCCTCGCCTTCTGTCTCGGCGCAACCTCCTGTGGAGGGGGCGCCGAGACGGGCGGTTCCACCACGTCGACGTCGACCTCGACGGCTCCGGCGACCACTGCCGCCCCCACGACGACGGCTGCGCCGACCTCGACGGCTCCGGCGACCACCTCACCGGCCACGACGGCGGCGCCCACCGGCCTCCCGGTGTTCGCCGATTGTGCCGGACTCGGTGGACCGCCGACGGGTGGTCGGCTGACCTTCGTGGCCGACGGTCGGCTCTGGCAGGTGGAGCCGGACGGGTCGCTCCATTGCCTCGCCGAGCTACCCGGCGCGGATCCCAACGGGATCGTCGCCTGGTCACCGACGGGTGAGAAGGTGGTCTTCGACGACGGCCGCGTGCTCGACGCCGATGGGGAGTCGCGCTCGGCCGGCGGGATCGAGGGGACCATCACCGGCTGGACCTGGCCCACCGGGGTTCGTTTTCTCGAAGCGGACGGTCCGGCGCTGCGCAAGCACGAGGCCGACGGATCGGGAGCCACCGACATCTCGGTGGTCGATCAGCACGACGTCGTCGTCTATCACCCCGACGGCCTGCACTTCGCGGCGTTCGGCACGGCGCCGGTCACGTTCTTCGAATTCGACGAGGAGGGCAACGAGACGGCCACGGTGTTCGACCAACTCGGGCTGTTCATCGTCCGCAACGGCGACCCCGAACCCCACCAGCTCATCGAGCCGACAGACGCGGTGATCACGGACGCGGTCTTCTCCGCCGATGGTGCCCGGCTCAGCTTCATCGCGATCCACGACGGGAATGACCACCACGTTCATTCCTTCCACCTTCCCCACATGATCTTCGACGAAGGGGAGGAGAAGCTCCTGACCGCACTCGTCGAGGACTCTGAGACGATCGAACCGATCGTCCGCAGCACCGCCGGGTTCGCCCATCTGGTGGTGGACGCGGCCAATCCGGACCGCCTCCTCGTTGCTCGCGGTGAATGCGGACAGGGTGCGACGGTGATGCTGCTGGACGCCGTCACCGACGAGGCATCGCCGGTCGCCGACGACCTGGATGCGATCCCCGTCGGCTTCATCGGGGGGAACCGTGTGGCCATCCAGGAGGTCACCGACGAATGCGCGCCGACGGGCGGCCTGTGGATCGTCGATCTGGCCGACGGGTCCCGGGTCGAGGTCGCCGACGACATCGGGTCGGCTGCGGTTCGCGCCCCTGCTCCCGAACTGAACCTCTCTCTGCAGGACCTCACCATCGTCGGCTTCGCTTGATAGGCGATCGCCGGCCGCCCGGGAGGCGGCTCACGATCACTGGGGTGCTGCATGGGTGGGGCCCGGGCGGCTCGCTAGGGTCGAGGCCATGACCCCCACCGCACCCATCCGCTCCCGCTGGCTGCTCCTCTTCGTCGTGCTCGCCCTCTTCGCCGCCTCGTGCGGCGGGGGAGACGACGACAGCGCGGACGGCGGCGATGACACATCCGACGACACCGATGCAGGTGATGACACCAGTGGTGACGATGCCTCCGACGGGTCCGGTGGTGATGACGAGCCGTCCGACGACGACACGGGTGACGATTCCGACACTCCCGACATCGGGATCGGTGGCGTCGACGTCGACAGCTTCTGTGAGGCATCGCGGGAGAACGACGCCTTGTCGGACTCGTTCAACCCGCTCGCCGGACCGGACGAAGTGCGGCGCCAGATGCTCGAGGCCCGTGATCGACTGAGCACAGCGATCCCGCTCGCACCAGGTGAGATTCAAGGCGATCTCGGGATCGTTCTCGACGGCTTCGAGCAGATGATCTCGATCCTGGAGTCCCACGACTGGGACTTCCTCGCGGCGGCCGACGACATCGAGGCCCTCACAGAATTGCCGGAGCAGACGGCGGCTTCGGACCGCATCGACCAGTGGGAGCTCGACAACTGTGGAATCCCGATCGACGACGGAGGCGACGACGGCGACACCCTGGGCGACAACCCGTTCGCGGATCCGAACGTGATGATGGCGCTCCTCGAAACCGAGTCCGGGCGGGAGCTGTTCATCGACGGCATGACCGAGGACGGCGACCTCACCCGCGAGCAGGCGGGCTGTCTGATCGACACCCTCGACCTCGAGCTGCTGTTCGCGCTCGGCCAGGGTGAGGAGCCCACCGGTGAGATGCTGCCGATGCTGTTCGGCGCATTCGACACGTGCGGGATCGATCCGTCAGGCTTCTGAGCCCATGGCCTTCACGCTGATACGCCTCAACCACGCTCACCCCGATCCCAGCGACGGGGCCGAGATGAGCGACCGCTATCGGGCCGCACTCGACATGATCGAGTACCTCGACGAGCGGGGCATCAACGCGGTCCAGCTCGACGAGCATCACGTGACGTCCACCGGATGGTCGCCGACGCCGATGATGACGGCCGGCATGATTCTGGCCCGGACGAAGCACGTGGTGTGCATGATCGGCGCGTTGCTGTTGCCCCTCCACGACCCGCTCCGCGTGGCGGAGGATCTCGCGGTGCTCGATCTCGTGGGGCGGGGCCGGATCGTCGCAACGCTCGGGATCGGCTACCGGCCCAAGGAGTACGCGGCGGTGGGCAAGGAGTGGGACGAGCGGGGCCGAATCCTCGACGACAGCATCGACGTGATGATGAAAGCCTGGACGGGTGAACCCTTCGAACTCAACGATGAGACCATCCAGGTCCTCCCCAAACCCTTCAGCCACCCGCATCCTCAGATCATGGTCGGCCAAGGTGTCGGCCCTCCGGGCGGTGCGGCTGGGGCTGCCGTTTGCGATGGGCGGCAACAAGCCGGAAGTGAAGTCCTACTACGAAGAGCTCTGTGTCGAAGCCGGCCTCACTCCGATGGTGATTTGTCCGGAGGAAGCGCCCCAGATCGTCGTGGTGGACGACCCTGAGCGGGCGTGGGCAGAATTCGGTGAACACTGGCTGCTCGAGGCCCAGACCTATCACGGCTGGCAACAGCCCCATCAGAAGTCTGTCGTGCACAGCCAGGCCGAGAATGTGGCCGAACTCCGGGAGGAGGGCATCTACCGGTTCCTCACCCCGGACGAGGCGGCGGATCTGGCTCGCACGAAGGGTTCGATCGCGATCCATCCGCTGGTCGGCGGAATGCCGATCGACGCGGCCTGGCAGTGCGTGGAGCTCTTCGCCGATCGGGTGCTGCTCTCCGAGGACGTATGAGCGACTGGGCCGCGCTCGCCGCTCGCGCGTCGATGGCCTCCCACGACCTCGTGGGATGGATCTTCTGGGACCCGACGGCGATCGCGAACTACGCCCGGCTCGGAGTGCCCGATGGGATGGGCTACTACGCGGCGGTACGGTTCGGCCCGATCGCGGGGGCGGGCAACGACGTGTGCGGTGCCGTCGGCTACTCCATCAATCCGGTGTTCCTCGGGATGGGGCTCGATCTGTGTCGCCAGCACACGGATTTCGAGTCGGCGATGCGAGCCCGTGACGACGCGGTGGTGCCGGGACTGGCCGTGATCGACCCGCAGCTGCCGGAACGTCTGGCTGCGCTCGGTTCTGATCTCTGGCGAGCTGTCGATGAGTTGCCCGCGTCTGGGCGGGCGTTCTTCGCGGCCCACCGGGAGCGTCCGCGGCCGGGACCCGCTGAGGCGGCCTTGTCGGCCTGGTTGGCGGTCAACTGCCTCCGTGAGTGGCGGGGTGACACGCATTGGGCGTTGTGCGTCGCTCACGATCTCGACGCCGCCGAGGTGGGGCTGCTCCACAACGCGCTGGTCGACGGTCCCGATGTCGAGGGCTACGAGGACAACGAGTGGATCGCCCGGAGTCGAGGTGTCGACGACGCCGGTATCGAGCGCGGCTGGTCCCGACTCAACGCGAAGGGTCTGGCCGACGGCAAACAGATCAACGAGCGGGCCCGGGAACTTCGTCGCGCGATGGAGGAACGCACCGACGAGATCTCGGGCCAGATGTGGGAGCTGGTCGGGGAGGCCGAGACGGTCGCCCTCTGCGAGCTCGCCGAACCGCACCACGACGCCTTCCTCGCTCGCATCGACGCCACCGCCGGGCCCAATTGGATGCCCGCCGCCCGAATGCCCCGCTGAGTTGTTTCGCTGGTGCCAGGCACCCGAAACAACTCAGAAGAGCGCCCGCGCCCGCTCGATGAGCTCGTCGGGAGCCTTGCCGACCGAGCCGCAGTCGAACGGCGGCGCGGGATCGTATTCGATGCCGAGTTGTACCGAACGGGCTGTGTCGTCGTCGGTGAGGGTGGCGCTGAGGGTGAGTGCCATGTCGATCCCCGCGGACACACCGGCTGCGGTGACCACCGGTCCGTCGACCACCACTCGCTCCTGAACCGGCGTGGCGCCGTAGGTCGCGAGGAGGTCGATGGCCGCCCAGTGGGTGGTGGCGCGCCGACCATCGAGGAGCCCTGCCGCTCCCAGGATCAACGCACCCGTGCACACCGACGTCACCCACTGGGCTCCCGCGGCGATGTGGCGGACCCAGTCGAGGATGCGATCGTCGGCTGCGGCCGCGAAGGTTCCCTCCAAACCCCCGGGCACGACCAGCACATCGGCGCGGTCGACATCTGCCATCGCCCATCCGGCGGTCAGTCCGAGGACGCCCGTGTCGGCCGTGACGGGGCCTCCATCCACACTCACCGAGATCGCCTCGACGCCCGGCAACCGGGACAACACATCGTGTGGGCCGATGATGTCGAGGGTCGTGAGACCCTCGTAGAGGAAGAAGGCGATCCGCATGATCTTGCATGCTGTCACGCAATGGCCCCAGACTTCAGGCCATGGTGACCCACCTCCCCAGCACGGCCACCGGGCATGAGATCGCGGCGGTCATCCGCCGTGACGGAGCAGTCGTGGTCGAAGATCTCGCCTCCGATGCGCAGCTCGACCGGTTCTTCGCGGAAATGGCGCCGTACGTGGAGGCGACCCGAACGGGTGGCGACGACTTCAGCGGCCGCAACACGCGCCGCACCGGGGGTCTGCTCGCCCGCTCGGAGACCGCCCAGGAGTTCGTGACCCATCCGACGGTGCTTGCCGCTTGCGACGAGATGCTCGGGCACGTCTCGAGCTATCACCTGCACCTCACCCAGATCATCGACATCGGCCCCGACAGCCCGGGCCAGGCCATCCACCGCGACCAGTGGGCATTCGACTTCTTCTCGTTCCCCACCGGTTTCGAGGTCCAGTGCAACACGATCTGGGCCGGCGATGACTTCACCGAGGAGAACGGCGCCACACGGGTCGTCCTCGGCAGCAATCAGCTGGAGGACCGGCTCGAGTTCAGTGTCGACGACACGGTGCCGGTGGAGATGGGGCGTGGATCGGTGCTCCTCTACAACGGCGCCGTGTATCACGGAGGAGGAGCGAATCGCTCCGACCGGCATCGGCGCGGAATCAACATCACCTACGCGGTGAGCTTCCTGCGTCAGGAAGAGAATCAGTACCTGACCGTGCCGCGTGAGATGGCGGCCGACTTCCCAGAGGACCTCCAGCGGTTGATGGGATACCAGATCGGGGCGTACGCGCTCGGCTACATCGACGACCTCCGGGATCCCATTCGGGCCTTGGACCCTCACGACCCGTGCAACGACACACCGACGTTCTCGCCCGCCACGTCCGACTGACCGACCGCGACGTCGTCGACGTCGGATGCGGAGAGGGTGGGTTGGTCCGATGGATGCGTGGCGCCGGGGCCCGTGTGATCGGTGTCGAATGTGGCGAGGCGCTTCGGACCAGGGCGATCGAGGCGGACCCCCTCCATGCGGCGACCTACCACGATGGTGTGGCCGAGGCGCTTCCGCTCGACGACGAGTCGATGGACGTCGTCGTCTTCTCGTATTCGTTCCACCATGTGCCGATCGATGCCATGCCGGTGGCGCAGACGGAGGCCCGTCGGGTGCTGCGGGCCGGGGGACGGCTCTACGTTCTCGAACCCCGACCCACCGGGGCCGATGTCGCGTCGCACTTCCGGCTGGTCGTCGATGAGACTCACGAGCAGAACGCGGCGCAGGAATGCCTCGACGGGGCTGAGTCCGCCGGCCTCGCACAGGTCGAGTTCGAGGAGTACGAGAGCGAGACGTCCTACGCAGATTTCGACTCTTGGGCTCGAATGATCGTCGACATCGACCCGGATCGAGCGGCGCGCTTCGCCGCCAACCGAGCCGAGATCGAACGTGGATTCCGTGACTCCGCCGTCGTACGAGATGGTCGGTTCGTGTTCACCCGGTCGAACGTGGCCCGGGTGTTCGTCGCGGTCTGATCACTCGTCGAGGGACACGACGCCACCGGCCGAGAGGGGATCCGCGATCAGGGTCCGCAGCGACATGCCGAGCCCGTAGGTCAGGAGCCTGCGGGGGAGCGGGATGCGAAGGAAACAGCCGTCCGGCAGTTCGAGCTCGCCGTGACCGGTGATCGTGGTGAGCTCACCGCGTTCGACGAGGGCGCGGACATGGTCGTCGTCGACGGCGAGTACCTCGGCGCGGGACTGGAAGTGGACCGTCGATGGCGGGATGCGTCGGATCGGAATGGTCACCCCGACCTCGGGGACGGTTGCGATGTTTCGAGCCTTCCGGCTCGATCTCATGGTGCTGATGTGAAGGGCATCGTCGGCGAAGGCGTAGAGCACCCCGGCCGCGTGGGGTCGGCCTGCAGCAGAGGTCGTCGCGATCGCGGCGAACGAGCGTCGGCGGATGGCCTTCAGAACACTCGCCGGGTCCGGCGTGTGCGGGGGATCGAGGTCGATCGGTGTGGAGTCGGGATGAGTGGTTTGCATGTCGTCCATCGTCGATGTGGAATTCGGGACTGTCCATGATCTTCTGGACAGAGTTCTTGTCCAATCGTCCAGATCACTGGACGATCGCTTATCACCGCGCAACAGTGACTGCGTGGACGACTACATCACGCCGCCATCTCCCATCAGCTCAGTCCTGCGTCACGTGCAGATGGACGGCGTGTTCTATTGCCCGTCCGAGCTGAGCGAGCCGTGGGGTCTCGAACTCCCACCGATGCAGGATTGCCTCTGGTTCCACGTGGTCACGTCCGGCACGTGCACTCTGGAGGTGGACGGTGTCGAGCATCGGCTCACCGCCGGTGATCTCGCCGTCATCCCCCACGGGCTCGGCCATCGGGGCTGGGGCGCGACCGAGGCGCCGACCCCGCCGGTACTCGATCTCCCGCACGAGTATCACAGCGAGCAGTACGCGGTCCTCCGACACGGTGGTGGGGGTGACGTCACCCGGCTGATCTGCGGTGGCGTGCGGGTGGAGCAGGCAGCGGCCCGTCGCCTGATCCGTACCCTGCCGCCGATCCTCCTCCTGAAGACAGTGGGTGCGCCGGGCTTCGAACTCCTCACCGCCACGCTCCAGCACATGGCGCAGGAGACGAAGTCCCCGCAGCCCGGGGGTGACGCCGTGGTCAGCCGGCTCTGCGACATCGTGGTCATCCACGTGATCCGGGCGTGGCTCGAGAGCGATCCGATGGCGCGGTCCGGCTGGGTCGGTGCGCTTCGCGATCCCCAGATCGGGCCGGCCATCGCCAGCATCCACGAGCACCCGGAGCGGGACTGGACGGTCGCCGCACTGGCGGACGAGGTGGCCATGTCCCGCTCCGCCTTCGCGGCTCGGTTCACCGAGCTGGTCGGCGAACCGGTGATGCAGTACGTCACCGGTTGGCGCATGGCTGTGGCCGATGCACTCCTTCGAGAGGGTCGACTCAATGTCGCCGCCGTCGGCGAACAGGTCGGCTACGAGTCCGAGGCCTCGTTCAGTCGAGCCTTCAAGCGGGTGACCGGCTCACCGCCGCGGGACGTGAAGCGCGCCACGGCAGCGTGATCGTGGCACGTCAGCCGCCCGTGGTGGACCAGTGCCAGGGTTCGCTCGGCAGGTTGTAGAAGCCGAACTGCGGCGCGATGCGACTCAGCGTCTGGAAGACTTCGGAGCTCCGGCTGCGAAGCACGCGGCCGTTGTGAGTGAAGTCGACGGCGAGGCCGAGCTCGTGCTGCGACAGCCCAGGCCGGGCGGTGGGTGGGCGGCAGCGAGAGGCAGGCATCTCCCAGATCGCGTACTCCGAGGTGCCGCAGTTCGCCCGGCGGAGCCGGATCTGACTCTCGATGCTGCGATAGCCCCCGCCTCCTAGTGTGAAGCCCTCCGCGGCCATGGCGGCGAGCAATCCCTCGAGATCGTCGGCAATGAGGACGTTGACCGTGATGCCGCGTGGTCACCTCGATGTCGCTACCGGCTGGCAAGGTCACGCCCCCTCCGCTCGGTGGGCGACGGGATGCGATGGCATCGGCGATCCGCTGTTCCTCGACGCGGATCTCCTCCGCGAGTTCGTTGTCCAGCGCCGAGAGGGCGGCCATCTCCGACAGCCGGGACTCCAGTCGGAGGTTCACCTCGATGAGGATCTGCTCCTGGCTCTCGAGCGCCCGGTTGAGGCTCTCGAGGCGTAGCTCCATCTCGGCGCGCTGCGTTTCGGCTTCTTCGGCAGCGTCATCGGCGATCTGGCGTTGTACTTCGAGCTGGGCCGCGATGCTCCGGAGGTCGTCGAGTTCCTCGAGACCGCTGCCGGTTCCGAATTCCAGCAGGGTCTCTTCGCGCGCCGCCCCCCACGGGTCCGCGCCGAGGGCTTCGAGGTCTTCGGCTCCCTGGAAGGACACATAGGACTCGATCGCGGCGGAACGCAGGTCGGATCGGGCCGTGCGCTCGTCGGCTTCGAGCCGGGCGATCGCCTGGAGCGCCTGGGCCTGGACCGCCTCCGCCTCGGCAACGGCTCGTTGGGCCGCGTCGACCGCAGCATGCTGGGCATCGACGTTCGCCTGCAGCGCCTCGAGCGCTCCGGTGAGCTGTTCGACGTCGTCGTTGATGACGTCGATCTCGGCCGCGACCTCCGCCGCGTCCTCCTGGACCTTCTTGCGTTCTTCCCGCAGTTCACTCGGAGTCTCGGCCGAGGCCAGGTTGGTGACGGCGGTGAAGGCGACCAGTCCGGCGAGCGCGGCGGCGCCCCGACGGTTGCGGCGTCGCAACAGGCGCTGAGGGCGCGGGCGGGGTCGAGCGGGGTGGGCGGCCATTTCGTCACACGATCGCAATGAACAGCTCAGCACGGTACCAGCGCTGCCCCGGTTCTGTCGTGTCGACGGATGGGCGGCTCAGTCCGCGGGCTGGTGTGTCATCCCCCAGGGATCGCGGATCCGGGCGCGATGGTCGGTGGTTGGGAGTTGAGCGTCTCGATGGCAAAGCCGGCTGCAGCCTTGTAGCTCGCCATGAACTCTTCGATTTCTTCTCTCGAGATGACGTCTTCGATGTCATCGAAGACGCCGCCGCAGCGCGCATCGACCTCCCCGAGGATCGCGACGGGGCCGGCCCCCCGATTTCGGAGAACGAGCGACGACACGTCGTGATGGAGGGCGGCCTCGTATGCGAGCAATGCCTCCCGACCGACGCCGTGCTCCACCATCTTCGCCCCGAGCACCCGGGCGTCGACGATGGCCTGGCTGGCCCCGTTGGAACCGACCGGGTACATGACGTGGGCGGCGTCGCCCATGAGGGCGGTGCGGCCGTCGACCCAATGGTCGATCGGGTCGCGGTCGACCATCGGATACTCGAAGACCTCGTCGGCGCCCCGAATGACGGCGGGGATGTCGAGCCACTCGAAGTTCCATTCTTCGAACTCGTCGATGAACTTCTCGATGTGCACCTTCTTGTTCCAGTCGCCGTCGCCCCAGCTGTCGTCGTCGGTGTCGAAGGTGAGTTCGGCGATCCAGTTGTGGGTCTGGAGCCCGGTCTCGGGGTCGGCCGCGCTGATCGGGTAGTGCACGAAGCGTTGGTGGAGATTGCCGACCAGCGTGAATCCGGCGCCGGTCCGTATCGGTCGGCCCCGCGTGGTCCCCCGCCACATCACGGCGCCCGCCCACCTCGGCGGACCCTCGTCGGGGGCCATCTGGGTTCGGACCGCCGAATGGAGCCCGTCCGCCCCGATGAGGATGGCTCCCTCCTCGGTGACGGTGCCGCCGCCGCGTCGCTCGATGGTCGCGGACACCGCGCCGGACCGGTTCTCGTAGCCGACGACCCGGTGGCCGGTCATCACCGCGTCGGGTCCGAGTCGGTCGATCACCTCCCGGTACAGGAGCATCTGGAAGAGGCCGCGATGCACTGCGTACTGCGGCCAGCGATACCCCGCGTCGAGCCCGCGCGGCTCGGCCCAGACGTCGTTGCCGTTGCGGCCCACGAGCGCCCACTCGTCGGCCTGGAGTCCGACCGCCGGAAGGCCATCACCCAGCCCGAGGTCGATCAGCTCGCGGACCGCGTTCGGTTGGAGGTTGATGCCGACGCCGAGTGGCTCGAGCTTCCGAGCGGACTCGAAGACCTTCACGGGGACGCCGATCTCGTGGCAGGTGAGCGCCATGGTGAGACCGCAGATGCCGCCTCCGGCGATGAGGACCGTCATGGCCGGATCGTAGCGATCAGTCGTTCTTGGTGGTGAGGCCGCCGTCCACCGGGATGATCGCGCCGGTGATGTACGAGGCTGCCGGCAGCGCGAGGCTGAGCACGACGTGGGCGACCTCTTCGGGGTCGCCGTAGCGGCGCAGTGCGGTGCGGCGGCGGGCGAAGGTGTCGCGCATGTCGTCGGGGATCTCCTCGGTCATCCCGGTGAGGATCGGGCCGGGGCAGATGGCGTTCACGGTGATGCCGTGGACGCCGAGGTTCACTGCCATCGATCGGGTCAGGCCGACCACGCCGTGCTTGGCCGCGGTGTAGGGAGTGGCGCCCCGTTGCGCACTGATGCCTTCGGTCGAGGCGATGTTGACCACCCGTGCGGCATCGCTGGCGATGAGGTCGGGGAGGCAGGCGCGGACGATCCGCTGGTGGGGAGTGAGGAGGACGTCGAGCGCGAGCTGCCACTGATCCTCGAAGTCCGCGCTGTCGAGGGCGGCGCCGGCGGTGACGCCGGCGTTGTTGACGACGATGTCGACGGGACCGAGGGTCTCACGGATCTCGGCCACCACCTGCTCGATGCGGGCGGCGTCGGTGACGTCGAGCACCCAGCCCCGGGCCGTCCCGCCCGCCGCGGTGATCTCGTCGACGACTGCGTCGACCCGCTCCTGGCCGAGGTCGGTCACCGCCACCCTGGCGCCCTCGTCGGCGAACAGGCGAGCTTCCGCCCGACCCATTCCCGAGGCGGCCCCGGTGATCAGCGCCACCCGCCCCTCCACCGATCGACTGAGCTGGCTGAGCCGTTCCGTCATCACGTCCCCCGAATCCACACGATCTACTCCGAGCAACTTTGCAGATGGGTCGGGACCGGGGCCAACCACGACCCGACCCGGCGGACCTGGCGGGCGGCCGCGGGTGGTCGAGTCTTTGCCCTGGTGGGGCGGCGGCTGGCAAGGTTCGGGGTCGAGGGAAGGGGACGGAGATGCTCGACGTCATCATTCGCGGTGGAGAGGTCATCGACGGCACGGGCGCACCGCGGCGCCGGGCCGACGTCGGAATCCGAGAGGGCCGGGTGGCTGCAGTCGACGAGCTCTCCGGCCAGGAAGCCGATCAGGAGATCGATGCCACCGGACGGGTGGTGGTCCCCGGGTTCGTCGACGTCCACACCCACATCGATGCCCAGGCGTTCTGGGACACCACCTTGTCGCCCTCGCCCCTCCACGGCGTCACCACGGTGATCGCGGGCAACTGCGGGTTCAGCATCGCGCCACTCAGCGACGACCCCGCCGACGGCGAGTACCTGATGAAGATGCTCAGCCGGGTGGAGGGGATGCCTCTCGAGTCGCTCCGGATCGGCGTGCCGTGGAACTGGAAGACCACCGCCGAATACCTCGCCGCCCTCGACGGCACCCTGTCGATCAATGCCGCCTTCAAGGTCGGCCACTCCGCCCTGCGCCGCGTGGTGATGGGAGAGGACGCCACGCGACGCACCGCCACTCCCGACGAGCTGGCCGCGATGTGTGATCTGCTCCGTGCCGGGATCGAGGCCGGTGCGGTCGGCTTCTCGTCGTCGTGGTCGACCACCCACAACGACACCGAGCAGAACATGGTGCCGAGCCGCTACGGCGACCGCGACGAGCTCATCGCCCTCTGTTCGGTTCTGGCCGACTTCCCGGGGACGTCCCTCGAGTTCATCCCCTGCATCGGCCCCTTCGACGACGAGGTGGCCGACCTCATGGCCGACATGTCCGTCGCCGCCGACGCCCCCCTCAACTGGAACGTGCTCCCGGTCAACGCGAAGAACCTCGACGCATCGTTGGACAAGCTCGGCACGTCCGACGTCGCCACGGCCCGGGGTGGCAAGGTCGTCGGCCTCACCGCTCCGATGTCGCTCGACTTCCGGCTCTCGTTCCTCAGCGGGTTCATCCTCGATGCGATCCCCGGCTGGGAAGAGACGATGCTTCTGCCGGTGGAGGACAAGATGGCGCTCTTCGCCGACCCGGCGGAGCGGGCGCGGCTGAACGAGCTGGCGATCGCCCCGCACACCATCCGGCACTTCGCTCACTGGGCGGCGATGACCATCTTCCACACGGTGGCACCCGAGAACGAGCAGTACCGCGGGCGCAACATCGGCGAGATCGCCGGGGAACTCGGCAAGACGCCGTGGGACACCCTGTGCGACATCGCCCTCGCCGACGGGCTCGCAACCTCGTTCGGGCATCCGACCGTCGACGAACCGATCGAGACGTGGGAGGCCCGCGTGAAGGTCTGGCGCGACGGGCGGGCGATCATCGGGGCCTCGGACGCGGGCGCGCATCTCGACATGTTCATGAGTGCCAACTACGCAACGGTCGCGATCGGTGAAGCGGTCGCCAAGCGCGGGCTCATGCCGCTCGAGGAGGCGGTGAACCTGCTCACCGCGGTTCCCGCGGACCTCTACGGGTTGGTCGACCGGGGCCGTCTCGTCGAGGGGGCTCACGCCGATGTCGTGGTCCTCGACGAGGACCATGTCGGGGCCACGCCGATGGAGTCCCGCAACGATCTTCCGGGCGGCGCGATGCGGCTCTACTCCGAGGCGACCGGCATCGACCATGTTCTGTGCAACGGCGTGGAGGTCGTCCGAGGGGGCGAGTTCACCACGGCGCGGCCGGGATCGGTCCTGCGTTCCGGCGTCGACACGCACTGAACCCCTGGCGATCGAGCGAACGGAGCGGCAGCGATGGATCTCGGACTGACCTGGGGCTACTGGGGTCGGGGCATGCCCGACAACTTCGTGGAGCTGACCGTGGAGGCCGAGCGAGCCGGGTTCGACGCGGTCTGGTCGGCCGAGTCGTGGGGCTCCGACGCGTTCACGCCGCTCGCCCTGCTCGCCGCTCACACCGAACGGATCCGGCTCGGCACCGGTGTGGTCCAACTATCCGCCCGTACGCCCGCCGCCACTGCGATGCACGCGGTCACCCTCGATCATGTGTCGAACGGGCGACTGATCCTCGGCCTCGGGGTCTCCGGTCCCCAGGTGGTGGAGGGGTGGTACGGCATGCCGTCGCGTCGCCCGCTCGCTCGCACCCGCGAGTACGTCGAGATCCTCCGGCAGATCTTCCGACGCGAGGGCCCAGTCGAGTTCGAGGGTGACCACTTCCAGCTGCCCTATGCGGGTGAGGGATCCGAGGGCCTGGGCAAGCCGCTCAAGATCATGACCCACCCTCTTCGGGAGATCCCGATCTGGATCGGTGCGGAGGGTCCGAAGAACGTTGCCCAGACGTGTGAGATCGCCGACGGCTGGCTGCCGCTGTACTACTCACCCTGGCGGGCCGAGGTGTACCACGACCAGATCAAGGATCGGCCGGCCGGTTTCGAGATCTGTGTGAACACCACCATCAGGGTCCACTCGGATGTGGAAGAGGCGTTGTGGCCGACCCGCGCGATGCTCGGCTTCTACATCGGTGGCATGGGGGCGAAGGGGCAGAACTACCACACCAAGCTGATGGCCCGGATGGGCTTCGAGGAGGAGGCCCTCCGGATCCAGGACCTCTTCATGGAGGGTCGGCGGGACGAAGCCATCGCGGCGGTACCGATCGAGTTCGCGGACGAGATCTCGCTCGTCGGCTCGGTCGACCGGATCAAGGACCGCCTTCAGGCGTGGGACGAGAGTGCGGTCACGATGATCAATGTCGCGCCTCGCACCGTCGAGGAGATCCGCCAGATCGCCGAGCTCGTCAAGGCCTGACTCGCTACCGAGCTTGCTCTACCTGACTCGCTTTTCTTCCGGGATGAATTTCGAGTCAGGTTGGGTAGCGGCCGGGCCAGGTGTAGCTGACCACCTCGTACTCGACGCCGTCGGGGTCATTGAAGTAGAAGCGGCTGCCGGGCTCGTAGGTCATGTGGTTGTAGGGCGTGAGTCCCTCGGCCGTCACCCGGGCCTCCACGACGTCGAGATCGTCGGTGATCACGCCGATGTGCTGGAGACCATTCAGCCGGTTCGCGTCCGCGGCAGGCTCGGGCGACGCGGCTGGGGTGTAGAGCGCGACGTAGGAGTCGTCGGTGCCGACGTGCACGGTGTGGCCGCCGTCGAGTGAAGCGCCCTGCCACCGCACGCGCCAGTCGAAGAGCCGGGTGAGGAGATCGGCGGTGCGGACGGAGTCGGCGACGGTCACATTCACGTGCTCGACCTGGATGCTGCTCATGGTGAACCTCTTCCTCTTCTCCACAATTTCAAAAGGGTAGCCTTGTGTTAAACACAGTCAGCCACAACTGCCGTCATAACGCAAGAAGAATCTTGAACAATCCTGGTACGGTGGCGGGATGGTCGAATCGCCCCTCGGTCCCGCTCAGCGCCGAATCGTCGATCACCTGAAGCGGTCGGGCCCCTGCACGACCACTGCGTTGGCCGATGCGCTTGGGGTCACCACCCAGGCCGTGCGTCCCCCGCTGGCGGAACTGGAGGATCGTGGCCTCGTCGTGGCCGAGACGGTGGCCACCGGATCCCGTGGTCGCCCTCCGCTCGGATGGGCGCTCTCTCCACTCGCCATCGAACTCTTTCCCGATCGCCATCGCGACCTCACCCTCGAGCTGATCGACGCCGTGCGCTCGGCGCTCGGTGACGATGCACTCCACCGGGTCCTTCAGGAGCGGGATCAGGGTCAGCGAGCGGCCATCGAGGCCGACATCCCGGCGGACGCCGATGTCGCCACCCGCGTCGAGGTCCTCGCCCGCACCCGAAGCGAGCAGGGTTACATGGCCGAGGTCGACACCGACGAGGACGGCAACTTGTTGCTCACCGAACATCACTGCCCGGTGTGTGCGGCGGCCACCGCCTGCCGTGGCCTGTGCACCAACGAACTGGAACTCTTCCGCAGCATCATCGGTCCGGACGCCATAGTCGAGCGCACCCAGCACCTGTTGTCCGGCGACGAGCGGTGCGTCTACCGCATCCGCACGCCTCAGCCCGCTTCCTGACCCTCGCTCGACGGCGAACGCTCGGCGGGCGTCTCGTCAGGTGGCTGGCCCGCGTACCAGTCGACGTACTCCTGGCCCGACAGCTCCGCGATCCGAGTCATGAGGAGGTCGGTCAGCTCCCGCGCCTTGGTCCGCAACTCGTCCGGGTCGGGTTCGACCTCGACGGCGATGGGCCGACCGATCGAGATCTCGGCGCGCCCACCGAGTTTCGGAAGCCGGGCATCGGGAGGCTGGATGTCCTGAGTGCCCCTGAAACCGACCGGAATGAGTGGTGCTCCCGTCTCCAGCGCCAGCCGGGCTGCGCCGCTGCGTCCCTTGTGGAGCAGGCCGTCGCGGGACCGGGTTCCCTCCGGGAAGATCACGAACAGGCCACCGGCGTCGAGTGCGGCTCGAGCTCGCCCGAGTGCTTCGGCACTCGCCGCGCCACCGGACCGGTCGATCGGGATCATTCCGATCCAGGGCAGGATCCAGCGGGTCTTCCAGTCGTCGAGGTACTCGGCCTTGCCGACGCCCAGTGTCGGCCGGTCCACGACGAGCATCGAGAACATGTTGTCCATGAAGGATCGGTGGTTCGGTGCCAGGATCGCACCGCCTTCGGCCGGGATGTTCTCCTTGCCATCGATCGTGACGTCCCACAATCGCCCCAGCAGTGGGCGCATCACGAGACGGCACGGGCGCTGCAACCAGCCGATGGTGTCGGGCACGAGCAGAACGTACCAGCCGCGCCGTCGGCGCGGAGCGGTGAACCGGTCGAGGGCCCGAGGTGGAGGTTGCTACCGTCTCGGCGTGTCATCGACCGCCCACGCCCAGATCACCGAGCTCGGAACCCCCCTTCGCCGACCGGCCGGTTCGGTGATCTTCTCCGAGGGCGACCCGTCAGCCGCGGTGTATGCGGTCATCTCGGGCCGGGTCCGGATCGAGGTCAACACGCCTGCGGGTGGCCGCCTCGTGATCGCGGTGAAGGAACCGGGTGAGATCTTCGGTGAGTTCGGCGCGCTCGACGGCGGGCCCCGTTCGGCGACGGCGTCCTCGGTGGACGGGGTCGGGCTGGTCCAGGTCACCGCCGACGACTTCCTCGACATCGTGACGCGGGATGCGGAGCTCGCGATCGCTCTGCTGCGTACCCTCAGCACCCAGCTCCGCCAGGCCGTGGCTCGTACGGCCCTGCGCAACAGTGCGGACACCACGACCCGATTGGCGTGGCGGCTCACCGAACTCGCCGACCGGTTCGGCGAGTTCAACCCGACCGGGGTCGAGATCGACCTCGCCATCACCCAGGACGACCTCGCCGGCTGGATCGGTGCGACCAGGGAGGCCACCGCTCGCTCCCTGCGCCAGCTTCGCGATGCCGGATGCGTGGTCACCGCCCGTCGCCGGATCGTGGTGGCGGACCTCGATCGTCTACGGAGGCTGGGTACATGAGCAGATGGAACGAACGATCCGATGTGGCCAGGGGCGACGACTACGACCGGCGGTGGCACGAACTCGAAGCTGCGGGTGAGTCCATCCACGGAGAGGCCGACCTCGTGGAGGCACTCCTCCAGGAGGCAGGAGTCATGTCGCCGGCCGTGCTCGACGCAGGCTGTGGCACGGGTCGGGTTGCGATCGAGCTCGACCGCCGGGGGATGACCACCGTCGGGGTGGATCTCGATCCCGGCATGCTCGGCGCGGCGAGAGAGAAGGCCCCCGCGATCGAGTGGCACCTCGGCGACCTGGGTGAGGTCGAGCTCGGCCGGTCATTCGATCTCGTTGCGCTGCCCGGAAACGTCATGATCTTCCTCGCGCCGGGGTCAGAGCCGGAAGTTCTCGCCAACCTCCGACGCCACTTGAAGCCCGGCGGCTTTCTGCTGGCCGGCTTCCAGCTCGAGGCCGGCCGGCTGTCGCTCGCGGACTACGACGCCCATGCCGCCATCGCCGGTCTGGCCCTCGTCGATCGGTGGTCGACCTGGGACCGCGAACCGTTCGTTCGGGGCGACTATGCGGTGTCGTTGCACACGCGGCGTGACACACTCGGCTGATGCGAGAGTTCGGCGGTCGCACCGCGGTCATCACAGGTGGGGCGTCCGGCATCGGTCTGGCGGTCGCACGGCGGCTGGCGGACGAGGGGATGAACCTCGTGCTCGCCGACATCGAGGAGCCGGCGCTCCACGGGGTCGTCGCGGACTTCGAGGCCCGCGACGTCCCGGTGCTCGGGGTCCGCACCGATGTCGCCGATGTCGCCTCGGTGGCGGCGCTCGCGGATGCCGCGGCCGATCGGTTCGGTCCGGTCCACGTGCTCTTCAACAACGCCGGCGTCGGCATCGGTGGTCCACTGCTGTCCGACGACCCGAAGTACCTCGACCGTTTCGCCTGGACGCTCGGCGTCAACCTCTGGGGCGTGCTGTACGGCATTCGAGCGTTCGTCCCCGGAATGGTCGCCCACGGCGAACCGGCGCACGTCGTCACCACGGCATCGATGGCGGGGCTCCTTCCGGCCCAGCTCGGTGCCTACACGGTCAGTAAGTACGGCGCGGTGGCATTGAGCGAGATGCTGGTCCAGGAAGTCGCCGGCACCAGTGTCGGCGTGTCGGTGCTGTGCCCGGGATTCGTCCGGACCGGCATCGGCGAGTCGGAGCGAAACCTGCCCGAGCATCTCGTGTCGCTCCAGGAGCCCACTCCCGAGCAGGAGGAGCGAGGCGAGATCATCCGGGAATTCGTCGAGAGCGGGATGGATCCGGCCGAAGTGGCCGGTCATGTCCGTGATGCCATCGTCGACGGCCGGTTCTGGATCCTGACGCACCCCGACTTCGCCGAACTCCCGCGAGAGCGAGCCGAGCAGATCGTCGCGGGGACGGCACCGACGCCGTCGGAGATGTGAACGACCACGAGCTCGCCGCCCAGGTCGCCTCCGACACGGGCGACCTCCTCCTCGAGTTGATCCGCGATCCGTCGATTCCCCGCGGGTGGGGTGGACTCGAATACGAGGGCGACCGCGCCGCGCACGACTTCATCGTCGCTGCGCTGGGGCGATATCGACCGGACGACTCGGTGCTCTCGGAGGAAGGCAGCGATGATCGAGGCCGCCTCAGCGCCGACCGCGTGTGGATCGTCGACCCCCTCGACGGGTCGAGCGACTTCGGCTATTCGCCTCACTGGTCGGTCCACGTCGCCCTGGTCGAGCACGGGGCCCCAGTGGCCGGGGCGGTTGCGGTGCCCGGTTGGGAGACCACCTGGGCCACTGAGCCGAGGCCGGAACCGATCATGTCCCGGGTCGGTTCGGCGCCGAAGATCGTCGTCTCCCGCTCCCGCAGCCACTACGACGGCCGAGCGCTGCAGGCCGCGCTGGGAGCGGACGTCTACGCGGTGGGCTCGGCCGGAGTGAAGGCGATGGCGGTGGTCCGAGGGGAGTTCGACGCCTATGTCCACAGTGGCGGCCTGTACGAGTGGGACTCGTGTGCCCCGGTGGCGGTGGCACGCGCGGCCGGACTGCACTGTTGCCGACTCGACGGGAGCGAACTCGAGTTCAACAAGCCCGACCCGTGGTCACCCGGACTGATCATCAGCCGCCCCCATCTGGTCGACGATCTGGTCGACGTGATGGCCGACCGGGCGTGGTGACGGACTCTCCGGCGCGGCCCATAGATTCGGCGTTCGTGACCCGCAAGAAGCATCAATCCCGGTCGGTGGAGATCCACGTCGACGCAACGAGGACGGACGTGTGGGATGGGTTGATGGTCCTCGTTCCGGCGTGGCTCGCGGTCGATGACGAGCTCTCGGTGCAACCCCCGTGGCGCTACTGCTACGAGGGAGGCTCGGCTCATCCGGCGCTCGAATTCTTCCAGGGGACGTTATTTCTCCGCGATGACGGCGACAGCTGTCATGTGTCGTGGGGCGTCGTCTTCGATCCCGAGCCGACCGCTGCCGGGCTCGACGCGATCGAGGGTGCCTGCCAACAGGTCGAGGCGCTGCTCGACGCCCTTGCCGCGCAGTGGAGGGACTGACCGATCGAGGCGTCCGACGGGGTCCGAAAGTCGTAATCTCCCCGTAACATTGCGCCTCATGCGTCTGCGCCTCATCGCCCTTCTCCTGCTGTTGTCCCTGGCTGCCGCGTCCTGCGGTGGAGGTGGCGACGACGACGGTGGCGAGGGAGCCGGCGACGACTCGACCGAGGGTGACACCACCGGTGACTCGGGCGACGGAACGACGACGAGCTCAGCTCCCAGCACCACCAGTGACCCGGCCCTGATGCCACCCACCACCCGCGGTCCGGCGCCGACTGTCACCGTCGAACCCCTCGACGGGGTCGGCGGCATCGGGGTGCTGTCCGGTGAGCCCCCGTACACCGGGGTCCTCGGCCAGATCGACGCCGACCGCAACATCGTGGCCCCCGTGGCCCTCGCACCGGACGCCGCCGCGGCCGGGATCGCCCCGCTCACGGGTGAGCCCTTGACCGATCCCGACGCCGCCGACCGGCCCGCGATCGTCGCGAAGATCGACAACACCGAGAAGGGGCGGCCACAGGAGGCGATCTCCCAGGCCGACATCGTCTTCGTCGAGCAGATCGAGGGCGGCTTCACCCGCCTGGTTCTGGTGTTCCACGCCAACACCCCCGAGGTCGTGGGTCCGGTTCGCAGCGGCCGAACCACCGACATCGCGATCCTCGGCTCGTTCAACGAGCCGATCTTCGTGTGGTCCGGGGCGAACCTCGTCCATGCGGCCCTGCTGCGTCGCCAGAACATCGTCGACCTCGGCGCCGGTACCCGCAGCGAATACCACCGGGCTCCCGACCGACCCGGCACCTACGACCTCATGACCGACCCGAGCGTCCTGTGGTCGATCGCCGCCACGAACGAGGACGGCGGGACCCCGCCGCCCCACTTCGAATACCGCGACGACACCATCGGACTGCCGCCGTCGGCTGCACCGGCGGCTCGGGCATCGGTCTCGTATCCCTCGGTGACGTCGGAGTGGACCTGGGACGAGTTCGCCGGCGGATGGCGCCGATTCCAGTCAGGGAGCGAACACGTCGATGCGGACGGCGAGGCGGTGCTGGCCGCCAATGTCCTGGTGGCGGAGGTCGCCCACGTACGCACCGGCAGCGTCGACCTCGCCGGATCAGCCGTCTACGAGGAACAGTTCCTCGGGAGTGGTCGCGGCTGGGTGTTCTCCGACGGGCACGTCGTCGAGGTGACGTGGACGAAACCGTCGATCAACTCCGTGGCCACATGGACCACCGCTGACGGGGTGCCGGTTGCGCTCGTTCCCGGCCAGACCTGGATCGAACTCGCCCCCGAAGGGTCGGTCAGCTTCAGCTGAGTCAGAGCTTCTGGAGGAGGGTTCCGGTTCCGAGGCCCCCGCCGCAGCACATCGAGATGATGGCGTACTCCTTGTCGGAGCGGTGGAGTTCGTGCACGGCCTTCGTCGTGAGGATGGCCCCCGTGCCTCCGAGCGGATGACCGAGGGCGATCGCCCCGCCGTTCGGGTTGACCCGTTCGGGATCGGGACCGAGCTCCTTCTCCCACGCCAGCACGACCGACGCGAACGCCTCGTTGATCTCGAACACGTCGATGTCATCGATGGTGAGGTCGTTGTCGGCGAGCAGCTTCTTGGTGGCATCGATCGGGCCGGTGAGCATCAGGACCGGGTCGGTGCCGACGAGGCAGACGTCGACGACGCGGGCCATCGGGGTCAGCCCGAGCTCGTCGGCCTTCTCCCGCGTCATCATCAGCACCGCGCCGGCGCCGTCGGAGACCTGACTCGACGAGCCGGCGGTGTGGACGCCGTCCTCACGGGCGACCGGCTTGAGGCCGGCCAGCCCCTCTGCGGTGGTGTCACGAAGTCCGCCGTCGCGCGAGACGGTGAGCGTGTCGCCGGTCTCCTTGCCGTTCTCGTCGAGCACCGGGACGGTGACCGGCACGATCTGGGTCGCGAACGCGTCCTCGTTCCATGCCTTGGCGGCCAGCTGTTGGCTCCGGAGGCCGTAAGCGTCGGTGTCGTCGCGGGAGATCTCCCACTGGTCGGCGATGCGCTCGGCACCTTCGAACTGGGACGTGAACTCGTAGTGCTCCCAGTACCGCTTGTTGACGGGACGGCCGAAGTCCTTGTTCGCCGTGGTGGCGCCCATCGGCACCCGGCTCATCAGCTCGACGCCGCACGCGACGGCGGAGTCGACCACGCCGGACTTCACCAGGGAGTAGGCGAGATTGGTGGCCTGCTGAGACGACCCGCACTGGGCGTCGACGGTGGTGGCGGCGACCTCCAGCGGGAGGCCCGCCGCGAGCCAGGCGTTGCGGGCGACGTTCATCGTCTGCATCCCGACCTGATCGACACAGCCGCCGACGACCTGGCCGACCTCGGCGGGATCCATGCCAGTGCGCTCGAACAGGGCTCTCTGCACGTCGCCGAGCACGCTGATGGCGTGGCCGGTCGAGAGTTCTCCGTTGCGGCGGCCCACCGGACTGCGTACGGCATCGATGATGACAACTTCGCGTTCGCTCATGGGCCGTAGCGTACGCGGCACCGGGTCGGGAAGCTAACGGTCGTTCACTTGTCGGATTGTGGGGTGTGAGTCGGCCGGTGGTCCCCTCCCCGGACGTCGCCGGGCCCGGCTACGTTCGCGTCATGCGCAACACCCTGCTCGTCCTGCACATCCTCGCGGCGGCCTCGTGGTTCGGCACCAACATGGTCCAGGTGGCGGTGCTGCCGGGGATCAACCGTCAAGGCGCGGCGGCCGCGGCGAGTTGGCATCGGACGGCACTCGGCTTCGTGTACCGCATCTACACGCCGGCTGCAGTGGTCAGCGTTGC
Organism: uncultured Candidatus Nemicrothrix sp.; assembly: GCA_964344055.1. Taxonomy (GTDB): domain Bacteria; phylum Actinomycetota; class Acidimicrobiia; order Acidimicrobiales; family Aldehydirespiratoraceae; genus OFTM10. The sequence goes on from CAYFLT010000001.1 coordinate 159,491, forward strand.
CACCGGCATCCTCCTACTCACCGCGGTCGACACGCCCTACGAGTTCAGCCACGCGTTCGTGGCCATCGAAAAGAAGATCGCGGCGGGCGGGGCACTCGATACCGTCCTGATGATTGTGACCGTCGCCGCGATGGTCGCCAAGTGGGGAGTCTGAGCGACGTGACCGACATCGACGAGGGAACCTCGTTTCGTACCTGCCCACTGTGTGAGGCGACCTGCGGCCTTGCGATCGAGACCCGTGGCGACACGGTGAAGCGCATCCGGGGCGACAAGGACGACGTTTTCTCTCACGGCTACCTCTGCGTGAAAGGCACCTCGCTCAAACCGTTGCACGAGGACCCTGATCGCCTCCGCAAGCCGCTCGTTCGGCGGGGCGAGGCCGCCGACGGTTCCCCGATCTTCGACGAGGTCGAGTGGGACGAGGCATGGCGTGTGGTCGACGAAAAGCTCTCCTCGGTACGTGACGCCCATGGTGCCGAGGCCATCGGCGTCTACCTCGGCAACCCGAACGTGCACAACGTCGGTTCGGCCACCCACACGCGTCCGTTCGTGCGCGCACTGGGCGCTCGATCGCTGTTCTCGGCCAGCACGGTCGATCAGATGCCGCGGCACGTCGCATCCGGCTACCTCTACGGCAGTGGCGCCCTAATGCCGGTGCCCGACGTCGATCGGACGGATCTGCTCGTCCTGATCGGGACCAATCCGTTCGTGTCGAACGGCTCGATCTGCACCGCCCCCGGCTTCCCGAACCGAATTCGGAAGGTGAAAGAGCGAGGTGGTCGGGTGATCGTGATCGACCCCGCGGAGACCCGCACCTCGAAGGTGGCCGATGTGCATCTGCGCATCCGGCCCGGTACCGACGCCGCCCTCCTCGCTGCAGTCGCCCACCATCTGATCGGCACCGATCGAGTGACCACTGGCCCGGTCGGTGCGCTCGTCGACGGTCTCGAGGACCTGTACGACGCGCTCGGGCCGTTCACCCCGGAGTACGCCGAGTCGGTCACCGGCATCGATGCCGCCGAGGTCCGCTCATTGGCCGAGGCGATCGCGGAATCGCCCTCGGCAGCGGTGCACGGTCGGATCGGCACCACGACCGTCGAGTTCGGCACCCTCACCACCTGGCTCATCGACGTGATCGCCATCCTCACCGGGAACCTGGACCGTCCCGGCGGTTCCATGTTTCCGAGGCCGGCCACCGAGCGGATACGCCCTGGTCGCCCGGGTCGGGAGTACCGCGTGGGTCGGTGGACCAGCCGGGTCAACGGTCGGCCCGAGGTGCAGGGGGAGCTCCCCGCCGGTGACCTCCCCGTGGAGATCCTCGAGCCGGGCGATGGCCGGCTACGCATGATGTTCACGGTGGCGGGCAACCCGGTGCTGTCGTGCCCCGACAGTGTGCGGATGGACGAGGCGTTCGCATCCCTCGACGCGATGGTGAGTGTCGACCTCTACCTGAACGAGACCACCCGCCACGCGGATGTGATCCTTCCGCCGGTCGGTCCGCTCGAGAAGAGCCACTACGACATCGCCTTCTACGGGCTGTCGGTACGCAACGTCGCCAACTGGTCGCCGCCGGTGTTCGAAGCGGACGGACCGGCGGAGGACGACATCCTCGCGAAGATCGCGATGATCGCCCTCGGGTTGGGTCCGGACGCCGACGTCGAGCTGGCCCACACCCAGGTGCTCCAGGAACTCCTGTCCGGTGAGGCCAAGGCCGAGGGCTCGCCGGTCGAGGGTCGCGACGTCGAGGAGCTCCTGGCGATGGTCGAGGGCGACACGGGCGCCGATCGGGTCGTCGACGTGCTCATTCGTACCGGTCCCTATGGCGACGGTTTCGGCGTGGATCCCGACGGGCTGTCGCTCTCGAAGCTGAAGGCCAACCCGCATGGCATCGACCTCGGTGCGCTGAAGCCTCGCCTCCCGGACATGCTGAACACGCCGGGTGGTCGCATCGATCTGTTCGCGGGGCCCTTCGCCGAAGAGCTGGAACGGCTGGGCGCGGTGATGACCGAGCACGCGTTCGATCGGCGCCTTCGCCTCATCGGCCGGCGGCACCTGCAGTCGAACAACTCGTGGATGCACAACCTCGAGGAGCTGGTGAAGGGCAAGCCCCGGTGCACCCTCCAGGTCAACCCGAGGGATGCCCAGCGGATCGGTCTCGAAACCGGTGTCGAGGCCACCGTACGGTCCCGTGTCGGGGCAGTCACGGTGCCGGTGGAGGTGACCGATGCGGTGATCGAGGGTGTGGTGAGCCTGCCGCACGGGTGGGGACACGATGTGAGCGGTGTGCGGATGGAGGTCGCCCGCAAGCACGGCGGGGAAAACAGCAATGTCCTCACCGATCCGGATCTGATCGATCCGCTGTCGGGCACGGCGGTACTCAACGCCATCCCCGTCGACGTCGTTCCGGCCTGAGGGTGGATCATCCGGCGGAGACCCTTCAGGGGGACCGGCTGAGGCTGGACCGCGCCGGTCCCGCCGACGCCGCGCCGCTCGCCCGAGCGGCGGCGATGAGCCTCGATGAGTTGATTCCGTTCATGGACTGGGCGGCGAGTCGGCCGAGCGAGCCGGAGGACTACGAGGAGTTCCTGGCCGCCAGCGAGGCTGGCTGGATAGACGGCAGCGAGTACAACTTCGTCATCACCGAGGTCGAGATCGGTGAGGTGATCGGCTGCTGTGGGTTGATGCGTCGGGTCGGCCCCGGGTCGATCGAGATCGGCTACTGGATCCGTTCGGATCGGACCGGTCGGGGTCTCGCCACCGAGGCGGCCGGCCTCCTGACCGAGGCGGCCCGCGCGCTCGACGACGTCGACCGGGTCCAGATCCATCACGACGCGGCCAACATCGCGAGCGGGAGGGTCGCCGAGAAGCTGGGCTACACCGTCCACGAGCGCCGCGACGTCGAAATCGACAACCCCGGCGAAATCGGCCTGGAAGTCGTCTGGATCTTCGAGTTTTCTGGACGCTGACGCGCGCTAGGCGCGCGCTGGCGTCCAGAAAAACCAGTCAGGTGAGGGCGGCTCGGACCTCGCCGCAGCGTTCGAGGGTTTCGAGGGCGTCGGCCTGGTCGACCGCCATGCATCGGACGATGACGTCGTCGATCCCTGCTTCGGCGTAGGGCGCCAGGTGCTCGACCGCGTCCGCGACACCGCCGTACACGACCGACTCCCGGCGCATGCCGCGGTAGCCCTCCTCGATGAGTCGATCGCCGAGGCGGCGGGCCCGGTCCGCGTCCTGCAAGACGATGACGTCCTTGCGGACGCAGATGCGGCTGTCCTTGCCGGCGGCCCGGCAGGTCTCGAGATACGGCTGGGCCCGGTCCGCCACCGTCTCCGAGGTGACGTCCGGCCCCGCGTACCAGGCATCGCCCTCGCGAGCCGCCCGTTGGAGGGCTACGGGCGCGCCGCCGCCGATCCACCACTCGAGCGGGCCCGGCGGTCGTGGGTTGACCCGGGCATCGTGGACACCCAGGAAGTCGCTCGACATCTTGTCCCCGGCCAGGAGACCCTTGACCACCCGGATCGACTCGTCGATCGTTCGCCCCCGCTGGGTGATGTCCGCACCCATCGCGGCGAATTGGGGAGCTCCCCAGCCGATACCGGTCTGGATGACGAAGGGCGCATCCGTGAGGTTGGCCAGCGTGCCGACGTGCTCGGCCACCAGGACCGGATTCCAGAGCGGAAGGAGGAAGAGGCAGCCAACCGGCCGATCGCTGGTCCACTCGGCCAGCAGGCGACCAAGCATCGGGACCCCTTGGTAGTAGGGGACAGGCATGGCGTGGTGATCACCAAGGCTGAGCGAGTCGAGCCCGACCTCGTGCGCCACCCGGGCCCGTTCGATCATGTGGCGAGCCCCAACACGTTGGTCGTCGTGGACATGGGTGGAGGAGATCGACACGCCGACTCGCATGGCCCGATCCTAGGGGCCACTCTGGTGCGGTGACCGAGCACGGGACCGACCTCACCACCGACTTCGCTCGCCGGGCAGGGACTGCCCTCGTGGTCGGCGGGACCGGCGGATTGGGCGCGGCAGTCTGTCGGGAACTCGCCGTCCGTGGCTCCGATGTGGCCGTCACCTTCCGAACCAACGAGCCGGCCGCTCGGGCACTCGCCGCCGACATCAGCGAATGGGGTCGGCGAGCATGGACGGTCGAGCTCGACCTCGGCCGCGAGGACGCAGCCTCCATCGCGGCGGCGTCGGTCGACGCGATCGCCGAGGTCGCGGAGGGAGTCCACACGCTGGTGTACGCCGCCGGACCGACGGTCCCCCAGCGACACCTCAGCACCGTCGACCCCGCCGAGGTCCGGCGTTTTCTCGATGCCGATGCGGCCGGCTTCTTCGCGGTGGCGCAGGCCTGCATCCCGTACCTGCGCCAGTCGAAGGGAGCGATCGTCGCGATCACGACCGCAGCCACCCACCGGTATCCGGTGCGCGACGGCCTGTCGTCGATACCGAAGGCGGCGGTCGAGGCCGCCGTCCGCGGGATCGCTGCCGAAGAGGGACGCTTCGGCGTGCGAGCCAACTCGGTCGGGCCGGGCATGCTCACCGCGGGCATGGCGGAACGGCTGATGGACTCCGGCGACCTCGACGAGCGGGCGCTCGAAGCCGCCCGGGCGAACATCCCGCTGCGCGAGTTCGGCGAGGCTGCCGACATCGTCGAAGCCGTCTGTTTCCTCACCTCGCGCCGGGCCGGCTTCATCACGGGCCAGCACCTCGCCGTAGACGGCGGGTTCACCGTCTAGTGATGGCTGAGCCGATTCCCGTCTCCGGCGACCGCCCGGTGGTGGCGTTCCTCTGCATCCACAACGCCGGCCGCAGCCAGATGGCGGCCGGCTTCCTCCGCCACCTCGGCGCGGGACGGGTCGAGGTGTTGAGCGCCGGCTCCGCGCCGGGCGAGGCGGTGAACCCAGCTGCGGTCGCGGCCATGGCCGAGCGGGGTATCGACATCAGCGCGGCCGTCCCGCGTCGATGGACCGACGCCGAGCTGCGGCGAGCCGACGTGGTCATCACCATGGGGTGTGGCGACGAGTGTCCCTATTACCCGGGCACCCGCTACGAGGACTGGCCGCTCGACGACCCTGCCGGTCAGGGGGTCACCGCGGTTCGTCCGATCCGCGACGAGATCGAGCGGCGCATCGTCGACCTCATCGATCGATTGGGAACCGAATAGCGGTTCCCAACTAGGTTTCCGACCGGTTCACCGACCTGGAGGCAGCGTGTATCCCGGAGCTCATGTCGACACCCGTCCCGACCAGCCCGCCGTCATCATGGCGTCGACCGGTCAGGTCATCACCTACGCGGAGATGGACGAGGAGGCGAACCGGCTCAGCCATGTCTTCCACGACATGGGCCTGCGCCCCGGCGACCACATCGCCTTCTGCATGGAGAACCATCCCCAGTACCTGTCGATCTGCTGGGGCGCGATCTACGCGGGGCTGATCTACACCGCGATGAGCAGCCGTCTCACCACCGAGGAGATGGCCTACATCATCGAGAACTGCGGCGCGAAGGCGTTCATCACCTCGCCCTACAAGGCGGATCAGGCGGCCGAGCTCCGTGACCAGATGCCCGGCGTGGAGTTGCGGCTCATGCTCGGGCACCCCATCGACGGTTACGACTCCTACGACGACGCCATCGCGGCGGCGTCGCCCGAGCCCCTCCCGAACCGGATCGCCGGCTTCGACATGCTCTACAGCTCGGGCACGACCGGCCGGCCCAAGGGCGTGCTGCAGGAGAACGAGCCGACACCGCTCGAGGAGGCCGCGACCGGCGTTGGTGGGCTCATCCAGCTGCTCTTCGGTGCGACGGCCGACACCATCTACCTCTCGCCGGCGCCGCTCTACCACTCGGCCCCGCTGCGATTCTGCCTGGGCGTCAACGCCCTGGGTGCCACCGTGGTGGTGATGGAGCACTTCGACGCCGAGGAGTACCTCGCCCTCGTCGAACGGCACCACGTCACCATGAGCCAGGTGGTACCCACCATGTTCGTGCGCATGCTCAAGCTCCCCGAAGACGTCAGGGAGAGCTACGACCTGTCCACGCTCACCGCCGTGGTCCATGCGGCGGCGCCGTGCCCGGTCGACGTTAAGCGCCAGATCATCGAGTGGTGGGGCCCGGTCGTGCACGAGTACTACGCCGGCACCGAGGGCAACGGCTTCGTCTACTGCAACAGTGAGCAGTGGCTCGCCCACCCGGGCACGGTCGGGACGGCCCTGCTCGGGGTGGTCCACATCGTCGACGATGATGGTGAGGAGGTGCCGGTCGGCGGTGAAGGCGTCATCTACTTCGACGGGGGTGGCACCTTCGAGTACCACGGCGACGAGGAGAAGACCGCCGAATCCCGCCACCCGAAGGGCTGGTCGACCCTCGGCGACATCGGCCGCCTCGACGAGGACGGCTTCCTGTACCTCACCGACCGCAAGACCTACATGATCATCACGGGCGGGGTGAACGTGTATCCCCAGGAGACCGAGAACATCCTCACGATGCATCCCGATGTGCTCGATGCGGCGGTGATCGGCGTACCCAACGACGACTTCGGTGAGGAGGTCAAGGCGGTCGTGCAGCCCGTGGAGATGCCCGGGGACGACGAGGCCGGGCACCGGCTCGCCCGCACGCTCATCGCCTACTGCCGCGAGCACCTCGCCGACGTGAAGTGCCCCCGCACCGTCGATTTCCGTGAGGAGTTGCCGCGGCATCCGACCGGGAAGCTCTACAAGCGCCTCCTGCGCGATGAGTACTGGGCTGGCACGAATCGAAGTATCTAAGAGACTGAATTCAGTCGATCGCCTACGCTCTGGCGTGATTTCCGCCACACGCTCGCTCACGAAGCGCGAGCGAACGGCCGATAGGGGAGGAGAACGCTCCGACCCTTTCCTGTCCAGCGAGGTGCGTTCTGTGCTCGACACTCCCGGGAGCGCTCACTCCCGGGAGTGTCACCTTTTCCGGCACCCCGAGATGGTGGGTCAGTCCAGCTTGAGGATCCGCGCCGCGTTCTCGTGCAGGAACTTCGGCCAGACGTGGTCCTTGAATCCCACATCCGGGAGATCACCGAAGATGCGCTCGAGGGTGAGCCCCATCGGGAAGTAGCCCGCATAGATGATCTTGTCCGCGCCTCGGCTGTTCGCGTAGTCGATGATCGCCTTCGGGTAGTAGCGCGGCGCGAACGCGCTGGTCGAGTAGTGCAGACCAGGCCACTTCAGCATCAGCTTGACGGCCAGGTCCTCCCACGGCTCACACCCGTGCCGGGTGACGAAGGTGAGCTCGGGGAAGTCGTACATGACCTGGTCGATCCGCTCCACGTGCTGGGGTGCCATCGGGAGGCGGGGACCGGGAACGCCAGCACACACGAAGATGGGGATGTCGAACTCACAACAGAGTGCGTAGATCGGATAGAACTTCGCGTCGTCGATGGGAACCGGGGGCGCACAGCCCGCCGGGAAGGCCCCGATCGCCCGGATGCCGACCTCGTCGTGGAGATCTCGGAGCCGGCGAATCTCGCCCACGACGTCATTCGGATCGACGTTCGCGATCGGTACGAACCGGTCGGGGAATTCGGTGACGGCCCGCCGGCCGATTTCGCCGTCGACCCCGACGAGACCCCGTCGGATTCTGTAGCGGTCCATCTCCACCAGGGTCAGCCCGACCGGGTCGACCGCCTCGTCCACCGTGCGCTGGGGGAGGTCCTTGAACATGTACTGGGCCGGGAACTCGAAACCCTTCGATTCCTCGTCCTTCAGCTGATCGTGGAGGAAGTCGTAGATCGACGTGTTGGGTCGAGGGAAGCCGATCATGGTGTCGATGATCGGAGCGTCGGTCGGCATCGCCATGTCGACCGAACGTAGCGGTGGTTCCGACGTGGGCACCAAAACCACCACGCCCTAGGGTGAGCGGCCATGGCCGCCGAGCGTTCCAACCCGGACGAGGACTCCGACTCCGCCGCACGTGCCGCGTGGCGCGCCGCGGTCGACAAGGTCCTGCGAGGGAGGTCCTTCGACGACGTCTTGGTGTCGAGTTCTCGCGACGGCCTCGAGGTCCAGCCGCTCTACACCGCGGCCGAGGTCGACTCGGTCGGCTCGCCGCTGCCGGTGGACGAGTCCCGGATCGCGTCGGGGTGGGACATTCGCCAGCGTCACGGGGCCGACGACCCGGCTGCCGGCAATCGCGCCGTGCTCGAGGATCTCGAGGGCGGGGTGACCTCGATCGAACTCGCCACTCCCGTCGAGGGTTGGACGAGCGAGGCGCTCGACACGGCCATCGCCGGCGTCCTCCTCGATCTCGCGCCGGTCGTGCTGGCACCCCACGCGGACCTCGATGCCGCCCGGTCGCTGGCCGCGATCATCGCCGAACGCGGCGACAGCGAGACGACCGGCTCGTGGCTGGGACTCGATCCGATCGGGGAGGTCGCCCGGGGCGGCCGGGCCGACTCCCTCGATGCTGCGGCTGCACTGGCCGCGGACCTCGCCCCGCGGTTGCCGGAAGGTGCCGTGTTCACCGTCGACGGCACCCGCTACGCCGATGCCGGTGCCACCGCCGCTCAGGAACTCGCGTGGTCGTTGGCCACCGGTGTCGCCTATCTGCGCGCGCTGGAGGCAGCCGGCCTCAGCGTCGCTCAGGCCGCGGCGACCATCGGGTTCCGCACCACGGCCGACGCGGACCAGTTCGGCACCATCGCCATGCTCCGCGCCGCTCGGCAGCTCTGGTCGAGGGTGCTCGACGCCTGTGGCGTGGCCCCATCCCAGTGGACGCACGCCCTCCAGGCCGTCACCGCCCGATCGATGTACAGCCGACGCGATCCCTGGGTCAACATGCTCCGGGCCACGAGCGCGGCCCTCGCCGCTGGCGTGGGGGGAGCCGATGCCGTCACCGTGTTGCCGTTCGACACGGCTCCTGGTTCGTGGAGTCGCTCACCACCAGGCTCGCGGCGGAGGCCTGGTCCCGGTTCCAGGCGGTCGAAGCCGAGGGGGGAGTGCTCGCGTCGCTCCAGTCGGGTCAGATCGAGAAGCAGATCGACGCGGCGTGGAACGAGCGACTCGGCCAGCTCGCGATCCGGGCCGAACCGATCACCGGGGTCAGCGAGTTCCCGATGCTCGAGGGCGACACCCTCGTCCGGGAGGTCGAGGAGCCTGATCACACAGGGCTCCCACTCCGGCGTCTCGCTGCGCCGTTCGAGGCGTTGCGTGACGCGGCCGACCGGTCCACCGCGCATTCCGACGCCCGGCCCGCCGTGCATCTCGCCGCGCTCGGGGAGTTGGCCGTGCACACCGGACGCTCCACGTGGATCTCGAACCTGGTCGGGGTCGGCGGCGTCGTCGCGGTGGGCGGTGACGATCACGGCGCCAGCTCACCGATCGAAGCGGCGGCCCGGTTCGTCGACAGTGGCCTCGCCGTGGCGGTGATCTGTTCGTCCGACGGTGTCTACGCGGAGCGTGCCGCGGCCACGGCCACCGCGCTCAAGGAAGCCGGAGCTTCGCTCGTCGTCCTCGCCGGGGCCCCCGGGGAGGGCGAGGATGGCCTGCGGACTGCGGGGGTCGACGAGTTCTGGCATGTGGGGATCGACGTGCTGGCCACACTGCGACGACTCCACGACGTTCTCGGCCTGGGCTGATCAGCCGGCCCCGATGCCGGCCACCGCAGCCCTCAAGTGGGGCTCGATCGCCGCCGCCACCAACTCGGCGCCACGTTCATTGGTGTGGACGAAGTCCCAGAAGACCGATGTCGGTTCCTGGTCGGTGGCATCGCTGATGTCGATCACCGGATCGGCCAGCAGCCCCCGGGCGTGGTCGATCATCGGGAGCCAGACGTCGGTGTCGTAGCCGGGAAGACCGATCAGCTCCTGTTCGGCCGGAGTGAGCTCGGCACGGGTGTAGAGGAAGGGTTGCCAGAAGAACAGGGTCCGGAAGCCGTAGCCCTCGGCGAGGGCCGTCACGTGGTCGACTCCCTGCCGGTGGATCGCCACCGCGGCCTCGGCTGCGGCTACCGGATCGACAGTGTCGATCGCGGACCCCTCGGCGGTGTCGGCCACCACGATCTCCGGTTCGTCGTCGAAACGATCACGAACCCGCTCCACCGCCTGGGCGACCGCGCTGTGGTCGGCCCACCACTCGCGCACGACAGTGGCGACGGACTCCTCGGCCGACGGGGTCGGCGCCGGCAGCCCGAAGAAGAGGTGGGTCGGGTCCCGGTGCACACCGAAGTGGGTCTGCAGGGTCAGGTCGTTGAAGCCGTCGTAGAACACGACGATGTCCGGCCGCTCGCCACGGCTGAGCCGGTACTCGAGGAGTTGGACCTGTTGCCAGTTGGCATAGGCAGGGTGCCCGAAGTTCGTGGCCTCGATCGCCACCCCCGACTCGGCGAGGAGACGCACCAGCTGCGACGGGATGGTGGCGTCGTCGCTCTGACCGGAGCCGTACATCGTCGAACCGCCGAAGAACCAGACCGTCGCCGTGGCCGGATCATCGAGTGGCGACGCGAGGCTCGCCCGTGCACCGTCGTGGATGTTCACGAGGGGGGTCTCGTATACGTAGGAGTCGGCGAACCGCCATCCGATGAACGGATCGAGATCGCCGACCCCGGCCCGGTCCAGCGACTCGAGCAACTCGCCGGACCGGTCCTGGACACGGAGCGCCTCTTGGGCGAGTGGGTCGAACGCCGGAGCGGCGGACGCGGTGCCGGGCTGCGACGACGAAGGGTCGTCGCCGAGTCGGGAGAACGCCGTGCCCAGCGCAATGTCGGCCCCGACGAGCAGTACCAGACCACCGAGCACGCCCCGGATCCACCCAGGCGATCCCGCTGCCGGTCGGCCACCGGGGAGGCGGTAGCGCTCATTGGCGAACTGTCGGCCGGGGACGGGCCGGTCGCGGCGATCGCGCTCGAGCCAGCGCGAGCCGGATGATCCCGCCCTCGGGTCGAGTGGGTCGGTACGAAGCAGCCTGGCCAGAGCGGACACCGGTGCGAAGATCAGCAGCTGAACCGCGCCGAGCAACACGACGGTGAGGAGTTGGCCGACGGTCCGCCCGACCCAGGCGAAGAGCCGGTCGACCACCGCGCGGAACCTCGGCGATGCCGCCCGAGCGATGGCGACGGCGGTCGCCGCGGCGGCGACGATGATCGCCAGCGCTCGCCAACCGATCACCCAGAGGGTGAGCACCACGACGATCGGCACCACGAGGTGCGCCATTCCTCGGGTCTGGGCGGGTGGCCGGCGCTCGGGCAGGTCGGCCCACCGGCCGGCAGGCATCGGGTCTTTGTCGGTGGTGTGTGCGTCGGGGACGACAGTCATCGAGGTCAGAAGAGGGTGTAGAGCGTGTAGGGCGCGGCGGCCTGGCCGACCACGATGAAGACGGTGACCACGGCGAGGGTGGCCATGAGCGGCAGCACCCACCAGGCCCGGTTCACCACGGCGTAGGCGACGAAGTCGCCGCACAGCCGGAAGAGGTGGCGGAGACGGAGCATCAGTCGAGTCCGAAGTCGTCGCGCCATTCGTCGGCCTCGGGCCACGGCGGCTGGTCGGATTTGAGGAGGATGTGGTCTTCGAGCACGAGCACGTCCATCTCGGTACGCATGAAGCAGCGATAGGCGTCTTCGGGGGTGCAGACGATCGGCTCACCCCGCACGTTGAAGGACGTGTTGATGAGCACACCGCAGCCGGTCTTCCGCTCGAACGCCTCCAGCACCTCCCGGAAGCCGGACTCGCTGTCGGCCGCCACCGTCTGGACCCGGGCCGACCCGTCGACGTGGGTGACGGCCGGGATCTCCGAACGCCGCTCGTTCACCCAGTCCTTCAGGTCGTGTGCCTCGCGGGTCGCACCGATCGCCGCGTGATCGATCACTCGATCCGCCACCGGAGCAACCAACAGCATGTAGGGCGAGGGCGTGTCGAGATCGAACCAGTCGGCGGTCTTCTCCTCGAGCACGGCCGGCGCGAAGGGGCGGAACGACTCTCGGTACTTGATCTTGCGGTTCATGGT
>CAYFLT010000001.1:171466-185846 GCA_964344055.1 uncultured Candidatus Nemicrothrix sp.
GACCGGTGCCCGAGGGCTCGGGGCCCGAACTCCATCGGGCCCTGGAAGAGCCCGACCACCCTCCCCCCGGCGATCTCCTGGGCGATCCGGTCGGCCCGTGCTTCGCCATGGAGGCGTTCGGCCGGGAATCCGGCGCCGTCGAGCCAGGCGCCGATCTCGTCGGATCCGAAGGACGGCCCGAGGTAGGCGCCGTGCATTCGATCGCCGTCGGAGACGGGCCGGTCCCTATCGAGCATCCGATGCCAGCCGAGGTAGGCGGCGCCGATCGCGCCGCCGGCATCGCCGGCCGCGGGCTGGAGCCACAGCCGATCGAACACCCCCTCCCGCAGCAGCTTGCCGTTGGCAACACAGTTCAGGGCCACACCGCCGGCAAGGCAGGCGTTGCGTTCCCCGGTGAGGGATCGGGCGTGCCGGGCCATGGCGAGCACGACGTCCTCGGTGACCGCCTGGATCGAGGCGGCGAGGTCCATCTCCCGACGGGTGAGGTCGGACTCCGGCGCCCGGGCCGGTCCGCCGAACAGTTCGGCGAACCGGTCGTTGGTCATTGTGAGCCCGGTCAGGTAGTCGAAGTAGGAGAGATCGAGGGTGAACGATCCGTCGTCGCGAAGGTCGATGAGATGGTCCCGGATCGTCTGGGCGAAGCGGGGCTCGCCGTAGGGGGCGAGGCCCATGAGCTTGTACTCGCCGCTGTTGACCCGGAATCCACAGAAGTAGGTGAACGCCGAATAGAGCAGCCCGAGGGAGTGAGGGAAGTCGAGCTGGCGGTCGAGGGTGAGCTCGGCACCGCGGCCGAGACCGATGGAACTCGTGGCCCACTCGCCGACGCCGTCGAAGGTGAGCACGGCGGCGGACTCGAACGGTGAAGGGTAGAACGCACTGGCCGCGTGGCTCTCGTGGTGTTCGACGAACCAGGTGTGGCCGGGCCGGTCGTAGCCCAGCGACTGCAGGCCCTTGTCGATCTCGTAGGGGATCCAGAGCTTCTCCCGCAGCCACAGGGGGATGGCGTGGCGAAACGACGCGAACCCGCGCGGCCCGACCTTGAGATAGGTCCGCAGCAGTCGGACGAACGTGGTCAGCGGCTTCTCGTAGAACACCACGGCATCGATGCCGTCGCGGGAGACGCCGGCGTGATGCAGGCACCAGTCGATGGCGTGGGTCGGGAACGAGGCGTCGTGCTTGATCCGGGTGAAGCGCTCCTCCTGCGCTGCGGCCACCAGCTCGCCATCACGGAGCAGCGCGGCCGCACTGTCGTGATAGAAGGCGCTGATTCCCAGGACGTGGGTCGGGTTCCCGGTCGACACGGGTGAGACCGTAGTCCGGCGGCCGTGCCATGCTGTCGGCCGCACTTCGAGAGAGGACAGGGCATGGGAGCACTCGACGGCAAGGTCGCGATCGTCACGGGGTCCACCAGCGGGATCGGCGAAGCATCGGCGAAGTCGCTGGCGGCCGAGGGCGCCTCGGTGGTGGTCAACTCGTCGAGCTCGGTCGATGCCGGCCAGGCCCTCGCCGCCGAACTCGGGGGCGGCGCGATCTACCAGCAGGGCGACATCTCCGACGAGGCCCAATGCCAGGCCCTGGTCCAGGCGGCGGTTGACCAGTTCGGCCGCCTCGACGTGCTGGTGAACAACGCTGGCTGGACCACCCGCGTCGACCACGCCGACCACGAGGCGCTGACCAACGAGATCCTGTTCAAGACGATCGAAGTCAACATCTACGGAACCTGGTGGATGTCGAAAGCCGCGGTGCCGCACCTCAAGGAGACCGAAGGGTGCATCGTCAACGTCACCTCGATCGCCGGGTTGCGTCCGATGGGCAGCTCGTTGGCCTATGGAATGGCGAAGGCGGCGCTCAACAGCCTCACCGAGGACATGGCGAAGTTCTGCGGACCGGTACGCGTGAATGCAGTGGCGCCGGGGCTGGTCGCCACCCCCTGGACCGCCGACTGGGACGACCTCCACGCCCTGCTGTCGGCCGCGATTCCTGCGAAGCGCTCCGCCACGCCCGAGGACTGCGCCCAGGCGGTGATGGCCTGTGTCACCAACACCTACATGACCGGGTCGATCGTGAAGGTCGACGGCGGCGCGACCTTGATGATCTGAGCTCCGGGGATCGGGGACTGACGGTCTGATGCGGCCACTCGAACGCTGGGGTTGGATCTTTTTCGTCGCGGGATCGGCGGTGTTCACCGCGGTCGGTCTCGCCGAGGGCGACTTCTGGGTCACCCTCGGTGGGGCGCTCTTCGTGGTGGGGTGCGCCGCCCTCCTCGTCGACGCCCACCGCTGAGGCATCGTCTACCGAGGAGTAGTCGTCAGCGGTTGGGTACCGTGGATCCATGACTGCGATCCCGGACTTCAGCACGGTCGACCTCCAGGGCGGCCAGTCGACGGAGCCCGCCGATGGCACCGCCGTCAGCGCGACAGATCTCGACGAGCTGGTGTGGCACACGCCCGAGGGCATCGACATCCCGCCGGTCGTCACCGACGCCGACATCGCCGATCTCGACTTCCTCGACACGTACCCGGGGATCGCCCCGTTCCTGCGCGGCCCGTACCCGACGATGTACGTCAACCAGCCGTGGACGATCCGCCAGTACGCCGGCTTCTCCACTGCCGAGGAGTCCAACGCCTTCTACCGCCGCAATCTGGCGGCGGGCCAGAAGGGTCTGTCGGTGGCGTTCGATCTCGCCACCCACCGGGGCTATGACTCCGACAACCCGCGGGTGGAGGGCGACGTCGGCATGGCCGGGGTGGCCATCGATTCCATCCTCGACATGCGCCAGCTGTTCGATGGGATCCCGCTCGACCAGATGAGCGTGAGCATGACCATGAACGGGGCGGTACTGCCGATCCTCGCCCTCTTCGTGGTGGCCGGCGAGGAGCAGGGCGTCAAGCCAGAGCAGATGGCCGGGACCATCCAGAACGACATCCTCAAGGAGTTCATGGTCCGCAACACCTACATCTACCCGCCCGCCCCGAGCATGCGGATCATCTCCGACATCTTCGCCTTCACGTCGGAGCACATGCCGAAGTTCAACTCGATCTCGATCTCGGGCTACCACATGCAGGAGGCGGGGGCGACGGCCGACCTCGAGCTGGCGTACACGCTGGCCGACGGGGTCGAGTACGTGCGGGCCGGCGTGGAAGCGGGGCTCGACGTCGACGCGTTCGCGCCGCGACTGTCGTTCTTCTGGGCGATCGGCATGAACTTCTTCATGGAGATCGCCAAGCTGCGGGCCGCCCGCCTGCTGTGGGCCAGGCTGATGAAGCAGTTCGACCCGCAGAACCCGAAGTCGCTCTCGCTGCGGACCCATTCCCAGACCAGCGGCTGGTCGCTCACCGCCCAGGACGTCTACAACAACGTCACCCGCACGTGCGTGGAGGCGATGGCGGCCACCCAGGGCCACACCCAGTCGCTGCACACCAACGCGCTCGACGAGGCTTTGGCCCTGCCGACCGACTTCTCGGCGCGCATCGCCCGCAACACCCAGCTCTTCCTCCAGCAGGAGAGCGGCACCACCAAGACGGTCGACCCGTGGGGCGGCAGCCGCCACGTCGAGTGGCTCACCAACCAGTTGGCCGAGAAGGCGTGGGCCCACATCGAAGAAGTGGAGTCGATCGGCGGCATGGCCGCAGCGATCGACGCCGGCATCCCCAAGTTGCGCATCGAGGAGGCCGCCGCCCGCACCCAGGCCCGGATCGACTCCGGTCAGCAGGCGGTGATCGGGGTCAACAAGTTCCGGCTCGACGAGAACGAGGACATCGACGTTCTCCGGATCGACAACGCCGAGGTGCGAGCAGCGCAGATCGCCAAGCTCGAGCAGCTGCGGTCCGAGCGTGATGCGGACGAGGTCGCTGCCGCGCTGGCTGCGCTGACGAAAGCGGCCGAAGACGGCACCGGCAACCTGCTGGCGCTGTCGATCGACGCCGCTCGGGCGAAGGCCACGGTGGGGGAGATCAGCGACGCGCTCGAGACGGTCTACGGTCGTCACGTCGCCACCATCCGCACGATCGAAGGGGTGTACCGGAGCGAAGTGGGAGCCAACGCCAACTCAGTGGAGGCCGTACGCGAAAAGGTCGAGCAGTTCGAGGCCGACCACGGCCGCCGGCCCCGGATCCTCATCGCCAAGATGGGCCAGGACGGCCACGACCGGGGTCAGAAGGTGATCGCCACCGCGTTCGCCGACCTCGGCTTCGACGTCGACATCGGGTCCCTCTTCCAGACACCCGAGGAAGTCGCCCGTCAGGCGGTCGAGGCCGACGTCCACGTCGTCGGCGCCTCGTCGCTGGCCGCCGGCCACCTCACGCTCGTGCCTCAACTGCGCGATGCACTCGCCGAGCTGGGACGGCCCGACATCAAGATCACCGTCGGTGGCGTGATCCCGCCGGCCGACGTCCCCGAGCTCCTCGAGGTGGGCGCGGTGGCCGTCTACCCACCCGGCACCGTCATCCCCGACGCTGCCCTCGAGCTCCTCGACCACCTCGCCTGACGGCCCCCTCCTCGTCCGGATTCGGGGGCACACCGGAGTGGAACTTCGTTCCTACGTGCCCAGATAGCGGGTGAGGTGGGGGTCAGAACTCGGTCTGGACCCGGACGAGGCTGGTTGCGTAGGGCGCGATGTGTTCGCGGATGATCCGCTGGTGCTCCTCGTCGGCGGAGTAGGCGAGGTAGTCGTCGACGGAATCGAACTCGGCCACGACGGCCACGTCCGCGATGTTGTCCGCAAGACCGAGATCGCGGCCGACGTGGTACGAGCGGGCCGGCGGGTAGTTCGCGGCGTAGGCGGAGAGCTCGCGCACGATCACCTCCGCCTGGTCCTTGGCGTCCTTGCTGAGGGTCATGAGCACGTGGTGGCGGATCATGACTGAGATCCAATCACGGATCGATCGCCGACCGGGTGGCCGAACGTGGATGAAATGACGTTCTCCATCTCATGCGGTCGATCTTCGGGTCGAAGCTGACGGCGTGTCCGGCAATCCCACTTCGACCCTCCCCGCCCTGGTGGTGGCCGTCGGCCTGATGCTCGCGGTGATGACCGCGCTCGTCACCTCGGGAGCATTTGCCGCCGCGGCCGAGGGACCGGTCGGCGACCCCCACGTCGAGACCGCCGTCGCCTCCGCCGCACCCTGACCCGGTGGTCAGCGGGGATCGATCGGAGTGATCACTCCTAGTGCCTGCTCGATGATCTCCGCGGCCTCGAGGGTGAGGTCGTCGCGCCACAGGTCGGCATAGACGAGCGCACCGGTCGGAAGCCCGTCGACCACCCCGGTCGGTACCGCACACGACGGCAGACCCAGGAGGTTGCCGGGCGTGATGAACTGCAGGGTCTCCCGCATCCGCTCGAGCCCGCCGGGCGCGATGTCGACGTCGTGACCGAATGGTCGGACCGTCCACGTCGGCGTGATCATGACGCTGTGGTTTGCGAAGAAGCTCGACCACTCGCGGCCGAGCCGGTGCCGTTCGACGTGAGCCGTGCTGGAAGGCATCTCGCCGAACAGCTTGGGTGCTTCGGCGAGCATCGCCGCGGTGGCGGGGCTGAGCAGCTGGGTGAACAGCGGCAGCGCCGACTCGATGTCGACCGCCATCATCGTGCCCCACAACTCGGTGACGAGAGGCAGCTCCGGAGGGTCGACCTCGGTGACCGCCCATCCGGCCTCCTCGAGTGCGGCGGCCGCCCGGCGGGCTGCGTCCGCGCACACCGGGTCGACGTCCGCGCCCGCGGTGGAGGTGACCAGGGCTGCAGTCCGCACCACCGGAGGGCCCTCGAGCGCCACATCCACCGAGTACGGGTCACCCGGGTCCCGGCCGGCCAAGACTGTGAGCGCGGTGCGGAGGTCGGCCACGTGTCGAGCCATCGGCCCCTCGCTCGACATGAGTTGGCCGTTGAGCGTCGGGTTCTCCGGCATCGTGGTGTACACGCGCGGTAGGCGCCCGCGGGTCGGCTTCAGCGCGGCCACCCCGCTGCAGTACGCGGGGTTGCGCACCGAGCCCCCGATGTCGTTGCCGAGCCCGATGGGCGACATCCCCGTGCCCAGCGCAACCCCTTCGCCTCCGCTCGATCCGCCGGCGGTCAGCTCCCGGCGCCAGAGGTTGTAGGTGCGCCCTCTGAGTGGACAGTCGGTGTCGATCCGCAGTCCCATCTCGGGCATGTTCGTGCGCCCGATGGGGATGGCGCCGGCCGCCTTCATGCGGGCGGCGACGGGGGCGTCGAGTGACGGCATCTCGCCGGCGAGCGCTTCGACCCCTCGAGTGGTGGGGGAGCCGAGCAGGTCGATGTTCTCCTTCACCGTGACCGGCACACCATGGAACGGTCCGAGCGGCGTGGCCGCCCGGTCGGCTTCGTCGGCCGCGGCCCGGGCCTCATCGGCGAGCACG
The DNA here is from genome assembly GCA_964344055.1 of uncultured Candidatus Nemicrothrix sp. GTDB lineage: Bacteria > Actinomycetota > Acidimicrobiia > Acidimicrobiales > Aldehydirespiratoraceae > OFTM10. The sequence goes on from CAYFLT010000001.1 coordinate 177,839, forward strand.
ACCGTGACCGCATTCACCGCCTCGTTCACGGCCTCGATCCGGTCGAGGTGGGCCTCGACCACCTCACGGCTCGACACGGTTCGGTCGCGGATCATCGCGGCCAGTTCGCCGGCCGACCGGCGCCACAGTTCGTCCGACATCTGTTCCCCCAGCCTGTTGCAGCCCTCGGATGGTAGGTCACGACTCCGGATCTGGGCCCGTTAGGGTTCGGCCATGTCCGATGTCGACGTCGACGCCCTGGAGAAGGGAGTGCTGGCGGGTGATCGGACGGCGGTCGGCCAGGCCATCACGCTCGTCGAGTCGACTCGAACGGATCATCGAAGCCTGGCGGCCGACCTGCTCGATCGTCTCCTGCCCCACACGGGCGACGCCCACCGAGTCGGCATCACCGGTGTTCCCGGAGTCGGCAAGTCGACGTTCATCGACACGCTTGGCACCCGCCTCACCGGGCTCGGTCACCGGGTGGCGGTCCTGGCCGTGGATCCGTCCAGCTCGCGCACGGGTGGTTCGATCCTCGGCGACAAGACCCGAATGGCCCGCCTCGCGGTCGACGACCACGCCTTCATCCGTCCTTCCCCGTCGGCTGGAACGCTCGGCGGGGTCACCCGTGCCACCCGCGAAGCGATGCTGGTGTTGGAGGCCGCAGGCTACGACGTGGTGCTGGTGGAGACCGTCGGCGTGGGCCAGAGCGAGACCGTCGTCCACGGGATGGTCGACATCTTCGTGGTGTTGATGCTCGCCGGGGCCGGCGATCAGCTGCAGGGGATCAAGAAGGGCGTCCTGGAGCTCGCCGACCTCCTGGCAGTCAACAAGGCCGACGGCGACAACGCCGAGAACGCTCGGCTGGCCGCGGTCGACTATCGCCGTGCGCTCCACCTCATGCAGCCGGCGTCGCCCAACTGGACGCCGCCGGTGCTGACCTGCTCAGGGCTGCTCGGTGATGGGCTCGACGAACTGTGGGACCAGGTCGAGCTGCACCGTCACAAGATGGAGGACAGCGGCGAGCGGGCCGAGCGCCGCCGGCAACAACAGATGGCGTGGATGCGGGATCTCCTGCGGGAGCGACTGCTGGATCGTTTCGACGCCGAGGTCGCGCTCACCGAGCTCCGGTCGGAGCTCGAGCGGCGGGTCCACGACGGCGAGGTGGCCCCGTCGATCGCCGTCGACCGCCTCCTCGAGGCATGGGACGACATCCGCTGAGCCCCGGCCGCCGAGGTCAAACGGGTGCCTGTCCCCCCGTTTGACCTTGGGTCGGACGGATCAATTCGCGGGATCCTGGCCGCGGGCGGGAGCGGGCTGTCGTACTCTCGTGCTGCAGCGGGCGGCGGCCCGCGATTCCCTACCAGTCGAACCCGTATGACCGGTCTCCCCCGTCCGAACCGCACCGTGGCGATCCTCGCGGGGATCGGCGCGCTCCTGGCGACGGCGGAGACGGCCTCGGCGCACACCTCCCACGACCCGACCCAACCCGCTGCGGTCCGGTCGGAGCGGGTGTTCTCGGTGCCCGAGGCCGATCCATCCCTGCCGTTCGAACTCTTCGTCATCGCGACGCTCGTCCTCGGATTGGTGCTGGTTCTCCGGCGGATCGAAGACCGCATGCGCCTGCCCCGCCTCGCGGTGACACTCACCGTTCTCGCCGCGCTCGTCGGTACTCCCCTCGGCACCGTCGACGACGCCGTTGCGGCCACGATCCTCTACCCGGACCTCATCAGCGACGACCCCCAACCCCAGGGTGGTGTCGTCGAACAGGTCGTCAACGGAGACAACCGCCTGCTGTTGAAGTTCGACGGCTACGTCACCAACGTCGGTGACGGACCTCTCGAGGTCTCCGGCAACCCCCAACTCACCGACTCGGCCGACCCGAACGCGATGCAGCAGCGGGCCAAGGACACGCTCGGAAACTGGCACGTCATCACCTCACCGACGGTGCAGTACGAGCTGGCGGACGACCACAACCACTTCCACCTGATGGAGATCGGCCGCTACTCACTGTGGAACAGCGACAAGTCGGCCGAGGCCGCCCCGGCCCAGAAGATCGGCTTCTGTCTCTACGACATCGAGCCGGCCGAGGGCGAGGACTACTCGGGGTCGGCCGATCCGAAGGTGTACACCGGCACGGTCACCCAGTTCTGCGACCAGGGTTCCCCCGAGTCGACCGACCTCGTCATGGGGACCGGGGCCGGCTGGCGTGATGTGTACGGCTGGCACCTGACCTACCAGTGGATCGACGTCTCCAACGTCGCTCCCGGCGAGTACTGGCTCGCCAACGAGGCCGACCCCTTCGACCGCATCGTCGAGACCAACGAGAACAACCCGATCGGGTTCGCGAAGACCCAGTCGACCGTCCCGGGCTACAACGCGTTGCCGGTCGGACCGGTGGCGGTGTCGGGCTCGACCAACGTCACCCTTTCGATCGAGACCTTCGGCTCACCGGGGTCGGTCGAGTACGAGATCGTCACTGCGCCCGCCGACGGAACACTCGACGAGACGGTCGGAGTCCCCTTCACCGGGGCGACGGTCAGCTACACGCCCGACGGGGGCGCATCCGGCTGTGACCGCTTCGAGTACCTCGCCCGGGATTCGACCAGTGACTTCCCGGAGCACCCGACCAGGTCGGTCGTGTTGTTGGACAACGGCGGATGCGCCGGCGTCGAGGTCGAGGGCCTGCAGAGCACGATGCTGACCGGATCGTCGGAGACCGCAACGGCCGTGTTGGGGGGTGCGGCCTCGAACGTGACGTGGTCGGTCGATGGTGTGGCCGGCGGGAACGCAACCGTCGGCACCATCACCGCGTCGGGGACCAACAACGAGATCGGTCTCTACACCGCCCCGGACGATGCACCCGGCGGCGGGACCGTCACCATCCGAGCCACCCGCACCGACAACTCCCAGTTCGACGATCTCGTCGTCACGATCGAGTCGGCCAACCGCAAACCGCTGGTGGTCGATCCGGGACCGCAGTCCACCAGACTCGGCGACCCGGTCACCTTCGCCTTCGGTGCCAGCGACCCCGACGGCGACATCTTCGACAACGACGCCTTCGGACTCCCCAGCGGTCTGTCGATCAACTCGGGCACCGGCGTGGTAACGGGGACCACCCAACAGCAGGGACGCAACGTCGTCACCTTCGTTGCCACCGACTCTCGTGGTCTCGGCGAGACGCTCCAGCTCGAATGGGACGTGTTCGGCGAAGTGCCGGTCACCGGTTCGTTCGACTTCCGGCATCCGTGGGGCCTCTTCGACGACGTCTCATGGACCGTGGACGGTGTCGCCGGGGGTAGCGCGGCCACCGGCACGATCGTCAGCGCGGGCACGTGGAACGAATACGGTCGCTTCACCGCACCACCCGAAGTGCCCCCTGGTGGTGCGGTGACCGTGGTGGCCACGAAGGCCTTCTCGGCGGACACCCACGAGTTCGAGATCAGGATTCCGGGACCGCCCGGCTGATGCAGCGGCCCGGGGTGCGGCCGGTGCTGGACCTGCGGGTGGCCGGTCAGCCGCTGTTCGTGGGCGACACGGTCGCCCTGACGGTTTCCGCTTCGGACAACAACGGCGACGGCGTCAGCTTCTCTGCCACTGGTCTCCCGGCCGGTCTGTCTCTCGAGTCCTCGACCGGCGCGATCACCGGCTCGCCGGTCACCCGGGGTGAGCACAGCGTCACTCTCACAGCCACGGACACGACCGGCCGGTCACGCGATCTGCTCTTCGACTGGTTCATTGCGGCCCTGTTCGCCGATGTCGAGCCCGCGGCGCGCACGCCTGCGATGCCGGGATTGCGCTTCGTGGTACGGCCCCAGCGTGAAGTGGATGGCGGAGACCCAGATCACCACCGGCACCACGGCAACCACCTTCAGCCCGCATCGTGTGCTCACCCGGGCCGAGGTGGTCACGCTGCTGTGGCGGTGGCTGGGTTCGCCCGCCCCGACCGAACCGTTGCCGTTCCTCGACGTCCATCCGTCCAGCTTCGCGGCGGACGCGATCGCCTGGGCAGCCGAGGTCGGGGTGGTCACCGGAACGTCGCTGACCACCTTCAACCCCAACGGTGAGATGAACCGTGCCCAGCTCGCGACGGTCTTTCACCGGTTGGCCGGAGAACCCGCACCCGCCGGACCCAATCCGTTCACCGACGTGCCGGCGGGCCGCTACTTCTCGGTCGCCGTCGTCTGGATGTTCGAAGCCGGCCTGACCAACGGCATGACGCCGACTCTGTTCGACCCCAACGGCACCGTCACGAGAGCCCAGACCGGCACCGTGATCTGCCGCTACTCGGCGAGCGCCGCGGCGTCGGCACCTGAGGCGCTGGCGGGCACCGACGTGTGCGACGTCGCCTGATCAGCGGACGCTGACGTAGCGACCGACCGGCCGGAAGCGGATCGGCGTCTCGTCGTACTCCTCGAGCGCGTGGGCCAGCCAGCCGGCGGTTCGGGCGATGGCGAAGATCGCTTCGCCGGCACTCGGCGCCATCCGGGCGGAAAAGGTGAGTGCCCCGAGCGCGAAGTCGACATTCGGCGGCACCGGAATCCGATCGGACGTCCGCGAGACGACCGATGCCACGACATCGAGCCTCAACTCGTCGAGTTCCCCGGAGCAGTCTGCGATCGCGTCGAACAGGAGGTCGTGGCGAGGGTCCCGGGTCTGGTGGATGAAGTGGCCGATCCCCGGCACCCGGCCGTCGCGGTACATCACGTTCGAAAGCGCGGCGTCGGCACCATTGCGCTCTGCGTCTTCGAACAGCTCGTGGACCGTTCGGCTGGCTGCGCCGTGGAGTGGGCCGGCGAGTGGTCCGAGGGCGGCGACCAGTACCGCGTGTGGTGCTGCTCGGGTGGATGCCGCGAGTCTCGCCGCGAGTGTGGAAGTGGCCATGCCGTGGTCGGCGAGAAGAAGGAGTGCCCGATCCAGCAGGACCCACGGCCCATCCGTGCGCGTGGTGAGCCGGGGCCAGAGGCGGCGAGCGAGGTGGGAGGGTTCGTCAGCGTCGTCGTCCGGGGTGGCGCCGTCGACGCGGGGCATCGCATCCACGAGGGCCCGCACGAGCGTTCGGCCACTCGATACGACGCCCTCGGGTGACCGGTCGTCGCTGAAGGTGTCGGCTGCGCCGGCGGCGACTACCCCTGCCATCATGCGGTCGGTGGCCGAGGCGTGGTCCGGGAGCGCGGCGAGCGCTCGGGCGATTGCCGCCGCGATGGGTGCCGAGGGGCTCCAGGGCGGCGAGGAGCCGAGATGGCCCGTCCACAGCAGTTCCGCGGCGTCCTCGTAGTGGCGTCCGGCCTCGAGCAGTGACTCAACGGAGTGCCCACGGTAGGAGACACTGCCGTCGACGACTTCGGTGATCGAGGAGGCGATCGGCACCTCGAGGCGGCCGGGCCGCCCGCTGTTGCGGCGACGGCGCAGGCGCTCGACCTCGGCGGGGTCGAAGGTGGAGGACTTGCCGTCGATGTGGCGCTCCGAGGTGATCAGGCCACGGCTGACGTAGGCGTAGATCGTCTCTCGTTTCACGCCGAGTCGAGAGGCCGCCTCGGCTGCACCGATGCGCTCTTGCCGGTCGCCGCTGCCCGGAAGTCCGGCGGAGTCTGTCATGCATTGATCCAATCAATGTTGAGCCGATCAATGTTGTCAATGTATCTGGGATCAGGGAGGTTGGAGAGACGGAAACGAGAGGAGACCACCATGGAGATCGCACCGCCCGGCCTGAAGGGGCTCGCCGTGGCCGACACCGAACTCGGCGATGTCCGAGGCCAGGAGGGCTTCTTCCACTACCGCGAGCACGACGCCGCGGGACTCGCCCGCAACCGCTCCCTCGAGGACGTCTGGACGCTCCAGATCCGCGGTGCCCTTCCCCCGGAGCAGCCGGCCATCGATCCGGGACCACTCCGATCCCTTCCCGCGGCGGTCGCCGATCTGGTCGACTCGGCTGCCGAGTGTCTCGACGATCCGATGGCGACCCTGCGAGTCGGCATCCTTGCCGTGGCTGATCGTGAAGCTCGGGGCCCGTCCCTCGACCGGTCCCAAGCCGAGCTGTACGACGACGCGCTTCGGCTGGCGGCGGTGGTGCCCACGATTCTGGCGCGCCACCACCGGCGCCGTCAGGGGCTGGATCCAGTCGACCCGGACCCGACGCTCGGACACGCGGCGGACTTCCTCCGCATGGCGACCGGGGTGATGCCGACCGAGCTGGCGGCTCGCTCGGTCGAGCAGTACCTGGTGGCCACGGTCGATCACGGCTTCAACGCCTCGACCTTCACCGGACGAGTGGTGGCGAGCACCGGTGCCGACGTGGCGGGGTCGATGGTGGCCGCGGTGGGCGCCCTCACCGGCCCACTGCACGGCGGCGCACCGAGTCGCTGTATCGAGATGATCGACGAGATCGGTACCCCTGACCGCGCTGCCGACTGGGTCCGCGACGCCCTCGCGAGGGGCGACAAGATCATGGGCTTCGGCCACGCCGTCTACCGAGCGGAAGATCCTCGCGGGGTGGTGCTGAGGGAGGCAGCCGAGCGGCTCGGTGGCGACCTGGTGCCGCGTGCTGCGGGCATCGAGCGGGAGGTCCTCGCTGTGCTCGCAGACTGGAAGCCCGATCAGCGGATCGTCACCAACGTCGAGTTCTGGGCCGGTGTCGTCCTCGAGTTGGCCGGCCTACCCAGGGCCATGTTCACCCCGACGTTCTCGGTCAGTCGGTCGATCGGCTGGTCGGCCCACATCATCGAGCAGGTGGGTGTCGGCAAGATCATCCGACCCAGCGCCCGCTACGTCGGACCTCCGCCCAAGGTGGAAGCGGCTGTCTGAGCCCGACCAACCCCTACAGTTCCCTCCCAGGACGCAATTCCGGCAACACCACTGTGAGGGAAGTCTGTGACCGCCACGAACCCGCCCATCGACGTCGACCTCTGGGACTTCGACGCGTTCCAGCGTCAGGAGCATCACGAGATGCTGGCCCGATTCCGCGAGACCGAGCCGGGGATTCACTGGTTCGACGAGGGCGACATGGGGCCAGGGTTCTGGGTGATCACCCGTCACGCCCACCTGCGTGAGGTCAACCGCCACGCGGACGTCTTCTCATCGGCGGCGCACGGCACCCAGATGCGAGACCGCGACCCGGCCGACAGTGTGTCGGGGTTCGCCGAGGACTCCCTGATGATCTCGATGGATCCGCCCAAGCACACCCGCTACCGCCGGATCGTCAGCCGAGGGTTCACGCCGCGGATGATCGCCCTGCTGGAGGGCTACCTGCAGAACCGGGCCGACCTGATCCTCGACCGGGTGTGCGAGCGGGGCGAGTGCGACTTCGTCACCGAGGTGGCCGCTGAGCTGCCGCTTCAGGCGATCGCCGAGATGGTGGGGATCCCCCTCGAAGATCGGGAGAAGATCTTCCGCTGGACGAACGCGATGATCGGTGGCGACGATCCCGACGTCGCCGAGAAGCACGAGGACGTGATCGCGGCGGCCACGGAGCTGTTCCTCTACAGCCGGGCCCTGCAGACCGAGCGTCGGGACAAGCCCGCCGACGACATCATCACCACCCTGCTGTCGGCCGACGTCGACGGCGAACGGCTCGACGAGACCGAGTTCGACATGTTCTTCCTGCTGTTGTGCGTGGCAGGGAACGAGACCACTCGTACTGCGATCACCCACGGGATGCAGGCCTTCTTCGACTTCCCGGAGCAGTGGGAGAAGTTCCGGAGCGACCCAGACCGGTACATGGACACCGCGGTCGACGAGATCGTCCGCTGGTCCACACCAGTGCTCAACTTCCGCCGCCAGGCGCTCCGGGACTACGAACTCGGAGGCGTGCAGATCAAGGCCGGCGACAAGGTCGTCATGTGGCACGTCGCGGCCAACCGGGATCCCCGGGTGTTCGACGATCCGTGGACGTTCGACATCGAGCGCACGCCCAACGACCACATCGGCTTCGGTGGGGGCGGTCCGCACTACTGCCTCGGGGCCAACCTGGCGAAGATGGAGATCAAGGTGATCTTCGAGGAGCTCGCGAAGCGGGTGCCCGACATCCACC
>CAYFLT010000001.1:185856-187341 GCA_964344055.1 uncultured Candidatus Nemicrothrix sp.
TCATGTTCCGGGAGATCGCGGACCGTCTTCCCGACATTCGGTCGGCCGGGGCGCCGGACCACCTGCGCTCCAACTTCGTGGGCGGCATCAAGAGCTTGCCCGTCGCGTTCACCCCGACTCCCTCCCGCCACACCGCCCCCATGGACCGGCTCGGCGCCGCTGCCGGCGCCTCCGGCACCACCGGCTATGGCGGATCCGTCGAACGTCCGTCGTGATCTTCCTGAATGTTCGCGGCGTCGAAAGGGGTGGTGCGGCGGGCGGCTAGGTTGCGCCGGTGTTCAGTCCGACCGTGCGGCGTCTTCCCCAACTCTTCGTCGGACTGTGCTGCTTCGGTGTCGGTCTCGGGCTGGTCGTCCGCGGGCAGAACGGGCAGGGACCATGGACCGTCTTCCACGAAGGCCTCTCCGAGCACTCCCCGCTGAGTATCGGCGGCGCCACCGTGGTCACGGGTGCCGCGCTGCTGCTGATCGTTCTCGTCATGCGAGTGCGCATCGGCTTCGGCACGGTGATGAACATCATCGTCATCGGACCCGCCACCGACGTCACGCTCTGGCTGGTCGATGAACCAGCGTCGGCCTTCGGCCGGACGGCCTTCACCATCGTTGCGCCTCTGATCGTCGGGATGGGATCGAGCCTCTATCTCGGCGTGCGGATGGGACCGGGACCCCGCGACGGCGTGATGACCGGCTTGCACGATCGAGGAGTGAGCATCCGCGCCGCACGGTTCGGAATCGAGGCGTTCGCGTTCACCGGCGGTGTGCTGCTGGGTGGCACCATCGGTTGGGGCACGGTGTGGTGGCTGGTCGCCATCGGGCCGGCGGTGCAGTGGATGCTTCCCTGGTTCGACCGCGGTTGACGCCGTCGTGCAACCCTCGATCCACGGGTCAGATGGCCGTGCGCCCGACCACTGGTCGTAGGTCGTAGGTCGCTCAACGAGCTTCGAGCGGTTCCGCGGCCACCCCGCGGAGGCGCGCCATCGCCCATGTGCCCAACGCGGGTCCCGGGGCGAGCATCAGGAAGGCCCACCCCCAACCGAGATCGCGCTCGATCACCGGCACCAGGAAGATGGTGGCGACAGTGAGGACGAAGCCGGACGCCAGCTGAGCCGTCAGCGCGGTCCCGACCGAGTCCTGGTCGGCCACCTCCGAGACGAGCGTCGAGAACTGGGCGGAGTCGGCCACTACCCAGAAGCCCCACACCACGGCGATCCCGAGGACCAGGAGCGGGTGGGCCTCGACGAGGAAGCCGATGAAGAGCGAGATGGAGCCGGAGATCGCCATGGCGAGCCCGGCTGCGGTGGAGCGACCATGCCGATCGCTGATCCGACCCCCGAGCCAGCTTCCGACTGCTCCCGATCCGACGACCGCGAAGGCGGCGAGCGCGGCAAAAATCAACGCCACCAAGCCCGACCAGGTGAGCAGCAGCACCGAGAGCGCCACCGCGATGACGATGCCGGTCCACACATGCGTGGCGGTGGGAACGCCG
>CAYFLT010000001.1:187351-194605 GCA_964344055.1 uncultured Candidatus Nemicrothrix sp.
CGAAGGCGGCGAGCGAGGCGAGTCTGGGGCCGTTGTCCACGCCTCGGTGATCGAGGACGTCGGCGAAGAACACGCCGAACCAGGTCCACATCGCGTAGAGCTCCCACATGTGGCCGAAGTAGCCGAGAGTCGCGAGCCGGGTGCGACGGTCCCGGAACACGGTGAGAACCCGGCGGGGGTCGAAGACCGTTCGGCCGAACGGGTAGGGCCCGTCCTTCGCGATCTGGTCCGCCACCAGCCCACCGACGACCGTGATCACCGAAGTGGCGATGATGGTGGCCTCCCAACCGACGCCTCCGAGGGCGGCCACCAGGTGGGGGACCGCGGAACCGAGGGTGAGGGCCCCGACCATCACGCCGAGTGCCACGCCGCGGCCGTGGCGGAACCACGTGGCCACGGCCTTCATCACCGGTGGATAGACCAGGGCCAGACCGGCGCCGGTCACCAGGCGTCCCGCGAGCGCGGCTGGTGCACCGGGGGCGACCAGGAGGGTCAGGTTGGCCACTGCGGCCACGACCGAACCGATCAGCACCAATCGTCGAGGTGGGATCAGATCGGCCAGATTGGTGACGGTCGAGCCCAACGCGCCGACGACGAAGCCGATCTGCACGGCGATCGTCAGCCATGATCCGCCGATGCGGGACAGCCCGAACTCCTCCCGCAGCTCACCGAGGACGGCCGCGGCCGCGAACCACGTCGTCATCGACATCACCATGGCTGCCGCGAGAATTCCGAGCTGGCGGTAGGCGCCCGCGGGTTCAGGGTCGGTCATGCCCGGGGAACCTCCCTCGCGGCTGGCGAGATTCCCGGTTCGGCGGGTTGGCACACTGCCCGGGCCCTGCGAAAGTACGGCCCATGCAGACTCAGATGCTCATTGGTGGACAGTGGCGCGAAGGAAGCGAGGGAGAGCGCATCCCGGTGCTCAACCCGGCGACCGGCGACGTGCTCGCCGAGGTGTCGGCGGGTACGCCGGCGGATGCCACGGCTGCCGTCGACGCGGCCGACACGGCCCAGAAGGGATGGGCAGCCACCGCCCCGCGAGTGCGTAGTGAGGTCCTGCGTGCGTGCTGGCAGATCCTGATCGACCACACCGACGATCTCGCCGGGTTGATCACGGCCGAGCACGGCAAGCCCCTGGCCGACGCCAAGGGCGAGATCGCCTACGCCGCGGAGTTCTTCCGCTGGAACGCCGAGGAGGCAGTCCGCATCGACGGCTCCATCAAGCGGGCTCCCAGTGGTCTGCACCGCATCATCGTGCACCATCCGCCGGTTGGTGTGGTGGTGATGGTCACCCCGTGGAACTTCCCCGCCGCGATGATCACCCGCAAGGTCGCGCCGGCCCTTGCCGCCGGCAACGCGGCGGTGATCAAGCCGCCGAAGGAGACTCCGTTCACGGCGCTCCGGATCGCCGAGCTGCTCGAGGAGGCCGGGGTTCCCGCCGGGCTGGTCAATGTCGTCCCGACCAGCAATTCCGGGGCCTGGTTCGATGCGGCCACCGAGCACCGTGCCACCCGCATGGTGTCCTTCACCGGATCCACCGAGGTCGGTCGGGTGCTGCTGAAGCGCTGTGCCGACCGCGTGCTCAAAGTCGGCATGGAGCTGGGTGGGAATGCCCCGTTCGTCGTGTTCGACGATGCCGACATGGATGCGGCCGTCGAGGGCGCGATGATCGCCAAGATGCGACACTCCGCGGAGGTCTGCACCGCCGCCAACCGGATGTTCGTGGAGGCCGGTGTGGCTGACGAGTTCACCGAACGGATGGCGGCCGCCATGGGTGCGGTGAAGGTCGGTCCGGGTACCGAAGACGATGTGACCTGCGGTCCGATGATCAATGCCGGCGCGATCAAGACGATCGACGAGCTCGTGCAGGGTGCGGTGGCGGCAGGCGCCACCACGGCAGTCGGTGGCGGTCCGATGGACCGGCCCGGGTTCTTCTACGAGCCCACCGTGCTCGGCAACGTCACCATGGAGTCGCCGATCACCAAGGAGGAGATCTTCGGCCCGGTGGCGCCGGTGATCCCGTTCACCGACACCGACCAGATGATCGACTGGGCCAACGACACCGAGATGGGACTCGCCGCCTACGTGTTCTCCGGCGACGTTGCTCGGGCCATGAGCGTCGGCGAGCGCATCCAGTCGGGAATGGTCGGCATCAACCGCGGTGCGATGTCGGATCCGGCCGCGCCCTTCGGCGGTATGAAGCAGAGCGGCCTCGGCCGCGAGGGTGCCCACGAAGGCATCTTCGAGTTCTGCGAGACCCAATACATCGCCGCCGACTGGTAGCTCGTAGACCTCGGTCAGCGCGGGTTGGCGTCGGGTGACCGGCCCGCGGCGGTGGCGATGGTGTCGGCGAGTCGGCCGAGGTGGTCGATATCGGTCGACAGGGTGAGGCGAATGTGGCGTTGGCCGCGGCGGGCGACCTCGAAGGGTTCGCCGGGCGCGACGCCGATGCCGTTGGCGGCCAGGGCGACGACGGCATCGCGGTCGTCGTCCACGGGGACCCACAGATTGAGGCCCGATCCGCCCTCGGCCACGTCGACGTCTCGCTCCTGCAGGGCAGCGATCAGGGCGGCGCGCCGCTCCGTGTAGGTCGCTTCGGCGACGGCCACCGCGGTGGTGGTCGTCTCGTCGCAGAGGAGATCGAGCAGGACCCGCTGCAGGAGCCGGCTGGTCCACGACGGTCCGAGCTGGCGGCGCCGGACGACGGCCTCGATCGGCCCGGCGGCACCACCGATCGCGGCGATTCGGAGGTCAGGACCGTGGGACTTCGAGTAGCTCCGGATGTGGACCGTCTGCCCGGGCAGATGAGCACCAATGCTGTGGAGCGCCGCGCCGGCAACGGCGCCGGAGTGATCGTCCTCCACGATGATCACATCGGTGGGCCGGAGAAGGTCGGCGAGCTCGACAGCCCGGGCCCCGCTGAGCCCCGCCCCGGTCGGGTTGTGGGCGCGAGGCTGCACGAACATCGCCACCGGATCCTGCGACAAGGCGGCCTCGACCCCGGACGGGTCGATCCCTTCGGCGCCGACCCGCACACCGATCACGGTCGCGCCGGCCAGATCGAGGAGGTCGAGCAGGGGCGGGAAGGTCGGGTCTTCGACGATCACACGGTCGCCGAAGCGCACCACCGTGGCGATGATGCGGTCGAGGGCATCCTGGGCGCCGTCGACGATGGTCATCGCCTCGGCCGGAAACGGCCACTGGGAGACGAGGAGTTCGCTGAGACCCGGCACGACCGGTTCGTCCAGATAGCTGGTGGCGCCCAGATCGAGCTGGATCCGGTCGAGTGTGGCCGCGAGTGACGGCAACAGGTCGGCATCGGGGGTGCCGGTGCTCAGGTCGAGATCGAGGGTGCCGGGCCGGACCGGCACCTGCCACGAGCGCCCGTCCGCGGCGGATGCGGGCGAGCGGACGGTGGTTCCCCGCCGCCGATCGGTGTCGATCAGGCCCCGCTCGCGGAGGATCCGCCAGGCGTCCGACACCGTGCTGGGACTGACGCCGAGTTCTCGGGCGAGGGACCGAACGGTCGGAAGATGGTCGCCGGGCCGGAGGTCGCCGGCGGCCACGGCTGCGCCGACCGACCGGGCGATCTCTCCGGCCACGGGCGTGTCGATCCCGGAGGCGAGGGTGGTGGCGTCGACGACCGTCATCAAAGTTTGTATAGAACAAAGAGGCGCTTGTATGCAATCAAATCGGCGAACATAATTCGAGGATGAACGCGCCCCGCACCGACGCCGACCTCCACGAGCGCTATCGCGCCGTGCTGCCGTCGTTCGTCAAGCCCATGTTCGACACGCCGATCTCGATCGACCGAGGGGAGGGGAGCTACGTCTCGACCGTCGAGGACGACCGCTATCTCGACTTCTTCGGCGGCGTGCTCACCACCATGATCGGCCACAACCACCCGAAGGTGGCCGCCGCGGTGCAGGCCCAGGCGGCGAAGGTGATGCACACATCCACCCTCTATCTGAGCGAGCCGATGATCGAGCTGGCCGAGAAGATCACCGCCCTGTCGGGCATCCCCGACGCCCGGGTCTTCTTCACCGCGTCGGGCACGGAAGCCAACGACACCGCCCTGTTGCTCGCCACCAGCTATCGCAAGTCGAACCAGGTGCTGGCGATGCGCAACAGCTACCACGGCCGGTCGTTCCCGGCCCAGGCGATCACCTCCCACAGTTCGTGGTCCTCCACGTCGATCTCCGGGCTCGACGTCAACTTCGTCCAAGGCGGATACCGGCTGCGCAGTCCCTTCCGCGACTTCGACGATGCCTCGTTCACCGAGGCATGCGTCGACGACCTCGCCCAGATGCTCGACATGATGTCGGCCGGTGATGTTGCCTGCTTGATCGCCGAACCCATCCAGGGGGTGGGAGGGTTCGCCACCCCGCCCGACGGCTTCTTCGGGGCGTTCAAGAAGGAGCTCGACGCCCGTGGGATCCTGCTCATCTCCGACGAGGTCCAGACCGGGTGGGGTCGCACCGGCGAGCACTTCTGGGGGTACCAGGCTCACGACGTGGTGCCCGACATGCTCACCTTCGCCAAGGGGGTGGGGAACGGCGCGGCTCTCGCGGGAGTCGTTGCCCGCGCCGAGATCATGGACACCATCACCGTCACCTCGTTCTCGACCTTCGGCGGAAACCCCTTGTCGGCAGCGGCCGGTGTCGCGACTCTCGACGCGCTCGTCGAGGAAGACATGCAGGCCAACGCTCTGGCGCGAGGCGAGCAGTTGAGCGCCGGACTCGCGGACGCCGTCGACGCAACCGACTGGATCGCCGAGCTGCGCGGCAAGGGTCTGATGCAGGCCCTCGAATTCGTGCACCCGGGATCGAACGAACCCGACGCCGCTCGGGCTGGTGCCTTCCTCGAGGCCTGCCGTGCACACGGCCTGCTGGTCGGCAAGGGTGGGCTCTACGGAAACGTGATCCGCATCGCCCCGATGCTGAACGTGACCGAAGCCGAGATGGACGAAGGAATCGCCGCGATGATCGCGGCCATCGGCGACTGCGCCGATCAGGAAGCAGCATGATCGGGCCGGCGCGGAGCCGGAACGCGAAGGGACAGCAATGACCACCGAACTGGGCCACTACATCAACGGCGCAGCAGTCGCCGGCACATCCGGCAGCACCGGACCGGTCTACAACCCGGCCACCGGTGAGCAGACCGGAAGCGTCGCGTTGGCGTCGGTCGCCGAGGTCGACGCCACCGTCGCGGCCGCGAAGGAGGCGGCCGTCGAGTGGGGTCGGTCGAGCCTCGCCAACCGCACCAAGCTGATGTTCAACCTCCGCAACCTCGTCGACACCAACGCGAGCGAGCTGGCCTGGAAGGTGTCGAACGAGCACGGCAAGGTCCACAGCGACGCGATGGGTGAGGTGGCCCGCGGCCTCGAGAACATCGAATACGCCTGCAACATCGGCGAGCTGCTGCGGGGTGGTCACTCCAACCAGGTGGCCGGTGGGGTCGACGTCACCACGGTGCGCCGCCCCCTCGGCGTGGTGGCCGGTATCACCCCGTTCAACTTCCCGGCCATGGTGCCGCTGTGGATGATCCCGAACGCAATCGCGTGCGGGAACACCTTCGTGCTCAAGCCGAGCGAGAAAGACCCCTCGGTGGCGCTCTTCCTCGCCGAGCTCATCAGCGAAGCCGGCTTCCCCGACGGCGTGTTCAACGTGGTCAACGGCGACAAGGTGGCCGTCGACCGGATCCTCGAGCATCCCGACATCTCGGCCGTCAGCTTCGTGGGGTCCACCCCGATCGCCCGCTACATCCACCAGACGGCCTCCAACAACGGCAAGCGGGTGCAGGCGCTCGGTGGGGCGAAGAACCACATGCTCGTGCTCCCCGACGCCGACATCGGTCTCGCCGCTGACGCAGCAGTGTCGGCCGCCTATGGATCGGCCGGCGAGCGGTGCATGGCCATCTCGGTGGTCGTGGCGGTCGGTGATTCCGCCGATCCCCTGGTCGACGCCGTCGTCGACCGCACCAACAAGCTCAAGATCGGCGCGGGCGACGACCCGGATGCCGAGATGGGCGCGCTCATCACTCGCGAGCACCGCGATCGGGTGGCCGGCTACGTCGGCGGCGCCGCCGATGCGGGGGCCACGGTCGTGCTCGACGGGCGCGACACCGAGTTCGACAACGATGGCTTCTTCCTCGGCTGCTCGCTGATCGACAACGTCACCACCGACATGGACGTCTACAAGGACGAGGTGTTCGGACCGGTGCTGTCGGTGGTGCGGGTCGACACCTACGACGAGGCGATGGCGATGCTCGAGGCCAACCCCTACGGGAACGGCACCGCGATCTTCACCCGAGACGGTGGCGCGGCCCGCCAGTTCTGTGAGGATGCACCGGTCGGCATGGTGGGCGTCAACGTCCCGATCCCGGTACCGGTCGGCTACCACTCGTTCGGTGGCTGGAAGGACTCCCTCTTCGGCGACACCCACATGTACGGCCCAGAGGGAATCCGCTTCTACACCAAGGCGCAGGCCATCACCACCCGCTGGCCCGACCCCACCACCTCCTCGGTCGACCTCGGCTTCCCGAGAAACGACTAGAACCGTCGGCTCGCCTTCTGGCGGGCCACCGGCTCGCGGTGCTCCTGGGGCCACGACCCACGCGCCCGACGGCATCGAGGTGCCCATAGGCTCGATCGGATGCGCGACCCGGCCACCACCGCCTCCACGCGGCGCCCGTACACGGGGTGGCGGGTGGTCGGTGCGACATCGGTGGTGTGGTCGATCCAGTCGATGGTGTGGATGCAGGGCTACGGCAACCTGGCCGTTCAGCTGCGGAATCAGTTCGGTTGGTCGAAGACCTTCTTCTCGGTGATCTTCGCCGTCACCCGTGGCCAGAGCGCCCTGTTCGGGCCGGCCCAGGGGCGGGCGATCCAACGCTTCGGTGTCGCCCGGGTCATGCGTGCCGGCGCTCTGGTGAGCGTGACCGGGTTCGCCAGTGTGGCCCTCGTCGACACCCGCCTGCACTTCCTCCTGGCCATGCTCGTGCTGGCGATCGGGATGAGCCTCATCGGGTTCCTGACCACCACAGCCGCAACCGTTGCCTGGTTCGAGCGTCGCCGAGCCCGGGCGCTGTCGATCCAGTCGATGGGATTCGCCCTCGGAGGCTTTGCGGCACCAGTGGTGGTGTTCGGATTCCAGGAGTTCGGATGGCGCACGACCATGCTCGTCGGCGGACTGATCCTGTCCTCGGTCGCCTGGTGGGCCGCCTCGATCTGTGGCCGAACGCCGGCGGAGACCG
>CAYFLT010000002.1:0-3474 GCA_964344055.1 uncultured Candidatus Nemicrothrix sp.
GTCGTCGCCACGACGGGCCCGGACGAGGAGGGTCCGCTCTGGCTGGAGATAGCGCTTCCACGGGCGGGCGGGAGTGGCCGAGGCGAAGACCTCGTCGGTGCCGGTGGGGACGAGTCGGTAGTGGCCGCCGTCCTGCTCCTCGGTCCAGCCGCGGGGGAGGTCGTCGCCGTGCTCGATCTCCTCCGGAGTGATCACACCATCACGGATCCGCGGCCCGATGACCGTTCGCCCGTCGCCGCGTAGGAGTCGGACGAGCTCGTCGAGACCATCGACACCCACCACGATCGCCATGGTTCGAACCTACGCCGTCGGACCTCGTTCGGACAGGGACCTAGGGCTGTCGGGGTCACTGAGGCGGCGGTTCCGTCAGCGGCGCTCGGCGATGATGTGGAGGAACAGCGGTACCCGCGACCACCGCGCGGAGTCATCGTCGGTGACCTCTTCCATCGATTCGATCACGAAACCTGCGGCGGCCAACGCGCGCACGTAGTCGCCGAGTGGACGATGGCAGCTGTGGAAGGTCATTTCGAGGCCGTCGCGCTCGACATGATCGGCGTACCTGAACGTTTCGAGGTACGAACCGTCGATGACGAAGACCTGAGGCTCGCCGTCCCGTTCGGCGGACCAAGCCCCCGCCGAGTTGATCGGGTGCACCAGGGCCAGGTGGATCCGGCCCCCAACTCCGAGCACACGGGCCGCCTCGCGGACGGCACCTTCGAGATCGTCCAGGTCGTGGAAGGACATGAAGCCCACGACCAGATCCGCCACCGCGGTCCCGAACGGCAGTCGGGCCGCGTCACCGATGGCGGCTGGGTGACCGTCAGCGTGAGCGACACACGCCTCCACCGCCATCGCGGAATGATCCACGCCGATCACGTTGTGGCCCCGGGCCTCCAGGTCGCGTCCCACTCGCCCTTCGCCGCATCCGACATCGAGGGTGAGCCGTCCGGGTTCGGCCACCAGATCGAGGAAGCACTCACGGTGGAACACCCAGTAGGAGTCGTGGCCGGGTTCGCGAGCCCAGTCGATCCACTTGGGTGCGATGTGGTCCCAATCCTCCGACAACGAGCGAGCCATGGACAGATTCTGGCGTGATCCGGACACCCGGTGGGGCCGAGCGTCCCGATCGTGTCGCCGGGAGGATCGAGGGCTCACCCGGTCGATAGTCTCCGGCCATGGTCGAACTCACCGATGAGCTGATTGCCGAACTGAAGGGGTTTGACACGCCCACGGTGTGCAATGCGCTGGAGCTCGTGGCTCCAAAACGCCGGGGGCTCGGGTTCACCACCCGGCCTCTGGTCTGTGTTCGACCTGGGCTCGAACCCGTCGTCGGATTCGTTCGGACCGCCTCGATCCGAGCGACGCATCCGGGCCCAACGTCCGATGAGCAGGCCGCCACTCGGGACGGCTACTACGAGTACATCGACGCAGGACCCAAGCCCAGCATCGTCGTGATCCAGGACCTCGACGCGGAACCCGGCTACGGCTCGTTCTGGGGCGAGGTCAACAGCAACATCCACCTGGGTCTCGGATGTGTAGCGGTCATCACCGACGGCAGTGTGCGCGATCTGCCGGACCTCGCCGACGGCTTCCAGGTGCTCGCCGGCCGGGTCGGCCCTTCCCATGCCTTCGTCCACGTCGTCGACTTCTCCCGGCCGGTGACGGTTGCAGGAATGTCGGTCGCCGACGGCGATGTGATCCACGCCGACCAGCACGGTGCGGTGGTCATCCCGGCCGGGGTCTGCAGCGAGATCGCCGGCGCGGCACGACTCGTCGCCCGCCGCGAGCGTGTGCTCATCGATGCGGCTCGACGACCGGGCTTCGACATCGACGCGCTCCGTGCCGCCCAGCGGGAAGCGGCCGAGATCTGAGGCCGGCCCGCGGCGCTGCAGGGCGCCGGTCTCCCGGGCCAGAGACGTATTTCGGCGAGGGAGCCGAACCCGTTTAGCATCGGCGGATGGCGACTTCGGAGCCCGTCTCGTCCGACCCCGTCGAGCGGGTGCATCAGGCGTTTCGGCGGCGGGTTGCCGTCGGCGATTTCCCACCGGCCGGGGTGGCGGACCGGGGACCAGGCGACGCTGAGATCTCGACCCTGGTGGCCATGTTCCGCAGCCAGGCCACGAGCCGACACGTCGACCGCATGGCTCGACAGCTCCGGGCCAAGGGGGTGGGCTACTACACGATCGGGTCGTCAGGGCACGAGGGGATGGCCGCGGTGGCGGCCGCCCTTCGCCCGACCGACATGGCCTTCCTCCACTACCGCGACGCGGCGTTCCAGATCGAGCGGGCCCGCCAGGTCGACGGCCAGACCCCCGTGCGCGACCTCGTGCTGAGTCTGCTGGCCTCGACCGAGGATCCGATCTCCGGTGGCCGCCACAAGGTGCTGGGGTCCAAGGCGTTGGCCATCCCGCCCCAGACGAGCACGATCGCGTCGCACCTGCCCAAGGCGGTCGGGGCTGCGTATTCGATAGGGCTGGCTCGCCGGGCCCGCCCTCAGCATCAGGCGATTCCCGACGACGGGGTGGTCATCGGCACGTTCGGGGACGCGTCCCTGAATCACGCCTCATGTCAGGCGGCCATCAACACGGCGGGGTGGACCGCTCATCAAGGAGTCCCGCTTCCGCTCCTGATGGTGTGCGAGGACAACGGTCTCGGCATCTCGGTCCGCACCCCCCAGGGCTGGGTCGAGGCGAGCATGTCCGGTCGGGCCGGGGTGGACTACGTCTGTTGCAACGGACTCGACGTCGTTGACACCCATCGGGCCGCGGTCGAGGCCGTTGACCGGGTCCGTCGCACCCGGCGCCCGGTCTTCCTCCACATGAGCTGCGTCCGCCTGTACGGCCACGCCGGGGCCGACGTGGAGACCGTGTACCGGTCGAGTGACGAGATCGCCGCGTCCGAAGGTGACGACCCGCTGCTGCACACCGCGAGGATCCTCGTCGATCACGGCGGACTGCTTCCCGAAGAGGTGCTCGCCCTCTACGACGAGGTGGATCGGGAGGTCGAGAAGGCGGCGGAGGAGGTATCGGACACGCCTGTCCTCCGCGACCGGGCGGCGATCATGAGCACGATCGTCCCGCCGACCCGGCCCGCCGCTCCCATCGAGACGAGCGAGGGCGATCCGTTCGACGAGGGCCAACGGCGGGCCATGGAAGAACCCCAGCCGATGGCCCGGCTGCTCAACTGGTCGCTGGCCGAGATCATGCACCAGCACCGCGAGGTGGTACTCGCGGGGGAGGACATAGGAGCCAAGGGTGGGGTGTACGGCGTGACCCAGCGGCTGCAGGCCCGCTTCGGTCCCCAGAGGGTGATCGACACGGTGCTCGACGAGCAGTCGATCCTCGGTCTGGCCGTCGGCATGGCCCACAACGGGCTGGTGGCCATCCCCGAGATCCAGTTCCTGGCCTATTACCACAACGCCGAAGATCAGATCCGGGGTGAGGCGGCCACCCTGCCGTTCTTCTCGGCGGGTCA
>CAYFLT010000002.1:3484-12368 GCA_964344055.1 uncultured Candidatus Nemicrothrix sp.
CACTTCCACAACGACAACTCGATCGCGGTACTGCGCGACATCCCCGGGCTGATCGTGGCGTGTCCGTCGAACGGTGCCGATGCGAGCGCCATGCTGCGGGAGTGTGTGCGACTGGCCCGGGAGGAACAGCGGGTCGTCGCCTTCCTCGAGCCGATCGCCCGATACGCCACCACCGATCTGCTGGAGGAGGGCGACCGGGGCTGGGCCCACCGCTACGAGCCTGCCGCGATGGCAACGGTGACCCCGCTGGGCTCCATCGGCACCCGGGGTACGGGGACCGACGTCGCCATCGTCACGTACGGAAACGGTGCGTATCTTGCTGCTCAGGCCCAGGCCGACCTGGCCGAGCGAGGCGTGGGAGCGCGTGTGATCGACCTCCGCTGGCTGTCGCCACTGCCACTCGATGCGGTGGCGGCGGCAGTCGCCGACTGCGACCGTGTCGTGATCGTCGACGAATGCCGGGAAAGCGGGTCGGCCAGCGAGGCGATCATGACCGGCCTGATGGAGCGGGGCGTGGGCCCGGTGTCCCGACTCTGTGCGGCCGATTCCTTCATCGCCACCGGTCCCGGGTTCGCGGCCACCCTCCCGAGCCGAGACGACATCGTCGCCGTGTGTTCGCCAGGACGCACGTCCTGACGAACCGCTACGGTCGCCACGCAGTCGAGTTTGGAGCGAGGTTCAGAGCAATGGGCAGGTTGGATGGTCGGGTCGCCGTAGTCACCGGAGGCGCACGAGGAGTGGGTCGAGGCGAGGCCATGGCGCTCGCCGCCGAGGGCGCAAGCGTCCTGGTGAACGATCTCGGCGGTGAGTGGGACGGCACCGGGGCGAATCAGCGACCGGCCCAGGTCGTGGCCGAGGAGATCGTCGCCGCCGGGGGTTCGGCCGTGGCGAACCACGACGACGTGGCCGACTGGGACGGCGCCAAGGCGATGATCGACCAGGCCATCGAGACCTTCGGGGGTCTCGACATCGTCGTGTGCAACGCCGGCATCCTCCGTGACCGCACCGTCTTCAACATGCAGGAAGACGAGTGGGACGCGGTCATCCGGGTCCATCTCCGAGGCCACATGGCACCCACTCGCTGGGCCACCGCCTATTGGCGGGAGAAGGCCAAGCAGACCGCGGAGCCCGTGGGCGGTCGCCTCGTCTACACCGCCAGCGAATCGGGTCTCTACGGCAATGGTGGTCAGGGCAACTACGCCGCGGCCAAGGCGGGGATCGCCTCGTTGGGCATCGTGGCTGCCCGGGAAATGAGTCGCTACGGCGTGACCGTCAACACCATCAGCCCGCGGGCTCGTACCCGGCTCACCGAGATGACGTTCGGCGAGTTCGGTGGCGGCGACGGATTCGACATCTGGGACCCCGACAACGTCGCCCCTTGGGTCGTGTACCTGTGCACCGATGAGGCGGCCCACATCACGGGCCAGAACTTCGTGGTCGGCGGGGGACTGGTGCAGCTGATGCAGCCCTGGAACGTCGCCAACCAGATCATGCAGGGCGAGCGATGGACGGTCGATCAGCTCGTCACCGCGTCGGCAGAACTCTTCGGCGATCGCGACTCCGGGCCGCCCGCGCCGCCGGTCCTGCCCTCCTAGCCGCGCGCCGGTGGTGGCCTCCTCCGAGTTCGATCCGGCCGTTCGAGCGGCCCTGGCCGACTGCCGACCGGGCGCCTCGGCGAGGTCGATCCCTCCTGCCGCCTACACCGACCCGGGCGTGTACGACGTCGAAGTCCAGCAGGTCTTCCGGCGCGGGTGGGTCGGCATCGGTCGCGCCGACCGTTGGGGCAATCCGGGCGAGTACCAGCCGATGGAGATCGGGGGTGTGCCGCTGCTCGTCGTCCGGGATGAGCAGGGCGTGCTCCGTGCCCTGAGCAACGTGTGTCGTCACCGCGGCGCGGTCGTGGCCGACGGCAGTGGTTGTGCCGCCCGGTTCACCTGCCCGTTCCACGGCTGGACCTATGCCGACGACGGCCGGTTGATCGGTGCGCCGACGATGCGCCGGACCGAGGGCTTCGATCCGGCCGACTTCTCGCTGCCGACCTTCCCGACCACCGAGTGGGCGGGCTTCGCCTTCGTCTCACTCGATCCGCAGGTCGAGCCCTTCGAGGAGTGGATCGGCGATGCCGACGACGTGCACCGACCGTGGCCCCTCGCCGAACTGCGGACCGGTCGCCGGCGGGAGTTCACCGTCGATTGCAACTGGAAGGCATTCGCCGAGGTCTTCAACGAGTACTACCACCTACCCTACGTCCACCCGACCAGCATCGACGGGCTCTACGGGGAGCCCGATCCGCGAGACGAGCTGGAAGGTGCCTTCACCACCCAGTTCGGTGCCACCAGCGGGACCGGGGCCCTGCTCGAGTCTCAGCAGGATTCGGCGCTGCCGCCCATGCCGGGTCTCGTGGGCCGCGAGGCGTCGGGCGTCCGCTACACCTGGCTCTACCCGAACATGGTCGTGGCGATCGGACACGACTGCCTGTGGATGTACGAGGTCTACCCGGAGGGCCCGGATCGCACACGGTGCGTCCAGACCGTCGCCTTTCCGGAGGAGACCATGGCGGCGCCGCAGTTCGCCGAGGTGGTGAAGATGTACTACGAGCGGATGGATCTGGCCAACACGCCGGCCTCCGATCCCCATTCGCCCGCCCCGGCCCCTTCAGCCACCTCGAACCCTCGGTGGCCGCCTTCGCCCACTGGTACGCCGATCGCATGCTGACCTGACAGGGTTTTGGTGTCAGGTACCAAAACCCTGTCAGGTTCTGTTCGCTACCTGGCTGCTACTCGGCGACGAAGGCGACGGCCTCGGCGTCGTAGCGGGCGATTTGGGCGGGGTCGTCGGACACGTCGAACTTGTCGGGCCCGAGGGATGCGGCGAGGAGGCCCGTCACCTCGAATGAGCCGAGTCCTTGGGCGGCAGCCGCGAAGCTCTCGGTGGTGAGCTCGGGACCCGCCGATTCGGCCACTGCGGCGAAGATGTCCATCGCCTGACAGGCCGCGACGGTCGGAGCCAGGTTGTCGAGCCCCTCGTCGTCGGAGAGCTCGACGTCGACGACTTCTCCGGTGGCCGCCTGGAAGCGGTCGACGCACTCGGCCACTCCGGCCTGCCCCGTGGCGTAGAGCGTCGCGTCGTCGGCCCCGCGAAGCAGGGCAACGGCGAACTCGAACACGGACAGGTCCGTCCCGAAGGTCTCCGCAATGAGATCGAGGGTCACCGACGAGTTCTCGGGAAGCAGCATCGGGAGCTCCAGTCCCCGTCGGTGGTAGACGCCGGACAGGTCGATCGCCGATTCGGGTGCGCTGCCGAGCACGACGTCGGCGTTCTCCGCGATCCAGATCTCGGCCAGCACGTCGACCTCGCGCTCGGCGGCCGCGATGTCGTTGTCGATGGTGCGGATGGTCTGGGCCACGACGTTGATGCCCCGCGCGTCGAGCCCGTCGAGATAGGCCTGGTGGAGGTCCTCCTGGGTGCCAATGCCGTGCACGGCCACGCGCATGTCGGCGCTGAGATAGCCGGCATCCATCAGGGTGTCGAGGTTCGCCTCGACTGCTCGGGTCGAAAGCTGGTTGGCCCCGATCAGCGGAGCGCTGGAGTGTTCGTAGAGGTCCGCCGGCATGGCGAACGTGTTGACGGTGATGGTGTCGCTGAGCTGGGTGTAACAGAGCGGGGTGGTGCGCAGCAGGATCCCGACGACCGCGAACACCTCTTCGTCCTCGACGTTCTTCACGCAGAGTGCGTCGGACTCGACGTCGCCGATGGGCATGTAGAGCGAGAAGACCATCTCGAGGCTGCGTCCGTTGATCCCGCCGGCGTCGTTGATCGCATCGATCGCCACCTGGTACTTGGCCTCGATGTCGCCCGGCTCCCGGCCGAGCACCGTGGTGTCGGGGAACACCGCGGCGATCTTGATGGTGGTCTCGCTGACGCCAGTGTCAGTGGCGGTCAGCTCGACGGGCTCCTCGGGGGCCGGTTCATCGGCGTCCTCCGGCTGGCCCGGGTCGTCGCTGGTCTCCTCGGTTGTCTCGCCGCCAGAGTCTCCATCTTCGCCGTCGACCTCGTCCGACTCATCGCCGGTGGAGCTGCCTCCCGTGTCGGCAGAGTCGCTGCCTTCGGGCGAGTCGTCGGTAGTGGTGCCGGCCTCATCCTCAACAGATGACCCACAGGCCACACCGAGGAGTGCGATGAGTAGCAAGGCGATCGTGGTGCGACGGATGTTCGACATGGGTCCCCCTGACACCTCTCGTTGTATCTAATGCCAGAGTGATGCGCAATAGCTAGTGCCAGGAAGATAGGCACTTATCGACTACTGGAGCAGCGCCTCACACCCGGTTCCGGCCAGTACGGCGTCGACCCGCTCACGGTCGCGGTCGCTCAGCGCCTCGTATTCCTCACGGATCCACGTGAGGCACTTGCCCTGGTACCCGAACGGAGCCTGTCGGTAGGTCTGGCCGTCGATCTCGCACGCCACTTCGTCCGCCCCGGACATCAAGGCCTGAGCGTTGGCGACCATGAATGGGGCGTAGGTCCGGCCGATCTCGTGGAGCAGTTTGACGGTGGCCGAGGGGAGTTGGTCGAGGGCGTTCCAGCCTTCGTCGCCCTCGACCGGCAGCCACGACAAATCGTCCATGCGGTCGACCCAGGTGATCGTCTTCGGAGCGCGTCGGGCGGCGATGGCCGTCGGTGTCGGGTCCCATTTCACGAGCTGGGTGAACTGGCCGAAGATGCCGAAATCACCGCGACCCGGTCGATCGCCGAGGGCGAAGTCCTGGGTGGCGAACAGCTCCGACAGGATGTCGAGCAGGCGTTCGTACGAGCCCTCGATGACCGGCTGGTTCAGGTCGGTGGAACCCACCAGCTCCCGCCGCCCGATTTGCCGGGCCGTGATGTAGTCGTACATCTGCTGCGCCTGATCGCTGTCCATCTGGAGGTTCCGCGAGAGCGGAAGCAGGTGGCCGGCCTTGTCGATATCGGCCGCGTAGGCCCAGCGGTAGTGGTACATGGCCTTGGTGACCCACTCGTCGCCGTAGTCCTCGATCAGCGAGTCGACGAATGCCAGCGCGGGGTCGATCGGTACCGCGCTGCGGCCGGCGAACTCTCCTTCGAGGCGCATGATCTGGGGCGACGAATCGACCGTGGCCTCACCGTGGCTCCCGTCCGAGTTCGGGTAGACGATGACCGGGATGATCGGCACCGGCGGAGTGGGGAGGTCGTCCCACTTGGAGTCGCGCAGCACCCACCGAAACGGGATCTGCCGATAGCGCAATACCGCCCGCATCTTGAGCGTGTACGGGGACCCGTACTGGCCGGCGAGAACGAGAGGATGGTCGGTCACGTGAGAGGCTCCTCGTTCATCGAACACACGAATCCGCGGGCCGGGTCGGCTCGACCCTCCAGTAGATCGCGGTAGGTGACCTCGACGCCGGCGGGCCCGAGGCGATGCTCGACGGTCAGCCATTCCGAGCTGCCGTCGACCAGGCTGCGGAAGGCCCGATCGATCTTCTCGTCGAGATCGGCCGCTCCCCAGTCCTCGACCCGCTTCGCTCGTTGACCGGGCGCGAAGAAGAACTCGGGGGTCGGGCCCGGGAGCGGTCCACCTCCCTGCTCCTCCCAGTGGGTGGCCCCGACGGAGAGCGAGAAGCGGAGGTTGCCCACGAAATGGGTGTGGATTGCGGAGCGGACCGGGCCGCTGCCCGCCATGTCGACCAGCCCGGACGGGACCGACGGGTCGAGCTGGTCGATCTCGTCGTAGGTGAGGACCTGGTCGTAGAGCCCGAGGTTCTCGACGAACTCGCGGTTGCGGGCCGAGGTGAGTCCGATCGCCGCCTGGCCGTCCCGAGCGGCGAGGCAGCTCGCCAGCGAGATCGAGGTCTTCGACGACGCACTCGTGACGAGGGTCTGGGTCGCGCCGCGGAAGGAGCCGCCCGGCGCCTCGGGGTCGGCCAGGAAGTCGTCGACCAGGAACGACGTCATGAACATGCCCCAGAGCAGGAGGTACTCGTCGACCTGATCGACCCGGAACGAAGGGTCGGCTGTGATGTCTCGGAAGTCGGTGTAGGTCGCGGCGTGGTTCGCCCGATGGGCGCCGACATCGCGGAAGGCGTCGCCATGGGGGCGGGCGTCGATGACGACCTCACCGGCCATCGGGTAGAAGCCGAAGTAGCGGCCGCCGACCTCGATGGCGGGGTGATTCGACTCGATCACGCCGCCGAGGCCGATGGCGGGGATCCGGCCCCAGGGAGACTCGGCCGGGAAGAAGCCCCAGTAGTCGAGCATGTCGCCGGCTACGGCGTAGGTGACGTTGTTGGTGGTGAAGGCCCAGCGTTCGACGGTCAGGCGGATCTGCCCCTCGGCCAGCGCTGGTTTCGATTCGTCGACGGTCCGCGTGTCGCGGAAGTCCTGGCGGTTGACCTCAAACTGCATTCGGCGACCCTACCCGAGGCCCTCGAACAACTGCCAGTGGGAGACGCACTATACTGACCGGGTCATGGAGAGAAGGGGCGTGGTCACTCGCCGTGTTTGCTAGGTTCGACGATCGATGACCGAGACCGGAGAGCGAGTCGACGGGCGGGTCGCCCGTCGTGAGCGCAACGTCAACAGCGTGCTCGACACGGTGCTCGAGATGTTCGCCGAGGAGTCGCTGTTCCCCACCATGGAGCAGGCTGCATCGCGTTCGGGACTCTCCCTGCGCTCGCTCTATCGGTACTTCGCCGACCCTGCCGAGCTGCTGGAGGCGGTGATCACACGCAATCGTGAGCTGTCTCGGGAAGCCGCCCACATCCACACGATCGGTCAGGGTCCGCTCGCCGAACGGATCGCCGACTTCGTGGCGTCCCGGGTCCGCCTCTACGAGACGGTCGGTCCCGTCTACCGGGCCACGGTCGCCAATGCGGCCCGCCATCAGCGCATCCGAGACGAACGGGCCAAGACCCGCAACCAGCTTCGCGAGCAGTTCGAGCTCCAGTTCGCCCCCGAGCTCGCGGCCCGCAAGGCCGCCGAACGGGAACGGGTGATCTCCGGCGGCGACCTCGTGACCCAGCTCGACTCGATCGACTACCTCCGCCGGCACCGACTGCTCTCGGTGGCGGAGACCGAGGCGGTCCTGAGCTTCGCCCTTCACTCGCTGCTCGCCTGAGCGAGCTGCGACGTGCTCGGCCAGGCGGACGGGCGGGCCGTGCATATTGTGCGAGTCGTACTGGCAGAAGTAGGGTTCTGACATGGCGCCCAAGCTCACCCAGGTCGCGAAGTCGGTCGGGCAGATGCTCACCGCGCCGCTTCGGATTCGCCGCAGTCCCGACGTACCGCCGAGCGACCCGGCGCACTACGGCATACCCGAGCTCGCACCCTCGGTCGATGCGGCCGCCACCCTGGCCGCCGACGTGCCGCTCGCGTCAACCCCGCTCGGTCGGTGGAAGGAATGGCCGCCGCTGATCCTGAGCGAATGCGACGAACCGCTCGCTCCCGGCGCGCCCGACATCCGCGGCGTGTGGCTGGTCTATAAGGGCCCGTTGAAGGGGCACATCGAACGGGTGGAGCAGGCCGGCAGACGGGTGATCGTCATCGCGGCCGGGGTCGTCCACGATCTCACCGCCGACGGCACGATGATGCACGACGAGGGCGTGGGTGGTGCCGACATCCGCGTCGAGGCCCGTTTCGAGGACGGGCGTCACAACCTCTACCTCGGCGGGAAGCGGCTCGTCGTCACCCGCTACCGCGACGGCGACGACATGGTGTGGCGCTGGGGCCCATGGAAGAACCGGCTCCGTCGACTCACCGGACCCACCGACGCGGGCTGACTCACGGTGTGGTCGGCCCGCTTCGAGCCGACCAGGGTCAGAGAACCTCCACCGGGGTGCGGTAGGGCGGAACGATGTTGGCCTCGATCCACTCATCGGTGTCGCGACGCGGGAGTTCGTGGCTGGGTTCGCCCTTGCAGCTGACCCGGTAGAGGAGGCGAGCGTCGTCGGGCCGATCGACGATCTGCTTCACCGGTGGTGCGGTGTGGAGCGTGGCGAAGTTGTTCCAGATCGTCACGTCGCCGGGCGTGTGGGCGTGGTCGTAGCGGAACTCCGGCTGCAGACAGTGTTCCTCCAATCGATCGAGGAACTGGCGCGACTCAACGCGGTTCATCCCGAGGACCTCGACCGGGGCGACCCGCCGTCCCCGCGACGCCCAGACCGGGCTGTGGAGCGACATCACCCCGGTCCGAGGGTTGGTGTGGACCAGTGGGACCAGCCAGCCGTCGTCGTCGGCCCGCAGCCGGCGCCTGACCATCACCTGTTCGAGCGCCTGCCGTTCGGCGACGGGCAGGGCGGCGAAGGCCGCGGCGGTGTCGGCGTAGGCCGTCTCCCCGTTGAGGGGCAAGGCCTCACGGCGATCGGAGAGCGTGGTCGATGAGTCCGGGTGGTAGAACCCGACCTCCCGTGGTGGGTTGGTGACCCATGTGCCCGCGGGAGCGTCACGTCGAGTCGGCACCCGCTGGACGTAGAACAGGCTCGTCGACAGGGGGATGGGCTCGAACTCGATGTCGGTGTGCCAGTGCTGGCCGCCCTTGATCTGCGGTGCCGCGGTCGGTCCGCTCCCGACGAGGTTCGTGATGACGTACACGGCGGGGCTGTCGGCTCCCTCGATGCACTCGATCTCGCCGGGGAATGCCTGGTTGACCCGGGTCGACGTTCGGTCCTCGATGGGGTGGAGGGTCAGCTCGTCGCCGGGCGCGTGGCCCACGTAGTTGGCGAAGTTGTGGGGGTGGGCGACGGGTGCGCCGAAGTGGTTGGCCAGTCGCTCGAGGTCGCCGACATGGAACCCGGTTCGATCCTGGCCAGGGAATGAGACGACGTGGTGTCGATCGACCAGGGCGATGAGTAGCGACGATTGCTCGGCAGTCAGG
>CAYFLT010000002.1:12378-26995 GCA_964344055.1 uncultured Candidatus Nemicrothrix sp.
GCCGTCGACCCGCCGTCCGAACCGGTCGTCGGACACCAGAGGCGTGATCGTCGCACTCTCGCCAAAGGCGTCCCGGAGGTCGGACTCCGTGGGTTGATGCGCTCCGGCCCGCTGCATGGTGTCGGTTTCCTCCGTAGTTCTAGAGTGAGTGATCACTCTAGAACTCGACTATAGTCGAGCCCGTGAGCCGCCCGCCCGAGCACAAGCCGGAGACCATCCTCGCCGCCGCGGTCGCGGCGTTCAGCGAGAATGGCGTGCAGGTCTCCACCGCGAGCATCGCCGGCGCGGCAGGCGTGTCGAACGGGACCCTGTTCAACTACTTCCCGACCAAGCAGGACCTCATCGACCGGCTGTACGTCTGGATCAAGACCGATCTGGCCGGGGCGATCGGCGAGATCGACGACACACTGCCAACCGAGCAGCAGATGCGTGAGGTGTGGGACCGCTGGCTGGAGTGGGCCCGCCACCATCGTGACGCCCACGCCGTGGTGAACCTCCTTCACCAGTCCGGATTGGCCAGCGACGGGGCCCGGGCCGACGGGCTCGGTCTGATCGGCGTACCCATGCGGGTTCTCACCGCGGCCTACGAAAACGGTCTGCTCGTGGATCTGCCACTGCCGTATCTCGTCTCCCTCGTACAGCACCAGCTCGACCAGGCCGTCGTGGCCGGCCTGAAGGACTCCGAAGCCGCCACCGCGTTCGGCGTGCTGTGGAACGGCATCACCGATTGAACCCGTCGTCGACCCCGAGAGTCGAAGACCCCTAGAAACGGAAGAACCATCAATGAAGACCGTCCTCGTAACCGGCGCCTCCGGATTCATCGCCAAACACATCGTGAAGCAGCTGCTCGACAAGGAGTACGTGGTCAGGGCGAGCACTCGCTCCGAGGGCCGCCGCGCCGAGATCGACGACCTGTTCCCGAACTCCAGGATCGAGCATGTCAGCCTCGATCTCACCGACGATGCGGGCTGGGCCGAAGCGATGGACGGGGTCGACGTACTGATGCACACTGCGTCGCCGTTCCCGGCGGATCCTCCCGAGGATCCCGACGAGCTGATTCGGCCGGCCGTCGACGGCACCATGCGCGCGCTGACCGCCGCGCGGGCGGCCGGTGTCGAGCGAGTCGTGCTCACCTCGAGCGTCGCGGCGGTCCACCGGGATCCGGACGCGTCCGGAACCCAGACCCTCGACGAGTCGAACTGGACCGACCCCGACGGGGAGAACGTGTCGGCCTACGAAGTGTCGAAGACGCTGGCTGAGCGCGCCGCCTGGGACTTCGTGGCCGAACATCCCGAGATGAAGCTCACCGTGGTCAACCCCGGCGCAGTCCTCGGCCCGTCTCTCGATGCCAACTACGGCACGTCGCTCGAGTATGTCGAACGGTTTCTCGCAGGCACCGATCCGATGGTTCCGAATGTCCGTATGAGCGTTGTCGACGTCCGCGACGTCGCCCGCATTCACGTGGCGGCGATCGAGGCCGACTCAGCGATCGGTGAGCGCTACATCGCGGCCGGAGGCATGGCGTCCATGCCGGAAGTGGCCAAGGCGCTCGCGGCCGAATTCCCTGATCGCAAGATCGCCACGCGTGTCGCTCCGGATTGGCTCGTCCGTGTGATGGCCAAGTTCGTGCCGATGATGCGACTGGTCGCCGACAGCCTCCGTCGGCGAAACCACATCGACGGTTCGAAGGCATCTGCCGCCTTCGGCTTCGAGTACATCCCACCGGTCGAGGCATCACTTGCCTCGGCCCACTCGCTGGTCGGATTCGGCAAGTAGGCCGGACCCTCGGGCGGCGGCTCTCAATGGCGGACCGATCGCGGTCGGGTCACCATCTGGTCGACGGCTCGATCTAGGTTCGTCACGAACCAGGAGAGCAGCACTGTGATGTCGTTTGTCGAGGTGGAGCCGTGAGGCGATTCCGTCGCTCCCGGCGGGTGAAGGTCCTGGTCACCGGTGCGGCAGGTGAACTCGGCAAGCCGACCGCGGACCTCCTGCACCGGGAGGGCTTCACCGTTCTCGGCACCGACATCGTCAAGGTGAAGCACACGCCCTACCGGTTCCGACAGGCCGATCTTCGCGACTTCGAAGCAGGTCGGCGCCTGCTCGAAGGGGTCGATGCCCTCGTCCACTTGGCGAACCACGCAGGGGTCGACGGTGACGCTCCCCACCGGGTGTTCAACGAGAACGTGACGATGAACGAGAACCTGTTCCAGGGCGCCGCCGAATGTGGTGTCGATCGGATCGTGTTCGCGAGCTCGATCCAGGTCTTCGGTTCCCACGCCGACGACCGAACCGTGGTCACTCCGGCCGCCACCCCCACCTATCCGCTGGACGGAGCGACCCAGCCGGATCCGTCCAACGTCTACGCCTTGAGCAAGACGGTCACCGAGGTGATGTTGCGCTACTACGCCACCCGCTGCGGCGTGGACGGGGTGGCGGTGCGCCTGCCGTTGCTTCACGACCACGACTCGTGGATCGGCATCGCGGCGGGTGAGGAGCGGGTCGAGGAGACCATCGAAGGCTTCACCGGGCTCACCTTCGACGACGCGGCGTCGCTGTTCGTCGCCATCCTCGGCAGCGAATTGCCGGGCTACCGGGCATACGTTCCGGCCACGGCTCATCGTCATCTCGATCTCGATCTCCCGGAGCTGATCGACGCCCGCTATCCGGGCGTGCCCCGGACACTCCCTGACCTCGCCGACATCACCACGATCACCGAGGAGACCGGCTGGCGGCCAAGCCCCGACTACCGGGGCCGCACCAGGCGCTGAGATCGGCAGACGCCCCGTGGTCTCACCCCACGAGCGTCTCGCAACCGGTGCCGGCCAGGATCTCGTCGACCTGGGCCCGGTCCGCTTCGGTGAGGTCGCGGTACCGGCCGCGGATCCACTCCAGGCACTTGCCCTGGTACTTGAACGGTGCCTGGCGGTAGTCGCTCCCGTCGATGGTGCAGGCGACCTCGACGGCGCCTGTCATCAACGCCGCGTGATTCGCGACCATGAAGGGCGCATAGGTGCGACCGGCCTCCACCAACAGGGCGCGGGTGGTGGCCGGGATCTCGTCGGCGTCGAACCAACCGGCACTTTCGTCCTCGGGCAGCCGCCACCAGGAGAGATCGTCCATCCACTGGATCCACATGATCGCCCTCGGGGCCCGCTCCACCGCGACGGCGGTCGGCGTGGGGTCCCACCACAACAGCGGGGTGAGCTGGCCGAACAGCCCGAAGTCGGTGCGGGCGGGACGCTCGCCGAAGAAGAAGTCGTGCTCCGCGAGGTGCGCCTGGAGGATGTCGAGCACGTTTTCGTAGGAGCGTTCGATGATCGCAGCGTTGGCGTCGGTCGAACCCACGAGCGCCCGGCGTTTCACCTGGCGGTCGATGACGAAGTCATGGGCGATGGCCGCCCGCCCGTCGTCGAGCTGGAGGTTCGCGTCGAGAGGGAGTAGTCGTCCCGACTTCTCCGTGTCCTCGGCATTTGCCCAGCGATAGTGGTACATCGCCTTGGTGACCCACTCGTCGGCGAAGTCCTCGAGCAGGAAGTCGAGGAACGCGACCGCAGGGTCGGCGGGGACCAGGCTCCGGCCCGTGTGGTCGGCTTCGAGTCGGGTGATCTGGGGCGACGAGTCGACCATCACCTCGCTATAGCCACCTTCAGCGTCAGGCCAGGCGAGTATCGGGATCACCGGAACCGGGGGCTCGGGGAGGTCGTCCCACCGGGATCCCCGGACGACCCAATCGTGGGGGATCTGGCGGTAGCGGAGCACGGACCGCATCTTGCGGCTGTAGGGCGAGCTGTGGGCGCCACGGATGACGAGTGGAGAGGTCGGCGCTTCCATGGCGCCACCCTAGGGGCGGGCCCAAAGGTACTGCCAGTATGAGACGCACTTCGCTGTGGTGTGGGCCGTGGGCCACAATCGTCGGATGACGCCGTACATCGTCCATGGACTCACCCGGTCGTACTTCACCCGCAAAGTGACCGGCTACCTCGATTTCACGGATCGTCCGTGGCGGCTGGAACCGTGCCCGCCGACGCTCCACCCGGCGGCCACCGAGGCGGGATGGACCGGCGGCATCCCCGTCGTTGCGGATCCGCACGGGGTGCTGATGTGGGACTCGACCACGATCATCGAACACCTCGATCACGTGACCACCCCCGATCGTGAAGTGCTTCCCGCCGATCCCACCCTGAGGTTCATCGCCCACCTGCTCGACGACTTCTCCGACGAGTGGTTCTACCGGCCCGCGGTCGGGAGCCGTTGGAGCTACCCGGCCAACACGGTGACCGGTGGTTGGCAGATCGCCGAGGAGTTGTCGGCGGTGGTCGGTCTGCCCGGCGCGTTCGTCCGGACGAACGTGGTGGAAACGATGACGGCCAGCCTGCCCAGGCTCGGCGTGACCGCCGACAACATCGACGCCTGGATGAACGGGGCCGTGGTTCCGTGGTTCCGGGCGCTGCAGGCTCACCTCGCCGAGGGTGGATACCTCCTCGGGGCACGGCCGAGCATCGCCGACTTCGCGATCTTCGGGGCCAATGTCGCCCACTTCGTCGGCGACCCGTACTGTCGCGAGCTGGCCGACGAACACGGCCCCGCGGTCGTGGCCCACACTCACCGGCTCCAGTGCCCCCAGCTCCACTCTTTCGGCGACTGGATCGACGCCGATTCGGCGACCGGCACCCTCATCGACGTGATCGCCGAGGCCGGCCGCCACTACCTCCCCTGGGTCGCCCGGGCGACGGTCGAGGGATCGGCAACGGTCGACTTCGGCGGGGGCGTCACCGCGGAGATCCAGTCCACGCCGTTCCTCGATGCGGCCCGGGGCGTCATGCTCGCCCGCTACCTGGAAGCCCGGTCGCCCGAGCTCGACGCCGTCCTCGAGCAGGCCGGTGTTCTCGGCCACTACGCCGACCACGTCGACCAGGCGACGACCGTCCCTGACGTGCGCCAGCGGGCTCAGCCCCGGAACAACCGTCCCTACGCAGTCAACTGAACCTACCTTCGCAACAATTGCCAGTCAGAAGGGCACTAGATAGGATTTCCTGATGCCGCGCTACGGGACCGTCAACCAGGACTACATCGCGTCGTGGTTCCAGCGGGAAGATCCCGGCGGCCCGATGTGGGCGTTGAACCTGATGAAGTACCGGGAGCAGGCCGAGTACGCCGACGGACGTGCGTCGACGCTCAGCGGTGCCGAGGCCGACGACGTCTATGCCCCTCACGAGCACCTGAAGCGGGTCGGGTCCCGGATCATCCTCCTGGCGCCGGTGGTGCATCAGCTCGTCGGCGACGACTTGACCTGGGATCGGATCGCCATCGCCCAGTACCGCGATCGCATGGCGATGGTCGAGATGAGCTCCTCGAGCGACTTCGCGAAGTCCGAGTCGCACAAGGACGCCGGCATGGAGTTCACGATCGTGATGGCCACCTTCCCCGCCGACGGGGATCCGGTGCCGCCGCAGGAGTCCGGTGCCGACTCCGACCTGCTCCTGCTCTTGCAGGTGGTCGGCGACCCCGGCGCCCCCGACCTGGCGGGAGACATCGAGTCGACCCGGATCGGCCGGTTCGACGTGGAGGACCGCTTCCTCGGCGATCACCGCACGTTCGCCGAGGCCCGCTACGACCTCATCTCGCCTGAGACCGCCGAGGAGCTGGCCGCCCACGACTACGTGCACGACGACACCGCCTACGTCGTCATCGCCGATCCGACGCTCGACGACGTGGCCCGCTCGCTCACCGACCCGACGCGGGTCATCTTCTGATGCAGATCCTCTCCACCCCCGAAGGCGCCATCGACGATGTGGCGGGCTACCCGACCGAGCGTCGGTACGTCGAGATCCCCTCAGGTGGCGGTCAGCGGCTCCGCGTGCATCTCGTCGACGCCGGCGATCCGGAGGCGCCGGTGGTGGTGTTCCTCCACGGCAACCCCTCGTGGTCCTACATCTGGCGTCACCAGATCATCGCGGTCGTCGATGCCGGCTACCGGGCCATCGCGCCGGACCTCGTCGGAATGGGCATGTCCGACAAGCCGTCGGAGATGGACGACTACACCGTGGCCCGCCACGTCGAATGGATGCGAGCCCTGCTGCTCGACGAGCTCGACCTCACCGACATCTCGTTCGTCTTGCACGACTGGGGCGGGATCGTCGGCATGCGCCTCGCCGCTGAGAACCCGGATCGGGTGAGCCGCATGGTCATCTCCAACACCGGTCTCCCGTTTCGCGACATCAACGAGCCGATTCCCGAGGTCGTCGAGGCCACCGGGCCGTTCGCCGACTTCCAGGCCTTCGCCGCGGCCGCCCCGACGTGGGAGCCATGGACCCTGCTCCCGATGGTGATGATCACCGAGCCCGAGCCCGAGGTGCAGCGCGGCTACCGGGCTCCCTATCCCGATCCCCCGCTCACCATCGGGAGCCGGGCGTTCACCCAGCTCCTCCCGACCCGCCCCGACAACCCGATGTACCCCGCCAACCACGAGGCCTGGGAGGTGCTCGACCGGTGGACCAAGCCGGTGCTCACCATCTTCAGCGACAAGGGCGCGGTGGCCCCGGACGGATGGAAGCCGATCGTGGAACGCATCCCGGGTGCGGTCGGCCAGCCCCACGTGATCCTCGAAGGAGGCGGCCACTTCCTCCAGGAGGACATCCCGGAGGCCTATACCGAGGCACTCCTCACTTGGTTGGGAGACGCGAAATGA
This sequence comes from uncultured Candidatus Nemicrothrix sp., assembly GCA_964344055.1. Lineage (GTDB taxonomy): Bacteria > Actinomycetota > Acidimicrobiia > Acidimicrobiales > Aldehydirespiratoraceae > OFTM10. The sequence continues at coordinate 19,070 of CAYFLT010000002.1, forward strand.
CGACCGCTCCGGACCGCCGTCTGGGCAATCCCGACTGGACCGACAACTGGACCCTCGGCCTGGGGCTTCGGCTCGAGATCATGGACACTGCGACGTCCGACGTGTGGCTCTGTCAGGACCCGCTCGACCGGGAGATCGCTCGCGGCCTGAACCTGCCCGACGGCTTCGCCTTCTTGGCCGTCGGTGAGGCAGTGGCTGACGAGGCCTACTTCGACCGTTCGCCCGATGCCGACGCCGACGGACCGGTCGAGGTGATGGAGGTCGGTGGGCTCCGGTTCTCCCGGGTCGCCCGCCCTGTGGGGCAGGAGACGATCGGTCCGCTGACGGTCCTCACGGTCCACAAGCACCACACCATGCGCTACGCAGCCGGTCGCACGATCCCGGTGCTCGACCGCGGCAACGGTGCCGTGCTCATCCCAGCGTGGAGGGGATCGGATCCGTCTGAGCCGCGGCTGCCCGAGGGATGGTCACTCCTCTCCGTCGAACTGGCCGCCGATCTCGTGGCGCAGATCCCGGATCCCGCCACGGTTGCCGTCGTGAACGGCTCCGGCTTCCACGGCCCGGTTGCCCGTGAGGCGATTGACGAGGTGACTCGATGAGCTACACCCTCTACGGCGCCCCGGTGTCGCTCTACACCGGCAAAGTCCGCTCCTACCTACGCAAGCAGGGCATCGACTTCGTCGAGGTGTCGCCCGGCAGCGATCGGTATCTGAACCACGTCGTGCCGGCGGTGGGCCGCTGGATCATTCCCTGCGTCGAGACCCCCGACGGCACGATCATCCAGGACGGTGCCGACATCATCGACCACTTCGAGAAGGGCGCCGGCCAGTCGCTACGCCGCTACTCGGTGTACCCGGAGTCACCGACCCTGCTCGCCGTCGGCCACGTCTTCGAGCTGTTCGGGGGTGAAGGCCTGCTGCGGCCGGCCATGCACTACCGCTGGAACTTCGACGAGGAGAACCTCGCCTTCCTCGCTGCGGAGTTCGCCCTGCTGGTGCCGGGTGGTACCCACGACGAGGAGGCGTTCCTGCACAACAGCGGCCGGATGCGGAAGGCCGCGGTGAACTTCGGGGTGACGTCCGACAGCGCTGCGACCATCGAGGCTGCCTTCGACGAATGGCTCGATCTGTTCTCCGCCCACCTGGCCGAGCACCCCTACCTGCTCGGCGGGCAGCCGACGATCGGCGACTTCGGCCTCATCGCGGCGATGTGGGCCCACCTGTACCGCGACCCGGCCCCGGCCGCCCTCATCAAGCGCCGGGCCCCCCGGGTCGGCCGCTGGGTGGAGCGCATGACCACGAGTGAGCCGTATCTCCACGAGTACGGCCTCGCGGGCGAGGCCGCCGACAGCCTGATCGACGACTCCGACATCCCCGACACCCTGCTCGCCCTCATGCGCTATGTGGCCGAGGAGTACCTGCCCGAGATCGCCGCCCACGTCGAGGTCGCCAACCAGTGGCTCGCCGAGAACCCCGACATCGAGGCCGGCACCAACGGCCTGGAGAATCCCGCGGCGCGTGGTCTGAAGGGCGGGCGCGGCCTCGTCGGCAACGGTGCCGCCACCTTCGACTGGCGGGGTCAGCAGCTCACCACCGGTGTGATGCCCTACCGGTTCTGGCTGCTCCAGCACCTCCACGACGATCTCGCCGCCGCCCCCAGCGACGAACAGGCGCGAACGCGCGAGGTCTTCCGCTCGGCCGGACTGGAGGAATTGCTCGATCTCCGCACGCTCCGGCGAGTGGAGCGAGACGGTCACCTCGAAGTGTGGGGGCCGCCCGAATCATGAACACGCGGTGGTTCCCCCGTCACCGGGTCCTTGGTCTGGCGACCGTCAGACCAGGGCTCGGTCGACTCCGGCACCGCCCATTCACGAGAGGAACATTGATGGACATCGTTCTCACCGGCACTGGCTCGCCGCTGCCTGACGCCAACCGGGCCGGACCTTCAACCCTCGTGAAGGCAGACGACACCCACATCCTCGTCGACTGTGGGCGGGGGGTGGTGATGCGCATGACCGGGGGTGGCTCGCTGCCGGCGTTCCTCGGCGCGGTGCTGATCACCCATCTCCACAGCGACCACGTCTGTGCCCTCAACGACGTCATCACCACCCACTGGGTGATGACCCAGGGCACCGCCACTCTCCAGATCTACGGACCACCCGGCACCGCTCAGTTCGTCGAACGCCAACTGCATGCGCTGGAACCCGACATCGGCTACCGCATCGAGCACCACGACGTACTCACCAAGGAACCGCAGGTGGCGGTCACCGAACTCGAACCCGGCGACGCCTTCGACGTCAACGATGTCCACATCACCACGGCGGCCACGGTCCACGCACCCGTGAAGCCCACCATCGGTTTCCGGTTCGAGCACGAGGGCTCGGTGGCTGCCCTGGTGGGCGACACCATCCCCTGCGATGGGGTCGACGCGCTCGCAGCGAATTCGGACGCCTACGTCCAGACCGTCATTCGTCGCGACATCGTGGAGACGATCCCCAACGAGATGATGCAGGACATCCTCGACTACCACTCTGGCGTGGTCGAGGCCGCCCAGACCGCGGCCCGAGTCGGGGCCAAGCGTCTCATCCTCACCCACATGGTTCCGGCCCCCACCCCAGACCAGTATCCCGAGTGGATCGCTCGCGCCACCGAACACTTCGATGGCGAGGTGATCATCGGCGACGATCTCACCACCGTCTCGATCTGATGCCCCTCGACCTCCCATCCCGAGCACTCACCACGAAAGGCCGCCATGGCTGAACCCCAGTCCCCACCGACCTTCCCCGGCACGATCGGCCGCACGCTGGCCGACTCAGAACCCCACTTCGAACGTCCACCCCACCCAGGCGACGACGCCCCCAACGTGGTGATCGTGTTGATGGACGACACCGGGTTCGCCCAGTTCGGTTGCTACGGATCCGACATCGACACCCCCAACGTCGACGGGCTCGCCGCCAGTGGCCTCCAGTTCACCAACTTCCACGTGACGCCCTTGTGCTCGCCGACCCGCGCCGCCCTCTTGACCGGGCGATCGCAGCACGCGGTCGGCATGCGGTCGGTCTCGAACCACCGCACCGGATTCCCGCATCAGCTCGGTCACATCTCGAACCACGCCGCCACCATCGCCGAGGTGCTGGGCGCAGAGGGCTACGCCACGTTCTGCACCGGCAAGTGGCACCTCGCCCCCACCCAGGACATCTCGGCCGCGGGACCGGTCGACCAATGGCCGCTCGGACGGGGGTTCCAGCGGTTCTACGGCTTCCTCGAGGGTGAGACCGACCAGTTCCATCCCGAGCTGACCATCGACAACCACCATGTGGATCCACCGGCCACCCCCGAGGAGGGCTACCACCTGAGCGAGGACCTCGTCGATCAGCTGCTCCAGATGATCAACGACAGCAAGGGGATCCGGCCCGATCGACCGTTCTTCGCCTACCTGCCGTTCGGGGCCACCCATGCTCCGCATCAGGCACCGGAGGAGTACCTCGACAAGTACCGGGGCCGCTACGACGAGGGATGGGACGTCATCCGCCAGCGGTGGTACGAACGCCAGCTCGAGCTCGGCGTGATCCCCGAGGGCACCGAGCTCGCGCCCCGCAATCCCGGCGTGGACGCGTGGGACGACCTGCCCGAGAACCAGAAGCTGCTGGCCTGCCGGCTCCAGGAGGCCTTCGCCGCCTTCCTCGACCACACCGACGACCAGATCGGCCGCCTGGTCGACGGCCTGCGTAGCCTCGGTGAGCTCGACAACACCATCTTCATCGTGCTGGCCGACAATGGTGCTTCCCAGGAGGGTGGGCCGTTCGGCGTGATGCACGAGATGAAGTTCTTCAACGGGATCCTCGAGACGCCTGACGAAGCAGTCGAGCGCATCGATCAGATCGGCGGCCCCCACAGCCACACGAACTACCCCTGGGGGTGGGCCCAGTGCGGCAACAGCCCCTTCAAGTGGTACAAGCAGAACACCCACGAGGGTGGCGTGCACGTGCCGCTGGTGATGCACTGGCCGGACGGGATCGACGGCGAGCAGCGGGGCACCAAGCGGAATCAGTTCGTCAACGTCTCCGACATCGTGCCCACCGTCTACGAGGTCCTCGGGATCACCGCGCCCGACACCTTCAAGGGGCTCGCTCAGCTCCCGATCACCGGCCACTCGTTCGCGTCCCTGTTGCCCGACGCCGTTGCACCGGCCACCAACACGCTCCAGTACTTCGAGCAGGCCGGCTCGAGAGCCCTCGTCGCCGAGCAGGATGGCGTCTGGTGGAAGGCGGTGTGCCGGCACAACAAGGGCGACGACTTCTTCACCGAGGATCGTTGGGAGCTCTACGACCTCTCGACCGACTCCTCGGAGTGCGACGATCTGGCGGAGGCACGGCCCGAGAAGCTGGAGGAGCTCATCCAGCTGTGGTGGGAGGAGGCCGACCGCAACGGCGTACTGCCGCTCGATGACCGCATGATCGAGCTCTTCAACACCCGATCCGATCCCCACTCACCGCACCCGCCCAGCCGGCGCTACGTGTACCGCCCACCGATGACCCGGATCGCCACGTCGGCCACCCCGTCGCCCGGCGGCCGCGCCTTCGATCTCACCGCCCGGGTCACCCGCGCGGCGGGCGATGAGGGCGTCGTGTGGGCAACCGGAAGTGCCAGCGGGGGCGTGTCGGTGTTCGTCCAGAACGACCGCTTGGTCCTCGACTACAACGCCTTCGACGAACACACGATCCTGGAATCCGAGCTACCGGTCCCCGACGGCGAGTCGTCGCTGTCGGTGAGCTTTCGCCGCGACAGCCCCCGGTCCGGCGCGGTGGAGCTCGCTGTCGACGGAGAGATCTGCGGCCGGGCCGAGCTGCCGTTCATGATGCGGATGATCTCGTCCCTCGGTGCCAGCATCGGTCTGGACAACGGCTCCCAAGTGTCGGAGCGCTACGACGACGCCTTCCCCTTCACCGGGGAGCTCCACGAGGTCGTGATCGAGCTCGCGCAGAGGACCAGGGCCGACACCGAGGCCACCGCCCGCACCGAGATGTCGCGCCAGTAGCAGCGATCGACCTGACCAGACGGAGAACACCATGCAGACACTTCGAACTCCCGACGAGCGGTTCGTCGATCTTCCCGACTTCCCCTTCGAACCGCACTACGCCGAGATCCCCGACGGAGACGGTGGCACCTTGCGGGTCCACTATCTGGACGAGGGTCCGGCCGATGCCGCTCCGGTGCTACTGCTCCACGGCGAGCCGTCCTGGGCGTACTTGTACCGACACATGATCCCGCCGATGGTCGCCGCCGGTCACCGCGTGGTGGTGCCCGACCAGGTCGGGTTCGGCCGCAGTGACAAGCCGACCGAGACGTCGGACTACACCTACGCCCGGCATGTCGACTGGATGTCGGCGCTCGTCTTCGACGTCCTCGACCTCGAGGGCATCACCTTCTTCGGCCAGGACTGGGGTGGCCTGATCGGGCTCCGTCTCGTGACCGCGGCTCCCGAACGGTTCGCCCGGGTGGCGATCGGCAACACCGGCCTCCCGATCGGTGATGGTCCGCTCTCGGAGGCGTTCGCCCAGTGGCAGCAGTTCTCCCAGACGTCGCCGGTCTTCCCGATCGGCAACATCATCGACGGCGGCAGTGCGACCGAACTCACGCCCGAGGTGGTCGCGGCCTACGACGCTCCCTTCCCGGACGACTCGTACAAGGCCGGGGCACGGATCTGGCCGTCGCTGGTGCCGACGAAGGCCGACGATCCAGGGGTACCCGAGAACCTCGCTGCTTGGGAAGTGCTGCGAGGCTTCGACAGGCCGTTCCTCTGCTGCTTCAGCGACAGCGACCCGATCACCAAGGGTGGCGACGCGACCTTCCGGGCCAGGGTCCCCGGTGCCGAGGGTCAGCCCCACACCACCATCGAGGGCGGTGGCCACTTCCTCCAGGAGGACCGCGGCCCCGAGCTGGCCGCCGTCCTCAACGACTTCATCGCGGGGTCCCCGTGAAGTCCCCATCCCCGTTCTGGGTGGGTGACGTGTCGGTTTCCGGCACTGGGCCCTCCCAGAACGGGGTGTTTGGGGTGTTTGGGGTTTTTGGAGTACTCGACCAAAGAGAAGGGAGAAACCGGTGGAAGTGATCAACGAGGTCATGCCGACGAGCCGGGAGCGGCTCGAGGAGATGATGGCACCCGGTCCGGAGGGGCCGATCCACATGGTCAACCTGCTGAAGTTCAAGGACCGCGCCGAATACGAGGACGGGAGGGAGACCGACCTGTCCGGGCGAGACGCCTACCAGCTCTATGCCGCTGGCGTGAGCGAACTGCTGAAGGACTACGACGGATCGATCACATTCGCCGGCGATGTCACCTTCCTCTCCCTCGGTCAGGTCGAGGAGCTCTGGGACGAGATCGCCATCGCCACCTACCCGAACCGCGGCGCTCTTCTGGCGATGTCGTCGTCGGAGGAGTGGCGGGCGCTGGCCGTGCACCGCACCGCCGGGCTGGCCGGTCAGCTCAACATCGAGACGGTCGGGATCGCCGGCTCGTGAACGAGGTCAATCGCAGCATCGAGGTGCCAGCGTCACCCGACGCGGTGTGGGCTGTGCTCGCCGACTTCGGCTCGATCAGTCGTTGGGCACCGGTCGTCGACCACTCCTGCCTGTTGAGCGACCGGACGTCGGGCGTTGGAACGGTCCGTCGGGTGCAGACCGGCCGGGTCACTCTCGTGGAGCGGGTCGAGGTCTGGGAACCGGGCTCCCGGCTGGCCTACGTGATCGAAGGCCTGCCGCCGGTGCTGAAGTCGGTGACCAACAAGTGGACCCTCGAACCGGCACCGTCAGGATGCCGAGTCACCCTCACCAGTGGGATCGACGCAGGAAACCGCCCACCCCAGAAACTCATCGCCAAGGCCGCCGGCCGCCGACTGGGCCAGGCATCCGAGGAGATGCTGGCCGGCCTGAAGGAGAAGCTCTCGTGACCACCCGGCCCGATGTCGTCGTCATCATGACCGACCAGGAGCGCGCCGCTCCTCCCTACGAAACGGCCGAGCTGGCGGCCTGGCGCCAGCGGACTCTGCCGGGCGCGAAGTGGTTCGAAGACCACGGCGTGTCGTTCCGCCGCCACTACACCGGTTCGCTCGCCTGTGTTCCCAGCCGACCGACCCTGTTCACCGGCCAGTACCCCGACGTCCACGGCAAGATGGCCGACGACACCCGGCTTCGCTGGATGCGCGAGGGTGAGGTGCCCACCCTCGGCAACTGGTTCCAGGCCGCCGGCTACGACACCAAGTACGTCGGCAAGTGGCACATCAGCCACAGCGACCTGATCGACCCCGAGACCGGCCGGCCGCTCGCCACCAACGATGCCGAGGGAGTGGTCGATCCGGCTGCGGTCCAGGCCTACCTCGACGCCGACCCGCTGGTGCCGTTCGGCTTCTCCGGCTGGGTCGGTCCCGAACCCCACGGCGCCCCTCGGGCGAACTCGGGGCTGGTGCGAGACCCGATCTTCGCGGACCGGGCGATCGCCTGGCTCGAGGATCGCTACGCCCGCCGTCGGGCCGGCGACGCCGACGCCCAGCGGCCGTTCCTCCTCGTGGTCAGCCTCGTGAACCCCCACGACATCGTGTTCCTCCCGGCGTGGGTCCGGGGCGACAACCCCATCGAGCCGTCCGACTTCGACCCGCCATCGGTGGCCCCGTCGCCGACCGACGACGAAGACCTCGCTTCGAAACCGGCCGCCCAGATCGCCTTCCGGGCCTCGTACCCGAGCACCTACGGACCGGCGCCGATCGTCGAGCGGGCCTACCGTCGGAATGCCCAGTGGTACCGGGATCTCTACTACCGGCTCCACGCCGAGGTCGACGGACCGCTCGACCGGGTCCGGCGGGCCGTCACCGACGGCGAGTCGGCCGACACCGTCATTGTGCGAACCGCCGACCACGGCGAGCTGCTCGGG
>CAYFLT010000002.1:27005-34720 GCA_964344055.1 uncultured Candidatus Nemicrothrix sp.
ACGACGAGGCCACTCGGGTGCCGTTCACGATCGTGCGCACTGGCGCCGACGCCACCACTGCCCGGGTGGTCGACGACGCTCCGACATCGCACGTCGACCTCGTGCCGACCCTGCTGGCGGCGGCCGGCATCGACGAAGCCGAGACGGCCGCCGATCTTCGGAAGGCACTCTCGGAGGTCCACCCGCTCCCGGGCCGAAACCTGATGCCGGTGGTCGACGGCGCCGATGCGGACCGCGAGCGTCACGCCTACCTGATCACCCGCGACAACATGCCCGAGGGCGACACCGGTGCGAGTGGGATGGCCCGCCGCCTGGGACGAGCCGATCGACCCCCGGCGCCGATGCGGATCCAGGTCCCGGCCCACGTGGCCGCCAACTTCGAGGGCCTGGTGGCGCGCGTTCACGAGAGCGATGCGGCCGGCGGCGACGGTCACCTGTGGAAGATCGTCCGTACCTTCGACGATCCCGACACCTGGACCGAACCGCGCGTTCGGCACCTGGCGTCGACCGGCCCCGGTGGCCCGGCCTACCGCTACGCGCCGGTGCCCGACCAGTGGGAGCTGTACGACCTCGACGCCGACCCGATCGAGGCCGTCAACCGCTGGGACGATCCGGCCGCGACCGGCGTGTTCGACCTCATGGTCGACCGGCTTGCAGCCGAGCGAGCCCGCGCCGTGCCCGAACGAAACGTGCCCTGGCCCTACGCCGAACGCCGATCTCCGGGAGTTCCCATGAAGAAGGCCCCGCCCCCCGCCCGTCTCCTGCGCAAGGCCCTCCAACGGGTAGGGATGCATCCCGAGGACGAACAGGTCATCGACCTCGACCTGGTCGGGCGACGTGCCCTGGTGATCGCCACCAATCACGGCGTGCTCGACGTCGGCAAGCCCACCGGCGTGTTCGCGAGTGAGATGACGGTGCCCTACTACGCCTTCCTCGATGCCGGAATGGAGGTGGATGTCGCCAGTCCCAAGGGTGGGGCGATTCCCGTCGACCCGCAGTCGCTCAAGCCGGTGATCCGCACTGAGGCCGACGATCGCTTCCTGGCCGACGACGACTTCCGGGCGAAAGTGAACGACTCGCGGGCGGTCGGCGATCTCGACACCGGAGACTATGACATCGTCTACCTGGCAGGTGGGTGGGGTGCGGCGTTCGACTTCGGCTTCTCCGAGGAGCTCGCGGCCAAGATCACCGAGGCCAACGCGGCCGACAGGGTGATCGGCGGCGTGTGTCACGGACCGCTCGGGCTCATCAACGCCAAGGGCGCCGACGGTGAGCCGCTCGTGAAGGGCCGCCGGGTATCCGCGGTCACCGACAAGCAGGTGGCCGAGCTGGGCATCCAGAGCACGCCCCATCACCCCGAAACCGAGCTGCGCCGGGTCGGAGCCGAGTTCGAGAGCGAGACGAAGTTCCGCGATCCCTTCGCCAACCACTGGGTGGTCGACGGCAACCTGGTCACCGGCCAGAACCAGAACGCCGCCCCGATGGTCGCCCGCGAAATGATGCAGCTCATCGCGGCCCGAGGTTGATCAAACCTGACAGGGTTTTGGTGTCAGGTACCAAAACCCTGTCAGGTTGCGATTGCGGCCACGGCCGAGACGAAGCCGTTCACTTCGTCCTCGGTGTTGTAGTAGTGCACCGAGGCCCGGATCACTGCGGGGAGCCCTCGGTCGGCGAGGTCGTAGCGGGCATGCCCAGGGGTCGAGGTGGAGGTGTTCATCGCCTGAGCCGAGAGGGTGGCCTGGACCTCGTTGGCATCGACGCCGTCGACGGTGAAGGTGACGATGCCGCCACGGGTCGTGCCCTTGTCGTGGACGTTCACCCCGTCAGTCGAGTCGAGCCCGGCGCGAAGGTCGACGGCGAGAGCGGCCAAACGTTCCGAGCCCGCCTCGATGCCGACGTCGAGGGCGTAGTCGATGGCCGCCCCGAGGCCGAGCTTGCCGGCGAAGTTGGTCTCCCAGTTCTCGAAGCGCTTGGCACTGTCGACGATCACGTACTCGTCGTCGGCGATCCAGTTCGCCGCATGGAGGTCGAGGAAGGGCGGCTCGATCACGTCGAGGGCCCGGTCGTTCACCCACAGGAAGCCGGTGCCGCGAGGGCCGCGGAGGTACTTGCGGCCGGTCGCGGACAGAACGTCGCAGCCGATTTCGGCCACATCGATCGGCACCTGGCCGACCGACTGGCAGGCGTCGAGCACGAAGAACGTGTCGGTCGCCCGACACAGCGCGCCGACCGACTCGGCCGGATTGACGAGGCCGCCGCTGGTCGGCACGTGGGTCATCGACACCATCGCGGCGCCGCGGTCGAGCTCGGCCTCGAGCTGGGCGAGATCGATCTGGCCGTCGGCGTCATCGTCGATCAGCACGATCTCGATGCCGTGGCGCTTCTGGAGCTGGAGCAGGCCGATCACGTTGCTGACGTACTCGGCCCGGCAGGTGAGCACCCGGTCGCCCGGCCGGAACGGATAGCCGTAGACGGCCATGTCCCACGCGCGGGTGGCGTTCTCGATCACGGCAACCTGGCGGGCCTCACCACCGATCAGGGCGGCGATCGAGTCATAAGCCGCGTCGAGCCGTTCGCCTGCCTCGGCAGCAGCCTCATAGCCGCCGATCTCGGCCTCCCGATACAGGTGGTCGACGGTGGCGGTGAGGGCCGGTTGGGGCGGCAGGGCGGCACCCGCGTTGTTGAAGTGCAGGACGTTCTCGACGCCGGGCGTGTCGGCCCGCACGCGGTCGATCGGGAAGGCGGATTCGGTCGGAGAATTCATCGGCGTCACGCTAGTGCTCCGGGGTCGGAACGGGTTTACGATGCCGCGCGTGACGAGTGCGACGGACGCCGTATCCACCGCTCCCGAGCGGGGATTCCCTCCGGCGGAGTTCGAGGCGCGTGTCGCCCGCTGCCAGGCGAAGATGGCCGAGGTCGGGGTGGCCGCCATCCTCGTCTGCACCGAGCCCGAGGTGCGCTACTTCACCGGGTTCCACACTCCGTTCTGGCAGAGTCCCACCCGGCCGTGGTTCACCGTGGTCCCGACGACCGGCAAGCCGATCGCGGTCATTCCGAGCATCGGCGGTGCGTCAATGTCGGCCACCTGGATCGACGACGTGCGCACCTGGTCGTCGCCCCAGCCCGCTGACGACGGTGTCTCCCTGCTCGCCGAGTGCCTGCACGAGGTGGTGGGCACCGATGGTCGGGTGGGTCTCCCGATGGGACCGGAGACCCACGTCCGCATGCCGTTGCGTGATCTCGATCGCCTGCGAGCGGAGGTGGGCGACTTCGTCGACGTCACCGACATCATCCGCTCGCTGAGGATGGTGAAGTCCGAGGCCGAGATCGCCAAGCACCGCCGCATCTGCGGAATCGTTTCCGATGCCTTCGACGCCCTGTCCGACATCATTTCGGTGGGTATGACCGAGCGGCAGGCGTTCGCCACCTTCCGGGCTGAGATCCTGCGCCAGGGGGCCGACGACGTCCCTTACCTGGTCGGCGCCACCGGACCGGGCGGGATCGACGACATCATCCGCCAGCCGTCCGACCGCATCATCGACACCGGCGATCTCCTGATCTTCGACACCGGCTCCACCTTCGACGGCTACTTCAGCGACTTCGACCGCAACTTCGCGTTCGGCCACGCCGACCAGGGCGCCAAGGATGCGTACCGCGCGGTGTGGGATGCCACCGAAGCGGGCATCGAGGTGATCCGGCCCGGCGTCACCACCACCGAGGTGTTCGGGGCCATGAACGCGGTGTTGGAGGCGAACGGATCGCTCGGAAACGACGTCGGCCGCATGGGTCACGGCCTCGGCATGCAGGTCACCGAGTGGCCGTCGCACACCGCTGACGACGACACCATGATCGAGGAGAACATGGTGCTCACCCTCGAACCCGGTTTGAACTGGGCCCCCGGCAAGGCGATGGTCCACGAGGAGAACCTCGTGGTCCGGGCCTCAGGGGCCGAAATGCTGAGCAGGCGCGCTGCGCCGGAGCTCCCGATCATCGGAGAAGCACGATGACTGAACCAATCCCCGCCCAGCCGATCCCCGTGAAGGAAGTCCTGACTGCCGAACAGATCGAGCAGTTCTGGGAGGACGGTTTCCTGTTCCTCCCGAACGCCATGACTGCCGAACAGCTGGACGGCCTGATCGCCGATTTCGAGACGTGGCGGGAGGAGAGCCTCGCCCACACCGAGCCGTACGGCGAGACGACGGACGGCCGGCCCCGCTTCGACATGGAGCCGGGGCACAGTGCAGAGCGCTCGGCGTTGCGGAGGGTCGCGTCGCCCATCGAGGTGTCCGACGCCTACCTCGACGTCATGCGCAATAGCACCGCGCCCGATGCCGTCGCCCAGATCTTCGACAACAACATCGAGTTCAACAACGCCAAGATCAACTCCAAGCAGCCCGAGTCGGCGACGCAGGTCCAGTGGCACCAGGACTTCCTGTTCCAGCCCCACTCCAACGACGACCTCATGACCGTGCTTTTCATGCTCGACGACGTGACCGACGACAACGGCCCGCTGGAAGTGGTGGCGGGAAGTCACCGGGGCCCACTCTTCGACCACTGGCATGACGGCGTCTTCACCGGCGCTCTCAGCGAAGACGTGGTGGCCGAGCACTGCAGCGAGACGGTGAAGGTCTACGGTAAGGCCGGCGACGCCTGCCTGATGCACAACCGCACCCTCCACGGGTCCGGTCCCAACCGGTCCGACCGACCCCGCACCCTCTTCATCAGCGAGTACCGGGCCGAGGACTCCAAGCCGCTGCAGGTCAATCACATCCCGAGCGTGTACTGCGGTGAAGTCGTGCGCGGTGAGCGCACCAACCGGGTGCGGTGCTCCAGCTACGAGATGGAGTTCCCCGAGGTGCCGACGGGGGCCTCCTTCTTCGACCAGCAGGCCAAGGCGCCGGTGGAGATGTGATGGTGGAGATGTGAGCGTCGGGTCCGAGCCGGTTCGCCTCGATTTCGAGACCGACGAGGGTTTCGGTGCCCGCGCCCGGATCGGGCTCATCGTGCTTGAGACCGATCAGACGATCGAGGCCGAAGCGAGCCGGCTACGGCTACCCGGGGTCGACTGGTACCACGCCCGCATACCCAACGCGGTCGACGTCAGTCCCGAAACGCTGTCCGCGATGGAGGACGATCTGCCCGCGGCGGCGGCGCTCCTGCCGAACGGGTTCGGCTTCGATGCGATCGGCTACGGCTGTACGTCGGCCGCCACCCTGATCGGGGAGGACGGGGTGACCGCTGCGATCCGGTCGGCCCATCCCGATGTCGAGACGAGCAACCCGATCAGTGCGGCGATCGCCGCGTTCGAGGCGTTGGGCGCCCGTCGGATCGCGGTCGTCACTCCCTACACGGCCGAGGTGACCGCGCCGGTGGTGCGGATGTTCCAGGACGCCGGCATCGAGGTCACTGCGGTCGGGTCGTTCCTGGAGGGGAGCGACCTGGTGGTGGCCCGGATCAGCGAGACGTCGGTGGCAGAGGGTGTCCGGCGGATGGTGTCGGTGGCCGACTGCGATGCGGTCTTCGTGTCCTGCACCAGCCTCCGCACGTTCGGGATCATCGAGTCGCTCGAAGCCGAGCTCGGTGTGCCGGTCGTGTCGAGCAATGTCGCCCTGATGTGGCGCCTCCTCCGCCTCGCCGGCGTCGACGACCACATCGACGATCTCGGCACCCTCTTCCGAACCTGACAGGGTTTTGGTACCTGACACCAAAACCCTGTCAGGTTCGCTAGTCCTTGACGAAGAGTCGGCGGGGGGTGGTGCAGAGCGGTTCGGCGCCGGTGTCGGTGATGAGGATTGGTTCGGTGATCTCCAGGCCCCAGTCCTCCTGCCACAGCGCCGGCATGAAGTGGATGGTCATGCCCGGCACGAACTCGGTGAGGTCGCCCTCGCGGATGCTGAGGTTCCGCTCCCCCCAGTCGGGCGGGTAGCTGAGTCCGATCGAATACCCGGCGCGGCTCTCCTTGTCGAAGCCGTGTGACCGGAGCTCGGCGATGAAGGCCCGGTGCATGTCCTGGCAGGTGGCGCCCGGCCGGGCCGCGTCGAGGCCGGCAGCGATCGAATCGATCAGCGCCCGCTCGGCATCGAAGAACGGCTGCGGGGGCGTCCCCAGGTAGACGGTGCGGCTCTGCGGAACGTGATAGCGGTGGAACACGCCGGCGATCTCAAAGAAGGTGCCGGCCCCGGACTCGAGCGGCTTGTCGTCCCATGTGAGGTGAGCGGCAGTGGCGTCGATGCCGGTCGGGACGAGGGGCACGATGGCCGGGTAGTCGCCGCCGTGGCCGTCCACGCCGGTGATGCCGGTGTGGTAGATCTCCGCCACCACGTCGTTCTTGCGAACGCCCGGCTCCATGATCTCGACGATCCGTTCGTGCATGCGCTCGACGCTGCGCGCCGCGATCCGCATGTACTCGATCTCGGTCGGCGACTTCACCATGCGGCGCCAGTTGACCAGGCCGGTGGCGTCGACCAGCTCGGCGCCCGGCAGGTGGGCGGCGAGCGACGCATGGGCCCGGGCCGAGTAGTAGTAGTTGTCCATCTCTACCCCGACACGGCCGGTGGCCCATCCACGCTGAGCGAGCACGCCGGCCAGGTGGTTCATGGGGTGGCGCTCGGTCGACATCACATAGTGGTCGGGGTAGGGGACGATGTCATCGGTGGAGAGGTAGGTCGTGCGGACCGCGCCCGGCGCGTCCATCCCACGGCCATACCAGAAAGGGTCCCCATCGGGCCCCACTACCACGCACTGGGGGACGTAGAAGGACCAGCCGTCGTAGCCGGTGAGCCAGGCCATGTTCGACGGGTCGTGCGAGACGAGGATGTCGAGCCCCGCCCGCTCCATGGCGGTTCGGGTGGCGGCGAGCCGATCGGCGTACTCGGCCCGGGTGAAATGCAGGGTCGGCTCGGCTGGGGCGGTCATCTCGGGCGGTCCCTCTCGGTGCGTGTGACTTGGCCGTCGGCCTAGTCTCTCCCCGGCCCCGGCTCCCGGGGCCTATCACAGGGGATCCGACAGAGCGAGGGAACGATGAGCGACGACATGCTGCGGCTGGTCGAGTGGCACAACGGGGAGAAGGCGTCCGGCCCGTTCTCGGCCACCGAGATGGACCGTCGCCAGACGATGCTGCGCGATCACATGGCGGCCAACGACATCGATGCCTGCCTGTTCACGTCGATGCACAACATCGGCTACTTCTCCGGCTTCATCTACTGCTCCTTCGGGCGCCGCTACGGCTTTGTCGTCGACCAATCGGCCGCCACGTCCATCAGCGCGGGCATCGACGGTGGTCAGCCATGGCGGATGACCCACGGGTCCAACATCACCTACACCGACTGGCGCAAGGACAACTTCTGGCACGCCGTCCAGACGCTGACCACCGGCGTACGACGGATCGGGGTGGAGTTCGACCATCTCACCGTCGACAACCAGGACCAGTTGCAGGCCGCGATGCCGGGAGTCGAACTGGTCGACGTCGGCAGCGACACGATGTGGATGCGCACCATCAAGTCGAACGAGGAGATCGATCACATCCGCCTCGGTGCCAACATCGCCGACATCGGCGGCGCCGCGGTGGTGGAGGCCATCGCCGAAGGTGTGCCCGAACACGAGGTGGCGCTCGCGTCCACACAGGCGATGATCCGCGAGATCGCGTCCCGGTTCGACTTCGTCGAGCTGATGGACACCTGGAACTGGCTCCAGTCGGGCATCAACACCGACGGCGC
>CAYFLT010000002.1:34730-36570 GCA_964344055.1 uncultured Candidatus Nemicrothrix sp.
TTCGGGTACTACACCGCACTCGAACGGACCCTGTTCTGCGAGACCGCGTCCGACGAGCACCTCCGGCTGTGGGACTTCAACTGCGATGTCCATCGCCGCGGACTCGAGCTCATCCGGCCAGGGGCGCGGTGTATGGACATCGCGGCCGAGCTCAACGAGATGTACCGGGCCGAGGGGCTGCTCCAGTACCGGTCGTTCGGCTACGGCCACAGCTTCGGCGTGCTCTGCCACTACTACGGCCGGGAGGCTGGAGTGGAGTTGCGGGAGGACATCGAGACCGAACTGCGGCCCGGGATGGTCGTGTCGATGGAGCCGATGATCATGCTTCCCGAGGGACAGCCGGGGGCGGGCGGCTACCGCGAGCACGACATCCTCGCCATCCACGAAGACGGATCGGTCGAGAACCTGACCGGCTTCCCGTTCGGGCCCGAGCACCTGATCGTGGGCTGACCGATGACGGCCTTCGTCCTCGTTCACGGCGCGTGGGGTGGGTCCTGGGGGTTCCGCGAGGTCCGGCCGCTGCTCCACCGGGCCGGGCACGAGGCGTTCACCCCGAGCCTCACCGGCATCGGCGAGCGCGAGCACCTCAGCTCACCCGAGGTGACCCTCTCGACCCACGTCGACGACGTCGTGCATCAGGTCGAGTACGAGGACCTCGACTGCATCGTGCTGCTCGGTTTCTCCTACGGCGGCATGGTGGTCACCGGTGCGCTCGACCGGATCGGCGATCGGGTCGAGCATCTCGTCTACCTCGACGCCTTCGTGCCGTCGGACGGTGAGAGCGTCGAGTCGATCGTGGGCGGTTCCGACTTCCCGACCGATCCCGAACGGCCGTGGCTCGTCGCTCCGCTCCCGCGGGAGCTGGCGACTCCGGAAGCGACCGAGTGGGCGTCGGCTCGGCGGTCGCTGCAGCCGGTCGGCACGTTCACCGAGCCGGTGTCGCTCGCCACGCCACTCGAGGGCTGGCCCTTCTCGCGCACCTACATCAAGGCGACCGCCGACCCCGGTGAACCAGTCGACTCGGCGTTCAATCAGGCCGCGAACCGGGCCCGAGACGACGACCGCTGGTCGCTGCGGGAGATCGCCACCAATCACATGGTGCCGCTGATGGAGCCGGCGGCGCTGGTCGCGATCCTGCTCGAGCTGGTCGACGGACCCGCCGAAGGGTCCTGAGCGACGAGTGGGTACCGGTCGAACCGGTTCGGCCCGCCCGCGTGGGGCATGATGACGGCCCATGCCGATCCACTTCACACCCGAGGAGATGCAGCAGCGTCGAGATCGTGCCGCGGCGGCGATCGCGGCCTCCGGGCTCGATGCCCTGCTGATGTTCAAGCAGGAGTCGATGTACTGGCTCACCGGCTACGACACGTTCGGGTTCGCAGCCTTCCAGTGCCTGGTCATGACCGCCGACGGCCGGGTGGCCTTGCTCACCCGGGCTCCGGATCGGTGGACCGCCCTCTACACGTCCAACATCGAGGAACTGCGGATCTGGGCCGACGAGGAAGGCGTCGATCCGGCTGCCGAACTCCGGGCGCTCCTGGCCGACCTCGGCCTCGAGAACCGGCACCTCGGGATCGAGCTCGACTCCTACGGGCTCAAGGCGAGCAACTGGCGCAGGGTCGAGGCCCAACTCGACGGATTCGCAACGTGGAACGACGAATCGGCGCTGATCCAGGAGCTCCGTCGCACCAAGAGCGAGCAGGAGATCGCCTATCACCGGCGCGCCGCCGAGTTGGCCGACGATTCATGGGGCGCGGCCGTCGCCGCCACCCGGGCCGGCGCGTTCGAGGGCGACATCCTCGCCGACATGCAGGGTGCGGTGTTCCGAGGTGGGGGTGAC
>CAYFLT010000002.1:36607-36899 GCA_964344055.1 uncultured Candidatus Nemicrothrix sp.
GCACCCTCGACGCCCACGATCAGCTGACCCTCGAGTTCTGCGGAGTCGAACGCCGCTACCACGCCCCGATGATGCGGACCGCCCTCGTCGGCGACGCAAGTGAGGATCATGTCGCGATGCACGCCGCTGTCCGCGATGCCCTCGTCGCCTGTGAGGGGGCCATTGCTCCCGGAGTCACCATGGGCGAGGTGTTCGACGTCCACGCTGATGTGCTCGACCAGGCGGGCTACCGGGCTCACCGACTCAACGCGTGCGGCTACGGCATGGGCGCGGTCTACGCCCCGATCTGGGT
>CAYFLT010000002.1:36909-60781 GCA_964344055.1 uncultured Candidatus Nemicrothrix sp.
GCCGATGCTGTACCACGGCAACCCGCTCACCTTCGACGCGAACCAGGTGTACTTCCTGCACATGATCCTGCTCGACCTCAACGATCAGTTGGCGATGACGCTCGGCCACTCGGTACTCGTCACCGAATCGGGAGTCGAGCGCCTGAGCCGATCCGACCTGGGCCTGGTGGTCAAGTGAACAAGCCGACCACCAGCGGTGCCACCGTTGCCGATCCGATGCGGGCCGGGATCGAGTTCGACGACGGTCGCCATCATCGGGCGAAGATCGGGTTCGTCCTGCTGGCCACCGAGCAGACGATCGAGGACGACATGATGCGGTGGGCGCCCGAAGGGGTCGGTGTGCACTTCACCCGGTCGGCGATCCCCGACCAGATCACCGCCGAGAACCTCGCCGGAATGATCGACGGCCTCTCGACGGCAGCCGCGCTCCTGGCGCCCAACGCCGATCTCGACGTCATCAGCTACGCATGCACGTCCGGCAGTGTCGTGATGGGGGAGGACGCGGTGATCCGCGAACTCGGCCGCGGCTACCCGACGGCGATCGGCACCACGCTGGTGTCGGGAGTGTTCGCGGCCCTCGATGCGCTGGACGCGACGCGAGTCGTGGTGGCCACCCCGTACCTCGACGAGGTGAACGACATCGAGGCGCGCTACATGGCCACCCGCGGCTACCAGGTGTTGGACATCCAGGGTCTCAACATCACCAACGACTCCGACATGGTGAGGGTCACACCCGAGTACATCCGCGACTTCGCCCTGTCGGTTGACCGTCCCGACGCCGACGCCATCTTCGTCAGCTGCGGCGCCCTACGGACCATCGACGTGATCGAAGAGATCGAGGCCGCTGCCGGCAAGGCGGTTGTGGCCAGCAATCAGGCCATGCTGTGGCACTGCCTGAGGCTCGCCGGAGTGGAGGACCACATCGAGGGTCTGGGCCGCTTGTTTCGGGAGCACTGAGGGGACTCATGTCAGGCTGGCACTTCTGGGTCGATCGAGGAGGCACGTTCACCGACGTGGTCGCGCGCCGACCCGACGGCAGCACCGTGAGCCACAAGCTCCTGTCGGAGAACCCCCGTCAGTATCCCGACGCCGCGATCCAGGGCATCCGCGATCTTCTCGATGTAGCGCCCGACTCCCCACTGCCCGCCGATCGGATCGATTCGGTGAAGATGGGCACCACCGTGGCCACCAATGCGCTACTCGAGCGGGAAGGTGAGCCCACCGTCTTCGTCACCACAGATGGGTTCGCCGACGTCCTCCGCATCGGCTACCAGGCCCGACCCCACCTCTTCGCGCTCGACATCGTGCTACCGGAGATGCTCTACGACACGGTCATCGAGATCGAGGAGCGAGTCGACGCCGACGGCAAGGTGCTCGTCCCACTCGACCCGGACGCGGCGAGAAGTGCGCTCCAGCGGGCCCGCGACGCGGGCTACGACTCGGTCGCGATCGCTCTCGTCCACGGCTACCGCCACACCGCTCACGAGGCCGTGCTCGGTGAGATCGCCCGTGAGATCGGCTTCGGTCAGGTGTCGGTCAGCCACGAGGTGAGCCCGTTGATGAAGCTGGTGAGCCGGGGTGACACCACCGTCGTCGACGCGTATCTCTCCCCGATCCTGCGTCGCTACGTGGAGCAGGTCGACGAGCGCTTGCGGCCAGGCGGCACGGGGCCGCGCCTCATGTTCATGCAATCCAACGGTGGGCTGACCGATGCCCAGCGCTTCCAGGGCAAGGACGCGCTGCTGTCGGGACCGGCCGGCGGGGTGGTCGGCATGGTCCGGACGGCCGAGCGCGCCGGCTTCAGCCAACTCATAGGGTTCGACATGGGGGGCACGTCCACCGACGTGTCGCACTACGCGGGCGAACTCGAGCGCACCCACGAGACCGAAGTGGCCGGTGTCCGAGTGCGGGCACCGATGATCCACATCCACACCGTCGCCGCCGGGGGTGGGTCGATCCTGCACTTCGACGGGAGTCGTATGCGGGTCGGACCGGACTCGGCCGGAGCGGACCCGGGGCCCGCCTGCTACGGCAACGGCGGCCCGCTCGCCATCACCGACTGCAATGTGCTTCTCGGCAAGCTCCGCCCCGAGTTCTTCCCCCACGTGTTCGGCTCCGACGGCCATCAGCCTCTCGATGTCGACGTGGTCCGAGAACGGTTCACCGATCTGGCCGCCGAGATCGAGGCGGCCACCGCCATCGATCAAACCCCCGAGGCGGTCGCCGACGGTTTCTTGTCGATCGCGGTGGAGAACATGGCGAACGCGATCAAGAAGATCTCGGTCCAGCGCGGCTACGACGTCACCAGCTACACCCTCGTGTGCTTCGGTGGGGCCGGTGGCCAGCATGCCTGTCTCGTCGCGGACCGCCTGGGGATCGAACGGATCCACATCCATCCCCATGCCGGCGTACTCTCGGCGGTGGGGATCGGGCTCGCGGATGTCCGGCATGTGGCCGACAGCGCGGTCGAGGCGGAGCTCTCTCCCGTCCTTCTCGAGGGGCTCGACGATCGCTGGCGCGCGCTCGAGACCGCCGGCCGGGCCGAGGTCGGAGACCAGGGTGTTCCCTCGGATCGCATCGTCACCGTCCGGCGCCTGGGCCTTCGCTATGCCGGCTCCGACACCGCATTGCAGGTCGAGGCGGGCGACCATCCGGCGGTGGTGGCCGCCTTCGAGCGGGTCCACAAGGCGCGGTTCGGCTTCGTGTCGCCGGAGAAGGCCATCGTGGTCGAATCACTCCAGGTCGAGACGATCGGCTCGACCGAGTCGGTCGAACTCGACGCCCCCCACGTGCCCGTGGGAGAGGTCGATCTCGGCAACTACGCCACCGTGATGGCGGGGGGCCAGCACGACACGCCGTTCCATCGCCGTGAATCGCTCGCGGTTCGCCAAGCGGTCGACGGACCTGCGGTGATCGTCGAGGCCACGGCCACCACGGTGGTGGAGCCGGGATGGCAGGCCGTCACCAGCCCCACCGGCGACCTCGTGCTCGACCGGGTCGTGGCCCTGCCGCAGCGGGCTGCGATCGGCACGTCGGTCGACCCCGTCCAGCTCGAGATCTTCAACAACCTGTTCATGAACATCGCCGAACAGATGGGTGTGGTGCTCGAGAACACCGCCGCCTCGGTGAACATCAAGGAACGGCTCGACTTCTCCTGCGCGGTGTTCGACCCGGCCGGTGATCTGATCGCCAACGCACCACACATGCCGGTGCATCTCGGATCGATGAGCGAGTCGATCAAGTCGATCATCCGCCAGAACCCGGTGATGGAGCCGGGCACCGTCTACGTGATGAACGCCCCCTACAACGGCGGAACCCACCTGCCCGACATCACGGTCATCCGGCCCGTCTTCGACGATGGGGAGGACGGCCCGGAAAGTGGGGACGTCATCTTTTACGTCGCGTCACGCGGGCACCACGCCGACGTTGGCGGCCGGGTGCCGGGCTCGGCGCCGGCGGACTCGACGACGGTCGAAGAGGAGGGCGTGCTGCTCGACAACGACGTGCTGGTTCGCAACGGTCGCTTCCTCGACGACGAGATCCACGGACTCCTCACCGGCGGCCGGTATCCGGCACGGAACCCGGCGCAGAACATCGCCGATCTCAAAGCCCAGGTCGCCGCCTGCGAGAAGGGCACTACCGAACTCCGACGAGTGATCGATCACTACGGCCTCGACGTAGTTCATGCCTACATGGGGCACGTGAAGGACAACGCCGAAGAGTCGGTGCGGAGGGTGATCGACGCCCTCCACGACTCCGAGTTCATCGGCGAGATGGACGACGGTCATCGGGTCTGTGTCGCGATCACCGTCGACCATGGCGACCGATCGGCTCGCATCGACTTCACCGGTTCCAGCCCGACCCATCCCGGCAACTTCAATGCCCCTTCGGCGATCGCTCACGCGGCGGTGCTCTACGTGTTCCGGTGCCTCGTCGACGACGACATCCCGCTCAACGCCGGCTGCATGAAGCCCCTCGAGTTGGTGCTGCCCGAGGAGTCGATGATCAACCCGGTGTATCCGGCCGCGGTGATCGCCGGCAATGTCGAGACCAGCCAACTCGTCGTCGACACGCTCTTCGGCGCCCTCGGGGTGATGGGCGCCGCCCAGGGCACGATGAACAATTTCATCTGGGGCAACGACACCCATCAGTACTACGAGACGATCTGTGGTGGGGCGGGAGCCACGCCGAATGCCGACGGCTGCAACGCGGTCCACACCCACATGACGAACGCTCGCCTCACCGACCCCGAAGTTCTGGAATGGCGTCATCCGGTGCTGCTCGAGTCGTTCCGCATCCGGGAGGGTTCGGGAGGCGCCGGTGCCCACCGCGGCGGTGACGGGGCGGTCCGGCGGGTCCGCTTCGGTGAGGCGATGGAAGTGAACGTGTTGTCGAGCCACCGGCGGGTACCGCCGTACGGCATGGCGGGTGGCGAGGCCGGGGCGGTCGGCCACAACCGGGTGATCCGGGTCGACGGTACGGTGGAGGAGTTCCCGGCGAGCGCCCAGACCACCGTCGAAGCCGGCGACGTCTTCGAGATCGAGACGCCGGGCGGAGGCGGGTTCGGACCGCCATGAGCGGAGTGTTCAATTCGACCGGGCACGAGCTGTTGCTGCCCGACGTCGTCAGCGGCGAGGGCATCCATCTGACCGATGCCGACGGCAACCGCTACGCCGACTTCACATCCGGCGTGTGGTGCGCGGCGCTCGGACATCGAAACCGGCGGGTGAACGACGCGATGGCCGCCCAGCTGGGAATCCTCACCCATGCCGGGTTCTCCTACTCGAATCCGGTGGTCGAGGAGGCGGCAGCCGCGGTCCTGTCCGTCTGCGGCTTCGACGACGGCGCGGCGGTCTTCCTCTGCTCGGGCAGCGAGGGGATCGAGTACGCCCGTCAGGCTTCCCGCAAGATCACCGGACGCCGAACCTCGATCACCTTCCACGACACCTACCTGGGATCGTTCGCCGCGGTGGTCGAGCGGGGCGACGACTGGGTCAGCATCGACTGGGAACACTGCGACGACTGCCCGGGCGGGAACCGGAAGCCCGACTGCGATCATCTCGCTGAGCTTCCCGACGAGGTTTCGGAGTTCCTGCTCGAATCGGGGAGTTCGGCCGGCCAGGTCCGTTTCGCGCCGGGCCCGTTCGTGCGGCGAGTGGTCGACCGGGTCCGGGCCGTCGGAGGAATCGTCATCGCCAACGAGGTCACCACCGGTATCGGCCGCACCGGCGCATGGTTCGGCTTCCAGCATCACGGCATCGAGCCGGACGTGGTCGTGATGGGCAAGGGGCTCGGCAACGGCTATCCGGTGAGCGCGGTGGTGATGACCCGCCGGGTCGCCGATGCGCTGGCGGCCACCGACTTCAGGTACATGCAGTCCCATCAGAACGATCCACTCGGTGCCGCTGTGGCTCGGGAAGTGGTCACCATCATCGAGGACGAGGGACTGATCGATCTGGCAGCAGCGAATGGGGTGACGTTCGTCGAGGCCCTCGAGGGCCTCCGGTCGCACCCGAGGGTACGTGCCGTTCGGGGTCGCGGGCTGATGGCAGCCGTCGACTTGTCGGACGACGAGTTCGCCGGAACGGTGTTTCGTGCCCTCCTCGAGCGTGGCTACATCGTCTGCCGCCGAGGCGCCACGCTGCGAATCGACCCACCGCTCATCACGGAGGCCTCGGAGCTGGCCGCCTTCGTGACGACGCTCGATTCGATCCTCGAGTCGTCGTGAGCGTCTGGGTTGGTGATGCCCGGCGGCCGGGTGTGAAAAACCAGAATGTGTTCTAGTTTTGAGGGCACCGCGCCTCGGCCGCCTAGGGTCTGACGGCGTCAGCTCAGATCAGGACGAGGCACGGAGTCAGCATGCTCGAAGGACTCGATGGGAAGGTGGCGATCGTCACCGGCGCAGGCCGTGGTCTGGGCCGGGCCGAAGCGCTCGAACTCGCCGGCCAGGGCGTGCGAGTGGTGGTCAACGAGCTCGGCATCACCCGCGACGGTGATCACGACGATGCCGCCGAACAGGTCGTCGAAGAGATCCGAGCGGCGGGCGGCGAGGCGGTCGCCCACCACGGCGACGTGGCCAGCTGGGACAACGCCGCAGCCATGGTCGAGCTCGCGATCAAGGAGTTCGGTGGCCTCGACATCGTCGTGAACAACGCCGGCTTTCTCCGCGACCGGATGCCCTTCGGGATGTCGGAGGAGGAGTTCGATTCGGTCGTGCGGGTCCACCTCAAGGGCCACTTCGTCACGATTCGGCATGCTCTCGAGTACTGGCGGGGCATCGCCAAGACTGAGGGCGAGGTGTACGGCCGGCTGATCAGCACGGCCTCGGAGGCCGGGATCGTCGGCTCGGCCGGACAGGTCAACTACGCGTCGGCCAAGGGCGGCATCATCCAGCTCACCCTGGGCGCCGGGCAAGCCCTCGGGAAATACGGCGTGACCGCGAACTCCATCGCCCCCCGGGCGCTCACCGCGATGACCGACGACATCGAGTTCATGCACAAGGAGGAGGACGGGTTCAAGAAGTTCGCCCCGGAGAACGTCTCACCGTTGGTGGCCTATCTCGCCTCACCCGCCGCCCAGTCCGTGAGCCAGCAGCTCTTCATCGTCTACGGGCGCCAGATCGACGTGCTGGCCGCACCGGTCGTGGCGAACCGGTTCAGCACCGACGGCTACTGGACGCCGGACAACGTAGCGGAGTCCCTCACCTCCTGGTTTGAGGAACACCCCGGCCAGAACTTCGCCTTCGACCCCCGGGCGGCAGTCCAGTGACTGACGCCGCGGCGCTCTACGACCGCCTCCAAGAGTTCGTCGGCACGCCCAACGCGCCGGAGTGGGCGGCTCGCGACGACATCAATCAGGCGATGATCCGACACTGGTGCGACGCCATGGGCGACACCAACCCGGTGTACACGGACCCGGATCTCGCGGCCGAGTCGATCCACGGTGGCGTCGTGGCGCCGCCGACGATGCTGCAGGCGTGGACGATGCCCGGACTCGGTCCCCGGCCGGAGCCCGGCGACGACATCCCCAACCCGGGACCATACGAGGTGATCGTCGACGCCGGCTATCCGTCAGTGGTGGCCACCAACTGTGAGCAGGAGTACCTGCGCTACGTCCGTCCCGGTGAACGCCTCACCATGTCGAGCATCGTCGAGACGATCTCCGAGGAGAAGACCACCGCGCTCGGCGTCGGCTTCTTCGTCACGACACTCCAGGAGTACAAGACACTCGACGGCGAGCTGATCGGCACGATGCGGTTCCGTGTGTTCCGCTTCAAGGCTCACCCCAAGCCCGACAAGAAGCCCGCTTCGGACATGGCATCTCGGCCCCGTCCCCGGCCGATGCGCAACCGCGACACCGCCCACTTCTGGGAGGGGCTCGCCGAGGGCCACATCCGTATTCAGAAGTGCTCGGACTGTGGTCATCTCCGCCACCCGCCCCGGCCGGCCTGTCCGGAGTGCCAGAGCCTCGAGTGGGACACCATCGACGCGGCCGGTGTCGGGGAGATCTACAGCTTCGTGGTCCACCACTATCCACCGGTGCCCGGATTCGAGCCACCGTTCGCGGTGGCGTTGGTGGAACTGGGTGAGGGCATCCGCATCGTCGGCAACGTGGTCGGGGTCGATCCCGGCGAGGTCGAGATCGGCATGGCGGTCGAGGTCGAGTTCCTGACCGTGGACGACGAGGTCACGCTCACGTTGTGGCGACCGACCGGGTCCACCACGGCCGGCAAGCCGTCGAATGGAGACAGCGATGCCTGATTCCCCGCTCCCCGCCACTCTCGGGTACGACTCCGTCGAGGTCGGCCAGGAACTGCCATCGCTGCCCATCCCGATCACGACCACCTTGATCGTGTCCGGCGCCATCGCTTCGCGCGACTACCAGGACGTCCACCACGACACCGGGCTGGCCGCCGAGAAGGGCGCACCCGACATCTTCATGAACATCCTCACCACCAACGGACTGGTGGGCCGCTACATCACCGACTGGGCCGGTCCCGACTGTGTCCTGCGCAAGGTGGCCATCCGCCTCGGCGTGCCGAACTACCCCGGCGACGAGATGACGCTGAGCGGCGAGGTCGCGGCCAAGGAGATCATCGACGGGTCGGGCCAGGTCGACGTGAAGATCGTCGGCGCCAACCAGCTCGGCAACCACGTCATGGGGACGGTCTCGATCACCCTGCCGCTGGCCGGGGCCGAGGGGAGCTGAGCATGGGATCACTTTCCGGTCAGGCGGCCATCTGCGGGATCGGCGCCACCGAGTTCTCCAAGCTCTCCGGGCGGACGCCGCTCCGGCTCAGCATCGAGGCGACCCTGTCCGCCCTCGCCGATGCCGGACTCTCCCCGGCCGATGTCGACGGCATGGTCACCTACACGATGGACAACAACGACGAGATCGAGATCGCCCGGTCGATCGGGATCCCGGAACTGAAGTTCTTCAGCCGCATCCACCACGGTGGCGGGGCGGCGTGTGCCACCATCCACCAGGCTGCGATGGCGGTCGCCACCGGGGTGGCCGAGGTGGTCGTCGCCTACCGGGCGTTCAACGAGCGCTCCGGTCATCGCTTCGGCACGGGCTCGGGTGCCCAGCGGCAGAAGACCCAAGGGGAGCCGGGCGTCGCCGACGTGCGCTACGGCTACTACACGCCGTACGGGCTGGTGACGCCGGCCTCGTGGGTCGCGATGTTCGCCCGCCGCTACATGCACGAGTTCGGCGTGACGAGCGAGGACTTCGGCCGGGTGGCGGTGGCCGATCGCAAGCACGCGGCCACCAATCCAGCAGCGTTCTTCTACGAGCAGCCCATCACCCTCGAGGACCATCAGTCCTCCCGCTGGATCGTGGAGCCACTGCATCTGCTCGACTGCTGTCAGGAGAGCGACGGCGCGGTTGCGATCGTCGTCACCACCCCGGAGCGGGCCCGCGACCTGGCCCAGCCGGCCGTGATCGTGGAGGCGGCGGCCCAGGGGATCAGCCGTGACCAGGAGTCGATGACCAGCTTCTACCGCGACGACATCACGGGTCTGCCGGAAATGGGCCTGGTGGGTGACCAGCTGTGGGCCCAGTCGGGGCTGACCACTGCCGACATCCAGACCGCCGTGATCTACGACCATTTCACACCCTTCGTGCTGAGCCAGCTCGAGGAGCTCGGGTTCTGCGGCCGGGGCGAGGCGAAGGACTTCATCGCCGACGGCGCGATCGAGCTCGGTGGCCGGCTACCGATCAACACCCACGGCGGCCAACTCGGTGAGGCCTACATCCACGGGATGAACGGGATCGCCGAAGGGGTACGCCAGGTCCGCGGCACGTCGGTCAACCAGGTCGACGACGTCGAGCACGTACTCGTCACCGCCGGCACCGGCGTCCCCACCAGCGGTCTCATCGTCGGCGTCGACCGGTGAACCGTCCCAGCTCGTGAACAACAGGAGATCGTGATGCCCGAAGCAGTGATCGTCGAAGCCGTGCGCACCCCGATCGGGCGCCGCAACGGCTGGCTGTCCACCCTGCACCCCGCTCACCTCCTGGGCGCCGCTCAAATCGAGGTCATGCAGCGAGCCGGGGTCGAGCCCGGCGACGTCGAGCAGGTGATCGGCGGCTGCGTCACCCAGGCGTCCGAGCAGGGTTCGAACGTCACCCGTAACGCCTGGCTCCACTCGGGTCTGCCGTTCGAGACGGCGGCCACCACCGTCGACTGCCAGTGCGGTTCGGGTCAGCAGGCCAACCACATGATCGCCGGTCTGATCGGGGTCGGTGCCATCGACGTCGGCATCGGCTGCGGGGTCGAGGCCATGAGCCGCGTGCCGCTGGGCACGGCGGCGCGGGCCATCGAGGGGGTGAGCCCCCGACCGCCCGGAGCCGATCCGAAGCTGCACCCGACCCAGTTCGAAGCCGCCGAACGGATCGCCGGGCTCCGCGGGATCACCCGCGCCCAGGTCGAGGAGGTCGGTCTGGCCTCGCAGCAGAACGCCGCACAGGCCTGGGCCGAGGGCCGGTTCGACCGCGAGATCATGACCGTGAACGCACCATTGCCGAACGAGGATCCGGACGCCGAGCCCGAGTACCACGACGTCAGCAAGGACCAGGGCCTGCGCGACACGACCGCGGAGGGTCTGGCGTCGTTGAAGACCATCGTGCCGGACGGGGTTCACACCGCCGGCACGAGCTCCCAGATCTCCGACGGCGCAGCCGCGGTCATGTGGATGTCACGCGAGCGGGCCGAGGCCGAAGGCCTGAAGCCACGGGCCCGGATCGTGGCCCAAACGCTGGTCGGGTCCGATCCCTACTACCTCCTCGATGGTCCGGTCCCGGCCACCGAGAGCGTGCTGAAGAAGGCGGGGATGACACTTGACGACATCGACCTCGTCGAGATCAACGAGGCGTTCGCCTCGGTGGTCTGCTCGTGGGCGCAGGTGAATGATGCCGACATGAGCAAGGTCAACGTGAACGGAGGCGCCATCGCACTCGGCCACCCCGTGGGTTGCACCGGCAGTCGCTTGATCACGACCGCGCTCCACGAGCTCGAGCGCTCGGATCAGAGCACCGCGCTGATCACGATGTGTTGCGGCGGTGCACTCGGCACCGGCCTCGTCCTCGAACGCCTCTGATCACCCACCATCCGCCCGAGTGGGACAGTCTTTGCACCAGGTCAACAACTGTTCAGGTTGCGAGGGCGTCCTTTCTGACGACGCGGGTGCCGGCGAAACGGTCGTAGAGACTTCGCCGCTCGGCGTCCTGGACCACCCAGACGATGCAGAGCACCACGATCCCGAGCGACAGCAAACTGCCCACCACCGGGACGAAGCTGACGTAGCCCGGAAGGCTCCGGACGAAGGCCCGCCGGTATCCCGGTGGCATGGTCACACTGTCTTCGGTGGTGATACGGAGCCCGAGCATGAGCTTCCCCGGCGTGCCACCGAGTTGGGCGACCATGACGAGGAACGCGATCCCCAACACGATGCCCGGGGCGTACAACTCGACACCCGGTGTGTATTCCAGAGTCTCACCGGTGCGATCCGCCTCGTCGAGCGCGTCGGTCAGGTCCGACAGGATGAACGGCACGATCACCACGAGGAAGATCACCCCGTCGATCAACGACGCGCCGATGCGAGGCCAGACCGTGCCGTAACGCTCCGGGTCGAACGGACCCGCGGCGCCAGGCCCCGTTCCCGGCGGGGGCGGGATCGGTTCTCCCACCCATTGGGTGCCGTCCCACTCGCGGACCGTGCCGGGAGGATCGCCTTCCGCGGGGTAATAGCCGGGCGGGATCTCGCTCATGATCGGTGGTACGCGGTGGTCATGCCCTCAGCGTGGCACGCGCGGTAGCCGAAGTCCGACCATCCCGATGATCTCCCGCTGGATCTCGTTGACGCCGCCACCGAACGTGTTGATCGACGCCTTGCGGTAGTCGTGTTCGAGGTTCGCCGCGATCACCGCGCCCGGTGAGTCGCGTTTGAGGATCCCGGCCGCGCCGATCACGTCCATCAGCAATCGCGTCGATTCGATGGCGAACTCCGAACCGAGCACCTTCAGCGCGGATGCCTCGGCCGGGTTCATCAGACCCTGCTCCTGACGGGAGGCGATCCGCCAGTTGAGCAACTCGATTGCCTCGACCTTCGCCCGGACCCGGGCGAGGTTGAGGCGCACCCACTCGTGGTCGATCACCCGACGGCCATCCGCAGCCGTCGTGTCGCGGGCCCACTCCACGACCTCGTCGAGCTGCTTCCTGATCGGGCCCGACGGGCCGAGCATCACCCGTTCGAAGTTGAGCTGGGTGGTCAGCATCTTCCAGCCGCCATTCTCCTCACCGACCAGCATCGACGTCGGCACGCGGATGTCGTCGTAGTAGGTGGCGTTGTTGATCCCGTCGTCGATCATGCCGAACTGACTCGACGAGAAACCCTCGCTCTTGGTGTCCACGATCAGGATCGAGATCCCCTTGTGCTTCGGGGCGTCCGGATCGGTGCGACAGGCGAGCCAGATGTAGTCGGCATCGTGACCACCGGTCGTGTAGATCTTCTGGCCGTTGACGACGTAGACGTCGCCGTCCCGGGTGGCCCGGGTGGTGAGTGACGCCAGGTCGGTTCCGGCGCCCGGCTCGGAATACCCGATGGCGAAGTGGATCTCGCCGGCGAGGATGCCGGTCAGGAACTCTTCCTTCTGCTCCGGCGTGCCGTACTGGGCGAGTGTGGGTCCCACCGTGTTGATGGTGACCATGGGGAGCGGGACATCGAAGCGACTCGCCGCATCGACGAAGATCAGCTGCTCGACGGGTCCCCACCCGCGGCCGCCGTACTCCTCGGGCCAGCCGACGCCGAGCCAGCCGTCCGCCCCGAGCTGGCGGATGGTTTCGCGGTACCCCTCGGTGGACCCATGGGACCAGCGGCTGCCGGTCTTGCGCCGCTCGGGCGTCATCAGTTGGCCGAAGTACTCCTCGATCTCGGCCTTCAGCGCCTTCTGCTCGTCGGTCAGGTCGATGAACATCGGTGGTCCTCCCTACGCCGGCTCGCCGGCGAGACTCTCGCCGAGTCGGAGCAGGTGGCCGGTGGCGCCACCCAGGGTGTGTTCCAGTTGCTTCGACCGCTTGAAGTAGCGGTGGATGACATAGTCGGTGGTGGCGCCCATCCCGCCGTGCAGATGCTGGCAAGCACCGGAGACACGCTGGCCGCCGTCGGCCACCCAGAACTTCGCGATCGACAGCTCGTCACGGGCCGGCCGGCCGTCGGCCAGCCGCCAGATCGCCGACCAGGCGGCGACCCGGGTGGCCTCGACATCGATGTAAGCATCGGCGATCCGGAGGGTGGCGCCCTGAAAGGTCGCCAGCGGCTTGCCGAACTGCTCGCGGGTGGAGATGTACTCGCCGGTGAGTCGCACGGTGTGGTCCAGAATGCCAACGGCCTCGGCGACGACCCCCGCCAGCGCGTGCTGCACGATCCATTCGATCAGGTCGGTTCCGTTCGACGGTTCGCCGAGCACATCGCCGGCGCCGACCGCCACCCCGTCGAGTACGAGCCGGGCTTCGGGTTCGTTCGTCGTGGTCACGCCGGCTTCGAGGGTCAACCCTTGGGCGTCGGGTGGCAGGAGGAAGACACCGACCGAATCGTCGCCGGTGCGTGCTGGGACGAGGATGGCTCCAGCGAGTGGGCCGTACGGTACGGCGATCTTCTCACCGCTGATCACCCACGAGTCACCGTCGGCGACCGCGGTCGTCTGGGGGGCCAGCGGATCGGCCAGACCGGGCTCCTCGAGGGCGGCGGTCACCAGGAACGAACCGTCGACCACGCCCGGAAGCAGCCGGGACCGCTGATCGTCGTTCCCGAACTCGGCGATCGGGAGTGCCGCCATGGCCAAGGTGGCGAGCATCGGGACCGGTGCGGCCGCTCGTCCGACCTCCTCGAGCATGGCGCACAGCTCGACCAATCCGTACCCGCTTCCGCCGACGGCCTCGGGCAGGCACAGGCCGAGCAGGTTCGTTTCGGCCAGCTGACCCCAGAGGTCGTGGTCGATGTAGTGCTCGGCATCGTCGAGTTCGATCAGGCGCTCCGGTGTGGCCCGGTCCGTGAGGATCTGTCGGGTGAGGTCGACGACCTCCTGTTGCACCTCGTTCAGGCTGAAATCCACGGTCTTCCTCGGCGCTTCGTCGGCGGGCGTCCAGAACTGTGACGGTCCCCGGACCTGACGGTCCGTCAGATCTGACGACTCTACCGGATTCGCTCCGCCGGCCGTACTCGGCGATCCGGCCGGAACCACGCTCCATGCAGACTCAACGAACGTTCAATGAGTTATCCTGCCGGCATGCGTTCGATCGACTTCTGTGACTCCGCCACCTACGACGACCCGTGGGACACCTATCGATGGCTGCGGGAAGAGGCGCCGATGTATCGCGACGAGGCCAACGGCATCTGGGTCGTGTCCCGGTACGCCGACGTGGTGAACATCTCGCGTGAGACCGAGCGCTACTGCTCGAAGCAGGGCGTCCGGCCAAAGGGGGCGTCGGACCTCTCCCTGCTGGCGATGGACGACCCGGAGCACACCCGCATCCGCCGACTGGTGAACAAGGGCTTCACCCCTCGCCAGGTCCGCGCCATCATGCCCCACATCCGCGAACTCTCGGTCGCCACCGTCGAAGAGATCGCAGCCCGGGGTGAGATCGACTTCGTGGCCGACTTCGCCATCCATGTCCCACTGATCGTCATCGCCGAGCTCCTCGGCCTCGATCCCGAGACCCGGCTCGACCTCTACCGTTGGTCGGATCAGATGATGGCGGGCGACGGACGCACCGAACCCGATGACCCGGTCCTGCATCAGGCGGCGGTCGCGTTCGGTGAATACGCCACGGTCCTCACCGAGCTGATCGCCGATCGCCGCGAGAACCCGACCGATGACCTCATCAGCGTCCTCACCCACGCCCACGACGACGGTGCGCTCGAGGAGCTCGCCGACACGTCCGGTGATGCGGGCGTCGACGTTCGTGGGGAGGACCAGCTCGAGGACCACGAACTTCTGCTCTTCCTCGTCACCTTGCTGGTGGCCGGCAACGAGACCACCCGGAACGCGATCAGCGGTGGGCTGCTGGCGCTCAGTCGTTTCCCGGAGGAGCGGTCGAGGCTGGTCGAACGGATCGACGACGAGGCCTTCGTCGACCTCGCGGTCGACGAGCTCATCCGCCACGTGTCGCCGGTGCTCGGATTCACCCGGACGGTCACCGAGGACCACGTGTACCAGGGCGACGGCTTCAGCCAGCAGCTCGGAGTAGGCGACAAGCTCCTCCTGCTCTACCAGTCGGCCAACCGGGACGAGCGGGTCTTCGACGAGCCGGAGTCGCTCCGCCTCGATCGTGACCCGAACCCGCACGTGGCTTTCGGCATCGGCACCCACTTCTGCCTCGGCGCGAACCTCGCCCGGCTCGAGGTGAAGCTCGTGTTCGAGGAGCTGCTGAAGCGGCTGCCCGACATCCGCGTGCCGGACGGCCTGGAACCCACCAGGGCGGCCTCTTCGCTCGTCCTTGCCCTCGAGACACTCCCGGCGGTCTTCACGCCCCAGCCCGCCCCGGCATGAGCGGGCCGGCCACCCCCACCCGGGAACGGATCCTCGACGCCGCACTCGATCTGACCGCCCGCAAGGGCGCCGAGGGCACGTCGATGCGGGAGCTGGCCGACGCGTGTGAGGTGAACGTCGCGGCGCTCTACTACCACTTCCCCTCGAAGGCGGACCTCCTCAGAGCGGTGATCGCGGAGCGCCAGTACGAGCTACGCATGGAGCTGGTTCCGGGGTCGTTCGACACCACGGCCCCAGCCCAGGACCGTGTGTTCGCCCTGCTCGAGTCGGTGTGGGAGGGCATCGGGGAGGAGGAGCAGATACTGCGGCTCCTGCTCGCCGAGAGCTGCCATCACAACGCCGACGCGATCGAAGTCTCCGAGCGGCTCACCCAACTGTTCGAGGAACTCATCATCGACCGGTTGACGGCGATCGACGGGTTGGCCGTGTCTCCTGAGGTTGGCGCGGGCCTCGTGGCCGACTTCCTGCTCGCCTCCATCACCCGCATGATGCTGGGAGCCGACACTTCCCGGGAGATCCTCCCGCGGGCCACGAACCTCGCAGCCGTTCTGACCGGTCAGTCCGGCAGCTAGAACGGGTCCAGATCGATACCGAGGGCCAACCGTCCGACCTGGTGTGAGATCCGGTCCCGGTGCACGTTGATGTGGAGGGGCATCGCCGCGAAATCGCGCTGGCGGCGCTCGAACGCTGCGCCCTCCCTCAGGCCGTTGGCTCCCTGAGTTCGGGCGAGGATCCCCATCGCCTCGCTGAGTTGGTCCACCGCCATCGACACGATCGCCTGTTGACGGAAGTAGTCGGCAGTGTCCGGCACCACCCGTTTGGTGATGCGGTGGTCGACCTCCTCGCACGCTGCGGTGATCGCCGCGCGGGCCGACGCCGCCAGAGCCAGGGCGCGACCGAGGTTGATCTGGACGGTGGGTCGCTCGACCATCCGGTTGCCCATGATGACCTTGCGATCACGGGTGCCTGCCGCCATCCCGCTGAGGGTCCGTCGCACCACGCCGACCGCCATGCAGCCGAGCCAGAGGTCCGAGATTCCGACCCAGTCCTCGCGGTAGCGATGGTTGACGACCGGTACGACGCGGAGACTCTCGGCCCGGTTGGCTCCGAACCAGGTCGAACACCGGGCGAGCGGAACGCGTACGCCCTGGTAGTGCACGTCATCAGTGGCGGATGCTCGGAGGCCGGATCCGTCCCACGTCGGGTCGATCCGCACCCCGGCCGAGTCGTTGCGCACCATCGTGAAACGCAGATCGAGCGGCCGAATCGGGGCGCCGTCTTCACCGCTCACTGCGAACACCACGCCGCACCAGTCTCCGTATTGGGCCCCGGTGCCGAACGTTCCGGTGCCGTCGAGGACGGCGTGGTCGCCGTCGATCCGGCCGTGGACGCCCGACCCGGCGCCGGCGGGGAACGACACCCATTCTCCGGCGTCGACGATTCCTCGGAGGAAGTCGGAGTGGTCCGGCCCGAGGGCACCGGCGAAGAGATGGAACACGGCCTGGTGGTTCCAGAGCGTCCAGGCGGTGCTCGGGCAGCGGGCGGCGACCGCCTCCAGCTCCCGTCCGATGTCCAGCAGCGACGCTTCCAGTCCGCCGATCTCGTGGCTGGCCGGGAGCCTCATGATGTCGCCGCCCTTGAGTCCATCGATCACGGCGGGGTCGATCCGGCGGGTGCGGTCGGCGGTCTCGGCCTGCGCCTCGATGAGGTCGAGGAGTGGAGCAACATGGAGATCAGAAGTCGGGGCAGGGAGGAACTCGAGGACCGGATCGTCGGCAGTCATGGCGCCGAGGCTGCCATGTCGTCGAGCACCTCGACGAGTGCAGCGTGCTCGGTGAGGGGGTTCACGATGCAGGCTCGGAAGCACGTCGCTCCGTGGACGTCGACCGGATTGATGAGCGCGAGCCCGTCCGCAGCTCGGGATCGGGCCCACTCGAGGTAGTCGTGCCGGCTCCAGCCCCGTCTGCGGAACAGCACCACCGACAACGAGGGCTCCATCACCAGCTCGAACTGATCGTGGGCGCGCACGCTCTCGGCGAGCTCGTGGGCGACGCCGACGGTGTGCCGGACGGCGTCGACGTAAGCGTCGGTGCCGTTGGCGACCAGCGAGAACCAGAGGGGCAGACCGCGGGCTCGCCGTGAGAGGTGGAACGCGAGATCGGCCGGATTCCGATCGTGGCGGTCGACCTCGTCGAGGTAGGAGGCTCGCTGGGGGAAGGTCCGTCGAGCGAGGATCGGATCCCGGTAGACGAGCGCCGCGCAGTCGTACGGCGTGAAGAGCCACTTGTGCGGGTCGATGCTGAACGACGACGAACGACCAAATCCGGCGAAGACGTCGCCGAGTTCGGGTACGACGATTCCGGCTCCGCCGTAAGCCGCATCGACATGGAGCCAGGCGCCGAGCTCGTCGCAGAGATCCGCCAGACCCTCCAGGTCGTCCACACTGCCGGTCAGCGTCGACCCGCCGCTGGCGACGACCGCCATCACCGTCAGGTCGTCGCGGGCAGCTGCTGCCTGCCGGGCGGACTCACCCCGCAGACGGCCGGTCGGATCCGTGGGTGCGGTGATGACTTCGAGATCGAGCAGTTCGGCGGCTCCGGCGACCGATGTGTGTGCGCTGTCGCCGATGAGCACTGCCGGACGGGGGCCGAATCGGGCGACAGCCTCGGACCGCTCCCGGAACATCTTGCGGGCCACTGCCAGGGCCGAGAGATTCGCCGCGGATCCGCCGGCCACGAAACAGCCGCCGGCTTCCGAGGGGTAGCCGGCGAGGCCGGCCAACCACGCCAGAGCCTGGTTCTCGGCGGCGATCGCTCCGGCACCGGCCTCCCAGTGTCCGGCGAAGATCGACGCCGCCCCCACGATCGTGTCGCAGAGCTTGGCGGACATCGTCGGAGCGGTCGGCACGTAGGACAGCATCATCGGGCAGTCGTTGGGCCGGCATGCAGGGAGCACGACGTCCCGGAAGAGTCTGAGTGCTTCGGAGTTGCCCTTGCCGTCGGCTCCGATCGCCTCGGCGAGCTGGGGTTCGAGGTCGTCGACGAACTCGGCGCCCCACCGCGGGTCCTTGCGAGTCCGCAGAATGCCCAACAGCGTGTCGATGACCTCCTGGGCTTCGGCTTCGAGCTCCTCGGTCCATTCGTGCATGCTGTGATCCTGTCACCTGCAACGCGTGTCGGGCACCAGCGTCGCTGGTGCGCAAGACTCGAAGGATCGGCCGGAGGAGGAGGCGTCATGGCAGAGCTGGAGATGCTCGATCGGGGCCACGAGGCGGTGATGCGCCGCGTCGTCGAAACCGGAGAGGCGCCGCACTTCACCGAGCTGGCCGCGGAGCTGCAGATCGACCTCGCCGAGGCCAAGGCGCTGGTCCACGAACTGGTCGGGCTGACCCCCGGCTGGGTACATCCGGGGACCGACTACCTCGCCTCGTACCCGCCCTTCAACCTCCAGCCCACCCACTACCGGGTGACCATCGACGGCGAGCCGGGCTGGTATGCCCAGTGCGGCCTCGAGGCCACCGCGATCCGCTGGACGGTCCCCGGCAAGCACGTCCGGATCGACGCCCCCTGCCTCTGCTGTGGCGAGCCGATCGTGGTCGAGATGCAGGACGAGAAGATCGTCGCCGTCGGTCCGCCCGAGACCGTCGGCTACACGAGTGCCGAGATCGGCGGATCAGCCGACAGCAGACCCTTCAGATGAGCGAACATGAATCTCTTCCGGTCGGAAGAGCATGCCCGCCGCTGGGACGGCTTCGACGAGTCGATGGCCGACGCCATCAAGCCGTTGGCCGAATGGGCCGACATCTTCGCGAATCCCTTCTTCCGGCAGCGCACCCGGTCCGACTATCTCTCGTGGGCGCGCACCGAGGAGGGGGTCGCGGCGTTCACCGAGCTACGTGCTCGACTGCCGCGCGCCGCGGAGACCTGAGGTGAGCATCTCCGTCACGCCGTCGGGTCAGGTCTGTGGAGCGACGATCCGCGGTGTGGACCTCACGGCCGATCTCGATTCGGTGACCGTCTCCGAGATTCGGGCCGCGTGGTTGACACATCGGGTCCTGGTGTTCCCCGACCAGGCGCTCAGCGAAGAAGACCACGAGCGCTTCACGCTCCACTTCGGGCCCTTCGGGGAGGACACCTTCTTCGGGTCGATCGACGGACACCCGAACATCGCCGCCATCCACCGGCTGGCCGATGAGACCGCACCGATCTTCGCGGAGTCCTGGCATGCCGACTGGAGCTTCCAGGAGTATCCGCCCGATGGCACCTGCCTCTACAGCCGAGTCATACCGCCCAGTGGCGGTGACACCCTCTTCGCCGACCAGGTCGCGGCTCTCGCGGCGATGCCGACGGAGCTGCGCTCCCGACTCGAGGGGCTCCAGGCGATCCATTCGGCCCGCAGCGCCTACGCACCGGACGGCATGTACGGAGAGCCCGATGCCGGCAACGATCGGGTGATGCGCATCGTGGTCGGTGACGAGGCCTACGCCACGCAGCTCCATTCGCTTATCAGCCCGCACCCCGAGACCGGCGAGGAACGGATCTACAGCACGATCGGCTACATCATGGGTTTCGAGGGCATGGATGAGACCGAGGCGCGGGATCTCCTCGTCGAGCTGTACCAGTGGCAGACCCGCGAAGAGTTCCAGTTCCGCCATCGGTGGGAGCCGAACATGATGGTGATGTGGGACAACCGGTGCGTCCTGCACCGGGCCACCGCGGGGTACGACGGCCACGAACGGCTCCTGCACCGAACCACCATCGGGTTCAACGACTCGGTCCTGGCCTGACCGGATCATGTGGGAGTGCCCGGAGTGTCATCGGCGGTTCGGTCGCGCCAACCAGGGGCACGAGTGCTCGCCGGCGATGTCGATCGAGGAGTACTTCGAGACTGGCCCCGACTTCGAGCGACCCATCTTCGAGCGGGTACTCACGCACCTACAGGAGCTCGACCCAGAAGTGTGGTTCGAGCCGGTGTCGGTCGGCGTGTTCTTCAAGCGCCGGTCCCGGTTCCTGTCACTACGCACCATGACCAAGTGGGTGGCCGTCTGTTTCGATCTGGACCGACGACTCACCAGCGCCCGGATCTCCAGGAAGGTGATCCAACACGGCGGCAGCTTCCATCACGTCGTGAACGTCCGCACCGTGGGCGAAATCGACGAGGAGCTGCTCGACTGGCTCTCCGAGGCATGGGAACTGAACGCCTGACGGGCTCCACTAGGGTCCGAATGTGGCGAGATCGGGGCGGTCCTGGTCGCGAGGAGTGCTGGTTGCGCTGTCGCTCCTGGCGGTGACGGCGACGCCGTCGTCCGCTGCCGATCCGGTGGTTCGGTTCGGAGACGTGGCGTCCGGCGCCTGGTACACGACAGCCATCGAGTGGATGGCCGACGAGGGTCTGACCACTGGAACCCAGACCGGCTGCTTCGAGCCGGACCGCCACCTGACCCGCGCCCAGGTCGCAGTGTTCATGCACCGTCTGGCCGACTCGCCGAAACCGTCCGGCCCCCCGCCATTCGGCGACGTCGGTCCCGGCTGGAGCTCCGACGCGATCGCCTGGATGGCGGAGAGCGGGGTGACCACCGGTGTCGCACCGGGCCGCTTCGCCCCGGACCTGCCGGTCACCCGAGGCCAGTTCGCCGCCTTTCTCCACCGGTTCGAGGGGTCCCCCTCGGCGCCCGCGCTGCATTTCGTCGACATCGAGGAGGAATGGCAGCGAACCGCGGTCGCGTGGCTTGCCTCGACCGGCATCACCAGCGGAACGTCTCCCTCCACCTTCTCGCCGGATCGTGTGCTCACCCGGGCCGAACTCGCCGTGATGTTCCATCGGCGCGCCGAGGAGCCTCCGTCTCAGGCTGGGCTTCCCACCACCATCTGCACCCGTCCCCTCGTCTTTCACGCGGTCGGCGACGTCAACTTCGAACCGGGGTACGGCCCCAACCCCGCCCGCCCGTTTGCGGATGCCTGGACCGGGGTCGGTGGTCTCTTCCTGCGTGACGATCTCACGATCATCAATCTGGAGTGCACGCCATCGACGCTCGGGACGGCGGTACCGAAGACCTACAACT
This sequence comes from uncultured Candidatus Nemicrothrix sp., assembly GCA_964344055.1. GTDB lineage: Bacteria > Actinomycetota > Acidimicrobiia > Acidimicrobiales > Aldehydirespiratoraceae > OFTM10. The sequence goes on from CAYFLT010000002.1 coordinate 58,022, forward strand.
TCCGCTGTCCGGTGGAATCGCTCGGCCCGACGAAGGCCGCAGGAGTCGACGTCGCCAACCTCGCCAACAACCACGCCGGGGACTACGGGATCGAAGCGATGCTCGACGGGGCCGCCAACGTCGCGGCGGTGGGAATCCACCCGGTGGGGATCGGAAACGACCTCGCGGCGGCCACCACGCCGGTGATCGTCGAACGCAACGGCATCACCATCGCGGTCCTCGGCTTCTATGCGCTCGGCGCGCATCCGAGCTGGCTGGCCGGGCCGGCGACGCCCGGAATGGCGTTCGCCGACGTGGAGACACTGAGCGCTGCGGTGCGCGCGGCCGACGAGCTGGCCGACTACGTGTTCGTCACGATCCACTGGGGAATCGAGCTCACCCGGGGCCCGATGCCCGACGACGTGGAGCGGGCTCACGCGGCCATCGCCGCCGGGGCGGACGCGGTGTTCGGACATCATCCCCACGTCCTCCAACCGTTGGAGTTCCACGCAGGTCGGCCCATCTTCTGGTCCCTCGGGAACTTCGTCTGGCACAACCGCATCAGCCGGACCGGGGTCGCCGAGGTGACCATCACGCACTCGGGCGACATCTCGGCTCGCATCATCCCAGCGGTGATGGAGCGCAGCGGCCATCCGGTGTTGACGGGCTGACGCCAGGGGAGCGGGCCATTGCCCGGAGGAGTTCGGATCAGTACCGTCGGATCATGGCCTGGTCGGCCGACGAAGGTGCTCTCGACGACGTCCCCGCGCTCGACGTGTTCGCGGTGGGTCGGGACGGCGACCTGGTTCCGGTCGGCCCCGCCCACGATCCGGAGCCGCCGCTCGATCTCGTCGCCGTGGGTACGGATGCGATCAACCAGCTCCGAGAAGTCCGGGCCACACCGGGTCCTCGTCCCGGGGTGGTCACCCGGAACCGCGTGGAGCGCCGCGGCGAAATCGAGGACGTCGTCCAACCGGTGCTCGTGCGTCCCGGGGCGGTGCGGCGGGTGCTTGCGGCAGGGGACCTGTTCCACGAACCGATCCCCGGCCTCGAGGTCGATCTCGAGAGCCGGCAGATACACGGCGACGAGGTGGCCTGGAAGGCGACCCTCGGGCGGCGGCGTTTCCGGCGTGGTCGGCGTGCGTCGCTGACTCTCTACCCGACCCCTTCGGCCAACCTGTCGGTCATCGAGCTCATCCCGGCGAGACACCGCCGCTTCCGCACGAGGCAGTTCGTGGAGGCCGGCGTTCCGGTGGTGGAGACGGTTGGTCGGCGGCTCCGTCGGCTCAGCCGTCGGAGGTGACCTCGGGGCGATCGGCCATCGCCGTGGTCGAGGGCTCGGACGGCAGCCGTGCCGCGGCGATGAATGCGGCGGCGCCGACCCAGCTGATGATCGCCGCGGCCACATAGCTGAGCTCGTAGCTCGACAGATCGTGCAGCGCCCCCAGCATGTAGGGCCCACCGCTGACCCCCACCCCCATCACGATGAGCTGGTTGAGGGCGAAGATCCGTGGATAGTGGGCCACGCCGAACCGATCGGCCACCACCAGCGGCTGCAGCATCAGCAGGTTGCCGATCGTCGCACCGAACAGCACCGCACCGACCGCGAGGGTGAGGCGGCTGTCGCCCTGGCTGAGCCAGAGCAGCGCGACTCCCTGGAAGACGGTGAAGCCGGCGGTCATCTTGATGAGCGACACCCGGGCGGCGATCACCCCTCCCGCCAGTCGAGCGAGGACCGATGTGAAGGCGAGTAGGGAGATCATCAGCGCCCCTGTCTCGCGATCCACTCGTTCAGAGCCGAGCTTGACGAGTTGGGCGATACCACCGACCTGCGCACCCATGCTCATCACGAAGGCGAAGGTGACCAGGACGAAGAACGTGGAGCGGATGGCATCGTCGTACTGGGTGCCGGGAAGGGGTGCGTCGGAGTCCGAGTCCGCCGCCGGTACGCCGTCGGGGAGAAGACCGCGTTGCCGAGGGTCCGGGAACAGGCCCACGAGCGACACTGCCACCAGCACGAGGAAGACCAGGGCGAGCCAGGGCGTCGCGTCGCGCATGCCGTCCCGGTCGATGAGGCGCGAAGCCATCACCGTGAGCGTGAGCCCGCCGACCGAGAGACCCGTCGACGCGATCGACAGGGCGACCGATCGTTTGGTGTGGAACCAGCGGGTGACCAACGTCGTGCCGGGTACCAGACCGGCGGCTGCGGAGCCGATCGAGAACACGACATAGGCGCCGTAGAGGGCGGGCAGGGTGGTGGCGCGGCCGATCAGGAGGAGGCCGATCGCAGAGATGACGCCACCGGCTCCGACCACCAACCTGATGTCGTGGCGTTCGATCATCGGCGCGATGACCCGACCCGCCACTGCCCCGACGATGAAGTACAGCGACGTGGCGAACGACACCGACGACGTGGAGAGACCCTGTTCGTCGGTGATCGCGTCGAGATAGACCGCGAGTCCGTAGAAGCCGAGTCCGGCGTTCACCAGGAGGAGGACGAACACCGCGGCGACGACGTACCAGCCGAGGAATACCCTCGGGTTCGGCGAGGCGGGGGCGGTCATCGTTCGACTCTACGGCCGGCCTGGTCGCCGGCGCGAACCGGCGGTTCCGACGACCGTGCGCCCTCTCCGTGGGGATGCGTCAGGTGGTGGCAGCGACCTCGACTCGTCCGGTGGCACCGTCGACGATGATGATCTGACCGTCCTCGAACTGGCTCCTCGCCCCAGCCACGGACAGCACCGCGGGGAGGCCGTACTCACGAGCGAGGGTGCCCGGGTG
>CAYFLT010000002.1:60791-77160 GCA_964344055.1 uncultured Candidatus Nemicrothrix sp.
CCGCCGTGCTCGGTGACGAGGCCGGCGATCACCGGGAAGATCGGAGACCATGCGGCCATCGTGTGGTGGCACACGAGGATGTCGCCGGGCCGTACCCGGTCGAACTCGGCCGGGGACTGGATGATCCGGGCGGGCCCGGTCGCGCGTCCGGGCGAGGCGGGGAGTCCGCGGATGCCGTTGGAGTCGGCTTCGACGGGTGGCGGCTGGAACAGCCTGAGCGTCCACAGCACCGCTCCCGACATGGCCTTCGCCTTCCTCGGGATCGCCTCGGGAGGTGGTGGATCTCCGATGTCGCGGCCGATCCGCTCCGGTGTCGGGTTGGCGAGAGCCCATCGATGCTCCGCTCGGCGGCGGTCGAGATCTCCCGGGACGGCACCGCCCCGGAGGGCCGCCCCGAGTTCGTCGACAGTCAGGTAGTGCACGTCGTCTGGGGAGTGGAGCCTCCCGCGGTCGGCCAGCCGTCGACCGGACTCGATTGCGATGTAGCGGACGACGGCCAGCGCGTCCCCGACGTCCGTCTCCGTCTCGTCGCCGTAGGGGCGGCCGACCCGGGCGCGGCGGATTGCCTCCGCCAGTCGGGCGCGGTCCTCGGCCGAGGTCACGGCCGCGAGGGCCTCCGCCTCTGCCTCCTGGGCGGCCTCGCGGGGGTCGCGATCGACGGGCTGCTCGTCCAGGCGGGCGGCGACCATGCGGAGCAGGGGGCCGGGATCCTCGGCCCAGGTCGGCTCGACCAGCGAGGGCTCGATGAGTCGGTGGCCGTGGAGGTCGAGGAATTGCCGGAGCGCCTCGCCGCCCGGCCCGGAGTGGTCCGCGAGTCCGGACGGATCCGCGGTCACCATCGCCCGCGCCGCCGGGTCTTCCGCGATGGCGCGGGTCAGCTCGTCGAGTGCTGCGCCGTCGGCGCGGGACGCATCGCCGTAGCCCTGGACCAGATCGAGCACCCGCTCCGGGGCCCAACCCAGCAGTTCCTCCATCAGCATTCCGAGCTGGCCGGTGAGGATGAACGTTCCACCGAACGCCATGGTGAAGTGTTCGATCCCGGCCCGGAGAACTTGGGCCATCACCTCATCGAGGTGTGCTGCCAGTTCGGCATCGGAGAGCGATCCACGCTCGGTCTGTCGGAGCTCGCGGGTGCGGGACCGATGGGCCTCCCGTCCTCCCGATTCCCATGCGGTGATGGCGGCCATGGGCCGATCCTCGGCCGCCGCCAGAGCGGCGGTGGCATGGCGCTTCCGCAGCGCGGGCGGGAGCCGGAACAGCACCTTCTGTATGGGGACGGGCGGCAGTGGATGGTCGTGCTTGACGTCGCCGGCGGGGACCAGTCGGTCATAGACGCGGCCGTACCAGTGCCGGTGGTCCACCCGATCGAACGCCAGCCCGAAGTGTTCGGTGACGGTCGAGAACGACTTCGAGTGCAACGGGAGCCACGAGCTGTACGTGAGAGGGGTGATCGGGGAGGGGAAGTACGCGTCGGCCCGGACCCAGGTCTGCTTCCTGGGCGTCACGACAACCGGTTCGACCGGCAGGGCCGTGATGGGCCGGGACTGGAGGACCCGTAGCTCGTTCCCGTCGAAGGCCCACTCGACGTCCACCGGTTCGCCGGCGTCTCGGGTGATCGAGCCGCACTCCGCGGCCACCGCGGTCGCCTGCTCGGGGGTGAGCACGGGGCCGTTCTCACCCTCGGTCTCCAGCCGAGGCTCACCGTCGAAGATCCAGCGTTCCGGGCTCACGTCCCCGGCCATCAGGGCTTCGCCGAGACCTTGGACGGCCTCGATCACCATCTCGGCCGCGCCCGTGACCGGGTTGGCCGTGAAGGTGACCCCGGCCGCGGTCGCCGGCACCATCTCCTGGACGATGACGGCGATCCTGTCGTCCTCGTCTCCGTGGTCGGACCGGTAGGACTCGACCGAGGTGGCCCTCGCCGAGTCCCAGCAGTACTGCAGGGCCCGCAGACCGTCGTCGATGCCGGTCACGTCGAGGACGGTCTCGTACTGGCCCGCGTAGGACGCATGACCGAGGTCCTCGGCCACCGCGGAGGAGCGAAACGCCACAGGGTGCGACAGTTCGGCAAGGGCCGTCTCGAGCGCCACGCGGACGTCGGCGGGGACGTTGCCGTTGGCGGCGCGGGCTGCGGCGTCGGTCGTGACGACGAATCCACCGGGTACCGAGCGTCCAGCCTCGAGAAGGCGGCCGAGTTCGTGGGCCTTGGAGCCGACCTGGGTGCGCTCGGCGGCGCCGGCTTCGTCGAGCGGGATGATGAGCTGCATGGGGTGATCCTCCGGGTCGGTCATGCCAATCGGTCCTGTTCTTCTTCGAGGGCGGCTTCGGTCAGCGTCCGCAACGCCCAGACTGCGGCGTCGCCGGCTTCCGCGTCGCTGAGGTCCAGCGCACCATCGGTCAAGGTCATCCACGAGACCGATCCGCCCAGGAGCCGGACCAGTCCCGCGAACTGTCGTTTGAGGACGTCGGGTCGGTCGCCGAGCCGGTTGTCGACACCCTCGACGATCCGCTGGCTACGGCGCCGGTGGTCGGGGTCGTCGAGCGCGCCGCTCAGCCGGGCGAGTACCACTGCTCGCATGAGCCGGTCGTGTTCGCCGAAGATCTGGTAGCTCTTCTTGATGCGTTGCTCGCTGCCCTGCTCGAGGATGCCGATACCGGCGACGTGGTCGGCGCCCATCCGTTGATTGACGACGTCGAGCATTCCGGCCACCAACTCGTCGCGGTTGGCGAAGTAGCGGTAGAGGGTGCGTACGGAGATGCCGGCGGCGTCAGCCAACTGCTGCATCGTGAAACGGGGATTGACGAGTGTCAGCTCGGAGAAGGCATCGATGATCAGCTCGATCGTCTGCTCCCGTTGGCGCTGACGGAGGCCCGTCGGCGGATCCGAACTCAAGCCAGTTGATGGCACATTCTCTGTCATAATGACATGAAGTGTGTCAGAACGCAGAGCGTGATGCAAGACCCCATTCGGGACACGCTGGGTGCGCGGCGGAGTACGTTCTCGGTCATGGCGTTGAATCCCATACTCAAGGTGGCGGGCGGTATTCATCGGGCCGTGCTGAAGCTCAGTGGCGGGCGGTTCGGTTCGACCATGGGCGGCATGCCCGTGCTGGAACTGGTGACGACCGGCCGCAAGAGCGGGCAGCCCCACTCGCTGCTCCTGACTGCGCCAGTGCGCGACGGCGACACGCTGGTGATCGTGGCGTCACGAGGTGGCGATGACCATCACCCGCACTGGTACCTGAACCTCGAGGCCAATCCCGAAGTGACGGTCAGCCTCGACGGGGAGACGACGGCGATGATCGCCAGGATCGCCGACGCCGAGAAACGGGCCGAGCTGTGGCCCAAGGTCGTGGCCGCCTCTGACAACTACCGGAAGTACCAGGAAAAGACCGACCGCGAGATCCCGCTCGTGCTCCTCGACCCCGCGGGTTGAGCGAGAAGCTCGAACTCGTTCCAGGTGCCTGAGTTGTTTCGGGTGCCTGGCACCAGCGAAGCAACTAGCGGGTGGCGGTGCCGACGATCTGGTGGCGGACGTGGAGACCTCGGACGCCGGAGTCGATTGCGGTGAGATCGATGCCGGAGAATCCGGCCTGCTCGAGCAGAGTCGTGGTGTCGCGGTCGACCTCGCAACCGTTGAACATCCAGCGGTGGGGTCGCTTCACCAGCCGCTGCACCCGGCGGGTCATGGTGGCGTCCGGCGCGACGACGTGCTCGAGGAAGAAGAAGGTGCCGCCGGGCCTGAGCACCCTCATCGCCTCTGACACGACCTGGCCCGGATCGTGGACGCCGCACAGCACGAGCGTCGACACGACGCCATCAGCCGTTTCGTCGTCCACGTCGATGCCCTCGCCTCGCAGAGTCCGGATCTCGTAGTCGACGCCGTGCTCCTCCGCCTTGGCCTGCAGCTTCGGGTGCATGTGCGGGTTGGGCTCGATGCCGATCACCTTCACCCCGTCGGCGAAGTAGCGCATGTTCGCTCCCGACCCGGGGCCGATCTCGACGATCGTCCCCGTCATCGCCCCGATGGCGGCGGTCTTGCGGTCGCCATGCTGGGCGTGGACCTGACCCGAGGACTTGTCGAGGATCCAGGCCTCGATCCTGCTCCGTCGCGGTGCCTTCTCGAAATCGAATGGTGTGCCCATGAGTCCCCCTACGAGATGACGGCTTCGGCTTCGATCTCGACGGGAATCCCCCACGGCAGCGAGGACATTCCCACTGCCGACCGGCTGTGACATCCGACCACCGGGCCGAACACCTCGAGGATGAGGTCGGAGAACCCGTTGATCACCACCGGATGGTCACCGAAGTCGGGAGCCGCCCTCACCATTCCGAGCGCCTTCACCCATCCAGTGACCCGGTCGAGCGTGCCGAGCTCGCGTTGGAGCGAGCCGAGGATCGACAGGCCGACGAGTCGGGCGGAGGCTGTGGCGTCTTCCACCGACACATCGGATCCGACGATGCCGAACGGGCCCGCCAGCGAGCCGTCGGCGGCTTGGGGGCCGTGGCCGGAGATGATGGCCCGATCACCCACGATGTTGACGAACGCGAACGGCAGCACCACCCCCGGTGGCAGAACCACCGGTGGCGGGAGGGTGATCCCGATTTCGTCGAGTCGGTCTTCGATGGCGCCCATGGCGGGCGACGTTAGCCCTCGCGGTCAGTCGCGGGTAGCGGCGGCGTAGGCCCCGGGGAACCGGGCCATGAAGGCAATGGCGAGGCGCAGCTCCCTCTGGTCGACGCACTCTCCGACCTTGTGGGTGTTCTGCTCGATTCCGGCGCCGAACCCGAACATGGCCGGGTGGGTGAACTTGCCGGCCTCGACCCATCGCTTCTCCATCGGCACGCTGATCGCGTCGTCGTCGGCCGGGATGGGGAAGCCCACACCGTCGGTCGAGAAGATCCAGCGGTCGACGCGTGCGCCCTTGCGGAGGCCGCCGTCGTCACTCGACGGGTTGGTGATGTTGGGTGCAACCACCCGTTCGTAGACGTCGGCGGCGGTCTGGATGGCCGGGTGCTCCTCGGGTGTTGCCCAACCCATGTAGATCTGGGCGTTGCCGAGCACGTAGCCGCGCCAGGACGGTTCGTCGTAGGTGGGGACGGCGACGTCGACGGTGAGGCCCGCATCGCGGGCAGCCCGTACGCCGTCGAGCGCCTCGATGTCGGCGACGGCCTGATCCGGCGTCTCGCCGACGGTGAGCCGGCGATCGAAGCGGAACGTGAATCGATCCGGGACGGCGCAGTCGCTCGGTGTGTCGAGCGACGCCCACGACGCGGTGCGGGTGCCGTGACCCAGGAACGGATCGTCGAGGAAGCCGTCGCGCTCGTCGTAGCGTCGAGCCGCCTCGGCGATGATCGCGCCGCCGTATTCCAGCGGGTTCAAGCCCTCCCAGGGCATCGATCCATGACAGGACCGACCCGTCACGGTGGCCTCGATCTGCATCCTGCCCCGCTGGCCGCGGTAGATCCCGAGTGCACCCTTGTGGGCATCGCCGGTGCCCTCGGTGAGGATCACGACGTCGGGGATCAGCTCCGGTCCCGCCCCGGGCAGCACCTCCCGCATGAGATACATCGGCCCGGCGCCGTCGTTGTCCTCCTCGCAGGCGGTGGCGTAGGCGCGCACGATCACCCCGTGCAGGGCCCCCTCCGGCGCGAGCTCGAGGGCGATCTTCGTGCCGATCACCTGGGAGACCACACCGCTCAGCTGATCGGCGGAACCCCGTCCGAAGATCAGGTTGTCCCACTCGTCGTCGGGCGGCAGATGACCGAGCTCGCTGCGGAGGAACTCCCGATCGATGCGTTCCCCGTCGACCATGCCGTCGTAGGCGTCGATCCCCCCGAGCTTCTCCTGCCAGGTCGAGCGAAGTGCCTTCACCGTGTCGCTGTGACCGTCGAAGTACACGACCCGCTTGTCGATCGGCTCGATGCCGTCGTCGGGGTCGCTGACCGTCCAGACGAGGCTCCCGAAATCGTCGAACCACACGTCGTCGGCTGACCGGACGGCACCGATGTCGACGATGACCCGCTTGAGGTACTCGAGCCTCGGGCCTTCGTGGTTGCTCAGGCCGCAACTCGGATCGCCGCCCTCGAGCACCGGTCGGTCGACATAGTCGGCCGGGATGCGTATGCACTCGCGCAGGATCTCGGCGGCGAGCGGGAGGTATTCGGTGGCCAGCTCGGCCACCCGGGCGTCGAGCTGAGCATTCGGGGAGTCGGTCATCGGGTCAGCTCCTGTTCTCGGTGGGGATCGGCCCAGCGGCGAGTGACGCGATCGCGGCGGCGAGGTCCGGAACCTTGCCTGCCGCGATGAGGGCCATCACCACGTAGACCTTCCAGTTGGCCTGGCGGGCGACGTTGACCTTGTGGAGGTCCATCACCCCTGGGGTGACTTCGGCGCCGATGTCGGCGGGGAGGCAGTGCATGTAGAGGGCGTCGCCTCCGGCGGTGAGGCCCATCCGGCGTTCGTCGCAGATCCAGTCGGTGTGTTCGGCGTTGCGGGCCAGAGCGCGGGCTTCGATTTCCGCCATCGCCCCGGCATCGCCGGCGGCGTTTGCATCCACCCGCTCGAGCATCAGGTCGTAGGCCCCCCAGCTCTTCGGGTAGACGATGTCGGCGTCCGCGAAGGCGGCGTCCATGTCGTCCACCACCCGGAATGAACCACCTCCCGCGGCGTTGCGCTCCGCGGCCGCCATGGTCTCCTCGGTGAGCCGGTAGCCGGGCGGGTGGGCGAGGGTGACGTCCGCGCCGAACCGAGTGAGCAGGGTGATGATTCCCTGCGGGACCGAGAGGGGCTTCGCGTAGGAGGGCGAATAGGCCCAGGTCATCGCGATTTTCCGACCGGTGATCTCGCCGCCGAAGTAGTCCTCCATCCACATGAGGTCGGCCATCGTCTGGGTGGGATGGTCGATGTCGCACTGGAGGTTCACGACCGGCACCCGGCGCGGGTCGCCGGTGGCGGCGAGGTAGTCGTCGATGCCGGTCTTGACGTCGCGGATGAAGCTGTTGCCTTCGCCGAGTATCAGGTCATGACGGATGCCCATGGCGTGGGAGTTCATGCCGAGCATCGCGCCGGTCTCGACGGCGGTCTCGCCGTGCGACACCTGGGTCGACGAGCCGTCGACGATGACGGGCCGCATGCCGAGCCGGCTGGACGCGCCGGCCCATGCGCTCTTGGTCCGGGTGGACTGGTCGAAGAACACCGCCCAGGCCAGCTCGTCGGGACACAGCGGTGTGCGAACCCCGGCTCGATCGAGTTCGGCCAGGGTGCGGGCGACGAGGCGGATCGTGTCGAGATCGGCCACCGGCCATTCCTGGGTGGTGAGCAGGCTCTGGCCGAACACGGCCTTGAGCCGGTCCGGGTCGAGGGCTTCCAGTTGCTCCAGCGCGTTCGTCACGTCGGGGTCTCCTCTCTCACGCCCTGTCGGGTGATGTGGGTGCCGGCCTCGCCGTCGATGGCTTCGACGAGTTGTTCGGGCAGGCAGATGATCACTTCGCCGTCGACGGCCTCGAGATAGTCGATGGCCGCCTCGATCTTCGGGCCCATGCTCCCGGCGGCGAACTGGTCGGCGGCCGCCAGCTCCCGGGCCTCTACGAGTGACAGGTTGGGTCGGGCGATCGGTTGGTCCGAGTAGAAGTCCTCGTAGACGTGGTCGACGCTGGTGGTGATCACGAACCGGGGTGCGCCGAGCTTCACCGCCAGCACCATGCTCACCCGGTCCTTGTCGATCACCGCCTCCTGCCCGATGATGCGGCCGTCCTCGGATCGGCTGACGGGAATGCCGCCGCCGCCGCAGCAGATCACGGTGATGCCGAGGTCGACGAGCTGTTGGATGGTGGTGAGCTGGACGATGCGTTGTGGAACCGGTGAGGCGACGACCCGCCGGGCGCCCCGCTTCGGGTCGACCATCATGGTCCAACCCCGCTCGGCCGCGAGCGTGTCGGCCTCGGACGGATCGTGGAACGACCCGATCGGCTTGTTCGGGTGCTCGAAGGCCGGATCGTGGGGGTCGACCTCGACCTCGGTCACGATCGTCACCACCCGACCGTCTTGTCCCCGCTCCCGCAGCTCGGCCCGCAACGAGCGTTCGATCATGTAGCCCATCGCGCCCTGACAATCGGCCACCAGAGAGTCGAGGGGGACCTCGGGCAGTTCGTCTCGGGCGAGCTCGGATCGCAGCTGCATGAATCCGACCTGGGGGCCGTTGCCGTGGGTCAGGACGAGGTGGTCTCCTCGTTCGAGCAGGTCGGCGATCGGGACCATCGCGTCGCGGGTCACGGCGAACTGGTTCGCCACCGTCGGCGCCAAGTCGGGCGCGAGCAGGGAGTGACCACCGATGGCGATCACGTACCCACCCTGCGCCCCACCCGGAACGGAGTCCAGTGATGAAGGTCCTGCGTTGCGCTTGGGGGTCGGATCCCCGCTGCTTCTCGCCCGGTCAGCCTCGGAGCTTGAAGCGCTGGATCTTGCCCGTGGCGGTCTTCGGGAGTTCGGTGACGAACTCGAAACGGCGGGGAACCTTGAACGGTGCCAGCTGGTCTCGGCAGTGAGCGGTGAGGGCGTCGGTGTCAGGCGATGCGCCCTCCGACGGGATCACGAAGGCGATGGGGCGGAGGATGTCGCGCTCGTCGCGCTCCCCGACCACCGCGGCCTCGAGGACGTCGGCGTGTTCCATGAGGGCGGCCTCGACCTGGGCTGGGGACACCCATTCGCCGCCGACGCGCAGCATGTCGTCGACCCTGCCCAAGTAGGTGTAGAAGCCGTCGGTGTCTCGGTCGTAGAGGTCCCCCGTGTGGATCCACTCGCCTCGGATCGTGGCCCGACTGATGTCGGTACGGCAGTAGTAACCGGTGGTTGCGGAGTCACCGCGGACGATCAGCTCCCCGGGCTCGCCCTCGAGCGCCTCGTTTCCGTCTTCGGCGAGCAGCTTCACCTCGTAGCCGGTGACCGGCAGTCCGCTGGTGCCTGCCTTCACCGCGTCGGCGGTGTTCGAGACGTAGATGTGGAGCATCTCCGTCGAGCCGATGCCGTCGAGGATCGTCGTCCCGAAACGCTCGCCGAACCGATGGAACGTCTCGGCGGGAAGTGGTTCGGCGGCGGATACGGCGAGTCGGACCGGGGCGAAGGTGTCATCGGGGAGCTCTGCGGCGTTCAGAGCCGTGAAGAACGTCGGCACGCAGAAGAACAGCGAAGGCTGTTCGGTGGTGACGATGTCGTGGACCAGCTGGGGGTTCGGCGGACGAGTCGGCTCCAGCACCGTGGACGCACCGACCGAGAACGGGAAGGTGAGGGAGTTGCCGAGGCCGTAGGCGTGGAACATCGGCCCGACCGAGAAACATCGATCATCCGGGGTGATCCCCAGTACCGATGTCGCGTAGGTGTCGCAGGTCGTCTTGATGTCGATGTGTCGGTGCATGGCCAGCTTCGGCTGACCGGTGGAGCCGGAGGTGCAGAGCCAGAAGCCGGGTGAGTCGGGCCAGGTGGGGTGGATGGTGTCGTCGTCACCGGTGGTGGTGAGGCTGGTCCAGGACGGCTCGCCGGTGACGACCGTGTGCTCCAGTTCGGGACACTCGGCCCGTATGTCCGGCGCGACCTCCGATCGAGCGTCCGACACGACGAGGATCCGCGCCCGGGCATCGGCGACGATGGCGCCGAGGTCGCGGGCAGGGAGAAGGGGATTCATGGGCACCGGCACCGCGCCGATCCGCATCGCCCCCAGGAACGCCGCCACGAACTCCACCGAGTCGAACATCGCCATCGCCACCCGGTCCTCCGGCCGCACGCCGAGCGCCCGCAGACCGGCGGCGGTGCGCTTCACCAGGTCGAGAGCGCCGGCGTAGGTGACGCTGCCTCCCTGGCTGCGAATCGCAACCGCGTCGCCCCTGCCACCGTCGACGTGACGATCGAGCAACCACTCGCTGGCGTTGAACGTCTCCCGCATCAGGCCCCCTCCGGATCGCAGTGATCATGCTCCACGGCGCGGGCTGAATCTACGGCCCGGCGGGCAAACGCTCCAGCGGGTGCCGTGCGGAGGCGAGCGGCGCTCAGCCGTCGAGGATCGCGGCCACCTCGGACTGCGCCGCCTCGAGCCGAGCGGCCGCCCGGGATCGCGAGGCGGTCACGTCGTCTGTGCCGTGAACCGGTTCGATCACCTCGATGTAGGCCTTGACCTTCGGCTCGGTCCCGGACGGGCGCACGATCACTCGGGTGTCGTCGGCGAACAGCAGCAGGGCGCCTGGTGTCGGAGGGAGGGTGGTGCCCTCGCCGAGGTCCTCCGCCGACGCCAGCTCGCTTCCGCCCAGGCTCGCCGGTGGTTCGGCCACCACCCGAGCCGTGGTGGCGGCCATCCGTTCCTGGGCGTCACCGCCTTCGAACCGGACCGTGACCGGCGCGGTGAGGTGGGTGCCGTGGGCGAGGGCGAGTCGGTCGAGGCGATCCCACATCGTCTCGCCCCGGGCGACAGCGTCGGCGACCATCTCGGCCGCCAGAAGCGCGGCCGAGATGCCGTCCTTGTCGCGGACCACGTCGCCCACGCAGTAGCCGATGGCCTCCTCGTAGCCCAGCACGTAGCGGCGGTCGGGGCGTTCGACGATCGGTCGGGCCACCCACTTGAAGCCGGTCAACGTGGTGGCACAGTCGACGCCGGCCGCCGCGGCCATCCGGGCGAGCATCCGGCTGGAGACCAGCGACATGGCCACGATCCGGTCGTCGCCGTCGGAGTGGCGAAGGAGATGGTCGGCGAGGAGCACTCCGATCTGGTCGCCGCTGAGCGGAACGAAGCCGGCGCCGTCGCGGGCGGGGACGGCCATGGCGAGCCGATCACCGTCGGGGTCGTTGGCGAAGACCACATCGGCGCGCTCCCGAACCGCGAGCGCAAGTGCGAGATCCAGTGCGCCCGCTTCCTCCGGATTGGGGAACGGCACGGTGGGGAACGCGGGATCGGGATGGAATTGTTCGGCCACCACCACCGGCTCGGGGAAGCCGGCTCGTTCGAATGCCGCGAGGAGGTGGGTGCCCGCCACGCCGTGCATGGCGGTGTACACCGAGTGGACGACACGGTGACTCGTGGTGAGCGCGGTCTGGATCGCGTCGAGGTGCTCGTCCGCGACCTCGGGCCCGAGGCGGGTGACGTCGTGGAGCACTTCGACGGGTGCGGCCGTTCGGGCCACAGTGTCGATCTCCGCGGCGATCTCCGTGTCGGCCGGGGCCACCAGTTGGATGCCGTCACCGAGGTAGAGCTTGTAGCCGTTGTCGGCCGCCGGGTTGTGCGACGCGGTGATCATCACGCCGGCGTCGGCACCCTGGCTGAGGACGGCCCGGGCGAGCACGGGCGTCGGCAGTGGGCCGGGCAGGAGGCGAGCATCACCGCCGTACGCGGCGACCACCCCGGCGGTGTCCGCCGCGAAGTCCGCCGAGCCGGTTCGTGCATCGAAGCCGACGACCACCACCGGCCGGTCGATCCCGTTGGCACGGAACCAGGCCATCAGTCCTGCGGTGGTCTGACGGACGACGAGCCGGTTCATCCGCAGCGGGCCCGGGCCTTCTTCGGCCCGGAGGCCGGCCGTCCCGAACGAAATCCGACCGTCGAAGAGCTCGGCCAGGGCCGGATCGTCGGACGCGAGCATCCGCTCAAGCTCTTCTCGGGTGGTGGAGTCGGGGTCGAGCGCGATCCAGCTCCGGACCGCGGTCTGTAGATCGCTGCTCATCGCTCAGCGCCCGATCGGGTGCCAGACGGTCTTGGTCTCGCAGAACGCCTCGATCACGTACGGCGACTCGGCCGAGTCGGCCGTCCAGTCCCGTTCGGCCGGTGAGGCATTGACCACCCGCGTGACGGTTGCCGAACCCCGCTCCCGGGCGACGGCCGCCACCTCGTCCGAGCAGCCGCTGACGTCGACCGCGTTGACGTCAGCGTGGTCAGCGAGCCACGGCACGAGCTCCTCGCGGAAGCCGGTGAGGATGTTCACCACCCCACCGGGGACGTCGCTGGTGGCCAGCGCCTCGGCGAGCGTGATGCCCACGAGTGGCGCGCTCTCGGGGGCGAGAACGACGGCGGTGTTGCCCGAGACGAGAGCGGGTGCCAGCCGCGACACGAGGGCGAGGAGCGGCTGGTCGTCGTCGGCGGCGACGCCGACCACGCCCATGGGCTCGAGCACGCTGAAGTTGAAGTACGGACCGGCCACCGGGTTCGCTCCGCCGAGGACCTGGGTGAACTTGTCGGCCCAGCCCGCGTACCAGACCCAGCGGTCGATGGCCGCGTCGACCTGGGCGGTGGCGCTGGTCGACCCGACCGCCTCGAGCTCGGCGACGAACTCGCCGTGGCGGGTCTCCATGACCTCGGCAATCCGGTACAGGATCTGGGTGCGGTTGTAGGCGGTGCGACCCGCCCACCCGGCCTGGGCCTTGCGAGCAGCGGCCACCGCGTCACGCACGTCCTTGCGAGAAGCCTGGCAGGCGTGAGCGATCAACTCGCCGCCGGTGGACTCCACCGGATAGGTCCGGCCCGATTCGGAGCGGGGGAAGGCTCCGCCGATGAACAGCTTGTAGGTCTTGTTGACCCCGAGTCGGGAGGAGCCGCTCATGACGCCACCCCCAGCTCGACGTAGGGCAACAGGCCGGCCCGGCCGCCTTCCCGGCCGATGCCGCTCTCCTTGTAGCCGCCGAACGGGCTGGCCGGGTCGAAGCGGTTGAACGTGTTCTCCCACACGACGCCGGCCTGCAGCTTCTGGGCCATCCACAGCGCCCGGCTGCCCTTCTCGGTCCACACACCGGCCGACAAGCCGTACGGCGTGTTGTTGGCCTTGTCGACCGCTTCGTCGGCGGTGCGGAAGGTGAGGGCCGACAGCACCGGCCCGAAGATCTCCTCCTGCACCACCCGGTGCGACTGGGTGACGTCGGACAGCAGGGTGGGGGCGAACCAGTAGCCGGCGTCGGGCAGCTCGCACGGCGGTTGGTAGACGGTGGCGCCGCCGTCGATCCCGGATTGGACCAGTTCGGTGATCTTCGCCAGCTGGGCGGCGGAGTTGATGGCTCCGATGTCGGTGTTCTTGTCGAGGGGATCGCCGACCCGCAGCGTGGTGAGTCGGTTGCGAAGCCGATCGATGAACTCCTCGGCGATCGGCTCCTGCACCAACAACCGCGAGCCCGCACAGCACACATGCCCCTGGTTGAAGAAGATGCCGTTGACGACTCCCTCGATGGCCTGGTCGAGGGCCGCGTCGGCGAACACGATGTTGGCCGCCTTGCCGCCGAGTTCGAGCGAGAGTCGCTTGCCGCTGGCGGCCACGGCGGCCTGGATCTGCTTGCCGACCGCGGTCGAACCGGTGAACGCCACCTTGTCGATGCCTGGATGGGCGGCGAGGGCCGCGCCCGTGGCCCCCGCGCCGGTGACGATGTTGACCACACCGGGCGGAAGTTCGGCGTCGTTCAGCACCTGGGTGAGAAGTAGGGCGGTGAGCGGGGTGGTCTCCGCCGGCTTGAGCACGACGGTGTTGCCCGTGGCGAGCGCAGGGGCGAGCTTCCATGCGGCCATGAGCATCGGGAAGTTCCACGGGATGATCTGGCCGGCCACGCCGATCGGTCCCGCGGTGCGGCCGGGAAAGGCGTAGTCGAGCTTGTCGGCCCAACCCGCGTAGTGGAAGTAGTGGGCGGCGCTGATCGGGAGGTCGACGTCGCGGCTCTCCTTGATCGGCTTGCCGCCGTCGAGGGTCTCGAGCACCGCGAACTCACGCGACCGTTCCTGGAGCAGCCGCGCGATCCGGTAGAGGTACTTGGCCCGTTCCTTGCCGGGCATCGGCCCCCAGACCTCGTCGTAGGCCCTTCGGGCTGCTGCCACGGCGGCGTCGACGTCGTCTGTGCCTCCGACCGACACGGTGGACAAGTGCGCTTCGGTGGCCGGGTTGGTGGTGGCCATCGTCTCCCCGGAGTGGGGCTCGACGAGCGCGCCGTCGATGAAGAGTCCGTAGGAGTCGGCGATGTCGACGATGGCCGTCGACTCGGGAGCGGGTTCGTAGTCGAGATCCACGGATCAGGCCTCGGTGAAGTCGTCGGGTCGTTGGTAGCGGCCGGTGGCCAGCTTGGCGCGCTGCATGAGCACGTCGTTGAGGAGGCTCGATGCGCCGAAGCGGAACAGCTCTGGTGCGCACCACTCCGGGCCGAGCGTCTCGGCGATGAGGACGAGATAGCCCCACGCCTGCTTGGCGGTGCGGATTCCGCCGGCGAGCTTGAGCCCGATCTGTTGGCCGGTGGTGTGGGCGTGCTCACGGATGGCCTCGGCCATGCAGAGCGCCACCGGCGGCGTGGCGTTGGTGCCGATCTTGCCGGTGGAGGTCTTGATGAAGTCGGCGCCATTGTGCATGGCGAGCACCGACGCCGTGCGCACGGCGTCGTAGGAGCCGAGCTCGCCCGTCTCGAGGATCACCTTCAGGTGGGCGTCGCCGCACGCCTCCTTGGCCGCGGCGATCTCGTCGCCGGCTTCGCCCAACCGGCCGGAGAGGAACAGGGAACGGTTGAGAACGATGTCGACCTCGGTGGCGCCGGCCTCGACGACCCAGCGGATCTCGTCGAGGCGGGCGCTCAGCGGCCCGAGGCCGGCGGGGAACGTGCCCGCCACGCTGGCGATCTCGATGCCGCCGCCCTTCAGGGCGTCGACCGCGACCGGAACCATCTGCGGATAGACGCACACCGCTCCGACCGCCGGGACATCCGGATCGGTGGGTACTGGGCGGCGGGCCTTCGCACACAGGGATCGCACCTTGCCGGGGGTGTCGATGCCCTCGAGCGTGGTGAGGTCCATGCAGCGGATGGACAGGTCGAGCGCATCGAGCTTGGAGCGCTTCTTGATCGACCGACCCATGAGCGCGCCGGCTCGTTGTTCGAGGCCGACCGCGTCGACAGGGGTGACGGAGAGTTGACTCATGTTGGGGTGATCGCCTCCTGGTGGCGTTCGGCCACTCGGTGCGGGGGATCGACGTTATCCCCGATCCCGCGACCACAACAGGGTCGGAGGTGAGACCACTACCAGGGTTGGCGGAGCGGAGGTGTGCCAAATCAGCGCGGCTGGGCGCCCCGATCGGGGTGGTGGGCCGCGTAGGCTGGCCGACGCGAAACCCCAATCGATACACGGGAGCCGGAACGGCATGAACGCAGATCAGCTCGAGAAGATCCAGAAGGAAGACGGCTTCATCGCCGCCCTCGACCAGAGCGGAGGCAGCACCCCCAAGGCGCTGCGGCTCTACGGGATCGAAGAAGACGCCTACGACGGGGAGGAGGCGATGTTCGATCTCATCCACGAGATGCGCAGCCGGATCGTCACCAGCCCCAGCTTCAACGGCGATCGCATCATGGGCGCCATCCTCTTCGAGATGACCATGGACCGCGAGATCGACGGTCAGGGTTCTGCCGCCTACCTCTGGAACGAGAAGCGGGTCGTGCCGTTCCTGAAGTGCGACAAGGGCCTCGCCGACGAAGCCGACGGCGCCCAGGTCATGAAGCCGATGCCTGATCTCGATGCCCTGCTCGCCCGGGCACGCGACAAGGGCGTGTTCGGCACCAAGATGCGTTCGGTCATCAAGGAGGCCAACGCGGCCGGCGTCGATGCAGTCGTCGATCAGCAGTTCGACGTCGGCAAGCAGATCATCGCGGCCGGCCTCGTGCCGATCATCGAGCCCGAGGTCGACATCCACAGCCCCACGAAGGCCGAGGCCGAGGTGCTGCTCAAGACCGCCATCCTCAGCCAGCTGGACGCGCTGGCCGACGACCAGCTCGTGATGCTGAAGCTCACCCTCCCCGAGGAGGACAACTTCTACCGCGAGCTGATCGAGCATCCGAACGTGTTGAAGGTCGTGGCCCTCTCGGGCGGCTACAGCCGCGACGAGTCGAACGAACGCCTGTCGCGCCAGAACGGCATGGTGGCGAGCTTCTCGCGTGCGCTCACCGAGGGCCTCAGCGCCCAGCAGAGCGACGACGAGTTCAACGCTGCCCTCGACCAGTCGATCGGCAGCATCTTCGAGGCTTCCTGCACCTGATCCCTAGATGACACTGATCGGGCTCGCCGCAGCCCTCTTCGTGCTGTCGGTGGTCGGTGGGCTCGCGCCCCGCGCCATCTCAGATCGGCTGGTCGAATCGCGGCTCCACGACATCACCGGGGTCGGTGCCGGCCTACTACTCGCGTCGGCCCTGCTGATCGTGATCCCGGAGGGCTTCCACCTCGCGGCGGAGGAGGCAGAGCCCGACCACGCCTTCACCAACGACCCCGTGGTACTCGGTGCGGCAGTCCTCGCCGGCTTCGCCCTCATGCTGCTCCTCGAGGGACTCGGCGTCGGGCACGCCGTCCACGAAGAGCACCATGACCATCACGAAGGGCATGGCCACGGC
>CAYFLT010000002.1:77170-77636 GCA_964344055.1 uncultured Candidatus Nemicrothrix sp.
CGTCCATCATCCGTCGTCACCGATGGTCGCGGCGCTGGGTTTGTCCGTGCACGCCCTGGCGGACGGGCTCGCAATCGGCACCGCGGCGGTGGCGGGCGACGCCGCGTTCTCCGCGCTCGTTGCCCTAGCGGTCCTACTCCACCGGGTGCCGGCCGCGTTCAGCCTGGGCCTGTTCGCCCTCCACGAGACCCACGACCGTGCCCGCGTGACCCTCGGCGTGATCGCGTTCGCGGCGGCGACCCCGCTGGCGATCTTCGTGTCATACCTCCTTCTGGACGACGCCTCGCACCAACTCATCGCGTTGGCGCTGCTCTTCTCGGCCGGGACCTTCGTCTACGTGGCCACCGTCGACAGCCTTCCGGAGATCCACAACCCCACCACCGGCCGACGGTCGGTGATGGCCGTTCTGGTCGGAGCGGTGTTCTTCACGGTGGTCTTCGTCGCGGTCGACATGGCCGGCCTTCTC
>CAYFLT010000002.1:77646-93345 GCA_964344055.1 uncultured Candidatus Nemicrothrix sp.
CCACAGCCACTGATCGCTCGTCGAGTAGAACGGGTGCGTGGAGGACGCGTCCCCCGAACAGCCGGTCCGTTTGACCGCCGATGCGTTGGTCGTGCTGGCGGGGCCGTCCGGCGCGGGGAAGTCCACATGGGCGGCTACTTGGTTCCGGCCCGGACAGATCGTGTCGTCCGACGCGCTTCGGGCGGTGGTGGGTGAGCACGAGCACGATCTGCGGGCCAGCGACCACGCCTTCGAGATCCTCGACGAGATCGTCGAGCGACGGATGCGTCGTGGTCTCCTGACCGTCATCGACAGTCTCGGGATGGATCGCGACCGTCTCGATCGCTGGCGGTCGATCGCCTCCGACCACGGCCGACCCACCCACCTCGTGCTCTTCGACGAGGATCCCGCGGTCTGCCGCCGTCGCAACAAGGCGCGCGATGCGGCGGTGCCAGCCAAGGTGCTCACCGTCCAACTCCAGAAATGGGCGGCCGTACGCGATGGCCTCCAGACCGGCTTCGCCCGAACGCACCGGCCCGGTCCGGCCACGATCGTCGCCCGGCGGCTCGCGGAGCGCCACGAGGGCCGCGGCGGGGCGAGGCTGCAGTTCGGCCTCCTGGTGTCGTCCTTCGATTGGCCGGGCGGCAACGAGGGACTCGCGGATCGGCTGGGTTCGATCGCGTCGGAAGCCGAACACGCCGGTTTCGAGAGCATCTGGGTGATGGACCACTTCATGCAGATCCCGCAGGTCGGGCGGGAGTGGGACGCGATGCTCGAGAGCTACTCGGCACTGGCCTACCTGGCCGCCCGTACCTCTCGAGTGACGCTCGGTGCGCTCGTCTCGTGCGTGACTCACCGGAACATCGCGCATCTGGGGAAGACCGTCGCCACCCTCGATGTCCTTTCTCGGGGCCGGGCGCGGTGTGGGCTCGGCATCGGCTGGTTCGAGCGGGAGCACACCGCATACGGCTATCGGTTTCCGCCGGTCGCCGAGCGGTACGACCTCCTGGAGGACGCCCTCGAGTTCCTGCCGCTGCTGTGGGGGTCGGGGTCGCCCGCGTACGAGGGGCGGCGTTTCCAGAGCCCCGAGGCGATCTGCTACCCACGACCGATCCAGGAGCGGCTGCCGATCCTGGTGGGTGGCTCCGGGGAGCGGCGCACACTCCGCCTCGCCGCCGCCCACGCCGACGCCTGCAACCTCTTCGGTGAGCCCGACGTGGTCGCCCACAAGGTCGATGTCCTTCATCGCCACTGCCAGAACCTCGGCCGAGATCCCGCCGAGATCGAGGTCACCCAGCTGTCGTCGATCCTGTCCGCGGCGGATGCGACGTCCCTGACCGCTCGAGTCGAGGAGCTGAGGAGTCGCCGTCAGTCCCCTGAGGAGTTCGTCGAGCGGTCGATGGCGGGGAGCGTGGAAGAACACATCGACCGGTTCGGGCGCCTCGCGGACGCCGGAGTGGACACGGTGATCGTCAGCCTGGCCGACGCCGGATTCGACGGCTCGGTCACCGACTTCTCGCCGGTGGTGGACGCGTTCTCGTCCTGAGGGTGTGGCTGCCAAGATGGCGGCCATGGCTCACCCAATGGAGCAGTCGGACCGCACTTTCGGCCGTCCACGCGAGCGTGATCGGCCCTGGGTGATGCGTACCTACTCGGGCCACTCGACGGCCCGAGCGTCGAACGAGCTCTACCGGACCAACCTCGCGAGGGGGCAGACAGGGCTGTCGATCGCGTTCGATCTTCCGACCCAGACGGGGTACGACGCCGATCACCCGCTGGCCCGCGGCGAGGTCGGCAAGGTCGGTGTGCCCGTCGCCCATCTCGGTCACGTGGAGCAGCTGCTCGACGGGATTCCGGTCGCCGAGATGAACACGTCGATGACGATCAACGCCACCGCTCCCTGGCTGCTGGCGCTCTACCTGGAGCATGCGGCCGCGGTAGGCGTCGACCCGGCTGTGCTCCGAGGAACGACCCAGAACGACCTGGTCAAGGAATTCCTCTCCCGGGGCACCTACATCTACCCGCCGGAGGCGAGCCGTCGACTCACCGTCGACATGGTCACCTACTGCGCCCGCGAAGTCCCGCGGTGGAATCCGATGAACGTCTGCAGCTACCACCTCCAGGAGGCGGGAGCGACGCCGGTGCAGGAGATCGCCTACGCCCTCGCCACCGCAGTCGGAGTATTCGACGCGGTCCGGGAGTCGGGGCGCCTGAGTGAGGGGGAGTTCGTCGCTGCGGTCGCGTCGATCTCGTTCTTCGTCAACGCCGGGATTCGGTTCGTGGAGGAGATCTGCAAGATGCGGGCCTTCACCGAGATGTGGGACCGGATCTGTGAGGAGCGCTTCGGAGTGACCGATCCGAAGGCTCGACGCTTCCGCTATGGCGTGCAGGTCAACTCCCTCGGCTTGACCGAGTCTCAGCCGGAGAACAACGTCCAGCGGATCGTCCTGGAAGCGCTCGGGGTGACGATGTCGAAGCGGGCCCGGGCCCGCTCCCTGCAGCTCCCGGCGTGGAACGAGGCGCTGGGCCTTCCCCGGCCGTGGGACCAGCAGTGGTCGCTTCGGATGCAACAGGTGCTGGCCCACGAGACGGACCTGTTGGAGTACGACGACATCTTCGACGGCTCCCATGTCGTGGAGGGCCGGACCCGCGAGCTGGTCGAAGCGGCCGGCGCCGAACTCGATGAGGTCCTGGAGATGGGTGGGGTGTTCGACGCCATCCCCGAGCTGAAACGGCGGTTGGTCGAGTCGCACACCGAACGGCTCCGTCTGATCGAGAGCGGCGATGTGGCGGTTGTCGGCCAGAACTCTTTCACCGACTCCGCGCCCTCCCCACTCGGTGGCGCGGATGCCGTACTGCGGGTCGACCCCTCCGTCCATGAGGAGCTGGCGGCGGACCTCGGCGAGTGGCGAACGGCTCGGGATGACGATGCCGTGTCCGCCGCGCTCGACGACCTGCGCCAGGCGGCGCAGTCGGACGACAACATCCTCCCGGCCACCCGGGTACTGGCGCGGGTCGGCGGCACGACGGGCGAATGGGCCGATGCCCTGCGCGAGGTCTTCGGCGAGTATCGAGCACCGACCGGTGTCGGCGCGTCGGCCGGGCTCGCCTCGAGCGACCTGCGTGACGTCGCGGCCCGCTGCCAGACGCTCGGGGACGGGCCGCCGCGGTTCCTGGTGGCCAAACCGGGACTCGACGGCCACAGCAACGGTGCCGAACAGATCTCGATCGCCGCCCGGGACGCGGGCATGGAGGTCATCTACCAGGGCATCCGCCACACCCCGGAGGTGATCGCCCGGGTCGCGGCGGACGAGGATCCGGACGTGATCGGTCTGTCGATCCTCTCCGGCTCCCACCTCGAACTCGTGCCCGAGGTGCTCGCCGCCCTCTCGGCGGCCGGAGTGACCGCACCCGTGGTGGTGGGCGGGATCATCCCCGAAGAGGACCGATCGGCGCTCGTCGACGCCGGCGTGACCGCCGTCTACACACCGTCGTCGTTCGAGCTCGCGCCGATGATGAGCGAGATCGTCGACCTGGTCGAGGCCACCCGCGGCGGCTGACGATCGCCATTCGGAGTCGACGGTCGCCGTTGGCTACAGTCCCGTCCGGATCCATCGACGTGGGGGCGAGATGACCGACACCGCTGCTGACCCGACCGAGCGCAACGACTACGACCTCTTCGGCGAAGAGTACGTGGCCGACCCCGGAGTCACCTGGGCACGCTTCCGCGACGAGTGCCCAGTGGCGCACTCCACCGAGTACGGCGGCTCGTGGATGCCGGTGCGGTATGACGACGTCACCGCGGCGGCCCGCGACATCGAGACGTTTGTGTCCGGCAAGGGAGTCAGCGTCCTGAAGGTCGCCAACCAGAGCGATCAGGACGTCCTGTCGGCGGGTGCTCCGCCCATCGGGGCCGACCCTCCCATGCACACCTGGACTCGCCGGTTGCTCCTGGCCGGCATGTCGCCCAAGGCCGTCACGTCCTACGAGCCCGGCACCCGGGCACTGTGCCGTCGGCTCGTCAACGGCTTCAAGGACACCGGACGCGCCGACGCGGCGGCCGACTACGCCCAGCAGCTGCCAGTGCGGGTGATCGGTGCGCTGATGGGGATCCCGGAGGAGGACAGCGATCAGTTCGTCACGTGGGTCCGCCACATCCTGGAGTTCGCGTTCGATGTCGAAGGGCGGCGAAACGCGATCATCGAGCTGGTTGAGTACATGAGAGGCCAGGTCGAGGACCGCCGGACGAACCCGGGCGACGACATCTTGAGCCATCTCGTCACCACCGACGTCGACGGAGACCCGGTCCCCGAGGATGTGATCCTCGGTGAGGCGGCACTGCTACTCGTCGCCGGTGTCGACACGACGTGGAGCGCGATCGGATCGTCGCTCTACCACCTGGCCGCGAACGCCGACGATCGGCGCCGGCTCGCAGCCGAACCGGAACTGCTCGACTCCTTCATCGAGGAGGTGCTGCGCTTCTACTCGCCGGTGACGATGGGCCGCACCGCCGCGGTGGACACCGAGATGAGGGGCTGCCCGATCTCGGAGGGCGATCGGGTGCTGATGAACTTCCCGGCCGCGAACCGCGACCCCGACCACTTCGAGGACAGCGACACGTTCATCATCGACCGCGTCCGCAACCGCCACCTGGCATTCGGTGTCGGCATCCACCGGTGCGCAGGATCGAACCTGGCGCGCATGGAGATGCGGGTTGCGCTCGAGGAGTGGCTCGCCGGGATCCCCGAATTCGAGCTCGAGGACCCGAGCGCAGTCACATGGGCAGGCGGCCAGGTCCGAGGGCCGCGGAGCGTGCCGGTGGTGTTCTGACCCGAGTCAGCCGGCTGATGTCTCGGTGATCTCGTAGCCGGCGCCCGCGATGGCGGCGGCCACCGCGTCGGCGTCGCCGCCGACGACGGTCACCTGCTTGGTGTCGACATCGGCCGTGACCGACTCGACCCCTTCGACCGGTGCCACTCGATCCTCGATGGTCTGGGTGCAGTGCCCGCAGCTGATCGTCGGGACGGTGTACACGGTGGTGCTCGACATGCGGTCAGCCTAAGCCTTCCAGTGGAGAGGAAGGTCAAGCACCGATTCGGCGCACACAGGCGGGCTCCCTAGGATCGAAGGATGCAGATCGACGAGGCCTGGCTCCATCCGACATGGTTCATCGACAGCGACAGTGATCCGGTCGGCGATTTCGCAGCCGATGCCGTCGGCGGTGCCGACGACGAGACCGATGTCGCGGTGGCCTTGTTCCATGCCGTTCGCGACGGGCTTCGCTACGACCCCTACGGGATGGGGCGTGACCCGGAGAGCTACCGGGCCAGTGCCATCGCCGTGTCCGACACCGGCTGGTGCGTACCGAAGGCGACGCTGCTCACCGCCGCCGCCCGAAACCGGGGGATTCCCGCCCGGCTCGGGTTCGCCGACGTCCGCAACCACCTCACCAGCGAGAAGCTGAGCGCCGAGATGCAGACCGACCTCTTCATCTGGCACGGCTACAGCGAACTCCTCGTCGGTGACCGCTGGTTCAAGCTCAGCACCGCTTTCAACGTCGAGCTGTGCGACCGCTTCGGCGTGAAGACCCTTGATTTCGACGGCACCGACGATGCGCTGATGCACCCCTTCGACAAGACCGGCAATCGTCACATGGAATACGTGAACCAGCGGGGCAGCTTCGACGACCTGCCCCTCGAACAGATCTTCTCGGATTTCGCCGAGTTGTACCCCCACTGGAAAGCGAACACCGACGACCCCAGCAGCGCCGCCGAAGCCGGAGACACCGTCTTCACGTGATCCTTGGCTCGCCTACTGGCGAGCTTCGCACCTTCTCTCTGTCGGTGAGAGAGTCCTGGTATGCAGTTCGACCTGACCCAGACCGACGCCCTTCTCTCCACGACCCGCGCCGTCCGCAAGCGGCTGGACTTCGACCGCGAGGTCCCCGACGACGTGCTGCTCGAATGCCTCCAGCTCGCAGTGCAGGCGCCCACCGGGTCGAACCGCCAGGGATGGCGCTGGATGGTCATCCGTGACGCGGAGAAGAAGGAAGGGTTGGCCGACATCTACCGCCGGGCTGGTGGTGACTACCTCGCCGCCAGCGCGAGGGACACCCCGGCCGACACCCAGACCGGACGGGTCATGAGCTCGGCCAGCTTCCTGGCCGAACGGTTCCAGGACGTCCCAGTGATGGTGATTCCGATGATCATCGGCCGAGTCGACCGCGACGATGAAGGTGGGAAGGCCGATGCCAGCACGCAGCGATCGGCCGGGCTGATGGGATCGATCCTCCCGGCGGTGTGGAGTTTCCAGCTCGCGTTGCGGAGCCGCGGCCTGGGCACCTGCCTCACCACGCTGCATCTCGGCCTCGAGCACGAGGCCGCCGAGCTGCTCGGCATCCCCGACCACATGAGCCAGGCCGGCCTGCTGCCGGTCGCCTATACGAAGGGCACCGACTTCAAGCCGGCCGAGCGGCCGCCGGTCGAGGAGATCACCTACCTCGACACCTACAAGAACCCGATCCGCTGAGCGCACCCGCGGCGCCTGCGGAACTCGTCAGCGGCCGGGCCAATCGGGTTCGCGGCGTTCGAAGAAGGCTGTGATGCCTTCATCGCGATCCTCGCTCGCCATGATCGTGTCGCGAGCGGTGTCGGTGGCCGCCCAGCCACGATCGTCATCCCACGCCACCACGTCGTCGAGCGCCTGCAGGGTCGCCCTGATCGAGGTGGGCGCGTTGAGGACGATCCGCTCCGCCAACCGGACGGCGCCGTCCAAAGCAGCTCCGGGTTCGGTGACGCGGTTGACCACGCCGATTCGCTCCGCCCGCTCGGCCGGCATCGGGTCGCCGGTCAGGAGCATCTCGCGGGCGATGTTGAGCGGGAGGGTGCGCGGCGCCCGGAAGAGCCCGGCACTCGTGGCCACCAGACCCCGCCGGACCTCCGGGAGGCCGAACTGGGCGTTCGACGCCGCGACGATGAGATCGCAGGCCATCGCAATCTCGAAGCCGCCCCCGAACGCAAATCCTTCGACCGCCGCGATGATCGGCTTGGGGCTACGGCGCCGGATGATGCCGTACTCGCCGCCTCGTTCGGTGAGCTCCCCCGACCCTTCGGCGATGTCGGTGCCGGCACAGAACACATTCGGACCGCCGGTGAGAACCGCGACCCGAAGTGAAGGATCGTCCTCGAATTGGTTGAGCGCGCCGTCGATCGCCTGAGCCATCTCCCCGTTGATCGCGTTTCGTTTGGCCTCGCGATCCAGAGTGATGATGGCGATCGGGCCGCGGTGCTCGACGGTGACGGGCATGGAGGGGGAGGCTACGTTCCCCTGGATGCCCCGGCGAGTCGTGTTCAGAGGAGGTCCACGCTCCGCTGCGGCCCAGACCCTGTGGGGTCTCTTCGTCCCCGTCTATCTCCGGTGGATGACCGGCGGTCTCGGGGTGGCGATGGTGCTACCGATCCTTCCGGTGTACCTGACCGACTCGGGGCTCTCGTTCTCGATGGCCTCGGTCGTGCTCGCGGCGGCGGGTCTGGGCGCGATGCTCGGCGGACTCCCGGTCGGTGCGATGCTCGGACGTCTGGGGGAGCGACGGGTTCTGCTCATCGCCTTGGTGGCCATGGGCATCGCCACCATCGCACTCGGCCTCACGACCGCAGTGATCGCGCTCACTGCGCTCAGGCTCGCCCACGGGGTCGGCCAGATCGGGCTCCGGCTCAGTCGACAGACGTTCATCACCCGAACCGTGGCGACCGACATGCGCGGCCGTTCCCTGGCCCTGATGGGTGGCTCCATGCGGTTCGCCATGCTGCTCGGGCCGATCCTCGGTGGCGTGCTGGTCGACCAGGTCGGCTACACGTGGACGTTCGCCATCAGTGGGTCGGCGACCGCCGAGGGAGACGTCGCATCCCCCGCCGCCGGCGAGGCCGGGGCCGACGGATCGCTCTGGGCCGCGCTGCGCCGCCATCGACGCACACTCCTCATCGGAGGGTTCGGCCCGGCGCTGATCATGGCGGTTCGCCAGGGGCGATCGATCGTCATCCCGCTCATCGGCGACTCGCTCGAAATGAGTGCGTCGGCCATCGGGCTGCTCGTCTCGGTCGGCACCGGTGCCGACCTGCTCCTGTTCCCTGTGGCCGGGATCCTCATGGATCGATTCGGTCGCCTTGCCGCGATCGTCCCGTCCTTCTCGCTCATCGGCATCGGTCTGCTCGTCCTGTCGACCGCCGACAGCGTTACCGGCGTGCTCGTGGCCGGCGTGATCATCGGGATCGGGAACGGCATGGGATCAGGAACGATGCTCACGCTGGGATCCGACCTGGCCCCGGCCGACAGTCCCGGCCAGTTCCTGTCCGCGCTCGCGTCGATCCAGAACATGGGCCGGATCATCGGTCCGATGCTTGTCGGCTGGTTCGCCGACGCGGCCGGTCTCGGTGCGGCGGCGGTCGCGTTGGCGGTCACGACGTTCCTGGCCATCGCCTGGATCGTCCTGCTCATCGGTGAGACCGCGGGCCGGAAGATCGACACGACGGTCGACGGATCCTGAGTCCCGGCGACCGCTTGCTAACGTCCGAATCTCAGGACGGCTGAAGGGGGACGGGTGAAGAACCCACCGTTCGAATACCACCGGCCCGGATCGGTCGACGAGGCGGTCGCCCTTCTCGCCGAGCACGGTGACGACGCCAAGGTGCTGGCCGGTGGACAGAGCCTGCTGCCGGTGATGGCACTGCGCCTCGGCCGACCCGAGCACGTGATCGACATCGGCCGGATCCCCGGCCTCGACTCCATCACCGCGTCCACCGAGGGCGTTTCCCTTGAAGCCCTGGTTCGCCATCGCCAGGCCGAGACGTCCGATGAGCTCGCTCGCCACGCGCCGATCGTGTCGGCGGCGATGCCGTTCATCGGCCACCGGGCCATCCGCACCCGAGGCACGGTCTGCGGCAGCATCGCCCACGCCGACCCCGCCGCGGAGATGCCGGCGGTGTGCCTGGCTGCTGATGCCATCCTCGTCGCCCGATCCAGCAGCGGTGAGCGGGAGATCGCGGCGGCCGACTTCTTCGACGGCTACCTCACGACCACCCTCGAGCCGACCGAACTCCTGACCGAAGTTCGGTTCCCGGCCTGGTCACCCACAGCCGGTGCATCGGTGGTCGAGATCAGTCGGCGCCACGGCGACTACGCCCTCGTCGGGCTGGCCTGCGTGGTGGACGTGGTCGGCGGTTCGATCACCTCCGCTGCGCTGTCCTTCCTCGGAGTCGGCGGGACTCCGCTGAGGGTGACGGAGGCAGAGGATGCGCTCGTCGGTGCGTCCCCTGACCAAGCCGCGTTCGCCCACGCGGCGGAGATCGTGGCCCGGACGGTCGAGCCGATCGCCGACGTGCACGCCACCGCCAACTACCGGCGCCACATCGCCGGTGTGCTGACGAAGCGAGGGCTGGCCGACGCCACCGGCAGGATCGGAGTAGCCGCGTGACTGTCTCGATCGACCTCACCGTCAACGGAAACACCCACCATCTCGAAGTGGAGGCGCGTCGCACGCTGGCCGACGTCATCCGAGAAGAGATCGGCCTCACCGGAACGCATCTCGGCTGTGAACACGGCGTGTGCGGGGCGTGCACCGTCTTGCTCGATGGTCAGCCCGCTCGCGCCTGCCTGATGCTCGCGGTACAGGCCGACGGGTCCGAGATCACCACGATCGAGGGCCTGGCCAGCGGTGCGGCGATGCATCCGGTCCAGCAGGCGATGCACGAGGCGATGTCGTTCCAGTGCGCCTTCTGCTCGCCCGGCTTCCTCATGTCGACGGTGGCGTTGCTGGCCGAGAACCCTCACCCCTCTACCGAGGAGATCCGGGAGGAGCTGTCCGGCAACCTGTGTCGCTGCACCGGCTACCAGTCAATCGTCGCAGGCGTCGAGACCGCCGTCTCCCTGCTCTCCGATTCCGGACCCGGAGGTGACTCCTGATGTCGGATCGTCAGACCTCCGGGCTCGGCTTCGTCGGCCAGTCGGTCAAGCGGGTCGAGGACGAGCGGTTCCTGATCGGCCAAGGCCGGTTCGTCGCTGACGTCCAGCCTGAGGGCGGCCTCCACGCGGTCTTCGTCCGGAGCCCCTTTCCCCACGCCACCATCACGTCGATCGACGTCTCCGCTGCGGCCCGTCACCCGGGCGTGATGCGGATCTTCACCGGCGAGGAGATAAACGACGCCTCCCACCCGTTCGTGCCGCTCGCCCCGCAGCCGGGGAGCTACACGCCGCTGTTCCACGCGATGAGCCATGACCGGGTGCGTCACATCGGCGACCCGGTGGCGTTGATCGTGGCCGAGTCGCGCTATGTCGCCGAGGACGCGGCCGAACTCGTCGACGTCGAGTACGAGATGCTCGATGGTGTGGGCTCGATGGATCGAGCTATGCAGTCCGACGCTCCCCAGCTCTGGGACCGAGCGGACGGCAACACGCTCTCGGACTGGACCGACACCTTCGGTGACATCGACGGCGCCTTCGCACGGGCCGACCGGGTGGTGTCGATCACCCTCGACAGCCACCGCCAGACCAACCAGCCGATGGAGACCCGGGGCACGGTGGTCGAGGTCGACCCCTCCCAGGGCCCCCACGTCCTCAAGTGGGCGGTGGCGGGGATGACCGTTGCCCAGGGTCGGCTCAGGTCGCTGTGGCGATTCATCCGGAACAAGCCACGTCGGAAGGCGTTCTTCGCGGCGGCCAAGGAGTTCCGCAAGGCCAACGGCGACGAGCTGAAGAAGCAGGACAACCGGGGGATGCGGGGCCAGCTCAGGCGCGACTTCTCCCTGCTCAAGCACATGGGGCGGATGGGGCTCGGTGTGCTGGCCGCACCCGACTTCCCGACCGTCACCTCGGTCGACATCGGCGGCGGGTTCGGGTCGAAGGGCCCGGTCAGCCGAGAGGACATTGCGGTCGCCGTCGCTGCCATGAAGCTGGGCCGCACCGTGCAGTGGATCGAGGATCGCGTCGAGAACCTGACCGATGGCGGCCAGGCCCGCGAGGAGCGGTTCAACGTCGAGATCGCGGTCGACGACGACGGCACCATGCGCGGCCTGAGGGTGGACGCCTTGATCGACGGCGGGGCCTACCCCGGCTTCCCTCTCAGCGCGAACCTCATCACCATGTTCTGGAAGGTGTACATGCCGGGGCCGTACCACTTCGAGGCCTTCGAGGTGCGTTCCCGAATCGTCGCCACCAACAAGGGCCGAGTCGTGCCGTACCGGGGGCCGTGGGCCAACGAGACGTGGATGCGGGAACGGGCGATCGACGCCGTCGCCGCCGAGCTGGGGATGACCCCGGCGGATGTCCGCGCCAAGAACATGATGACCGAGGAGGACGCCCCCGACGCCTTCATCACCGGCCCAACGATCGACGAGACCATGTCGACCCGCAAGACGTTCGACCGGGCGCTCGAGTTGATCGACTGGGAGGAGCTGGAGCGGGACAAGACCGACGCGGAGCGTCGGAACCGGCGTCTCGGGCTCGGCATCGCCAGCTACCACGAGGCCGCGCCGGGCCCGCCGAACTTCGCCGACTCGATGAGTCCGGGGAGTGGTGCGCTGCTCAAGGAGGACGGCCGGGCCACGATCGAAGCCGACGGCCGAATCGTCATGTACACCTCACAGGTGCCGCACGGCCAGAGCCACCAGACCACCTACAAGCAGGTGGTGGCCGACGAGTTCGGCGTGTCGATGGACGACGTCGAGATCAACTGGGGCAGCACCGACAAGTCCCAGTTCAGCTTCGTCGGCACCGGCGGCAGCCGGGGCGGACCACTGGGAGGCGGCGTCATGCGGGCTACGGCTCGTGAGGTGCGCGACCAGGTGGTGGCGCTCGCGGCGGAGCTGCTGGAGGCGGCCAAGGACGACATCGAGATCGTCGACGGCAACATCCATGTCTCGGGTGTACCCGCCAAGGGCATCGGCTACGCGGACGTGGCGGCCGAGGCGGCGAAGCGGACCGGGGTCTCCGCCGGTCCCGTGTTCAGCATCAACATTCCGTACGAGGGAGTGGGCAACGGCGGCTGGTCCTGTGCCACTCATGTGGCGTGGGTCGAGGTCGATCTCGACACCGGCCAGGTGGAGATCCCTCGCTATCTGGTGGTGGAGGACTGCGGTCCGATCATCAACCCGGCCGTGGTCGACGGCCAGGTGCGGGGTGGTGTGGCCCAGGGCATCGGGGCGGTGTTCTACGAGAACGCGGTCTACGACGACGATGCGAACCTGCTGACCACCACCTACATGGACTACCTGATCCCCACCGCGATGGAGATCCCCGAGGTCGAGATCGAGCACCTCGAGACCCTCACCGAGGGGGAGAACGACTTCCGGGGGGTTGGTGAGGGCGGCATGATCGGTGCGCCGGCTGCACTCGGCAACGCGGTCTCCGACGCGCTCGGGGTCCAGGTCACCACCCAGTACCTCCCGCCTTCGAAGATCCTCGAACTCGCCGGAGTCATCGAACCCGACTGAGGTCAAACGCTGGGGGACAGGCACCCGTTTGACCCTTTCGAATCGAGCGTGGACTCCCGGGGGGTCAAACGGGTGCCTGTCCCCCCGACCCGTTTGACCCTTTCGAATCGAGCGTGGACCTACTGGGGGTCAAACGGGTGCCTGTCCCCCCGACCCGCTTGACCCTTTCGAATCGAGCGTGGACCTACTGGGGGTCAAACGGGTGCCTGTCCCCCCGTTTGACCTTGACTGAACATCTGTTTAACATACTGAACATGAGTTCAGTCTCGGATCTGACGGCCGCGGCGCGGATTCGCGACGTGGCACTCGACCAGCTCGGTCGGTTCGGCGCTGGGGGCGTCACCGTCCGGGCCATCGCGGAAGCCGCCGGGGTCTCACCCGGCCTCGTCATCCACCACTTCGGCTCGAAAGCCGGACTGGTCGACGCCGTCGAGGATCACCTCATCGAGCGGCTCACCGTGCATCTCGAGGCCGTCGTCACCCGCGGCGATGTCAGCGGGGCGATGGCGGCGATCGTCGAGATGACAGACGAGAACGCCCTCGTCACCTACCTGGCCCGGTCGCTGGCCGAGGGAGGGCCGGCCGGCGACTCCCTCTTCGATCGGCTCTACGACCTCAGCGTCGACTTCCTCGACACCGCCATCGCGGCCGGCATCTGTCGACCGGTCGACGACAGGGAGGCGCGCGCCGTCATGTTGCTGGTCGAGGATCTCGGCTCCCTCCTGCTCCGCCACCACATCCGTCGAGCTCTCGGCGTGGACCCATGGGAGCCCGCGGGGATGGAGCGGATCGCCGCGGTCAGCCTCGACGTCAAGACCCGTGCCCTTCTCGACTTCCCCACAGGAGATGTCTCGTGACCGCAACCGCTCAGCCGATCGTGCGCCTCCGTCGCGCCGTCCGTTCATACGGCGAAGGCGCGACCAGGGTCGACGCCCTCGCCGGTGTCGATCTCGACATCCACCGAGGTGAGTACGTGGTACTCCTCGGGCCATCCGGCTCCGGAAAGACCACCCTGCTCAACGTGATCGGCGGGATCGACACACTCACCGGCGGCGAGGTGGAGGTGGGCGGGTCGTCGATCGGCGACCTCGACCGCAAGGCGCTCACCGCGTTCCGCCGCGACAACGTCGCTTTCATCTTCCAGCTCTACAACCTCGTCCCCACCCTCACCGCGCTCGAGAACGTGCAGCTCATCGCCGAGCTCACCGGCGGCGGGGTCGACCGAGCCACCGAGGCGCTGACCGAAGTCGGACTCGGTGAGCATCTCGACCGGTTCCCGTCGGAGCTGTCCGGTGGTCAGCAGCAGCGCGTGGCGGTCGCCCGGGCGTTGGCGAAGGACACGCCCGTCCTCTTGTGCGACGAGCCGACCGGCGCGCTCGACCAGGCGTCGGGACAGCAGGTGCTCGATCTGCTCGACGAGCTCAACGGCGAGCACGACGCCACGATCGTGCTGGTCACCCACGATTCGTCGATCGCGGATCGGGTCGACCGGGTCAGCGCGATGGTCGACGGACGCATCGACACCGACACCGGTGCCTCGCGATGAACCGTCTGCTCCGGCGGAAGCTCCGGCGGGACCTGCGGCGTCGTCGGGCCCAGGTGATCGCGGTTTCGCTCACCGTGTTCGTCGGGATCATGGTGGCGGTCCTCACAGCCGGGATGGCCTCGAACCTCGGCGACTCCTACGACCTCACATACGTACGAACCTCCTTCGCGGACGCCTGGATCAGCGGCGGCGCCCCGACCCTCGGCACCGAGCTGTGGGCGATCGACGGTGTCGACCGGGTCGAGATCCGCACGAGCGGCGAGATCGGCGTCGAGTTCACCGATCGGCCGATCCGCACTCGGGTGCAGGGGGTGGCGGTGTCGACGACGCTCAACCAGCTCGTCATCACCGAGGGTCGGGCTGTCGATCCGGCGGGTGACGGCGTCGTGCTGGAGGAGCACACCGCCGACAACTTCGGGCTCGGTCCGGGCGACACGATCACCGTCTCCGGGTTCGGGCCGGTCGAGATCGTCGGTGTGGGGGCCTCGCCGGAGTGGCTGTGGGTCGCCCCGAGTCAGCAGGAACTCATCGTCGACCTCGACGAGTTCGGAGTGGTGTACGCGCCGGAGCATCTGGCGGCCACCTGGCTGCCGGAATCCGAGCAGTTGGTCGTGGCGGTGCAGGACCACGATCCTGACGTGGTCGACAACGTGGCTCGGGCCGCGATCCTCGCCGGCGCCGGTGAGGTCGTCACCCGCGACGACCACCCGTCGAACCAGGCGCTCAAGGCAGACCTCGAAGGCTTCGAGGAGCTGGCGCTGATGTTCCCTGTGCTCTTCCTGTTCGCGGCCGGGCTGGCCACCGCAGTACTGCTGAGCCGTCTCGTGACTCAGCAGCGGCCCGAGATCGGCATGCTTCGGGCCAACGGCTACGGCCGCGGCACGATCCAGCGCCACTACTCCTGGTACGGCGTGGTCGTCGCCCTTCTCGGTGCCATCCCGGCAGTCCCCGCGGGGATCTATCTCGGCTGGCTTGCCACCGATGCCTATACGGGTTTCCTCGGGATCCCGTTCGCTTCGCGCCAGGTGGAGCTGACGGCGCCGACGGTCGCGGTCGTCGCGTCGCTCGTGGTCGGCGGCCTCGCCGGATTCGCGTCGGCGCGCCGTGCGGTTGCGATCGATCCGGCCGAGGCCATGCGGCCGGGCGGTGGTTCGGTTGCGGGGAAGCACAGCTTCCTGGAACGAGCGCTTCCCCGCCGGGCGCCCAACTGGATGCGGATGGGGGTGCGGAACCTCCATCGCGCGCCCGGTCGCTCGGTCACGACCGCCCTCGGCATCGTGTTGGCGCTTCTCTTGACGGTGACGGCGTTCGTGCTGCAGGACACCGTCGACAACCTGTTCGTCGTGCAGTTCGAACGGACCGACCTGCGTGGCCTCGTGGTCGAGTTCGACGATGGAGGGGACGACCTCGTCACCCGAATCGAGGCCGTCGACGGTGTCTCGGTGGTGGAGCCCCACTTCGAGCAGGGCGCGGCGCTGCTCACCCTCGACGGAATCGTGGCAGAGCGGCTTCAGGTCTACGCCGCGGGCACCCGCCTCCACGACTTCGAGGCGGTCGGCGGGCTTCCCACCGACGGCCTGATCGTCTCGGCCCGAGCCGCGGGCCACCTCGATGTCGAGGTCGGGGACCTCGTCGAGATGCGGGCGATCGACGGGACCGTCGGGACCTTCCCGGTGGCCGGAGTGATCCGGG
>CAYFLT010000002.1:93400-94386 GCA_964344055.1 uncultured Candidatus Nemicrothrix sp.
TCGGCCGATGCGTGGGAGTCGATCGGTGGGTCGCCGCCCCACTCGGTTGCGGTGGGACTCGTCGATCGTGATCGCCACGACGAGGTACGGGATGCCGTCGCAGAGATCGAGGGCATCACCCGGATCACCGACCAGGTCGCCACCGCGGACCGGGCCAAGGAGCTGTTGGCGGCCAGCCGATTCTTCGTCGGCCTGGTGCTCGTGCTGGCGGTCGTGATGGCAGTGGCGCTGATCTTCAACGCGCTCACCGTCACCATCGGTGAACGGGAGACCGAGGTGGCAACGCTCCAGGCCAACGGGGTGAGCCGCTCGTGGGTCCGGCGTGCCATCACCGCTGAAAACCTGGTCAATGTCAGCCTCGGCGCGGTCCCGGGGCTGGTCATCGGCTGGGTGTCGGCCGGCGTGTTCGTCCGGTCGTTCTCGACCGAGCAGTTCCGGTTCGATCCGATCCTGCGCCCGACCTCGGTCGTGTGGGCGGTGGTGCTGCTGGGGATCTGCGCCCTCGTCGCCCAGATCCCCGGTCTCCGCCGCCTCGACCGGCTCGACCTCGCCGCCAAGGTCCGCGAACGAGCGCTGTGACCGGGGCGCGCCAACCTGACTCACTTCTGAACCCGGAGGCGAAGTGAGTCAGGTTCTGGGCCGGGCCGGGTTGGTGGCATGATCGGTCGCCATGCCACCGCTCGACGGGCTTCGGGTACTCGATCTCACTGGTGACGCCGGCCGCTTCGCGACCAAGCTCAACCGGGAGTTCGGCGCTGACGTCGTCCGGCTGACCGCCGCCGGCTCACCCGGCGAGCGGTTGGCCGATCCGGCCGCTGCCGCGCGCGGTGGCACCCTCGACTGGTGGTACGACGGGGGCAAGCGGCGTCACCTCGTCGACCTCGACCATGACGATGGCGTCGCTGCCTACCGGGCGGTCGCCCAGCGGGCCGACCTGATCGTCGAGACCACCCGCCCGGGCCTCCTCGCCGACCGTGGGATCGACC
>CAYFLT010000002.1:94404-109517 GCA_964344055.1 uncultured Candidatus Nemicrothrix sp.
GCGCCTGGTCCAGGTGTCGATCACCCCGTTCGGCCGGACCGGCCCCCGAGCCGGTTGGCAGATATCGGACCTCGTGGCTGCTGCGACGGGCGGGGTGCTGTCGTGCACTGGTCTGCCGGACCGGCCGCTCAACCTGTGGGGTCGCCAGAACTACAACTTCGCCTCGTTCAACGCGGTGATCGCCGGGCTGGCGGCGGTGCGGGCCGCGGACCTCGACGGGAAGGGACGGCACGTCGACGTGTCGGTGCAGGAAGCCGTCGTCTCGACCGTCGAGCAGATCCTCTTCCATTACTTCTACGACGAGCACCTGCCGCGCAACGAGCGGATTGCTCCCCGGCAGGGGGCACTGCACTGGTTGCGGGTGTGATGATGATCACCTCGTCGCCCGGAGGCCGGGCAATCATCGAATGGATGGTCGACGAGGGCCACGAGCCGGCCGTGCCCTTGCTCGACATCCCGGTTGCCGAGCTGCCCCAGCGAATCGACGACATCATGACTGCCATCCGGTCGTTCGTCGCCCCCCGGTTCCGGACCGAGCTGTGGGAGCAGGCCCAGACCCGACGCTGCGCCCTCGCCGATGTGCGCTCCCTGGCGGAGGTCGTCGACAGCCCCCAACACGATCACCGGCACTTCTTCGCCGACGTACTTGCGGGGGAGACTTCGGTTCGCATGCCCGCGCGGATGACACGTATGGCGCGCGGAACGGTGCCGCCCGCGCCACCGGCCGATTCCGAAACCCCCCTGTCGGAGATCCTGGACGAATGGCCGGCGCGGGAGCGGCCGGCCCCGTCAGTGTCCGACGGGCCGACCGCGCGGCCACTCGACGGGATCAGGGTGGCCGACTTCTCCTGGGTGCTCGCCGGGCCCGCCTGCACCCGAATGCTGGGTGACCTCGGCGCGGATGTCGTCAAGGTGCAGCACGCGCCCCGGGCATCGGTGGTGAATCAACCCCAGCATCCCTTCTACCCGACCTGGAACCGGTCGAAGCGGAGCGCCTCGCTCAACATGGCCCATCCCGAGGCGAAGGAGCTCGCCCGCCGGCTGGTCCAACAGTCCGATGTGGTGGTCGAGAACTTCAGTGCCGGCGTGTTCGCATCCTGGGGGCTCGACTGGGAGTCGATGCGAGCGCTCAATCCCCGCCTCGTCTACGTGACCATGAGCGGCTGTGGCCACGACGGGCCGTGGAGCCATGTCCTCTCCTATGCCCCGACCGTGCACGCGTTGAGCGGGCTCGCCCACCTGACCAACTTCTCGGACCGGGGCGACCTGGGCCCGGGCTTCTCGCTCGGTGACCATCTCGCGGGCTACGCGGCCGCCAGCGCCGTCCTGGCCGCACTCCACGAGCGGGAGCGCACCGGCGAGGGCCAGTTGGTCGATCTCGCCCAGGTCGAGGTCAGCACCTACACCGCGGGTCCCGGGATCATCGAGCACTTCGCCACCGAGTCCACCCCCGAACCCGCAGGCAACCGTGACGGCTTGCACGATCACGTCCCCAATGAGGTGTACCGCGCCTCCGACGGCGACTTCGTGGCGGTGACGATCACCGATGGACCGCAGTGGGATGCCCTCGCCGCGGTGGTCGGCCCTTCGCTCGCCGACCCCGTTCTCCGGAGTGAGACGGTCCGCCGCGACCGGCGAGCCGATGTCGACGCGGCCGTGGCTGAGTGGGTGGCCGGCCGCAACTCGAACGCGGCGATGATGGAGCTCCAGGCGGCCGGTGTGCCGGCGGGAGCCGTGCTCGACGCTGCGGCCCTGTTCGAGCGAGATCCCCAGCTGGCGGCCCGCGACTTCTGGCAATCGCTCGAGAACGACGCGTTCGGTCGTCGACCGGCCGACACGTTCCCGGCCCTGTTCGACGGGCGGCGAATCAACTCGCCGAGGGCGGCACCGAGCTACATCGGCGAACAGAACTTCGACGTCTGGGACGAGGTCGCCGGACTCGACGCGGAGGCCGTGGCGCTCGGGATGGCGACTGGACTCTTCGAGTAGCAGCGTCGTCTTCGGGTGGGGATTCCCGACGGCGGGGCATCAGCTGGTACGAAGTCGCCATGAGCACTCTCACCGAAGCCGACATTGCCGCGCGCACCCGAGCCGTCATCGACGAGGTCGGTGTCGACGC
This sequence comes from uncultured Candidatus Nemicrothrix sp., assembly GCA_964344055.1. Taxonomy (GTDB): domain Bacteria; phylum Actinomycetota; class Acidimicrobiia; order Acidimicrobiales; family Aldehydirespiratoraceae; genus OFTM10. The sequence continues at coordinate 96,524 of CAYFLT010000002.1, forward strand.
CTCCGAAGCCGACTTTCGCGGCGCACTCTGGGACGCGGGGCTGGCGTTCGTCCAGTACCCCGAGGGCAAGGGCGGTCTCGGCGTTGCGCCCGGCTTGCAGGCGGCGGTCGAACGCACGATCCGCGAGGCCGGCCGCAGCTTCCATCCCCTGATGGTGAACGTGATCGGGATCGGCATGGGGCTGCCCACCGTGTTGACCTACGGCTCCGAGGAGCACCACGAGAAGCACCTCAAGCGGATCTTCACCGGTGAGGACATCTGGTGCCAGATGTTCAGCGAGCCGACCCATGGGTCCGACGTGGCCGGGCTGGTGAGTCGAGCGGTCCGGGACGGGGATGAGTGGGTGGTGAACGGTCAGAAGGTCTGGACGAGTGTGGCCCATCACTCCCGGTACGGGATGCTGCTCGTGCGTACCGACCCCGACGTTCCCAAGCATCGGGGCCTGTCGTACTTCATCCTCGACATGGAGTCGCCCGGCGTCGAGATCCGTCCGCTCTACCAGATCACCGGTGACGCCGAGTTCAACGAGGTGTTCTTCACCGACGTGCGGATCCCCCACTCCAACCTTCTGGGCGAGGTGGGCGACGGTTGGCGGGTGGCCACCACCACCCTGATGAACGAGCGGGTCGCCCTCGGGGGAAGCACCGCGCCTCGCGGATCCGGCAACATCGCTTTGCTGGTGAACTCGTGGAACGAGCGCAAGGACGATCTCGACCCGGTGGCGGCCGCGGTGATGCGGGACCGGGTGGCGCGGCTGTGGATCGAGGCCGAGGTCGGCCGACTCACCACCATCCGGGCGCGGGCCGCGGCGGCGACCGGGAACCCCGGACCGGAGGGGTCGACGGGCAAGCTCGCTTCGGCGGAGTTGAACCAGCGCATCTGGAACACCTGCATGGATCTGCTGGGCGCCGACGGCACCATGCACGAGCCGGGCTATCCACTGGTGCGGAACGAGGACTCGAACCAGCGGGCGGCGTGGTCCCTGTCGAAGTGGTTCCTGCGGGCGCAGGCGAACACGATCGAGGGCGGCACGAGCGACATCATGCGCAACATCCTCGGTGAGCGGGTGCTGGGTCTCCCCGGCGACGTACGAGTGGACAAAGATGTCCCGTGGAGGGACATCCCGACGTGAAAGATGTCTCGTGGAGGGACATCCCGACGTAGCGCCGGGGCTCAGTCGCTGACGGTGCCGAGGATGCCGTCGGCTTCGAGGATGTCGAGGGTCCCTGGGTCGTAGCCGATCTCGGCCAGTACTTCGCGGCCGTGTTCTCCGATGCGGGGGGCAGGCCGGCGGATGCTCGGCGGCGTCTCCGAGAAGCGTTCCGGGGGAGGGATGATGCGGTAGGCACCGACGACCGGGTGCTCTTCGATCGGGAGTTCGGCCAGCAGCTCGTCGAGTGATGCCACTTCGGTGGCTGGGATCCCGTGATCGGCGCAGAACTCGAGCCACTCGGCGCTGGTGCGTTCGGGGAGGACGCTCGCCACGTCGCGGTAGAGGCGGTCGCTGCTGGTGGTGAGCGACCGTCGCCCCTTGATCAGCTCGCGGTCGATCAGGTCGTCCCGGCCGACCGAGCGGTAGATGGCGACGAAGTGGTTCTCGTCGTAGGGCAGGATGCTGAGCCAACCGTCGGCGGTGCGAGCGGGAGCCCGGGCCGGGGTGAGGATCCGGGGATAGCCGGGTTCGGCCACCGGTGGCTCGGAGATCCCGCCGGCGCCGTGTTCGGTGAGCACGAAGGCGCGCATGACGTCGATCATCGGTATCTCGATCTCCTGACCGCGCCCGGTGTTGGCACGGTGCAGGAGGGCGGCCAGGACGGCGTTGGCGATCGTCATCCCGCAGAACTTGTCGGCCAGGACGGTGGGAGCCAGGCTCGGTGCTTCCTCCTTGCGATGGAAGAGGTCGGCGATGCCCGACGCTGCCTGGATGATGTCGTCGTAGGCCGGGGCGTCGGCGTTGTCGCTGTCGGACGGGAAGCCGTGGGCCGTGCAGAAGATGATGTCGTCGCGGACGGCCCGCACCGCCTCGTAGTCGAGTCCGAGGCGGGCCAGCGGCCCGGGCCGCAGGTTCGTGATGAGCACGTCACAGGTGGCGGCGAGGTCGAGGAAGACCTGCCGGCCACGGTCCTGCTTGAGATCGAGGACGACGCCCCGCTTGTTGCGCAAGAGATTCAGCGCGATACCGGAGAGCTCGGGGTGGGGCCCGGGTCCCATCGTGCGGTTTCGATCGCCTTCGCCCTGTTCGACGAGGATCACCTCCGCGCCGAGATCGCCCAGCTGGCGGGTGGCGCTCGGGCCCATCAACACACTGCTGAGGTCGAGCACCCTGATCCCGTCGAGGGGACCGGGTGCGGTGGGCGAGCGCATCCGGACACACTAGGAGAAGCGGGATTCGGAGCCGGCGAGCCGATGTGGCATCGTCCTCGCATGTCACTTCCGCTCCCTGCTCTTTCGCTGGCCGCCGTACCGGGCCGGCGGGCTGCCACCCTCGACCTCGCCAAGGAGATCGAGCGCCGTGGCTACGCCGGCATCTACTGCCCGTCGTTCGGCGACGGCATCGGCCTCTGTGAGGCGCTGGCCCTCGTCACCGAGCGCATCCCGTTCGGGACGTCGATCGCCAACATGTACACCCGCCATGTCGCCGACTACGCCCAGACCGTCGCCCTGATCCACGAGCTGTCGGGCGGCCGGTTCCGGTTCGGCATCGGCGTCTCGCACGAGCCGATGAACGACCGCCTCGGCTTGTCAGTGGGCCGCCCGCTTGCCGACACCCGCGACTTCGTCGAACAGCTGCGGGCCCAGAAACGAGTTGGTGAGCTGCCGCCGATCGTGCTCGCGGCCATGCGGGATCGGATGTGCGCGCTGGCCGCAGAGATCGGCGATGGGATGGTGTTCGCCAACTCCGCGCGCAGTGCTCTTCCCGGCACGCTCGAACGGCTGCCCGAACCGGCGTCTGACGAGTTCTTCATCGGCGGGATGATCCCCACCTGCATCTCCGACGACCGGGAGGCGGCTGCGGCTGTGAACCGGCGGACCCTCACGATGTACGTCGCGCTCCCCAACTATCGGAACTACTGGAAGGAGTCCGGCTACCTCGAGGAGATGGAGGCGATCGAGGCCGCCCTCGACGCGGGCGATCACGACTCGGTACCTGGCCTGATGAGCGACACCTGGCTCGCCGACTGCACGCTCTTCGGCTCGGCCTCGGAGGTGCGTGACGGCCTGGAGGCCTGGTACGACGCCGGCCTCACCACCCCGATCCTTGTGCCGTCGTCCGCGAGCGGTGGCCAGATGAAGGCCTTCGAGGAGTTGTTCGACCTGTTCGACTGACGGCGACTGTGCAGGTCGGTCTATCGGTCCACCTGCAGGTAGGCGAGGTTCGAGTCGACGAGTGCTTCGATGTAGTCCTCGTCGGGCACGTCAGCGGTCTCGGTAGGGGTGCCGGAGCGGTCGACCCGAGCGGTGGTCATGGCGCGGAGCTGGTCCACCACCACGGCGGTGGCGAGCTCGGGTGAGGGGTGGCCGATCTCGGCGCGGCACTCCAGCAGGAGCGCGCGCAGGTGGTTGTTCACCCACTGGGCCAGGTCCCAGTACCGCTCGGCGGTCTCGGCGTTGTTCAGCGACGCCTCCCGGCCGATCTGCTTGTAGCCGGGTCGCACCCGGTCGAGGCCGAGGGTCCCGCGGAGGTAGCCGCGCAATCGCTGCTCGAGCGTGCGACCGTCCCAGCGCCCAGGGGCGAAGAAGGCGTTCACTTCGCCGGCGACGTCGTCGAGGATCCGGTCGATCACCGCGTGGACCAGAAGCTCCTTGGTGTCAAAGTGGTGATACAGCGAGCCGATCGACCGGCCCGCGTGGGCGGCGACGTCCTGGACCGACGTGGCGTCGATGCCGTGCTCGGCGAAGAGCTCCTCGGCGGCATCGAGGATGAGATCCTGGGTGACCCGGCTCCGCGCCTGTAGGGCTCGCCGGTTCCAGCGTGACGTTCCGGTGTCGGCGGACAGATCGGCCGAGGTCACGGTCAGGCCACCAGCGACCGCACCGCGCCTATCGCGTCGACATCGACGATTCCCTGGAAGTTGCGCCGCATCAACGCGAGCAGCACCTCCTTGCTCGAGTCGGGGAAGTCGTCCCATGCGGCGAACGACGTCACGCCGTAGATCATGTGGAACCCGGCCGCCACGCGGTAGTCGAACCAGACCTGCTCGAAGTCGCGTTCGACACTGTTCTCGGCGAGCGTGTCGACGTAGATCTGCACCAACTCCTTCTCGCGGCCACCTCGCACCTCGCGCTCGGTCGAACAGGCCAGGAAGTAGGCGAGGTCGTACGCGCCGTTGCCCACGCCGGCGAGCTGGAAGTCGATGGTGATGATCCCCTCACCGTCATCGGTCACGAACATGTTGTCGGCGCGCCAGTCGGCGTGGACGAGACAGGGCGCAGTGACGAGGTGTTTCTGCATCGCGGGCAGCAGCTCGGACCAGTCGTTGCCGAACTCGCGGAGTTCGTCGTTGAGATGGGCCGCGCCGTGAATCTGGGCGTTGTCCCAGCCGCCCGCGAACATCTGCGGCAGGATCACGTTGTACACGGGTACGTCGAGCGGGTACCAGCACTCGGCGAACTCGGCGAGGCGATCCGACTCGTACCACTGGGCGTGGAACTCGGCGCCGGTCTTGACCGCGATCACGGCTTCCTCCCAGGTGAGCCCGTTGATGCGGTCACCCTGGCGGAGTCCGCTGAGATCTTCCATGACGATCATCGAGTGCACCTTGTCGGCGTCGATCATGGCGGCGTGGACCTTCGGCGTCGCCAGCACCGACGTCGGTGCCAGTTCGCGGTAGAAGCGGACCTCCCGCTCGTAGGCGTTGAGTGCATCGGCCATGCCGCGCATCTGGGGAATGTCGGTCGGCCACTTCAATATGACCGTCGCCGGTCCGCTCCCGCCCTCGTAGGACATCGTGGCTCGGGCGAGCTGGCCCAGGAGGCCCACCCCCACCATGAAAGGGTCGATGCTGATGGTCGACACGCTCGTGCCGTCCTCGATCTCGCCGCTGGTTCGTAGCACCGACGTCATCCACGCGGGCGTGACCTCGGCCATCGAGGTCGGCAGGCCGACCTCGAGCCCTGCGATGTCCGTCATCAGTCCCCCCGGATCCGTCGGCTCGCTCTACGGCACAGTAGCGCGAGCGGGCCGTTGAATCCGAACGGCGCCTATGGTTCGGGGATCGGGCCTCGCGGTAGCGTCCGTCCATGGCCTCCCAGCATTCCCTCGGGTCCGTGGAATCCGCCTACTCGATGTGTTCGGTGAGGTCCGTCGGCTCTGCGGGCTCGGTGCTGTCGATCGGGTCCGCCGGCTCGGTGCTGTCGATCGGGTCCGCCGGTTCGATCCTGTCCATCGGCTCCGCCGGTTCGATCCTGTCGATCGGTTCGGCGGGCTCGGTGCTGTCGATCGGGTCCGTTGGTGCCGGCCTGTCGATCGCCGGTCGACCGATCCGGGGCCGTGAGCTGATGCTGGTGGCGACGATGACGGCCGGCGTGATCGGGCTCGCCGTGCGGCGGCGGTGAACGTCACCACCTCGCCGCGGAATCCGAATGGCGACTACGGTTGAGCGGTCGGACGCGACCCGCCTGTGGGCGCGCAACCAGGAGTGCACATCAGTGACCAGAGGAATCCTCGGCTACGGCGCCCACGTCCCCTACTACCGCCTCCAGCGGTCGGCGATCGGCGCCACGCTCGGATCTGGCGGCGGCAAGGGCAGTCGTGCGGTCGCGAGCTACGACGAGGACGCCACGTCGATGTCGGTCGAGGCGGCCCGGGTGGCGTTGGGGTCGTTCGAGGCCCCGACCCCTGCGGCGGTCTACTTCACGTCGGTCACACCGCCCTATCTCGACAAGACGAACGCCAACGCCATCCACGCCGCGCTGAACTACCCGAGTGAGGTTTTCGCAGCGGACATGGTCGGATCGGTCCGTTCCACGACGGCCGCGGTGAACGCGGCGCTGCACGACCGTCGTCCGGTGCTGGTCACCGCGGCCGACGTTCGCACCGGACGGCCCGGCAGCGGCGACGAGGCCCAGTTGGGCGACGCCGGCGCTGCAGTGATGATCGGCTCGGACGACGATGCCCCGGTCATCGCCGAGTGGATCGGAGGGTCGTCCGCCACCCGTGAGTTCCTCGACCGCTGGCGCGAGCCCGGATGGAACTACTCCAGGGTCTGGGAGGAGCGCTTCGGCGAGTCGGTCTACAAACCGCTCGTGGCGGAGGCTGCCACCCAGGCGTTCAAAGACACCGAGCTGTCGGCGGCCGACATCGACAAGGTGATCGTCACCGGCCTGCATGCCCGGGCCGTGCGTGGTGCCGCCGGTGCGGCCGGGGTCGGTGCCGTCCCCATGGCCGAGGACCTCACCGCTGCGATCGGCATGACCGGCAGCGCCCACGGTCTGCTGGCGCTGGCCCGCACACTCGACGACGCCTCACCCGACGAGACGATCATGTTGATCTCGCTGGCCGATGGTTGCGACGTCACCATCTTCCGCACGACGGAGGCGATCGCCGACTACACCCCGACCAAGCCGGTGGCGGCCCAGGTGGCCGAGGGCAACGACAGCCTCGACTACGCCAAGTTCCTGACCTGGCGGGGCTACCTCGACCGTGAGCCACCCCGCCGCCCCGACCCGGCTGCTCCCGCGGGTCCGCCGTCGGAGCGAAACACGGAGTGGAAGTTCGGCTTCATCGGCTCGCGTGATCGCAGCACCGGCGCTGTCCATCTGCCGCCCCAGCGGGTGTCGGTCAAGGGTGGCGCGGTCGACGACATGGAGATGGTGCCGATGGCCGACATCGAGGCCACCGTCGCCACCTACACCATCGACCGTCTGGCGTTCTCGCCGTCGCCGCCGACCATTGCGGTGGTCATCGACTTCGACGGTGGCGGCCGGTTCACGTCCGAGCTGACCGACGTCGACCCCGAAGAGGTGACGATCGGCATGCGGGTACGCATGACATTCCGTCGTGTGTTGACTGCCGATGGCGTGCACAATTACTTCTGGAAAGCAACACCAGTTCGATAGGACCGGTCGAGAGTCCGGCTCGAGAGGAGCAAGACATGGGATCACGCGGAATCAAGGACCAAGTCGCGATCGTCGGCATGGGCTGCACCGCCTTCGGTGAGCATTTCGACCGCTCGATCGAGGACATGATCATCGAGGCGGCCCATTCGGCGTACGACTCGGCCGGCATCAGCCAGGACGACGTCGACGCCTTCTGGTTCGGCACCCTCGGTTCGGGCACGTCGGGGCTCACCATCAGCAAGCCGCTGAAGATCGACTACAAACCGGTCACCCGGGTCGAGAACATGTGCGCCACCGGTTCCGAGGCGTTCCGCAACGCCGCCTATGCGGTGGCGTCTGGTGCGTTCGACCTCGTCGTCGCCATCGGGGCCGAGAAGCTGAAGGACAACGGCATGTCCGGCCTGGTCAGCGCAGGGGTGCCTGACGACGGCACCAAGACCAACCTCACCGCGCCCGCATCGTTCTCGTTGCTCGCGCCCGCCTACGGCGAGAAGTACGGCGTCGACCGGGAGACGATGAAGGACGTGATGACCCGGATCGCGTGGAAGAACCACTACAACGGCGCCCGCAACCCCCGTGCCCAGTTCCAGAAGGAAGTGAGCAAGGAGACAATCTGCAACGCGCCGCTCATTGCCGGCGATCTCGGCATCTTCGATTGCTCCGGCGTGAGCGACGGGTCCGCCGCCGCCGTGCTGTGCCGGGCCGAGGACGCCCACAAGTACACCGACAACCCGCTCTACGTGAAGGCGCTGGCGTTCACGTCGGGTCCGGGTGCCGGTCCGCTGGATCCGGACTACGACTACACCACCTTCGTGGAGGTGGCCCGCTGCGCCGAGGACGCCTACGAGCAGGCCGGCGTCACCGACCCTCGCAACGAGATCGCGATGGCCGAGGTGCACGACTGCTTCACCCCCACCGAGCTCGTGCTGATGGAGGACCTGCAGTTCTCCAAGCGTGGCGAGGGCTGGGAAGACGTCATGTCCGGCACGTTCGACCTCGACGGTGAGCTCCCGGTCAACCCCGACGGTGGCCTCAAGAGCTTCGGTCACCCGATCGGTGCGTCCGGGCTCCGGATGCTCTTCGAGTGCTGGCTCCAGCTGCGCAAGGAAGCGCCGGAGGATCGTCAGATCCTGTCGGTGGACAAGGGCAAGACCCTCGGCATGACCCACAACCTCGGCGGCCGGCCGGGCGAGTGCGTGAGCTTCGCCGCGATCGTCGGCAGCGAGCTCGGCTGACGACCGAACTGCTCGGATCGAAGAGGGGGACAATCAAATGCTCATCGAGAACTCGTTCACCGTCGACGCGCCCATCGAGACGGCGTGGGCGGTGATGACCGACATCCCGACCATCGCACCCTGCTTGCCTGGTGCGGTGCTCGAGGGTCAGGACGGCGATTCCTACACCGGGAAGATGAAGGTCAAGGTCGGGCCGGTCACCGCGGAGTACAAGGGCGCGGCAGAGTTCGTCGAGAAGGACGACGCGGCGCACAAGGCGGTCATCCACGGCAAGGGCCGCGACTCACGAGGCCAGGGCAATGCCGAAGCCATGATCACGGCCCAGATGGCGACCGAGGGCACCGGCACCCGCATCGACATCAGCACCGATCTCAAGATCACCGGCAAGGTGGCCCAGTTCGGGCGGGGCGTGATGCAGGACGTCAGCGAGAAGCTGCTGGGCCAGTTCGCCGAGTGCCTCGAGGGCAAGCTCGCGTCTGGTGGTGGTGAGGGCGACGCCGCCGGATCCGATGATGACGGCCAGACCGCGGCTGCGGCACCGGCCGTCGAACCCGAGGAGGTGGAGGCCCTGGATCTGCTCGAGGTCGCAGGAGGTTCCGTCGCCAAGCGGGCGATCCCGGTGATCGTGGGTCTGATCGTCGTGGGCGTCCTGTTCTTCGTGAACTCGATCCTGGCCTTCTTCGTCCTCATCATCTTGTTCGCGGGCGGCGGCTACTTCCTCAGCAGGGGCGCCTGACGGCGTGAGCAGTCGGTGCGTACACTCGTGCCGGCGAGACGAGAGGGACACGGGGGGTGTTTGATGACCGCGGTCGAACCGGTGGATGACTGGGCGGAAGACTTCGAGATCTTCGATCCGGAGTTCGTGAAGGACCCGTATTCGGTGTGGAAGGACCTCCGTGACGGGGGCTGTCCGTTCGCCCGCACCGAGCGGCGGCAGGTCACCTACATGCCGACGACCTTCCACGGGGTGCGCGATATCGCCGCCGACACCGACACGTGGTCGTCGTTCTCGGTGTCGGTGACCCCGACACCGGAGACCTACGACGACGAGGGCAACCGACTCCGTTCGATCATCGCGTCGGACAAGCCGGAGCACACCCCAGAGCGTCAGCTGATGCTGCCGTTCTTCGCGCCGAGGGCGGTCGAGAAGTATCGGGAGCACACCCAGGAGCTGTGCCGCCGGCTCATCCGCGAGTTCATCGAGGACGGCCGTGCCGACATCGCCGAGAACTACGCCCGCCAGATCCCGCCCCGGATCATCGCGGCGATCCTGGGCATCGATCCCGAGCGGTCCGACGACTTCACCACCTGGGTCCAGGGCGCACTCGAACTCGGACTCCAGGATCCCGAGGTCCGCGAGCACTACTCGGCGATCATCCGAGAGTTCTTCGTCGACGAGATCGAGGACCGGATCGAGAACCCGGGCGACGACCTGATCTCATTCCTCCTGCAGGCGGAGCTCGACGGCGAGCCGGTGCCGATGCCGGTGATCCGCGGCAACGTCGGTCTCATGCTGGTTGCCGGGATCGACACCACGTGGAGTTCGATCGGCTCTGCCCTCTGGCATCTGGCGTCGCATCCGGAGGATCGGAAGCGTCTGGTGGACGAGCCCGAGCTGATCCCGACCGCGGTCGAGGAGTTCCTGCGGGCGTACTCACCGGTGACGATGGCGAGGATCGCCACCGAGGACACGACGCTCGGCGACCGCGAGGTGAAGGCGGGGGAGCGGGTCATGCTCACCTTCCCGGCCGCCAATCGTGATCCGGAGATCTTCGAGGATCCCGAAGAGGTGATCATCGACCGTCAGCGCAACCGTCACATCGCCTTCGGGTCCGGCATCCACCGCTGCGCCGGGTCGAACCTCGCTCGCATGGAGATGACGGTTGCGATCGAGGAGTTCCTGAAGATGATCCCCGAGTTCGAACTCGAGGATCCCGACGCCGTCACCTGGGCCGGCGGCCAGGTCCGCGGTCCCCGCCACCTCCCCGTGACCTTCCCCAACCGCACCACCCTCTGAACAAACGGTTCTGGGTGGATTTGCTACCGATTTCCGTCACCCCTCCCACCCAGTTCGGTGTGGTTTCGCTGCAGCACGCGTTCTGGGTGGATTTGCTGTCGCTTTCCGGCACCCCACTCACCCAGTTCGGTGTGGTTTCGGTGTGGCTGTGCGGGGTCAGTCGACCTGGAGGTATCCGCCGACGGATTCGACCGTGGCGTCGATGAACTGCTGGTCGGTACCGGTGTTCATGTGGAGACCGGGCATGCTGACGCGGGCTCGGGTCATGGTGACGACCTGGTCCAGCACGTAGTTGATGGCCTGGGCCGGCTTCTTGCGGCCGATCTCGGATCGGCGAGTCCACAGCAACTCGTAGATCCGCTCGGACACGTACGCGGATGCCTTCTCCTCTTGCGCCGCGACCTCCGGATCCTCGAGGGCGAGCTGCAGCCGGGCCCTGGCGACTCCCTCGGTCGCTCGAAGCCGGAGGACCGAATACTCCACGAAGCCGCGAACGACGTCGAGGATCGAAGCGTCGGCCCAGCGCTTCGGGTCGGTGGCGTCGTCGGTGGTGGCCATCCACTCGTCGAGCAGGCGGTCGACCATGGCGTAGATGAGGGCCTGCTTGTTCGTGAAGTGGTGGTAGACGGACCCGATCGACACACCGGCGCGGTTCGCGATGTCGGCCACGCTCAGCTCTTCGATCGTGGACGTCTCGAGCTCGGCTTCGACCGCATCGAGGAGGGCGGCCTGGGTGCGCTTGCTCCGCTCCTGTTGAGCCTCTCGGGCCCAGCGGAGATCCGCGATCCACGGCGAGCGTTCGGGGGTGGCGGCAGGGGAGTCGCTCATTGGTTCAACGGTATCGGCGAGTGGGTCGCCACGACTCCCGACCGAACTGGGTGGGCAGAGTGCTGGAAGACGGCACTTGGCCCACCCAGAACGGGATCCGCGCGGAACTGGGTGGGTGGGGTGCTGGAAAACAGCAGTTGGCCCGCCCAGAACGGTTGGGGTTGGGGTTGGGGTAGGGTTCCTCAGAACAGGTTGTCCCTCGGCGTGTAGGGCTGCTCGAGGAGGGCCTTCTCCTCGTCGCTGAGCTCGACGTCGACGGCGGCGACGGCGTCTTCGATGTGCTTGATCTTGGTGACGCCGGCGATCGGGGAGGCGACGACCGGGTTCGCCATCACCCACGCCAGCGCGACCTGGGCCATCGGTAGCCCCCGGCTAGCGGCGACCTCGGCCACCCGCTCGACGATGGGCCGGTCCCGCGACTCCTCGAAGCGGCGCTGGATGTTCACATCGGTCTCGCTGCGGACGGTGGTCTCGTCCCACGGTCGGGTCAGCTTCCCCCGAGCCAGCGGGCTCCACGGGATCGCGCCCACGCCCTGGTCGTCGCACAGCGGCAGCATCTCCCGCTCCTCCTCGCGCATCAGGAGGCTGTAGTGGTTCTGCATCGAGATGAACTTCGCCCAGCCGTGTGACTCGCTGGTGGTGAGCATTTTGGCGAGCTGCCACGCCCACATCGACGAGGCGCCGATGTAGCGGACCTTGCTGGCCGTGACCACGTCGTGGAGCGCGGCGAGGGTCTCCTCGATCGGCGTGCGGTCGTCGAAGCGGTGGATCTGGTAGAGGTCGATGTAGTCGGTGCCGAGCCGGCGCAGGCTGTGGTCGACCTCGGCCATGATCGCCTTGCGGGACAGCCCCCGGCTGTTGCGGCCGCCGGCGCCCCGCATCGGGAAGTAGACCTTGGTGGCAATCACGACTTCGTCGCGGTCGGCCATGTCGTTCAACGCTCGGCCGACGATCTCCTCACTGCTGCCGAGCGAGTAGGCGTTGGCGGTGTCGAAGAAGTTGACACCGAGCTCCAGTGCTCGCTCGATCATGGCGCGGCTCTCGCCCTCGCCAACCGCCCAGTCGTGCACCCCGCCGGATGGCTCGCCGAACCCCATGCATCCGACGCAGACCCGGGACACCTCGAGTCCGGATCGACCGAGCTTCGTGTACTTCATCATTGTCCCCCTTGCCCGGTAGCGTAACCGAATCATGATTCTGATCGCCGGGCCACAGCGGTGACCGCCGCAGACGGCCCCGCCGCCTCGTCGACGGCATCTCCCCCACTCTTCACCCCCGAGTTCTTCGCCCTACTCGCCACCGGCTGCACGCTCATGTTGGGCAACGGAGCACTCTTCGCTTCTCTCCCGCCCTATGTGGTGGAGGAGCTGGGCGGCACCGAGGCCACCGCGGGGGTCGTGATGGGCTCGGCGGCGATCACCGCCCTCGTCAGCCGCGCCTGGTTGGGACGGATGACCGACCGGCGGGGAGCCCGCCGAATGATCGCCATCGGGGGTATCGCCACGGCCAGCTCGATGCTTCTGCTCCTCGCCGTCCCATCGGTCCTCGGAGCTCTCGCGTCGCGTCTGCTGAACGGTGCCGGTGGAGCGGCCTTCTTCATCGGGAGCACCGTTCGGGCGATGGAGCTCGCGCCCTCGGATCGTCGAGCCCAGGCCGCAGCATTCAACATGGTTGCAGTCCACCTCGGAATGGGATTCGGTCCGATGGGGGGAGAGTGGGTCCTCGATCAGCGCGGGTACCAGGCGGTGTGGTCGGCGATCGCCGGACTCGCCCTGTTGTCGACCGCCCTGTCATGGGGACTGAGTCACCGGCCGGGCGACCCCGCCGCCGAGCCGTCGCCGCTGATCCATCGCCC
>CAYFLT010000002.1:109602-116135 GCA_964344055.1 uncultured Candidatus Nemicrothrix sp.
GATCGGTCCCCTGCGGGCCGGCAGCGGGGCACTGGTGGTGACGGTGATCGCGACCATGCTCCTTGCGCTCTGGTCGACCCCCACGGGCCTCTTCGTCGGGGCGGGATTGATCGCGCTCGGTCTGTCCATGCAGTCACCGTCGTTCATCGTGATCGCGGTCGATGGTGTGAGCGACCGAGAGCGGGGATCGGCGATGGCCACCTACACCGCCTTCTTCGACCTCGCCAATGCTCTGGTCGGGCCGATCATGGGCCTGATCGTGACCTGGTCCGGGTACCGCTCCGCCTTCCTCGTCGCCGCCGGGGTCACTCTTGTTGCGCTCATTCTCACCCGGGTGGTCCTTGCGCCGCGCTGGTACGCCGCTCATCCGCCCGACGACCGTCCACCTGGTTTGACAACACCGGGCCTTCGTTGGAGATTGCGACCATGGATCTGACCTATCCCGCTGAAGCAGACACGTTCCGGGAGAAGGTGCGGGCGTTCCTCGACGAGCACCTTCCCTCGAGCTGGGAGGGCATCGGCGCACTGCCGCCGGCTGAGCGCAAGGAGTTCCAGGCCGAGTGGCGCCAGACTCTGCGCGACGCCAGCCTCCTCGCCCCTCACTGGCCGGCCGAATACGGCGGCTCCGGACTCACCCACCTCGAACACGTCGTACTCAACGAGGAGTTCGCCAAGCGGGGCGTGCCGACCGCCGGCGGCAACGACGGCTTCAGCATCTCCATGGTGGGCAACACCATCCTGCACTGGGGCACCGAGGAGCAGAAGCAGCACTTCATCCCCCGGATCCTCGACGGCACCGACGTGTGGTGCCAGGGCTACAGCGAGCCCAACGCCGGATCCGACCTCGCGAACCTCGGCCTGCGGGCCGTGCGCGACGGCGACGAGTGGGTGATCAACGGCCAGAAGACGTGGACCTCGCAGGCCACTAGCGCCAACATGATCTTCGCCCTCTGTCGTACCGATCCGGAGCTCCCGAAGCACAAGGGCATCTCCTTCCTGCTGGTGTCGATGGACCAGCCCGGCGTCGAGGTCCGCCCGATCTACGACATGGGCGGCCACAGTCACGTGAACGAGGTGTTCTTCGAGGACGCCCGCACGCCGGCCGGCCACGTGCTCGGCGAGATCAACGGCGGCTGGGCCGTCGCCAACACCCTGCTCGGCTTCGAGCGCGGCGTCGGCGCCACCACCCAGTACCTCCCCTTCCAGGAGGAGGTCGAGAAGTTCATCGAGCTGGCCCGCCGCCATGGCAAGGAGAACGACCCCGAGGTCCGCCAGCAGATCGCCAAGTTCCACACCGTGGTCGAGGTGATGCGGTACCGCGGCTACCAGGTGCTCACCAAGTTCCTCGCGGGTGCGGCGCCGGGCCCGGAGTCGTCGGTCAACAAGCTCTGGTGGAGCCAGTTCTACCGGGAGATCACCGAGGCGTCCCTCCATCTCGCCGGCCCTGCCGGCCAGGTCGGCTACGGCGACGAGACCCGCCGTGGCATCGGCCCACCGTCGGCCGGCACCGCCAACACGGTGGCCAACTGGATGAACAGCTTCTTCGCGGCCCGGGCCGGCACCATCTATGCAGGTAGCACCGAGGTGCAGAAGGGCATCATCGGCGAGCGGGTCCTCGGCCTGCCGAAGGAGCCTCGGGCCGACGAGGGTTCATGGCGTGACACCCAGAAGGCGCAGGGGTGACAGACCTGGGGACTTTCGGCGACATCCACGTCACCGTCGACGAGGACTACGTCGCCACGGTGGAGATCCGTCGACCACCGAACAACTTCTTCAGCCTGGGCATGATCGAGTCGCTGGTCGATGCGTTCCGCGCGCTCGACGACGACCCGGCGGCCCGGGCCGCGGTGCTGTGTTCTGAAGGCAAGCACTTCTGCGCCGGCGCCGACTTCGGCGGCGGTGGCTCGATGCCAGCGGAGCTCCCCAAGAACCCGGACGGCTCGCCTCGGCACCTCTACGACGCCGCCTTCGATCTCTTCTCCACCCGCACCCCTGTCGTCGCAGCGGTCCAGGGCGCAGCGGTCGGAGGAGGACTGGGAGTGGCGTGTTTTGCGGATTTCAGGGTCGCCGCACCCGAGGCCCGGTTCACTGCGAACTTCGCCCGGCTGGGCTTCCATCACGGATTCGGGCTCAGCGCCACCCTCCCGCCGCTGGTCGGTCAACAACGGGCCCTCGAGCTGCTCTACACCGGCAAGCGGATCAAGGGCGACGAAGCGCACGCGATCGGCCTGGCCGACCGCCTGGTCTCGCTCGACGAGCTCCGCGTCGAAGCCCACGGGCTCGCAGCCGAGATCGCGGGGTCGGCCCCGCTGGCGGTCGCCTCGATCCGCCGGACCATGCGCGGCGACCTCGCGGCCGAGGTGAAAGCCGCCACCGACCGGGAGAAGCACGAGCAGAACTGGTTGCAGACCACAGAAGACTGGAAGGAAGGTGTGGCCGCCACCGCCGAGCGCCGCACGCCCGACTTCAAGGGCCGCTAGTCGGCGGAGGAGCGACCGACATGGTGAAGAAGATCCCCAGAGACGACCGGCGCGCGAAGCACATGTCGGGCGACCGGCCGGTCGATCGTGACGGGCTCGCCGAGTTCGTCGCCGGCAAGCACCACTGGGTGCTCTCGACCACCCGGGCCGACGGGCGTCCTCAGATGAGCCTCGTCACCGGCGGCATGACTGCGGACGGCAGCCTCGCCATCTCCAGCTACCCGAGCAGGGCGAAGGTCAAGAACGCCAAGGCGAACGCCGAGGTCTCGCTCCTCGTGATGGGTGAGCAGTTCAACCACGAGTGGGTCCAGATCGACGGCGTCGCCACCGTCCACGACATGCCCGAAGCAGGCGACGGGCTCGTCGAGTACTACCGGTGCATCTCCGGTGAGCATCCGGATTGGGACGAATACCGCCAGCCGATGGAGGACCAGGGGAAGTCGGTCATCCTGATCGAGCCGACACGCTGGAGCCCGGTCAGCAAGGGTGGCTTCCCGCCGTCACTCTTCGAGGAGTGAAGCCCGGCAACCCGTTGCGCTCGTTCCAGGAGCGCAATGTGCGGATCTTCTTCGGTGGGCTCTGGATCTCCACCATCGGCACGTGGGCCCACAACACCGCGGTCGTGTTGCTGGTCCGTGAGCTCGGAGGTGGTGGCCTCGAGCTGGGCATCGCCGCGGCAGCCCAGTTCGGCCCGCTTCTGGTCCTCGGCCTCCATGCAGGTGCGCTTGCGGACCGTGTCGACCGCCACAAGGCCACCATCCGGGTGCAGACCGTGATGGGCGTTGTCGCGCTGGTCCTTGCTGCGGTGGTGTTCACCGACACGGCGAACCTGCCGATCGTCTACGCCCTCACGTTTCTGTTCGGCACCCTGTCCGCCTTCGATAACCCCACTCGCCGGACCCTTTCGACCGAGCTCGTCCCACCTGAGAACATGGGCAACATCCTGGCGCTCGGGACTTCGGTGATGACCAGCGCCCGCATCTTCGGACCGGCGATGGCCGCCGTCATCGCCAGTTCACACGGGACTGGGTGGGTGTTCCTCATCAACGGGGTCAGCTACCTCGCCTTCCTCGTGTCGATGGTCTCGATGGATCGGAGCCGCTTCCATCCGATCGAGACCGCCGGCAGGAGCAAGTCGCCGGTGAAGGAGAGCATCGTGGCGGTGTGGTCGGTGCCCGCCCTGCGATCGGCCCTGATCGTGTTCGCGGTGGTATCGACCTTCGCCTACAACCACTCCGTCGGCTTCCCCCTGCTCGTCGCCGATCAGCTGAAGGAGGACGATGCCGCCTTCGGCTGGATGCTGTCGATGATGAGCATCGGCAACGTGATCGGTGCCCTGCTCGTGGCCCGTATGCACCACATCGCCGAGCGATGGGTCTACTGGATCGGTCTCGGGCTCGGGCTGTCCCTTGGAGCCGTGTCCTTCTCCACCTCGCTGCCGCTCTCGCTCGCCCTGGTCGTGCCATTCGGGATCTGTGGGGCGGCCTTCGTCAACTCCACGACCATCGTCACCCAGCAGGATGTCGACCCTCAGATGCGGAGCCGGGTGCTGGCGATCACCGCGGTGCTGTTCATCGGGTCCACTCCGATCGGTGGGCCGATCACCGGCGTCATCGGCGACACCGTCAGCGCGCTGTGGGCCAACCTCTACGGGGCGATCATCAGCGTGATCGCCGGTGTGACCGGTTTGCTCATGGCTGCCCGCCGCGGGCAGGGTGCTTCGGCCGACCGACCAACTGCCCCGACCGGAGGACCGTCATGACCGTGTTCCGCGACGACCCGATCCTGCCCCCGCCGCCCGAAGGCGCGGTGCCGATCGTGCACAACCGCGAATACCGGGTCCAGTCCTATCGCCTGTCCAAGGACCGCATCCTGATCCAGGGTGCGCTGCGGGACCAGAAGCCTCCCGGGATGTTCATCCCCGACGACCCCGAGCCGATGACGATCCACCACATGGTCGTCGAGATCGAGGTCTCGTTTCCCCAGCTGGAGATCCTCGCGGCTCGCACGAACTTCGACACCTTCCCGCAGGAGAGCTGCCCGGAGATCATCCAGCACTACGACAAGCTGGTCGGGCTCAGCTTCACTCGCGGCTTCACTCACAGGGTCCGCGACCTGTTCGGCGGACCGCGAGGGTGCTCGCACACGACCGCCCTGCTGCAGGCGATGGCGCCGGTGGCGGTGCAGTCGCGCACAGGGTTCGAGATCTACAGCGCGCTCGAGGAGGGCAAACCGCATCCCTTCTACTCCGACGAGCCCCGCAGCGACGACTGGCGCCGCCTCGTCAACACCTGCCATGTGTGGCGGGAGGACGGACCGCGGGTCGAGGGGTACGAGGCGGGCGGGCCGCGCGGCCAGATGGTTCAGATCAAGCAGCGGCTCGCCGAGCTTGGCCGCGACGACCAAGATCGAACCTGACGTAGGCAGAATCGAAGCTGACCCAGGAGACAGCCATGTACCAGGACATCCTCTACGACGTCGACGATCCGGTCGCCACCATCACACTCAACCGACCCGACCAGCTGAACGCCTGGACACCGAGGATGGGACACGAGGTCGAGGACGCCATGCGCAAGGCCGAAGCGGACCCGTCGGTGGTCGGCATCATCGTCACGGGTGCGGGCCGCGGCTTCTGCGCCGGTGCCGACATGAAGGGACTGTCGAGCCTCGCCTCGGGCGAGGGCTCGGCGGGTGGTGGTGCGGACCGTGGGGACGAGTCGGATGCAGGTGGTGAGGCCCTTATCGGCGACGGCAGCGATTTCGGGGGTCGGCTCATGTACCCCATGGCGATCTCCAAGCCGGTGCTCGCGGCGGTCAACGGCGCGGTGGCCGGGATGGCGTATCCGTTCGTTCTGGCCGCCGACATTCGGGTGGCCTCGCGGCAGGCGCTCTTCGTCACCGCGTTCGCCCATCGTGGACTCATCGCCGAATGGGGACTGAGCTGGTTGCTGCCGCGGCTGGTCGGGCCATCGGCCGCGCTCGACCTGTTGTTCTCGTCGCGGCGGGTCGACGGCGAGGAGGCGCTGCGGCTGGGACTGGTCAACTACATGGTCGACGCCGACGATCTGGTGCCCTTCTGCCGTCGCTACATCCAGGACCTCGCGGCCAAGGGCTCACCAGCGAGCTACGCGGTGATGAAGCGACAGGTCTACGAGCAGATGCATCGGGGGCTGGGCGCGGCCGAGCAGGAGTCCCAACAGTTGATGCAGGAGAGCTTCGACCGCCCCGACTTCGCCGAAGGCGTGAAGTCCTTCACCGAGAGGCGCCCACCTCAGTTCCCTCGCGTGGGTGGCTAGCCGGAGAACCAGCGGCCGACCCGGGCACTGATGGCCGCCAGCGCCTCGGCGGCAACGTCGCTGTCGGGCGCGAGGCTGGTGAACACGTGGTAGGCGCCCGGGTACACGTGGAGATCCACGGCAGTCCCGGCGCCGATCATGCGGGCGGCGTAGTCGACGTCCTCGCCGACGAAGGCATCGAGTTCGCCGACGATGACGCAGGCGGGTGGAAGCCCGCCGAGCTCGGTCGCCCGTGCCGGGGCGGCGTAGGCGTGGACGTCGTCGCCACCGGCTGCGTCGCCGAGGTAGTGGCCCCACGCGATCCGGTTCGCCCGCCGACTCCAGACGATCGTCTCGGGCTCCTCGTCGACGTCGACGGTGTGATCGCTGAGCATCGGCCACAACAGGAGCTGACCGGCGAGGCCCTCCCGGCCCTCGTCTCGCCAACGCAGCGCCGTCGCCGCGGCCAGGCCGCCACCCGCGCTCTGACCACCGACCACGATCCGGTCTGGATCGACGCCGACCATGCCGTCGGGGTGGAACAGGTGGTCGAGGGCGGCGACACAATCGTCGAGCGGGGCCGGATATGGGTGCTCTGGAACCAGGCGGTACTCGACGGAGACCACCATGCACCGGTGCGCCTTCACCAACATTTGGAGCAGGGGCCGATCCTGGCCGGCGTTGCCGAAGATCAGGCCACCACCATGGATCCACAGGAGGGTGGGCAGGATGTCGTGGTCCGCGGCATCGGCGGGCCGGTAGACGTGGACGTCGAGTG
>CAYFLT010000002.1:116145-139023 GCA_964344055.1 uncultured Candidatus Nemicrothrix sp.
TGTCGGGCGGGCCGGGGATCGTTGCCTTGGTGAGCGCGACCGCCGGTTCCTCGGGCAGCAACGCAGCCCGCTGGGCGTCCATCGCGGCGGACAGCGCCCGGACTGCGGCGACGTCGGACACGTCGATGGCGGGAACCCCGAGCGCCTCGGTCAGCGCCTCGAAGGGGGCGACCAGTTCGGGGTCGATGCGTTCGATCACCCGGCCTCCCCGCTGAGGTGGCGCCAGACCCGCTGGGGGGTGCACGGGATTTCGACGTGGCGAACGCCAAGGTGCGAGAGGGCGTCGACCACGGCGTTCTGTACCGCGGGCGTGGCACCGATGGTGCCGGCCTCCCCGATCCCTTTCACGCCGAGCGGATTGCGGTCGGTGCCGGTCTCCATCGGGATCCGCTCGAAGCTCGGCAGCTCGGCCGCGGACGGGAACGCGTAGTCCATGAAGTTCCCGGTCTGGGGATTGCCGTCCTCGTCGTAGCTGAACTCCTCCATGAGTGCGTGGGTGATCCCCGACGCCACGCCGCCGTGGACCTGTCCGTCGACGATCATCGGATTGACGATCACGCCGGCGTCGTCGCAGGAGACGTGGCGGATCGGTGTGACCTGGCCGGTGTCGCGATCCACCTCGACCACCGAGAGGTGTACCCCGAACGGGAAGGTGGCCGCGGGCGGCTGGAAGTCGCTCTCGGCCTGGAGTCCGGTGTTCTCGGCTTCGTGGAGATGGGTGGCCACCGCGGCCCAATCCAGGGAGCGGGCGGGAGTGCCGGCCACCGCGAACGTCCCCTGGTCGACATCGAGCACGATGTCGTCGGGGTGGGCCTCGAGCATCGACGACGCCGCGTCCTTCGCCAGCTGGATCACGACGTCGCCGGCCTGGGCGATGGCGGAGCCGCCGACCTGGAGCGAACGGGATCCGCCGGTGCCTCCGCCCCGTGCCACCTCGTCGGTGTCGCCGTGGCGCACTTCGATCTTCTCGAACGGGATCCCCGTCTGGTCGGCCACGAGCTGGGCGAACGCAGTGTGATGCCCCTGACCGTGGTTCGAGCTGCCCGTGAGGACCAGTGCCGAGCCGTCGGTGCGCACCTCGACGCTGCCGAACTCAGACGCGCCGAGGGGGTTGGTGATCTCGACGTAGGCGGTCCAGCCGAGGCCGAGGAGCCGAGCCGTCGGGTCCTCGCGACGGCGAGCCTGCTCGGCGCGAAGGGACGGGTAGTCCGCCGCCTCCATCACGGCATCCAGGGCCTTCGCATACTCGCCGGTGTCCATGTCGGCCCCGGTCGGGGTCTGGAACGGGAAGGCATCGGGCGGGATGAAGTTGCGGCGGCGCAGATCGGCGGGGTCCATGCCGATCTCTGCGGCGTAGACGTCCATCATCCGCTCGATCGCAATTGTGGCCTCCGGACGCCCCGCCCCCCGGTACGCCCCGATCGGGGTGGTGTTGGTGACCACCGAGTTTGAGTACACGTCGACGTTGGGGATGTCGTACACGCCGGTGGCCATGATCTTCACGAACATCGGGAGTACAGCGCCGATCGCCGGGTAGGCGCCGGAGTCCTGGAGCACGTCGGCCTGGTAGGCGGTGACCTTGCCGTCGCGCGTGCCCCCCAGGCGGGCGGTGTACTCCAGCCCGCGAGCATGGCCGAACCCGACCATCGCCTCCGAGCGGGTCTCCACCCAACGGACCGGCCGCTCGAGTCGGCACGAGAGGATCGCCACCACGAAGTCCTCGGTGTAGTTGGCGTTCTTGGCGCCGAATCCACCGCCGACGTCCGGGGTGATGACGTGCACCTGTTCGGGGCTGAGTCCGGTGGCGGCGACCAGACCATCGCGTGTGCGGTGGGGGAACTGGGTGCACGCCCAATAGGTGAGTCGCTCGGTGACGGGGTCCCACGAGGCGAGTGCGGCTCGGGGCTCCATCGGTGCAGCGTTCATGCGCGGATTGCGGAACGTCTGCTCCACCACCACCTCGCATTCGGCGAAGAGGTCATCGCCGCTGCTCGGCTGGGCGAACACCGAGTTGGTGCCGGCCTCGGGGAAGAGGAGCGTTTCGTCGCTGGCCGACGCCCGCATCTCCATCACCGTTTCGAGCGGCTCGTAGTCGACGAACACCAGCTCGGCGGCGTCGACCGCGGCGGCCCGGGTCCGGGCGAGGACGACTGCGATCGGCTCGCCGACGTAGCGAACCCGGTGGGTGGCCAGCGCGGTGCGGAGCATCTGCTGGTTGAGCATCGGCATCCCCGGCGGCACGGCCGGGAGGTCGAGGTCGGCGGCGGTGAACACGCCAACCACCTCGGGTGCCTCGGCAGCGTCGGTGGTGTCGATCCCGGTGATCTCGGCATGCGCGACCAACGATCGAACGAAGACGGCGTGGACCGCGCCTTCGGCCGGGATGTCGTCGACGTACATCCCGCCGATGGTCAGCAGGTTCGGGTCTTCTTTCCGGGCGACACGAGTGCCGAGCATGCTCATGGAACGGGTCCTCTCTGGCCGCCGTCGAACGGTCGGGTCCGCGGATTGTACGCCGCTCGGTCCGGGGTCAAGTCCAGTACGGGGCCCGGAGGTCGGCTTTGCGCAGCTTCCCGGTCGGCAATCGTGGCAGCGCCTCGGCGAAGTCGATCGACCGCGGGCACTTGAAGCCGGACAGGTGCTCCCGGCAGTACGTGAGAAGGTCGACCGCCAGATCCTCGGACGGCTCGTACCCGGGCTGGAGTTCGACCGCCGCCTTCACCTCTTCACCGAGATCGGGATGCGGGATGCCGAACACGCCGACGTCGAGCACCGCGGGGTGACCGATCAGGACGTCCTCGGCTTCTCGGGGATAGATGTTCACCCCGCCCGAGATGATCATGAAGGACTTCCGGTCGGTGAGGTGCAGGTACCCGTTCGCATCGATGTAGCCGACATCGCCGTACGTGAAGTAGCCCTGCTTCGATCGGGCGCCGGCAGTCTTGTCCGGATCCCCCTTGTACTCGAAAGAGGCGATGGGATCGAAGTGGATCAGGCCCGATTCGCCCGGCGCAACCACCTCGTCGTCCTCGTCGAGGACGAAGACCACGCCGGGCGTGGCGAGGCCGACCGAGCCGGGATTGGCAAGCCATTCTTCGGGGCCGATCCTCGTGTTCCCGATTCCCTCACTGCCTGCGTAGTACTCGTGGATGATCGGGCCCCACCAGTCCATCATCCGCTGCTTGACCTCCACCGGGCACGGAGCGGCGGCGTGGATGGCGACGCGGTGCGAGGAGAGATCGTGGCCGAGACGGGTCTCCTCCGGGAGGTCGAGGAGGCGGACGAACATGGTGGGCACCCACTGGCTGTGAGTGATCCGGTAGCGCTCGATGTGCTCGAGAGCGGCCGTCGGATCGAAGCGGTCCATGACCACCACGGCGCCGCCCTGAACGTGGACGCGACGACAGAACGCGATCGGGGCCGCGTGATACAGCGGTGCCGGGGACAGATAGACCGTGTGCTCGTCGAATCCGTACGGGTTGGGGAGCGCAGCACCGGCCTGTTCCGGCGGCAACCTCCAAAGGGGTGTCTCGGGGAGCGGCTTCAGCACTCCCTTCGGCCGACCGGTCGTTCCCGAGGAGTACAGCAGCGCTTCGCCGGCGGACTCGTCGTCGATCGGGTGGTCGGGCATCGCCGCGATCGCGGACTCGTAGTCGTCCCATCCCGCCGGAGGTTCGGCATCACCGACGAGGAGTCGGTGGTCGAGACGCGGGGTGTCGACCCGCCTTGCGATGTCGAGACACTGCTCGGTGGAGATCAGGACGTGGGCGTCGCTGTCCTCGATGATGTACGCGGCTTCGTCCGCGGTGAGATGCCAGTTGATCAAGGTCACGTAGACGCCCGAACGGAGTGCAGCCCACACGACCTCGAAATAGCGCGGATGGTTCTCCATGAGGAGCGCGATGTGATCGCCGCGTCGAAGCCCGTAGCTCCGGAGCAGGTGGGCGAGGCGGTTCGATCCGGCGTCGAGTTCGGCATGGGTGACCACCTCGCCGGTCGAGGCCATGACGACGGCGGCGTCGTCCGGCTTCACACTTGCCCAATGGCCTGGATACATCCCGGGAAACCTAACAAACCTTCGGTTTTCGTGGTATCCGGACCCAGAGCTACTGTCCGCACCCATGGACATCGATCTGATGACAGGCGGCAACTCCTGGGAGGGCGCCGCCGACCTCGCACGGAAGCTCCAAGGCGCCGGCTTCTCGGGGCTGCTCTTCACCGAGACCAGCCAGGTGCCGTGGATGCAGATCGCGGCCGCGGCGATGGCGGCGCCGGACCTGTACTTCACCACGGGAATCGCGGTCGCCTTCCCTCGCAGCCCGATGGTGTCAGCCGGAGTGGCCTACGAGCTGGCCGACAACACGGGTGGACGTTTCCGGCTCGGGCTCGGCAGCCAGGTGAAGGCGCACGTCACCCGTCGGTACTCGTCGGAGTTCGATCGTCCGGCCGCCCGGCTGCGCGACTACGTCCTCGCGGTGAAAGCGTGCTGGCGTGCGTTCAACCGGGAGGAACGACTCGGCCACGAGGGTGAGTTCTACAACCTGAGCCTGCTTCCCCCCGACTGGTCCCCGCGGGCCCACGATCACCCGATGAAGGTCGACATCTCGGCGGTCGGTCCGGTGATGACGAAGGTGGCCGGCGAGGTCGCCGACGGCGTGCATGTTCACCCACTCCACTCGATGCACTACATCGAGCAGCGCCTGCTGCCCGGCGTGGCCGAGGGAGCCGCCGCAGCTGGGCGGGACCCCGGTGAGGTCGACCTCATCATCCCGGTGTTCGCGTGCCCCGGCGACACGGTGGAGGAGCGGGAGCCATACGTCTCCCGGGCCCGGCAACAGATCGCGTTCTACGGCAGCACGCCGAACTATCACTTCCAGTTCGACGACCTCGGCTTCGAGGGCACCACCGGCCGGATCAGGGAGAAGATGAAGGCCGGCGACATTGCCGGAATGGCCGAGCTCATCACCGATGAGATGCTCGAGCACTATGCGGTCGTGGCCCCATGGGACGAGCTGGCCGGTCGCCTGACCGATCGCTACGCGGGCAGTGCAGCCCGTGTGGTGATGTACCTCGGCCAGGACCAGATGGTCCGTGACGAACACCATCTCGCCAAGTGGGGCGACGTCGCCGCCGCAGTCCGGGCCGCCTAGTTGTTTCGCTGGTGCCAGGCACCCGAAACATCTCCATGATCAGGAGTAGAGGATGACATCGAGAGTTGCATTGGTCACCGGTGGAGCGAGTGGGATCGGTCGGGAGATCTGTCTCGGTCTCCACGCCGACAGCAGACGGGTCGCCGTGGCCGACATCAACGCCGACGGTGCGGCGGAGACCGTCGACATGATCCGGGCCGCCGGAGGTGACGCCGTTGCGGTGACGATGGACATCACGAGCACCGATTCGGTCGAGGATGGCTGCCTGCAGACCATCGACGAACTCGGCGAGATCGAAGTCCTCGTGAACGCGGCCGGCTGGGACAAGTTCATGCGGTTCGTCGACACCGACGAGGAGTTCTGGGACCGCATCATCGAGCTCAACTACAAGGGCATGTTGCGCACCTGCCACTTCCTCGTGCCCCGCCTGATCGAAGGCGGGTGGGGCCGGATCGTCAACATCGCCTCCGATGCGGGTCGAGTCGGATCGTCGCTCGAGGCGGTCTATTCGGGCGCGAAGGGAGGGGTGATCGCGTTCAGCAAGACTCTCGCTCGGGAGGTCGCCCGGAAGGGCATCACCGTCAACGTCGTGTGTCCCGGCCCCACCGAAACGGCACTGCTCGCCGAGATCGCCGACGCCAGCGCCGACAGTGAGAAGGTGATCGGCGCCATGGCCAACGCAACCGCCATGAAACGGCTCGGTCAGGCCGAGGAGGTGGCTCCGGCCGTCATCTACTTCGCGGCCGAGACTTCCGGCTACACCACCGGTCAGACCCTCTCGGTCTCCGGCGGCCTGACGATGGCCTGACATGAGGGAGATCAACCTCGCAACCGCATGGGAGCTGGTCGCCGATCGCCACGGCGACCGCCTCGCGCTCCAGCACGCCGACACCACCCGGACGTGGGCCGAGTTCGAGGACCGGGCGTCCCGGCTCGCGGGAGCCCTCGCCGGCCTCGGAATCGGTGCCGGTGACAACGTGGCCTGCGCGCTCTACAACGGCAATGAGTACCTCGAAGCCGAGTTCGCTGCGTTCAAGGTTCGCGCTTCGCCGTGCAACGTCAACTACCGCTACGTCGAGGGTGAGCTCCGCTACCTGATCGACAACAGCGACGCGAGGGCCGTCTTCTTCCACGACGCTCTGGCGGAGCGGTTCGACGCTGTCCGCGCCGAACTCGACAAGGTCCGGCTATGGGTCCATGTCGGCGATGGTGAGTGCCCGGAGTGGGCGATCCGTCATGAGGACGTCGTCGCTTCGTCGTCCCCGGCCGACCGGATCGAACGGAGCAACCAGGACCTCTGGATCCTCTACACCGGTGGTACCACCGGCAATCCCAAGGGCGTGATGTGGCCCCACGAGAGCCTCGTCACGCTGGTCGGTCGTACCCTCCTCCCGCTCGGGCTCGACGTGCCGACGTCGATGGACGACGTCCCCGCGATCCTCGATGCCGTCGAGGCGGCGGGCGCGGTTCCTCGCCAGCTCGCGGCGGCACCGCTCATGCACGGAACGTCGGGTATCGGCGCCCTGTTCAACCTCTTCCTCGGGGGGTCGGTCGT
Organism: uncultured Candidatus Nemicrothrix sp.; assembly: GCA_964344055.1. Lineage (GTDB taxonomy): Bacteria > Actinomycetota > Acidimicrobiia > Acidimicrobiales > Aldehydirespiratoraceae > OFTM10. The sequence goes on from CAYFLT010000002.1 coordinate 122,851, forward strand.
CACCCTGACCGAGCGCCATTTCAGCCCGGTCGAATTGTGGGAGACGGTGGCCCGGACCCGGTGCACCTCGGTCACCATCGTGGGTGATGTGTTCTGCGCGCCGATGGTCGACGCCCTCGACGATGCCGAGGAGGACAGCGAGGCCTTCGACCTCACGTCGGTCACCTCGGTAACTTCGTCCGGCGTGATGTGGAGTCAGCCGGTGAAGGACCGTCTCCTGTCCCACTCCCGGGCCCAGGGCTCCGATCTGATCCTCAACGATTCGCTCGGCGCCAGCGAGGGTGTCGGGTTCGCGGCGAAGCAGTCGGTGGGCGATGGCGACACCGAGACCGCCACCTTCACGCTCGGTCCGAACGCTGCGGTCTTCTCTGAGGACGGCCGCCGGATCGAACCCGGCTCCGACGAGACCGGGCTGCTCGCCGTCGGCGGCCCGATTCCGCTCGGATACTACGGCGACCCGGTCAAGACTGCGGAGACGTTCCGCGAGTTCGAGGGCCGGCGCTGGTCGATCCCGGGCGACTGGGCCCGGCTGGCGGCCGATGGCACGGTCACCCTCCTGGGCCGGGGGTCGGTGTCGATCAACACCGGCGGCGAGAAGGTCTTCCCCGAGGAGGTCGAGGAGGCGCTGAAGCTGCGTCCGGAGGTGGTCGACGCCAATGTCGTCGGCGTGCCGGATCCGAAGTGGGGGTCGGCGGTGACCGCAGTGGTGGAGCTGGCTCACGATGTGGACATCGACGACATCACGCTGGTGGACGCGCTCCGGGCCGATCTCTCCGGCTACAAGCTGCCGAAGAACGTGGTGCGGGTAGAGAAGGTCTTCCGCAGCCCCAACGGCAAAGCCGACTACAAGTGGGCCACCGCCACCGCGAAGGAAGCCCTCGGCATCGAGTAGCTCCCCCACGGGAGATCACACCGTTCTGGGTGGGCCAGGTGCTGCTTTCCGACGCTCTACCCACCCAGTTCGGTCTGTTGTCGGAGGGGTTGCCGCCGTCAGGGGTCGATTCGGGCGGTGGCCGTGCCGGTGACGACGGGCCGGCCGTCCTGGTTGACGGTGGTGATGCTGAGATCGACGAAGTGCTCGCCGCCTTCCTCTCGCAGTGCAGCGACCTCGGCGGTGCCGGTCAGTGTGTCTCCGGGCCAGACCTGGTTGACGAAGCGCACGCCGAAGTTGGTGAGCCGGCCGTCGCCCACCCAATCGGTGAGCAGCTTGCCGGTCAGCCCCATGGTCAGCATCCCGTGGGCGAACACGCCCGGATACCCGGCCACCTCCCGGGTATAGAGATCGTCGGTGTGCAGTGGGTTGTAGTCGCCCGATGCGCCGGCATACATCACCAGTTGGGTGCGCGTGAGGTCCTCCACCAGCACCGCGGTGTGGGTCTGGCCGACGGTGAGCTCGTTCGCCTCGAGTGTCATCGCCGCCCCCCTCAGCCCTCGACCGGCTTCTCGGTGCGCACGCCCACGCTGCGCGCCGTGACGACGAGCTCACCGTCCTGGTCGAAGTACTCGGTGATCCGCTCGGCGAACTGCAGCGTTCCCGCCCGCTTGCTCTGCTTTGCCCACGTCTCGCCGTCGCGGGTGGTGGCGCGCAGCACGTCGCCGGGCTTGAGGTGCCGGTGGTACTCGAAGTGCTGCTCGGCGTGGAGGCCTCCACCGCCGCCCGAGGACACCTCGCCGCTGTCCGTCACACCGGTGGGCTCGGCCCCGGAGCCGAACCACGGCTGGCCGACCTTGGGCCGCAGCCGGTAGTCGGGATCGAACTGGGCGACGGCCTGCGGGAACGTGGGCGGGGCGATGATGTGGCCGACTTCGGTACCCGCGGCGTAGTCCTCGTCGTGGTAGATCGGATTGTCGTCACCCACCGATCGGGCAAACATCATGATGTGGGTCGCTTCCACCGGGAACCGTTCCGCTGGCATCGCCGACTCCTCTCCGGTTGACTCCTGGTGCGACGACGACAGTATCGTCTCGACCCGAACAAAACCGAACTGCCACTCGGTTCCCGACGCCGCCGGCTGCGGGCCGACCAAGGAGGGCGACGTGCTCAACCGGATGGACGACTACCCGATCCACCAGACCCCGGAACCGATCGCTCATCCGGCGTCGTCGGATCCGAACGTCTACGACCGCACCTGGTTCAACGGCTACAGCGATGACGCCACCCGATACTTCGGATTCGGCATGGCCGTCTATCCCCATCGCGGCATCCTCGACGCCCACTTCAGCACGGTGGAGGCCGGAGGTCGCCAACACTGCGTGTACGCCTCCCGCCGAGCACCACAGGAGCGCACCGACATGACGGTCGGTCCGATCCGCTACGAGGTGATCGAGCCCTTGCGGCGAGCGCGGATCATCATCGACGACAACGAGAGTGGCGTGGCCTGTGATCTGACGTTCTCTGCGCGGACCTCTGCGATCCAGGAGGCCCGCCAGATCCTCTGGCAGCGTCAACGCAAGGTGATGGACGCCACCCGTTTCGCCCAGTTCGGACGCTGGACGGGGACGGTGAGCCATCCCGACGGGGAGTTCACCGTCGACTCCGACACGTGGCGCGGGACCAAGGACCGGTCGTGGGGCATGCGGGGGGTCGGCGAACGGATGCAGATCGGCGCCCCCCAGCAGCCGGGGTCAGCCTTCTTCCTCTGGGCTCCGCTGCAATGGGACGACCACATCACCCATGCCGTCTTCTTCGATGGTGCCCGAGGTGAGGCCCTGGTGCGGGAGGCGTTGACATCGGACCTCTACGCCGATGAGGACGACATCCCCGAGGAACTCGAGAACGTCGCCACCCACATGGCGACCGCGGTCCACCGCATCGAGTATCACCCGGGCACTCGCTGGGCCCGGTGGGCCGAGCTCGATCTCATCGACCTCCATGGCGGCGTGCGGACCACAACGCTGGAGCCCCAGCTCCGCTTCCAGTTCAAGGGCCTCGGCTACGGCCACCCGGCGTGGAAGCAGGGCATGTGGAAGGGCGAGCTGGAAGTGGCCGGCGAGAGCTTCGATCCGCTCGAGCTCGATCCGCTGGCTCCCGAGAACGTGCATGTCCAACAGGTGGTACGAGTCAGCGACGAGGCCGGCCGCACGGGCATCGGCGCGTTGGAGCAGATGGTGTTCGGACCCTACGAGCCGGCCGGATTCACCCAGATGCTGGACGGCGCCGGGTGACGAGTCCGGAGCCCAACACGGTCGGGCTCGACCCGGAATGGATCGCGGCACACAGTGAGGTGGCCGGACGGACGCCGGTCGCAGCGGCGTTCGCGGGGTTCATCGGTACCGGTCAGATGAGCCGCAACGCCCGGTTCACCCTGGACTGGGGCGGCCGCGACGGACCTGCCTCGGTGGTGGTGAAGATCCCGTCTTCGGAGGCCGCCACTCGAGCCGCGTCGTTCGAACACGGGATCTACCAAAAGGAGTGCGAGTTCTACCGTTCGATCGTTCGGCTCGTCGACGTGGCGGCTCCCGGCGCGTTTGCCGTCCATCTCGACGAGCACGCACAGGACTTCGCCATCGTCTTGGAAGATCTCACCGGATCCGAGCAGGGGGATCAGTTCACCGAACCGAGCCACGGTCAGCTCGTCCTCGCCATCGAGCAGGCGGCGGCGCTCCAGGCGCCGGTCTGGGACCGAACCGACGGACCGGCGTTCGAGACCTACCGGGCGGGCGCCACCGGTCGGGCCGACACCCTCCGGATGCTCATCCCGGCGTTCCTCCCCACCGTGTTCGAACGCCTCGGTGATGGCCTCGAGCCGGATGTCGCCGAGCTGCTCGAACGGTTCGGGGGTGTGGCGGGTGACTGGCACCACGCGCGATCCGGGCCGACCACGCTGGTCCACGGTGACTTCCGGCCCGACAACTTCCTGTTCGGCGTGGCCCCCGATGCTCCACCCATCATGGTGGTCGACTGGCAGACCCTCGGACTCGGGCCTGGGGTCACCGATGTCGCCTATCTGCTCGGAGCCGCGGTTCGGCCGGAACGCCGTCGAGACATCGAGACCGAGATGCTCGCCCGGTATCGGGCGGCGTTGGTCGGCCGCGGGATCGACTACGGGCCCGACGACTGCCAGGCCGACTATGCCTTCGGCTCGCTCCACGGAGTCGTCGTGGCCGTGATGGCGACGACCATGGCCGACCAGACCGAGCGAGGTGATGCACTCTTCACGCTCATGCTCAATCGCCACGGGCGCCACGCGCTCGACCTCGGAGTCCTCGATCGGATCGACGCCTAGGCTGGTCCCAAGCAAGCGAGCGGAGGACAATCGGATGGCTCGAACGGACCCCAAGGTCGCACGCCTCGCGGAGGCGGCGTTCTTTGCCGGCTGCGACGAAAAGGCGCTCGAACGGATTGCCATGGACATCGACATGGTCGACATCAAGGCCGGCACGACGTTGATGATGGAGGGCGGCCTGAGCCACGAGGCGTACATCGTGGAGTCGGGCAACGCCGAAGTCGTGGTGGGCGGTCGGGTGGTCGCGGAGATCGGTGAGGGCGAGACGATCGGAGAGATCGGATTGCTCGACCCCTCCCCGGCCCAATCCACGGCGACGGTCCGCTCCACCACGGACATGTCGGTGCTGCTGATCCCGCACAACCGTTTCCAGCACGTGCTGGAGGAGATCCCCTCGGTCGGGATCGCGATCGCACGGGAGCTCGCTCGCCGGTTGCGAGTCACCGACGCCAAGCTCGCCTGAGCCCGAATCCTCGCCGCGCGGTCTCCGCTCGCCGCTTGAAACAGAACCGATGTTCGGTTCTATGATGGGCCGCGCGTCGAACGGAGGGGAGCACCATGGGACACCTGGACGGACGAGTCGTCATCGTGACCGGAGCCGGCCGAGGGGTGGGGCGCGAGCACGCCCTGCTGATGGCCGAGGAAGGGGCGAGCGTGGTCGTGAACGACCTCGGCGGTGCCCAGGACGGCAGCGGCGGCAGCGTCGGCCCCGCACAGGAAGTGGTCGACGAGATCACCGCCATGGGCGGCGCGGCAGTGGCCAACGGCGATTCGGTCGCCGACTGGGACGGAGCGAAGAACATCGTCGACTGTGCCCTCGACACATTCGGCGACCTCCACGGCGTGGTGAACAACGCCGGCATCCTCCGCGACCGGATGCTGGTCTCCATGAGCGAAGAGGACTTCGACTCGGTCATCCAGGTCCACCTCAAGGGCACCTGGCTGATGATGAAGCATGCCTCGGCCCACTGGAGGGAGAAGGCGAAGGCCGGTGAGGAAGTGAAGGCGTCGATCGTCAACACGTCGTCCACCTCCGGCCTGCACTCCAACATCGGCCAGGGCAATTACGGCCCAGCCAAGTCGGCGATCGCGACACTCTCGATCATCGGCGCTCGCGAACTGGGCCGTTACGGCGTGCGGGTGAACGCCATCGCCCCGTCGGCCCGTACCCGCATGACCCTCTCGACACCCGGCCTCGGCGAGCGCATCGCGGAGCCCGAAGACGGATCGTTCGACCAGTGGGATCCGGCCAACATCTCGCCGCTGGTGGCGTGGCTGTGCACGGAGGACTGCCAGGCGACCGCCCAGGTGTACTGGGTCGGCGGCAACGAGGTCGCCCGGTACCTCGAATGGGCCCGCGCCGACGTGGCCAAGACGAACGGCCGTTGGGAGATCGACGACCTCGATGAGGTCGTCGGCGGTTGGGAGACCGGACACGTCGAGTCCCGCGCCCTGCTCGTGACCGAGACCGAACGTTACGAGCGCGGCTCCGGCTGAGATGGCGCCGACCGAGGCAGACATCGAACGCGACGTTCTCGAATGGTTCCACAGCGCATGGGATCCGGACCTCTCGCTGATCGAGTGGCGGGCCCGTCTCCTCGAAGCCGGATGGGCCGTACCTTCGTGGTCGACCGATTGGTACGGCCTGGGCCTTCCCGCGTGGGCGGACCGGGTTGCGCACGCCGCCATCCGTGACGCGGGAGGTGTGGCACTGCCGCTCGGGGCGAGCACCGCGCTGGCCGCGCCGACGATCTACGAGCACGGCTCGGACGGACTGAAGGAACGGGTGCTCCGGCCCGCCCTCACCGGCGAACACGCGTGGTGCCAGCTATTCAGCGAGCCCGGGGCCGGTTCGGACCTGGCCGGAATGAAGGCCACCGCGATTCAGGACGGCGACTCATGGATCATCAACGGTCAGAAGGTGTGGAACACCAGCGCCGACCATGCGGACCGCGCGATCCTCGTTGCCCGCACGGACTGGGATGCGGTGAAGCATCAGGGCATCACCTACTTCGTGCTCGATATGCACCAGCCGGGGGTGGAAGTCCGGCCGATCGAGCAGATGAACTACCACCATTCGTTCATGGAGGTGTTCCTCACCGACGCGGTGGTCCACCGGGACGACGTGGTCGGCGACGTCGGCGGTGGCTGGCGGGTCGCCCGAGCGACGCTGGCCCACGAACGGTCCTACGCCACCCAACGGCAGGTGCAGTTCGCTGAGGGTGCGGCCGGCCGGGTCATCGACGAGGCCAGGGCCGAGTTCGTCGACTACAACAAGACCTACGAGTGGTATCCGCAACGCCAGGGCCGGCCCGATCTCTTGACGGCGCGAGCGCAGGCCACGGGCCGGGTGGGCGATGCGGTGTTGCGGGACGAGCTGATGCAGCTGCATTGCTTCCGGAAGGCGGCGGAGTGGACGGCGCTTCGGGCGAAGGCCAACCGCGAGCTCGGCCGGCCACCGGGTTCGGAGGGATCCATCGGCAAGCTCGCGCTGTCGGAGGTGGCGCGGCGTTCGAACGCACTGCACACCGCGATCGCGGGTGCCCGCGGAATGCTGAAGGAGACCGACGACCCGCTTGACGCGGTGGTCGCCGAGGTGCTGGTCTCGACGCCCGCTCAGTCCATCGCGGGGGGAACGGACGAGATCCAGCACAACATCCTCGGAGAGAACATCCTCGGCCTGCCGAAGGAACCGTCCGCTGATCGAGGCGTCCCCTACCGCGAGGTCGGCCGCTCCTGATGACGCCGGCGGTCTACGTCGAAGAGGCAGGGAATCCGGCCGGCCCGGCGATCCTGCTGGTGCACGGTTTCCTCTCGTCTGCCGCCCAGTGGGACCTCAACGTCGAACGATTGGGCCAGGCCCACCGGCTGCTGCTCATGGAACTCCCCGGTCACGGACGTTCACCCGCGCCCGATGAGCGCGACGCCTACGCCCCGGACCGGATCGTCGAGGCCATCGAGTCGGTCCGAGAGGCCCATGGAGTCGATCGTTGGTGGGTTGTCGGCCAATCCCTCGGCGGGGCGGTCTCGATCCGCTACGGCCTCACGCATCCGGAGCGGGTCCTGGGCCTGATCTTCTCCAACTCCCGCGCCGTATTCGGCATCGGCCGTCGCGGGGCGGACGGTGTGCGAGGAATGTCACAGGCGCCGAGCACACCGCGGGAGCTGCCGTTCCATCCGGCCAACGCGTCGCGCTTTCCGTCGGCGGTGAAGGCGCGACTGGTGGCTGCGGCCGATGCGGTCGCGATGCACGTGGTCGACCATGTCGGGTCCCACCGGGGTGAGTGGCGATCCGGTCACCGATTCGGCGAGCTCCAGATGCCGACGCTCCTGGTGAACGGGCGCTGGGAGACCCTCTTCCAGCCGTGTGTGGACGAGGCGAGGGCGGCGCTCGCCTCCCTGGAAGTGGTGCACCTCGAAGGCGGGCACTCCATCAACATCGAACAACCCGAGGGCTTCGACGCCGCCGTCGTCGACTTCATTCGGCGGCACACGGCACGATAGGTTCCGAACTCGGACTCGGCTTTCGACGTCGATCTCCGAGGGGGACCATGAGCTACGCCATTGCGGACGATCATCGGGTACTGCAGGAGGTTGCACGCGACCTCCTCGAGAACCGGGAGGTGATGGCCGCGAACCGGGCGATGCTCGAGGCGCCCGCGGAGGAGCTGCCCGGCCACTGGTCCGAGATGGCCGAGCTCGGATGGTTCGGCCTGCATCTCGCCGAGGAGTCCGGCGGCCAGGGCTTCGGCACCGCGGAGCTCGCGGTCGTGCTGTTCGAACTCGGGTACGCGGTGGCGCCGGGTCCCTTCCTGTCGACGGTGGTCGCCTCCTCGCTCATCCAGGCGGCGGGCACCGACGAACAACGTGCTCGGTTCCTCACGAGCCTCGCCGACGGGTCGACCCCTGCCGCCTTCGGCCTCGAGGGTGATCTCCGTCGCGACGGCGGTCGCGTCTCCGGGTCGGCCGGTCTGGTCCTCGGCGCCGAGGTGGCCGCGTTGGTCCTCCTGCCGGCGGGTGACGACGTCGTGATCGTCGATGCACGAGACGACGGGATGTCGGTCGGTACGGTCCCCAACCTCGATCCATCCCGTCGCGTGGCCCGGGTGACCCTGTCGGACGCGGTTGCGGGTCCGGATCGGGTCGTCACCGGCGGTCGTCGACAGCTCACCCGCATCGCCAGACTCCTGGGCGCCGCGGAGACAGCCGGTACCGCCCGCGCCTGCCTCGACATGGCAGCCGCCTACGCCAAGGAGCGGGTCCAGTTCGGGCGGGTGATCGGATCGTTCCAAGCGGTCAAGCACCTCTGTGCCGACATGCTCGTCGCGAGCGAGCAGGCCACGGCCACCGTGTGGGGTGCAGCTCGCGACGACCTCACCGACGACGAAGCCGAACTCGCCGCGGCCGTCGCGGCCGCGATCACCATCCCGGCCGCCGTCGAATGTGCGGAGAACAACGTGCAGGTCCTCGGGGGCATCGGCTTCACCTGGGAACACGATGCCCACCTCTACCTCCGGCGGGTCAACGCCGTTCGCGGGCTCCTGGGAGGGGCCGACTCGGCTCGTGAGGCGGTCACGGCGCTCACCGCCGACGGGGTCACGGTCCGCAGTGGCTTCGAGATCGTGGACGATGTCCAGGACCTCCGAGACGAGCTGAGGAGCTTCATCGCCGCGAACAAGCATCTCCCCGCGGATCAGTGGCGGATCGCACTCGCCGATGCCGGGCTGCTGATGCCGCACTGGCCGGCGCCCTACGGACGGAGCGCGGGTCCGGTGGAGCAGCTCGTCATCGACGAGGAGTTCGCCGACCATCCTCGTCCCGAGCTGGGCATCAGCGGCTGGAACACGCTGACCATTCTCCAGAACGGCGATGACGACCAGATCGAGCGCTGGATCTGGCCCAGCCTCCACGGCGAGATCGACTTCTGTCAGCTCTTCAGCGAACCCGAGGCCGGATCCGATGCGGCGGGCGCGAAGACCCGAGGAACGAAGGTCGCGGGCGGTTGGAAGGTCACCGGACAGAAGGTGTGGACCAGCGGCGGCCACACCTCGAACCGGGGATTCGCCACCGTTCGCACCGACCCGGACGCGCCGAAGCACCAAGGCATCTCCATGATGGTGATCGACATGGCTGCCGAAGGGGTCGAGATCCGCCCGCTCAAGCAGATCACCGGCGACTCCCACTTCTGCGAGATCTTCTTCGACGACGTGTTCGTCCCCGATGACGACGTGGTCGGGCCCGTCGACGGAGGGTGGGCGGTGGCCCGCAACACCTTGGGCAACGAGCGCGTCTCGATCGGGGGACGCACCGGGGTCCGACCCACACCGAATCTGGTCGACCTGATCGTGAAGCGCGCTCCCGACGACGTCGGGGCTCGGAGGGACGCCGGCGCCGTTGTGGCGGCCGACGTCTCGATGGCGTTCCTGAACCTCCGTCGTGTCGCCCGAGCGGTGGCCGGCGCGGAGCCGGGCGCCGAGGGCAACGTCACCAAGCTGGTCGGTTCGGTCACGAACCAGCAACGAGCGCGTGTGGCGGCCCGGATCGTCGGGGCCGAGGCCGCCACCTTCGACCGCCGCTTCGCCGACCCGGGCTTCTACTCCTTGTTCGTCCGCCAGAACTCGATCGCGGGCGGCACCTCGGAGATCATCCGTAGCCAGATCGGTGAACGGGTGCTCGGCCTGCCCCGCGAACCCAACCTCAAGTAGAGCCGCAAGGAGCAGAGGACGAGAATGGACTACGGCAAGATCGCCCGCGAGCGCCGAAGCATCAGGGGCTTCCGGCCGGACCCGGTGGCCAGGGAGTTGATCCACGAGATCGTGTCGGTGGCCCGGTACGCGCCGTCGTCGATGAACACCCAGCCGTGGCACGTCCACGTCGTGACCGGCGAGCCGCTCGAGCGGATCCGTGAGGGCAACACCGAACGCATGATGGCCGGGGCCAAGCCCGATCGGGAGATCCCGATGCATGGCCGCTACGAGGGGCAGCACCGGGATCGACAGATCCGGATCGCCGACCAGTTGTTCGAGGCGATGGGCATCGACTGGGGCGACTCCGAGCGCAAGCGGGACTGGGCGATGCGCGGGTTTCGACAGTTCGACGCGCCGGTGTCGATCGTGGGCACGATCGACCGTGCCCTCGAGGGTTCGACGGTCGCCTATCTCGACCTCGGTCAGTTCGTCTACGGCATGGTGCTGGCCGCGTGGGACCGGGGCCTCGGCACCGTGATCAACGGTCAGGGCATCAGCCAGTCGTCGGTCGTGCGGGAGCACTCGAACATCCCCGAGGATGAGATCATCGTCATCACGGTGGCGATGGGCTGGCCGGCCGAGGACTTCGCCGCCAACGATGTCCGATCCGAGCGGCGCGAAACCGACGACATCGTGACCTACGTCGGATTCGAGGAGGACTGATGAAGATCGGAACGGGGATCAACTACTCGGCGGACTTCCACGAATCGGTCGAGCGGGTGGTGGAGCTGGAGAAGGCGGGCGCCGGTGTCGTCTGGGTGTCCGAGGCGTACTCGGTCGACGCCGTCAGCCGGGTCGGCTACCTCGCCGCCGCCACCGAGACGATGGAGATCGGCACCGGCATCCTGAACGTCTACTCCCGTAGCGCCGCCGCCATCGCCCAGACGGCAGCCGGCTGCGACATGGTCAGCAAGGGACGCTTCATCCTCGGACTCGGTGCGAGCGGCCCTCAGGTCGTCGAGGGGTTTCACGGGATGCCCTACGAGAAGCCCATGCGGCGAATCCGTGAGTACATCGACGTCACCCGCATGGCACTTCGTCGCGAGAAGCTCGAGTACGACGGTACTGCGGTCCGGCTCCCGCTCCCCGAGGGAGAGGGCACCGGTCTCGGCAAGCCGCTGAAGCTGATCAACCATCCGGTGCGGTCCGAGATCCCGATCTGGTGGGCGTCGCTCATGCCGCTGGCGGTGCGGGAGACGGCGAGGGCGGCGGATGGATGGATCCCCGCCCACTTCCTGCCCGAGTGCATCCAGGACGTGTGGGGCGACGATCTCGCCCGAGGCATGGTCGACCGGCCGGCCGAGCTCGGCACGCTCGACATCTCGGCCGGTGCGATCGTCGCGATCGGTGACGAGTACGCCGGCGAGGGCGCCGACCCGCTGCTCGACCAGGGTCGGCCCTCCACTGCGCTCTATTGGGGAGGCATGGGGGCTCGGGAGAAGAACTTCTACAACTCGATCGCGTGTCGGCAGGGGTTCGAGTCCGAGGCGAAGGAGATCCAGGACCTGTATCTCGACGGCCTGAGGGACGAGGCCGCGGCGAAGGTGCCGCGCGACTATCTCGAGCGGGGCAACCTGGTCGGACCGGTTTCGGTGGTGAAGGACCGCCTGGCCCTGTGGAAGGAGTGCGGCATCACGGTGGTGAACGTGAGCCTCCCCGGGCCCGACCCGGTGGGGACGCTCGCCACACTGCGGGAGTTGATCGAGGATGCCTGAAACGTCGGAGGTCCGCTCGTCCGGGGGTGGCCGCCAGATCGTCGTCCATCACGAAGACCCAGCGGAGCAGTTGACGTGGCGGGTCGGTGAGGTGGAGGTCACCAGGGTCGAGGAGGGCGTGGTGGAGATGTCGCCGCGGTGGCTTCTTCCGGACCTGTCCCAGGAGCTGCTCGACTCCTGTGGCGACTGGGTGTTCCCGTTCTACACGCGGGAGGGGAAGGTCCTGCTCTCGGTCCACAGCTTCGTCATCCAGAGCGGCGACACCTCCGTCGTGGTCGACACGTGTATCGCCGAGCACACCGATCGGCAGCTGCCCGGGGACGCCGCGTTCGAACAGCGACTGGAGGCGGCCATTCCCGGGGGTTTCGATGCCGTCGACGTGGTGGTGTGCACCCATCTGCATTTCGACCATGTCGGCTGGAACACGCGGCGAGTCGGTGACGAGTGGGTGCCGACGTTCCCCAACGCTCAGTATCTCGTCAGCAAGGACGAGCTGGCCGGAACCCGTACCGACGATCACATGGAGGTAATGGAGCCGAGCGTGACCCCGTTGATCCAGCGCGGGCAGCTCGAAGCGGTCGATCCCGATCATCGCATCGACGCGAACCTGCGGCTCGTGCCGTCGGCCGGCCACAGCCCCGGGCACGTGTGCGTGGCCATCGAGTCGAAGGGCGAGCGGGCGCTGATCACCGGCGACTCGTTCCACACCGTCGTCCAGTTCGCCCATCCCGAGGTGTCGGCCACCTACGCCGATTTCGACTCCGCCGCGGCGACGGCCACCCGTCGTCGACTCATCGACGGGCTGATCGACACACCGACCCTCGTGCTCGGCACTCACTTCGCCCGACCGACCGCGGGCCACGTCCGCTCCAGCCAAGACGGAACCTGGTTCGCTTCCTGACCCCCACCGGAACCTGGCAGGGTTTTGGTACCTGACACCAAAACCCTGCCAGGTTTCGCGAGGGTCCTCCGACCCTGTCGCCGCGGCTTCTGCAGGCGGACGATGAAGAGCACAGTCCATCCGGTCCATCTCGCCGGCGGCTGCGGTCGCCGAGCATCCTGGAGCGCCCGATCGGGCCGGTCTGACGCTCGAGGCGGCATCGGCATCTCGACTCCTGGGGGACGGATCCTGGGGAGGAGACGGTCACGATGTTGATGAACCGCACACTGTCCGCCGAAACGGTCGAGAAGCTCTCGACGTATCTGGAATCCGGGGGTGGTCGCGGTCTCGCGGTGGCCTTGGAGATGAGTCCCGACGAGGTGATCGACGAGGTCGTTGCGTCGGGCCTGCGGGCCCGCGGCGGCGCGGGCGCCGCGTGCGGCCCGAAGTGGCGCACGGTCCGGTCGTACGGATTCGGCGCCGCAACCGGTCCGACGGTGGTGATCAACGCCGCCGAAGGAGAGCCGGGGTCGTACAAGGACCGCGAGATCTTCCTGCGCAATCCCTATTCAGTGCTCGAGGGTGCGGTCATCGCCGCGCGAGCCGTGGGCGCAGCCGACGTCATCCTGGCGACGAAGAAGGACCACGGTCGTGTCCACGAGCGGGCGACTGCCGCCATCGCGGACATCAGAGCGGCCGGTTGGCTGGACGACCTCGCGATCAAGGTGTTCCACGGACCGAATGAGTACCTCTACGGTGAAGAGACGGCGATGCTCGAGGCGATTGATGGGCGTCCGCCGTTCCCCCGGATCGCTCCTCCCTTCCGACGCGGCGTACACGAAGTGCTCGACCTCACTGACGGCGCCGCGCCCACCGCCTCAGCCGCGCCGGTCGAGCTCGCAGGACCCAGCCCGCAGGCGGTCGGGGCACCGACCCTGGTCAACAATGTCGAGACTCTGGCGAACATCCCGTGGATTCTCAGCGAGGGTGCGGAGTGGTTCGGGGCGACAGGGACCGATGAGTCGCCGGGCACCATCGTCTGCACGGTGTCGGGCGCCTGTCGTCGCGACGGTGTGGGCGAGGTCACCATGGGAACGACGATCCGTGAGGTGCTCGAGCTCATCGGCGGTGGTGCCAGGCCGGGCCACACGATCAAGGCGGTGATGGGGGGTGCGGCAACACCGCTCCTCACCGGCGACGAGCTCGATACTCCGGTCAGCAACGAGGACATGAAGGCGATTGGGGCCCGCCTCGGGTGTGGCAGTTTCATGGTCTTCGACGATGCCACCGACATGGTCGCGGTCGCCGAGGGCGTCGCGCGGTTCCTGTCGGTCGAGTCCTGTGGACTCTGTGTGCCCTGCAAGCAGGACGGACTGGAGCTCGCCGAGCTGTTCGGTCGAGTGCGCCGGTCCGAGGCCGACCGGAGGGTGATCGACGAGATTCGGCGCCGGCTCGACTCCGTCGACGAAGGCGCCCGCTGTGCACTCGCATCCCAGTACCAGCTCGTCCTGGGCAGCATCCTCGACCGGTTCGGTGATGAGATCGAGGGTCACATCGAGGGGAGGATGCCCGCCGGGCAGGAGGAATTCGTCGCGTCGGTCATCGATCTTCGCGATCAGAAGGTCATCCTCGATGAGGACCATCGTCGCAAGCAGCCGAACTGGACCTACGACGAGCGGTGGAAGGGCGAATACCCCGCCGACCGACTCCAGACATCGGGCATCCCATCCAGCGTCTGACCAGATCCGTCTCAGCCAGAAGCGAGAGGTCTGGAACCTGACAGGGTTTTGGTACCTGGCACCAAAACCCTGTCAACTTGTCGGATGAGCGAGGAACTGCTGTACGCGGTCGAGGGAGCGGTGGCCACGATCACGTTCAACCGGCCGGACCGGATGAACACGATCACCCCACGGATGCTCCGGGACCTGTCGGCCCGGCTGCTGGAGGCCGACCGCGATCCGGCCGTCCGGGTCGTCGTCATCACGGGCAACGGGCGGGCGTGGTGCGCCGGCCTGGATGTTGGTGCCGCGGCCTCCGGGACCGGTATCGGGGGTGACGGCGGGTCCGGGGCGACCGGCGAGTTCGATCTCCGTGACGCGCCGCCGGTGGTCCTGCACAAGATCGACACACCGACCATCGCCGCCCTCAACGGCGGTGCCGCCGGCTACGGGATGGACATCGCTCTCGGCTGTGACATCCGTATCGCTGCCAGCACTGCGAAGCTCTCGGCGGCCTACACCGCCCGCGGGCTCGTTCCCGAAAGCGGCGGTACATGGCTCCTACCCAGGATCGTGGGCTGGTCGACCGCAGCGGAGCTCCTCTTCACCGCTCGGACGCTCACCGCCGCGGATGCGGCCGAACTCGGGCTGGTCAGCCGGGTGGTCGAGCCGGACGACCTGGCCGAGGCCACTGCTGTGCTCGCGAGCGAGATCGCCACGAACGCTCCGCTGGCCGTTCGTGCGTCGAAGCGGCTCATGCGGATGGCGATGAGCGAGAACCTCGAGGACCACGTCCAGCGCCAGTACCTGGCTCTGCTCCAGCTCTTCGGCACCAAGGACTTCCAGGAGGGGCTCAACAGCTTCCTCGAGAAGCGGCCGCCCGAGTTTCGGGGCGAATGACGATGGCCGCGCCACTCGTGACCCGGGTCGACGACGACGGTGTCGTCACCCTCTCGCTGAACCGGCCCGATGCGCTCAACGCGCTCTCGCCCGGGCTGTTCGTGGAGCTCCGCGCTCACGTCGACGCAGTGGCAGACGACGAATCGATTCGCGCGGTCGTCCTGCGAGGAGAGGGCCGGAGCTTCTGCGCAGGCAATGATCTCAAGGCCATCGAGGCCGGCGAAACCGCTCCCAGCCCGCACTTCCAGGCGGAGACGATCGAGGCGATCGAAGCTCTTCCCCAGGCGGTGGTGGCGTCGATTCGGGGCCACTGCTTCACCGGAGGCCTGGAACTCGCCCTTTCCAGCGACTTCATGATTGCGTCGGAATCCGCGCAGTTCTGTGACACCCACGGGAAGTTCGCCATGGTGCCGACCTGGGGGATGACCGCTCGTCTCCCGGCCCGAATTGGTCGCGGCAGGGCCCGCGAGATGATGTTCACCGGACGGCGTGTGCTCGCCGACGAGGCCCTGGCCTGGGGTCTGGTCAACCGGGTGGTCCCCGACGAGGATCTGGATTCCACGACCGGGGAGGTGGCGCGCCAGATCGCCGATCAGTCGCCATGGACCGTCCGGCACGAAAAGGAGATGATGGCCTCGGTGGCGGGGATGTCCATTCTCGAAGCAGCCCGCTGGGAACGCGAGAACGGGCCGGGCCGAGGCCCGGACATGTACGAACGGATCGCCGCCGGCTTCGGCAGGAAGTGAACGTCCCTTTTCGACGTGATTGTCCGCAGTCATCCGGCCTGGTTTCGTCGCATCGCCTAGGTTGATGCCATGAACGCCGGTGAGTTCCCCGGGGGCAGCTATGTCGTGAGCTGCGAGGACGGGCTGCTCAGTATCGCCATGTCCGGCGAGGCCAGCCCCGATGCGTTCGACACCGCCTACCGCGCCGCTCGGGGCGTCGATCCGGACCTCGAGGCCCGAGCCACGCTCATGGATGTGCGAG
>CAYFLT010000002.1:139033-161036 GCA_964344055.1 uncultured Candidatus Nemicrothrix sp.
TCGATGGCCATCAGTTCTCGGTGGCCGACGTCCACAAGATGATCGTCTCGGTTCGGACCCATCTACCCCGGGGCCCCGAACACCGATACGCCGTCGTCGTCTCCGCGGCGTTCATGCACTCGGTCGGTGATCTGTTCCTCAACGCCCGTGAAGTCCTGAACCCGGCTCCCGCGACCTTGCGAGCGACCACCGAGACGTTCACCGACGTCGACGAAGCGGTGCGGTGGCTCACCACTGCGGACCTCACCGCGGAGGATTGATCCGTCCCGGCTCCGGTGGCCCAAAAACAGAACCCGACCTTGAATTCGGATTTGTTGGGTGCCTAGCATCTCGCCTCGTCGTCGGGAGGAGCCTCCGACTCGCGTGTTTCGGGTTTCCGACAGGTGGGTTACGCGGGTTCGACCGACGTCACAAAGTCTGAGATGATGTGCCAGCCTTGATGGCTGTGACACCTGACACAGAGGGTTCCGGGGGGAGACGTTGGGGAACGTGAATCGGTCGACCACTTCGATTACTGCCGTCGGCACTCACGTGGAGCCGGTTGTTCGATGACCGCGGCAACCGAAGGCCGGCCGGCGCTCGTCGTCGAGGATCTCCGCACCTACTTCACCGTGCCCAGCGGGTCGGTGAAGGCGGTCGACGGCGTCTCCCTGAGTCTCGAGCGGGGCAAGACCCTCGGTGTCGTCGGGGAGTCCGGCTCCGGCAAGACGGTCCTCTCCCGGTCGATCATGGGGCTCAACGTCGCGTCCAATGCCGTCACCACGGGGTCGGTCCTCTACGAGGGTCGTGAGCTGGTCGGGCTCAAGCCGAAGCAGATGAAGGAGCTCTGGGGATCCGAGATGGCGATGGTCTTCCAGGACCCCATGACCTCGCTCAATCCCGTCGTCAAGGTCGGCCGCCAGCTCACCGAGCACATGCGAGCCCACCTCGGCCTCTCCAAGGCGGACGCCCGCGTCCAGGCCATCGAACTCCTCCATTCGGTGCGAATCCCCGAAGCCGAGGAGCGCTTCGACGTCTACCCCCACGAGATGTCGGGTGGCATGCGTCAGCGCGTCTGTATCGCCATCGCTATGGCCTGCAGTCCTGAGGTCCTGTTTGCGGACGAGCCGACGACGGCGCTCGACGTGACGGTGCAGCACCAGATCCTCAACCTGCTTGCCACCCAGCAGCGGGACCGCAACATGGCGATGATCCTCGTCACCCACGACCTCGGCGTGGTGGCCGGCCGAGCCGACGAGATCGCCGTGATGTACGCGGGGAAGGTCGTCGAGAAGGCGCCGACGAAGACCCTCTTCGCCGAGATGCACCATCCCTACACCGAAGCCCTGCTGCAGTCGATCCCGAAGACGAGCGAAACCAAGCACACCCGTCTGAAGGCCATCTCCGGGCGGCCGCCCGATCTGATCAACCCACCCAAGGGCTGTTCGTTCTCACCCCGCTGCCCGTACGCGCGCCCCATCTGCCACGAAGAGGAACCTCCGCTCATCAAGGGTGTCGGCGAGGGCCACTTCTACGCCTGCCACATGCCGGTCGGGAGCCCGGCCAGCCAGGAGGCCTTCCAGCAGAACCTCGCCGACGAGCTTCCTCAGGCGCTCGCCGCGGCGGGCCGCATCGTCGCCACCGAGGATCTCGCGGAGTGGGAGGGCTGATGGCCGGATCAGGAACCGCCCATCTCCGCCGGGCCGACGACATGCTGCTGCGGGTCGAGGATCTCACGGTCGAGTTCCCCGTCGGTGGCGGCAGAGTCGTCCACGCGGTCAGCGGGATCAGCTTCGACATCGCCAAGGGCGAGACGCTCGGCCTCGTCGGTGAGTCGGGGTGCGGGAAGTCGACCACCGGCCGCGCCGTGCTGCAGCTTCCGGTGCCCACCGGGGGCTCGGTGGTGCTCAACGGTGAGGATCTCACCGGCCTCGACAGTGAGGCCATGCGGGCGCACCGCACCGATGTCCAGATGATCTTCCAGGATCCCATCTCCTCGCTGAACCCGCGACGGGCGGTCGGCGAGGTCGTGGCCGAGCCACTCCACGTGTGGGGTCCCAAGGACAAGGATCAGCAGTGGGCCAAGGTCGCCTCGCTACTCGACCATGTCGGTATCGACCCCGACGTTGCCCGCTACAAGTACCCCCACGAGTTCTCTGGCGGCCAGTGCCAGCGGATCTCGATCGCTCGGGCCCTGGTGCTCGAACCCGAGCTGATCATCTGCGACGAACCCGTTTCGGCCCTCGACGTGTCCGTGCAGGCCCAGATTCTCAACCTCCTCGAGGATCTCAAGGCCGAGTACGGCCTGACGCTCGTGTTCATCGCCCACGACCTCGCGGTGGTGAAGAACATCAGCGACCGCGTGGCGGTCATGTATCTCGGCAAGATGTGTGAGCTCTCCGAGTCCGACGAGCTCTACGAACATCCCGCCCATCCCTACACCCAGCTGCTGTTGGAGTCGCTGCCGGTCCCGGATCCCGAGGTCGAGGTCATCACCGCAGTCAGTGAGGACGACGAACTGCCGTCGCCGATCAACCCGCCGTCGGGTTGCCGCTTTCGCACCCGCTGCGAGCGGGCCGACGCCGTGTGCTCCGAAGTCGAACCGACCATGCGCCGGGTGAACGACGACCACTTTGTGGCCTGTCATCACCCGCTCATCCCCGTGGAGGAGGTGGCGGTCAGCGTCGATTCGGCCGGTGCTTGACCGGCTGTGACAGATCTGTCCCGGTCACCCGGCCGGGGCGGTACCGAGGGGCTTCGGCCCCCCAATCCCAGGAGGGAAACCCCATGAAACTGAGAGGCTTGTACAAGCTCCTCGCACTGCTGTTGGTGTTCGCGCTCGGCGCGGCCGCCTGCGGCGGCGACGACGGCGACGGTGGCGGCACCGACGCCGGTGATGATTCCGGTGACGACTCCGGCGACGACGGCGATTCCGGTGACGATTCCGGTGACGACGACGACGTCATCGAGGCCGGCGAAACGGCCGAAGAGGAAGTCGTCACCGAGGTCGTGGAAAGCGACGCCGAGCGTGTGGTCGGTGGCGAGATCGCCGTGGGCCTCGAGTCCGAGGCGGTCGGCATGCGGCCGTGGGAGGACACCTGCTCGTCGCCCTGTTACAACATCCTCATCACCATCTACGACAAGTTGATGGAGTCGACCGCGGACGGCAACTACGAGGGCTGGCTGTTCGAGTCGATCAGTTCCAACGAGGACTTCACCGTGTGGACCGGCACCCTGCGCAGCGGCGTGACCTTCCACAACGGCAAGGTCCTCGACGCCCAGAACATCGCCGACATGTTCCCGGTCCAGCAGGCCGGTTCCACCGGTGCGAGCGCGATCAGCGCGTCGAACCTCACGACGGTCGAGGCGACCGGTGATCTCGAGGTGACCTACACCCTGAGCCAGCCGAACTCCGCGTTCCCGGCGTTCCTGTCGCGCGCCCCGATCGGCATGGTCTTCGATGCCGAGCTGGCCGCCGCCGACGTCGACGCGTACAACGAGAACCCCGTCGGCACCGGGCCGTACCAGTTCGTGAGCCGCGATCTCGACAACGAGACCGTGGTCGAGCGCTACGCCGGCTACTGGGGCGTCGACAAGAACGGCACCCAGCTGCCCTACATCGACAAGATCAGCTTCCGGCCGATCCCCGACGAGGGCACCCGCCTCGACGCCACGCTGTCCGGCACCACCCAGGTGGCCCACACCCTCCGCCAGGGCACCATCCGTGACGCGCGTGCAGCCCGCGACGACGGCTCCGACATCTTCCTGTTCGAGTTCCAGGGCAACAACGTCGGTGGCGGCATGTTCAACGTGCTGGTTCCGCCGTTCGACGACGTCCGCGTCCGCCGCGGCCTGACCATGCTGAACTCTCAGGAGAACGTGATCGAGGCGCTCGGTGGTACCGGCATCTCGCTGCCGGGCACCCAGTGGTTCAGCCCCGACTCGCCGTGGTACTCCGAGACCGTCGCCGCGGCATGGCCGCAGTTCGACTTCGAGGCCGGCGTGGCGCTGATCACCGAGTACGTCAACGATCCGGAGCGCTCCGACGGCAAGGCCGTCGGCGAGTCGATCGATGCCGAGCTGTCCTGCCCGCCCGACCCGACCCTCATCGCCGCCATGCAGGTGATCGAGCAGGTCTGGACCCAGAGCGGTCTGGTCAACGTCGAGCTCACCAACTACGACCAGCAGACCCACATCGGGTACGCCCTCGGTAGCGACAATGGGTTCGTGGGCAACCACACCACCCACTGCTGGCGCTGGAGCTCCGACGACGATCCGTCGATCCCGCTCGGTCAGGGCTTCGCCCCGCCGACCGCCGAGATCGCCGCGGCAGCCGGCCTGGAAGGTGTTGTCTCCCCGTTCAACTTCTCGAACTACTTCTCGGGCGACATGTTCCAGAACATCGTTGCGGCCACCCGCACCGACGTCTTCGAAGAGCGCTACGCGCTCTATGAGGCCGTCATGCTGGAGCTGGCTGAGCAGGTTCCGGTCTGGTACTCCGGCCACACCGCCACGGCCCTGATCGTCGATTCATCGCTCGACGGTCTGGCCAGCTGGGAGCTGCCGAGCGGCAGCCTCGGTGCCGGTCTGCCCAATGCTGAAGGCCGCTGGGGCCAGGCGTGGATCGCGGGCTGATCTGAGATGATCACCGGGAGGAGCGACGTCTGATGGGAAGAGTCCTTGCAGCGCGATTCGGGAGGCTCATCGCCACCCTGTTCGCGGTCACGTTCCTTTCCTTCATGCTGACGTCGCTCCTCCCGGGCGATCCCGCCGTCGCCGTTCTCGGCGTCGAAAACCTCCAGGACCAGGAGCTCCTGGAACAGGTGCGAGAGGACCTCGGCCTCAACAAGCCGATTCCTGTCCGCTACGCCGAGTGGCTCGGCAATGCCCTCACCTTCGACCTCGGTGAGTCCTACATCAACCGAGGTCAGGAGGTGTCTGACGTCATCAAGGACCGTGTACCCGTGACGGCCCAGCTGGCCGTCATGGCCATCGGTATCGCCGTGATCCTGGCCGTACCGATCGGGGTCATCGGCGCCTACAAGGAGGGACGCTGGCAGGACAGCAGCACCTCTGCCGCGGTGCAAGTCGCCCTGTCGGTACCGAACTTCATCACCGGGATCTTCTTCATCTGGTTGTTCTCGGTGCAGCTGGGCTGGCTCCCTGCCTCCAACTGGAATCGATTGGGCGACGGGGTGGTGGACAACCTGAAGACGGCGATCATGCCGGCCACCGCGCTGGCGATGACCCAGATGGCGATCTTCTCCCGGCTGGTCCGCGCCGACATGATCGCAACCCTGAAGGAGAACTACATCCTCTCCGCCAGGGCGAAGGGGCTGAGCGATCGCTTCATCCTGATGCGCCACGCCCTGCGCCCGAGCTCTCTGAGCTTGATGACGATCATCGGCATCAACTTCGGGGCCCTGCTCGGCGGCACTGTGGTCATCGAGACCCTGTTCGCCGTGCCGGGACTGGGGTTCCGGCTCATCAATGCCATCAATCAGCGCGACATCCTCGTGATCCAGGGGATCACGGTCTTCGTCGCTGTTGTCTACGTGGTCGTCAACACCGTGGTCGACCTCTTCTATGCGGTCGTCGATCCCCGGATCCGGAGGGGCTGAGCGATGTCACTCACCGAAGGTTCTCCTCACACACCCGACTTCCCGAGTGATCGGATCACCCGGGTCTCGACTTCCGTGCAGATCGATGCCGGCGCGGGCGGCAAGCCCAAGCGGGCCAGCGTCCGCGAAGTGTTCGGCGACATGCCGATCCTGGTGAAGCTCTCGTCCATCTGGTTGATCCTCATCGTGGGCGGGGCCATCTACGCGAAGCTCGACGTCGCGGTCTTCGACGGCGCCCTGCCGCTGCAGGACCCGAATCTGCAGACCAACAACTTCAACGCGGACACCGGCACCTTCGGTGACGGCGAACCGCTCGAGAGCCCCTCCGCCCAACACTGGCTCGGCACCGAGGCACTTGCCCGCGACACATTCGCCCGTCTCGTTCACGGCGGCTGGGTGAGTCTCATCGTGGCCACGACCGCCGCGGCCTTCGGCATCATCGTCGGTGGCTTCCTCGGCTCGCTGGTCGGGTTCGTACGCGGGCGTACGGAGGCCGTCCTGATGGCCACCGTCGACGTGATCCTGGCGTTCCCGGCCCTGATCCTCCTGCTCGCCCTCGTGTCGATCTTCGAGGTGAGAAGTCTCACCCTCATCAGTCTCGTGATCGGCGTCCTGTCGATCCCCGCCTACACGCGTGTCGCCAGAGCCAACAGCCTGGCCATCTCGAACCGCGAGTTCGTCCTCGCGGCGCGCGCCATAGGCACCAAACCGCAGACGATCCTGTTCCGGGAGATCATCCCCAACGTCTTCCCGACCCTGCTCTCGTACGCGATGGTGGCTGCAACCTTCGTCGTGGTGGTCGAGGGATCGCTGTCGTTCCTGGGGCTGAGCGTCCAGCTCCCCCAGTCGACGTGGGGCAACATGATCAATCAGGCCCGTCGCGACATCAAGCTCAACACCGCCCAGGTGTTCTGGCCGTCACTCGTGCTGTCGATGACCGTGCTGTCGCTCAATCAGGTCGGCGACTACTTCCAGCGCCGCGGCGCCGTCCGCGACGCCGCCCTCTAGACCGCCGAAATCCGCCACCGCCAAGTTCGAACGCGGGGGACAGGCGAGCGTTTGACCTTGTGCGCGTCGGCAACGTCGGGGCCGCACGCACCGGTCCCGAGCCCACGAACGGCGAGATCGACGTGCACCTCGGTGGTCCCCGCGACGTCGAGCTCGGCGAGGGTGGTCGCTGCGGTGAGGGCGTCGTCGTGATGACGGCGAGCCGCGAAGACGAGTCGGTCGTCACCGTCCACCACCAGACCGCGGCCGTTCTGGTCGGTGAGGGAGAACCAGCGGGTGTCCACGTGGCTACCGTGATCCTGGGGCACGGCGAACGGGTGGTACTGAGCGCCGATCGAAGATGACCAGCGACCGACCATGGCGGCGGCTCGACGGTCCGGGTAGGTCTCGTCGGGCCCCGGGCCGAGCCAGGTGAGGTGACCGAGTCCGGCTGGCACCTCGAAGCGCATCCCGATCCGGGGGAGATCGGTCCAGTCCTCCGGAAGCTCGAGTCGTTCGGTGAACTCGACCGATCCTCCGACGATGGCGACCCGGGTGAGGTGCTGGGCCGTGTGCTCGGTTCCCTCGACACGGCGGCGGATCTCGACGGCCTCGCCACCATCCCGGCGGCGCCGACGCATGTCGTCGGTGGTGATCCGCAGGCGGTCGAGGCCCCATTCCCGCCAGCGAGTCGAGGGGACGTCGTTGTCGATCGGGGCCCGCCAGAGCCACGGCACCACGTCGCCGAGCACCAAGTGTCGCGTGCCGGACCAGATGCCGGAGATCCCGGAGTCGTCGACGTCGAGTCGAATCGATGCGGTCGGCGACGGTCGTGGCGCTGCCGCGGACGCAGGGGTCAGGTCGAACTGATCCCAGCCCACCACATGGCCCCGGTCGGCCCAGGTGGCGGTTCGCCGCGTCGTCCAGACGAGGGTCAGGTGGGTCTCGTGGCTCCGGGTCGGTCGGGTCGAGTACGGAATCGGGACCGCGGTGACGCCTCCGGCCGCGATGGTGACGTCGAGTGCCCCACTCTCGGCGGCGGCACCGTCGACATGGATCGTCCACGTCAGGCGGAGGTCGTCGGTGTCGGTGAACACCCGGCGATTCCGGAACCGGACGTGGCGTCCCCGCCGGCCCTCGGCCACCACCGGCCGGCCGGCCCACGCGAACTCGCGTAGCTGGGGATGAGGGAGGAGGTCGGGGCCCACCAGGCCGTTGATACAGAAGTTGGCGTCGTTGGGTTCGTCGCCGAAGTGGCCGCCGTAGGCCCAATACCGGCGACCTTCGGTGTCCGTCTCGGCGAGACCCTGATCACGCCAATCCCAGACGAACCCTCCGGCGAGCGCCGGTTCGCGATGGAAGGCGTCGACATAGTCGGCCAACCCTCCGTTGGAGTTGCCCATCGCGTGCGAGAACTCACAGAGCACGAGCGGCCGATCGTCGAGGCCGGTCGACTCCGCCCACCGAGCCCACGCGACGACATCGTCGAGCGGCGTGTACATGGGGCACACGACATCGGTCACCAGCCGCTCGGAAGCGCCGGGCTCGGCGAACTTGGCGGCTCCCGGAGCGGCCGACCTGAACCGGGGGTGGACCGCGCCCTCGTAGTGGACGAAGCGGCTGGGATCGGCGTGGCGTACCCAGGCGGCGGCCATGTCGAATGCCGGGCCATTGCCGGACTCGTTGCCCAGCGACCAGCCGATCACACTCGGATGGTTGCGGTCGCGCATGACCATCCGGCGGGTCCGCTCCACGATGGCGGTTGTGTAGCGGGGATCCCGCGACACCGATTCGAGGCGGGCATGGGACTCGACGTTCGCCTCGTCGATCACGTACAGACCGAGCTCGTCGCACAGGTCCAGCAGCCGGTGGTCGTTCGGGTAGTGGGACGTGCGCACGGCATTGATGTTGTGCCGCTTCATCAGCACCAGCTCGGTTCGCATGTCCTCGACCGACACGGCCTTGCCGGTCTCGGGGTGGTGGTCGTGGCGGTTGACGCCGTGGATCACGATCGGCCGACCGTTGATCCGGAGCCGGCGCTCACCGATCTCGACCCGACGGAATCCAGTCCAGGTGGCGACGGCCTCGTCGCGATCGTCGAGCAGCTCGGTGATCACCCGGTAGCGGGAAGGGGACTCCGCACTCCACGGGCGCACCGCGGCGAGGTCGAGGTCGAGAAGGGCGACGGGACCGCGGTAGGTGTAGGCGTCGATCAGCCGATGCATCAGGTCGCGGCCGTCGGGCCGACGGACCACTGCCGCGGCACTGCTGCCGAGGCGCCGGCCTCGTTCGGTCTCCACGCTCACTCGGATGCTGGCGCCAGCTTCCCCGCGGACTTCGGCCTCGATCCTCAACGAGCCGCAACCACTCTCGGGATCGAAGTCCGGTGTCACCCCCAGGTCGTCGATCCGGTCCCGGCCGCGAGCTTCGAGGAAGACCGACCGATGAAGCCCCGCATGCCACCAATGGTCCTGGTCCTCGATCCAGGTCGCGTCGCTGTAGCGGACGACCATGACGGCCAGCAGGTTCGGACCGGAGGAGAGATGCGGGGTGAGGTCGAACTCCGACGGCAACCGTGAGTCCTTGCCCATCCCGACGAAGTGGCCGTTGCACCACACCACGGCAACGCTCTCCGCCCCGCCCAGATGGAGCACGATGTCGCGGCCCCGCCAGGCTCTCGGGATCCTGAAGGTCGTGCGGTGGAGCCCGGTGGGGTTCACCGTGGGAGCCTGCGGCGGTTCGAGCTCGGGCCACGGCATCAGGACGTTGGTGTAGTGGGGCAGATCACCGGTCTCCTGGCGGGTCCAGCAGCCGGGGACCGTCACCGTCCGCCAGGACCGATCCGAGGTCGACGGCGCCATCCATCGGGCGGGAGCAGTCTCGGGTCGATCGATGAGCCGAAACCGCCATTCGCCGTCCAGCGACCGGCGCCACGGAGACCCGCTGTCGGCCCGCGCCGCGGACGCGGACGGGTACGGGACCAGCGGGGGCCGGCTCGGAAGCCGGTTCAGCTCGGTCAGCTCCGGCCGGAGGAGGTCGGCCACGGCGATCGTGGTCACGGACACAGGTCTTCGAGCAGGGCCAGGGTCTGATCCGCGATCGAGGTCCACTCGAACCGCTCACGAATCTCGCCCATCCCGGCGGCGCTCACGGCCAACCGATCCGCGTCGACTCCTTCGAGGCAGTCGCGGAGGTCGTCGACAGTCGATCCGTAGCGGATGTCGTGACCCTCGAAGGTCTCGTCGAAGAAGGCCCACTCCGAGGTGATGGTCGCCACACCCGCGCCGATCGCGTCGAAGGCGGTTCCGGTGGTGAGCATGCCCTCGGGGTCGAACGGGAGGATCAGGGCGTCGATCGCCGCCATCCGCCGGTGGTACAGGCTGTCCGGGATGTGGCCCCGGTCGATGATGATCCTCGGATCATCGGGGACTGACTCCTCGCCCTCGATCCGGATCACCAGTTGCAGGTCATCGCGCGAGCAGGCATGGACTGCGTCGATCACGTCCTGGATGCGCTTCTCGGCCCGCGGCATCCCCACCACCGCGAGCCGGATTGGTGCCGGAGGCCATCCGCACTGGCGCTCGATGTCCGACCGGGTCACCTCCGGGGAGGCGTCGTAGCGATGGCCCCAGTGGCCGTGGGGGATCACGAAGTGCTCGGTGTTCGGGCCGTAGGTGTACCGATCGAGCGCAACCCCCTTCCCCCATTCGGTGTGATGGATGACGGCATCGGCGAGTTCGGCCCACTGCTGGTAGCAGGTCCGCGCCTCTTCGGTCTTGAAGAAGTGCGGCTCGAGGTTGTGCTGGGTCCAGAGGACTCGGACCCCGGAATCCCGCACCGCGCGAATCGCCTCTGCCGTCGCGGTGGGATCCACCCCTGACCACCATTCGGGCCAGGCCATGTGCAACACGTCGACGTCCGCGAGCTGGTCGAACAGTTCGGGACTGGGCCGCGGGGCCAGGCTGGTCTGGAGCCGGCCGGTGAGCGAGGAATAGAGGGAGGCGTCGTAGGGGTGCCCGTGGATGGTGCTCGCCACCCGGATCTGGGGCCGCACCGACCAGCGCCAGTTGGCTCGACCCTCGACCAGCGGCATCTCGATCTGGTGGACGGTGGGGATCGGGTTCCAGTAGCTGCGCCATTCGGCGATTCCGTCGGTGTCGATCGTGCGGATCCGCCCGCCGCCCTCGACCTCCACCTCGAGTCGACGGGCCTCGATCTGAGGGATGGTGATCGTCACCTCCCCGAAGTGGGACGGGAGTTCGACCTCCTCATCGATGCTGACCGTTCGGCCCTCGACGCAGTAGGTGGCCCGACGTTTCCCCTCGATCCGGTCCTTGCCGGCGGTCGCGGTCCACCCGTCCTGGTCGACGGTCAGAGATCCGTCGGTGTGGTGTTCGACGCGGGCCGGGATGGTCATGGGTCGCACCGCCGCGCCATCGACGTACACCAACGGAACGAAACAAGGGTGACCTTCGGTCGGATTGTCGAACAGGCCGGGTCCGTGCAGGGCGGGGTCGTAGCTCTGATGAAAGCCCCGCATGAACGGTATGGCGAACGAGACGGGCCGGCTGCGGTACGACCAGACGGCAGCACCGGTCTCGTCGTCGATCGTGACCAGCCGGTTCTCGTCCGGCCAGGCGGCCGACCGGTCCCCGCCTTCGAACTCGGGGACGCTGAGGAGATCTCGTGCCGACGCAGCCAGCTTGTCGAGGATGTCGAAACTCATCTGGAGCCGCCGAGCGGGGCCCCGGTAGAACATCGTGGACCGATGCTGATGGGCTGCCACCACCCCGTCGGGCATCAGCCGATCGAGCTCCCGTGCCGCCTGCCGGGCTCGCTCGGGCCACGGGCCCGGCGCGGGCGCGATCCGGTGTTTGCCCGTCACCGCCGCCAGCTCCACGGTGAGGGCGAGCGCCATCAGCCCACTGGAGCGACCCCACACGATCGCCCCACCGCGGTGGGCGACGGTGTCGAGATCGACCAGCACTCTCGCGAAGGTGCGGCGCCAGGTGTCGCCCAGCTCGGCCGCGAGGGGCTCGGAGAAGACGTACATGTCCGGGGTGTACATGTCGTGGTGGATCAGTGGTGCCGGCATGTCGTCGATCCAGCCGGACGGCCGCTCGGTCAGCAGCTGCCGGGTGCGGTCGAGGAAGTCGTCGAGCTCGGCGGGCCGATCGCCGGTCAGCGCGGCTTCGGCGGCCAGGCATCGGGCCACCACCATCACCCAGTTCGGCGGGGGTGGGTTGTCGTTCTCGACGATGCGGCGGAGCAGCTCGGGCGAGCGGGTGGCGTCGACGACCCGGTCCAGATCGGCCACGACGTCGAGGCCGCCCAGCCGTACGGCGCTCTCGCCGAAGCCGAAGGCGGAGAACCCGTCGATCGACGGGTCGATCGTCTCGACCAGGTGGAACGCCGAGCGGCGGATGTCCACGTCGCCCACTTCCTCGATTCCGAGCTCGAGGAGAAGGGTCAGCGTCTTGAGTAGGTGGCAGGCGGCATCGTCACCGACGAGATGGCCCGCGTACACACGGGGTAGGCGGAAGCCGGGGAACTGACGTTCCAGCGCGGTCATCTTGTCGACGACGAGATCGCGGAGATGACGGCCGAGCGTGTGGCTGTCCATCACGTGCTGCGGTCGTAGCGATCGAGGTCGAAGAGATGAAGCAGGGGCTCCCCAGCCCCGAACCGGCGGAGCTGCTCGATCACGAGGCGCTGCTTGGGGCCCAGGCCGGGCCGGTCCGGCCACTCGGTCTGGTCGAGCTGATGGAAGGTGAACAAGACGTTGGGGAGCTGTCGGATCGGATGATCGTCGGCGAGTGAGTCCGGCTCGAGCACGTCGAGTCCGGCGCGGAGGCGACCGGACAGCAGCTCGGCGAACAGGGCGTCCTGGTCGACGATGGCGCCGCGCGCGGTGTTGACGACGACGCCGCCGTCGGGGAGCCGTGACAGATGGTCGGCCGTGACCGACCCCTCCGTCTCGTCGGAGAGCCCGGCGTGGATGACGAGCGCCTCCGACTCCGTACAGAGATCCTCGAGGCTGTCGGCCCGGTCGACGTCGGACGGGAGATCGTCGACGTAGGGATCGAAGACCCTGACTCGGGCACCGAGGGGACGGAGGAGGTCGATGAAACGGCGGCCGATCACGCCGCAGCCGTAGACGCCGACCGCCAAGCCGTCGACCATCCCGTTGCGGGAGACATCCATCCCCCACCCGCCGGCCCGGCCGGTGTCGACCGCCAGGGGGAGCTGGTGGAGGGCCGCGAGCAGGTGGGTGAGCGCTGCCTCGGCGACCGCGGGAGCCGGAAGGTCGCCCCAGTTGGACACCGGGATTCCTGCCGCCACCAACTCGCGGGGGACGAACCAGCGGATCGTCCCTGAGTAGCAGCACACGTACCGGAGCTGACCAGGGTCCTCGGCCAGCGCGGCCGGGAGCATCCGGGAGTCCCACCCCACGATGGCGACGTCGTGCTCACGCACGATGTCGGCAGCTGCCGTGTCCGGCATCGACGCCGTTTCGTCGAGCAGGGTCAGCTCGCCTCGTGCTTCGAGTGAGGTGACGAACGCATCGGTCCAGACTCGAGCAAGGCGCGTTCCTCGGGCCAGGTGGACGATCCGCACGATCTCTCAGGCCGTACCGTCGGCGAGTGCCCGGATCCCGTCGACGCACGCCTGCATGTTGTGGCGATGCTCCTCCAACCGTCGGGCGACGATCTCCTCCTCACGATCGGGCATCGCCTCGAGCGCCGGCGTGAGGCCGGAAGGGCCGGGCCCGATCTGGCCGTACTGCCGGAGGATGACGCTCCCGCCGTCCTCCTCGATCGTGAATCGCCACACCGCCGCCGGTGCGTCGGCCTCGCCGATCCTCCAGCCGAAGGCTCTGGGCGGGTCGTGGGTGTCGACGGTGCAGTGGCCCTGCCACTCACCGACCCGTGGATGTCGGTTGGTTCCGGTGAAGGTCGATCCGACACCGACGGTGGCCCCTGGTTCGTCCCATTCGACCCGCTGGACTTCGGCGGAGAATCGGGGCGGCACGGTCACATCGCTGATCAGCTCCCAGACCAGCTCGATCGGAGCGTCGATCCGCGTCTCCACCTCCACGCTCGGCCCATCCGCGTACCTCACTCGACCATCTCCATGTGCAACATCGGGTTGGGTCAGTGTTGCATTTGGCAGCCGAGTAGGCCGAAAAGCCTGGTCGTCGCGTCCGCCAGCTCCGAGGCGTCGGCGGCGACGGCGGCGACGGCGGCCACGATCCGGTCGGGCCGCACGATCACTGCACCACCCTCGGGAACCACGTGCGTGAGGGCATCGGACGCGAGCGTCACCACGGTTCCCTCGATCGACTCCCACCGCTCGGCGATCTCCGGCGCGACGACCGAGGGGTCGTGAGTGACGACTGCGAATCCATGGCCGAGCACTTCGCCGAGTTGGTGATCGCCGCCAGTGGGGTGATGAAGTTGGCGTCCGACCACGTGGGCCTCGCCGACCAGAAGCCCGTGTTCGAGATGAGGGAACGGCCGGCCACCGCCGTAGGCCGCGTCGAGGTCCACGCCGTGGGATTCCCGGCCGGCCAGCTGATCGATGAGACGTCCGGTATCGACCGCGTGCGCGACGACTCCGGCAGCGTGGGGGAGACGCTCCTCGGAGTACGTGTCGAGCGCGGCCTCGCCGACCAGTCCGCGGTCGAACAGGTCGAGCTTCCATGCGAGGTTGGCAGAATCCCGGACGCCGGAGCAGAGACCCTGCCCGAGGAACGGGGGCATCTGGTGAGCGGCATCGCCGGCGAGGAAGATTCGGCCTTCTCGCATCCGGTCGGCCACGGTGGCGTGGAAGCGGTATACGACGGCCCGGATCAGACGCGCATCCTCTGGCGTCAGCCACGGCTGGAGGATGGCCCAGATGTGACCCGGTTCGACCATCTCCTCTCGGCTCTCGCCCGGCTGGAGCTGGAACTCCCACCGCCGGTAGTCGGCGTGTCCGGGAACGACCGTGGTCGGGCGAGCGGGGTCGCACACCTGCTGGACGAAGCGGGGAAGGGTGTCGACCGGCCGCTCGAGTTCGAGATCGAGAACGAGCCAGTCCTGGTCGAACCCCTGAGACACGAACTCGATGCCCAGCGACTTTCGGATCGGGCTCGAGGCGCCGTCCGCGGCCACGAGCCAGTCGGCGGGGTACTCGCGTCGTTCGCCGTCGGGACCCGTTGCGCTCACGGTCACGTCCACGGAACTCTGCTCCACCCCGTCGACGTGCACGCCGAGCTGGAGCACGACGCCGGCATCCTGGGCAGCTCGGCGGAAGAACGACTCGAGTTCGGGCTGGTAGTAGGTGACGTTCGGGTGGTGGCCGAGTGGCCAATCGGCGTCGAGGGGGAGTTCGGCCCCCATGATCCGCTCTCCGTCCACGCTGACGAACTCCGCCCCTTTCAGCGGCGTGGTGATCCCGGCGAGCCCGGGCCCGAGCCCGGCGTCGTGGAGAATCCGCTGGATCTCGTCGTCCATCACGATGGCTCGAGGGAGGTCGTAGATCTCGGTGGCCTTCTCCAGCACCGTCACGGTGAACCCTCGCTGGGCGAGCAGCAACGCGGTGACGACACCGACCGGCCCGCCGCCGACCACGATCACCGACGACCGATCAGCCATTGAGCACCGAATACTCGCCCAGGAACTCCACATCGACGATCGGAGCGTCGGCCACGAGCTCATCCAGCGTGTCGCCCTGTTCGCGGTACCACCGGGTGGCCGGCGCGGTCATGAGCCGGCGGCGATCCTCGGCGTCCCGCACGACCGTGGCGCGTGCCGGTAGGTCGGCCGTCACCGACTCCTTGAAGCAGAAGGTGAAGTCGGGGTTGGCGATCAGGTTCGCCAACCAGTCACGCGGCAGGATCGGTCCGTTGCGGCCATCTCGAACCGTGCCGGTGATGATGATTCGGCCGTCGACGTTGGTGAACCAGATCTCCACCCGTCGAGGCAGGCCGGAGCGCGCGCCGGTGGTGACGATGTCGATCGTCATGTCGGTACGGAGCGCTGACTCGAGGTCGGCGATGGATGGTTTGCTCACGGACCGCCTAGCTTGCCGGATCCCCGATCGGCGCACCTCTTCGCAGCCCCATTGCGAGTGCGAGCGTGAACAGGATGAACAGGGTGGCGCCGGTGCGGAAGAGGATCTGTTCGGACAAGGTGGTCCACTGGTGCTCCGCCACCGTCACTGCGAGGGCGACGACCTGGATGGCGCCTCCGACGATGCCCATCCACCCGAGCCATCTCGGGCCCCATCCGGCCATGAGCGCGGCGATGCCACCGAGCAGGGGAACCGACAGGAAGAACACCGCCACCCAGGATGACAACGTGGCCGCGTGGAGCCGGAGGAGGACATCGACACCGATGACCGAGGCTTCGCTCCCGCCGGCGGCCTCGTAGGTGTCCTGGAAGGCCCAGAACGTCATGGTGTCGGTGCCGATCAGGTGCAGTCCGCCGAGCGCGAATCCGGCCATCGCGAGCATCGAAGCCCAGCCGGCCACGACCTGGGCCGGACCGGGCTGGAGCGTGCGAGTCCACGTCGTGAACACGAGCGGAAACACCGCGAACGTGATCGCTGCGACGAAGTGGATCGCCATCCAGAACGGATTGACGTGGTCGATGAACTTGCCGGGATCGTCGTACAGCTCGGTCGTTCCGAATGGATGGATGAGCAGGACGACGATGATCCCGATCACTCCGACGACGCCGATGCGGCCCGCGAAGGCCACCATCTCGTCGGTCGGACGATCGGTTGTGGTGTGGGTCATGGGGTGTGCCTCCCGTCGTGTCGGGCTCGGCTCACGTTGGCCTGACCAGACTCGCGGATCCGCAGACGGGCGTCCAGGGGAGGCGTCTAGAGGGTCTCGACGTCGAGGTCGCCCTTGGAGTACGACGCCCGCAGGTCCTTCTTCGAGAACTTGCCGACGGAGGTCTTCGGTACCTCGTCGATGAACGCCCACCGCTCGGGCAGCCACCACTTGGCCACCCTGCCCTCCAGGAATCCCTTGAGCTCGCCGGCGGTGGCGTCGGCTCCATCTCCGAGGACGATGCAGGCCAGTGGACGTTCGTCCCAGCGGTCGTCGGGCACGCCGACCACCGCGGCTTCCCGCACCGCCGGATGACCCATCAGCTCGTTCTCGAGGTCCACCGAGCTGATCCACTCGCCGCCGGACTTGATGACGTCCTTGGCCCGATCGGTGATCTGGATGAACCCCTGCGGGTCGATGGTTCCGACGTCTCCGGTGCAGAGCCAACCGTCGTGGAACTTCTCCTCGCTGGGGTCGAGGTAGTACGCCCCGGTGATCCACGGGCCGCGGATCTCGATCTCCCCTTGGGCCTCGTCATCCCAGGGCAGGACGTTCCCTTCGTCGTCGCAGATGCGGATCTCGACGCCCGGGATGACCCGACCGGTGCGGGTCCGCCAGGACATGACGTCGCCGTCGGCCTTCTGCGGGGCCCGGGCGATTGCTCCGAGCGGGCTGGTCTCGGTCATCCCCCACGCCTGGACGACCTCCACCCCGTAGGTCTCGTCGTACCCCTCCATCAGCGACTGCGGGACCGCCGATCCGCCACACACGATGTACTGCAGTGAGCTGAGGTCGGCATCGGGCTTGTTGTGGAGGATGTCGGCCAACACGGTCGGCACGGCGCCCGAGATCGTCGGCCTGGTCCGTTCGATGACGTCGGCCACCGGGTCGGCTTGGAGGAACTGCTGAGGCATCACCAGATCGCACCCGACCCACCAGGCCGCATACGGCATCCCCCAGGCGTTGGCGTGGAACTGGGGAACGATCAGGAGGATCCGCTCACCCTCCTTCACCCTCAGCGCTTGAGAGGACGTGACCGCTATCGAGTGCAGCCACGTGGACCGGTGCGAGTAGGCGACCCCCTTCGGGTTGCCGGTGGTGCCACTCGTGTAACACATCGCGGCGGCGGCGTTCTCGTCCACGGCGGGGTAGTCGTAGCCGGGCGACTGGGCACCAATGAGCTGCTCGTAGTCGAGCGTGTCGCCGAGTCCGGACGTGTCGCCCTCGCCACAGACGACGATGTGCTCCACCGTCGTGAGCTGGTCGCGGACTCGCGCCAGCAGGGGAGCGATCGACGCGTCGACGATGATGACCTTGTCCTCCGCGTGGTTGATCACGTAGGCCAGCTGCTCGGGGAAGAGGCGAATGTTCAGCGTGTGGAGGACTGCGCCCATCGACGGGATCGCCAGATACACCTCCATGTGGCGCTGGTTGTTCCACATGAAGGTGCCGACCCGATCTCCCGGCTCGACGCCGAGGCCGGCCAGGGCCGCGGCCAACTGGTCGGCCCGGTCTCCGACCTCGGCGAAGGTGGTCGTCTGCAGGTCTTCTGCCGGACCGTGGTAGGTGATGATCTCCGCGTCGGCATGGATTGTGCGGCCGTGCTGGAAGATTTGGGAGATGTTGAGCGGGAAGGTCTGCATCGTGCTGGCGGTCATGCCCCGATGGTGCCCGCGATCGAGGTCGCGGCTCAAGTGAGAGGCCCTCGGAGCCGGTGTCGGGGGCGGGTGTGCCGGGGGCGGCGGACGATCGATAGCGTTCGCACTCATGTCCGGTTCCGTACCCAGCCGTTCCCAGCCGCTCGCCGGAGTTCGGGTCGCCGACCTCACCAACGTGGTGATGGGGCCGCTCGCCACTCGGATGCTGGGCGACATGGGGGCCGACGTCATCCGCGTCGAGACCGAGGAGGGTGACGTCATCCGGCACTACGAGCCGATGCGGAGCCCGGGGATGAGCTCGTTCTCGATGAGCCTCAACCGCAACAAGCGCAGCATCGTCCTCGATCTGAAGTCCGACGATGGTCAGGACGCGGTACGGGACCTGATCGCGACATCGGATGTGTTCGTCACCAACATGCGGCGCAAGGCGCTCGGACGACTCGGTCTCGACGAAGCGTCGGTGCGGGAGATCCGGCCCGACATCGTCTACTGCGTGTCCAACGGCTACGGCAGCGGGGGACCCAAGGCCGATCGGCCGGCGTACGACGACGTCATGCAGGCCGCGTCGGGTCTGGCGTCCACCTTCTCCTGGTTCGGCGACGAGCCCCGGCTGGTGCCGAGCATCATGGCCGACAAGGTCACCGGTGTTCACATCGCTTTTGCGATCGCGGCCGCCCTGCACGCTCGGGCCGTGACCGGTGAGGGGGCCTCCATCGAGGTCCCGATGGCCGAGACGATGGCGGCGTTCAACCTGGTGGAGCATCTCGGAGGGATGACCTTCGAGCCCCAGCATGGCGAGTTCAGCTACAGCCGGATCCGTACGCCCCACCGCCGGCCGCGTCGTACCGCCGACGGTTGGGCCGTGATCATGCCCTACGACGGGCGGAACTGGGCCGACTTCTGGGAGTTCGGCGGCCGCCCGGAATTGGCCGACGATCCTCGCATCGCCACTGCGGCCGCTCGGGTCAAGTACGCCGATGTGCTGTACGGCCTGATGGACGACGTGGTTCACACCAAGACCACCGCCGAGTGGCTGGACTTCTGCAATGAACGGTCCATTCCGGCATCGGAGGTGGTGGAGCTGTCGGAGGTCTGGCACGACCCACACTTCGAGGCCGTCGGCCTGATGCGGGAGGACACCCACCCGACCGAAGGCGAGTATCGCTACCCGCGCGACCCGATCGTGTTCGACGGTGAACCGTCGGAGCTGCGCCACCACCCGCCCCGCCTCGGTGCCGACACCGTCGAGATCCTCACCGAGCTCGGTTGGTCACCCGAGCGCATCCAAGGTCAAACGGGGGGACAGGCACCCGTTTGACCTTCCGCGTCGCTGCGGGGTCGAGGTCAAACGGGTGCCTGTCCCCCTGCGTATCATCGGGTCCCTGATGTTCGAAGCCCTGCGTACTGAGCGACTCCTGCTCCGGCCACCGAGGATCGGGGACGCCGAAGCGCTGGCCGAACGACGTAGCGATCCGGGGGTGGCGAGCCTTCAATCCTGGGAGGTCCCCTTCTCTCTCGACAAGGCCCGTCGACTCGTCGCCGGAGCTGCCGAGAGGGGCGGCCCGGTCCCGGGCGAGTGGTGGCAGCTGACCATCGCCGACCCCGAGGACGCCGTGATCTTCGGCGATCTCGCCCTCCACCTCCAGTGGGGTGGACGGATGGCCGAGATCGGATACACCCTCGGCCGGACGCACTGGGGGAACGGCTACGCAACCGAAGCGGTAGAGGCCCTGCTCTGCTGGCTGTTCGAGGAGCAGGGGGTGACCCGGGTCGAGGCCTTGCTCCACCCCGAGAACCTGGCGTCGGCGTCGGTCCTCGAACGGACCGGCTTCGTGTTCGAGGCCCACAAGCGCCTGTCCTTTTGGGTCGGGGACGACAACTCCGACGACTGGGTGTACGCCATGACCGAGTCGGACTGGAGAGCCTGGAGAAGCCGCCCTCGAAGCGAGCCCGAGAAGGTGGAGCTGGTCGAGGTCACCGAGGCCAACGTGCGGGAGGTGGGACGACTTGCCACGCACAAGAGCCAGGAGGGGCTCGTTGCGCCGATGTACGCGTCCTTCGCCGACGCGCTCTTCCCCGAGGTCATCGACGGTGCCCCCGTGGTCCCGTGGATGCGGGGCGTGAAGGCCGATGGGGAATGGGCGGGCTTCGTGATGGTCGCTGCGGTCACCGAGGCTCACCCGGAGCCGTACCTGTGGCGCCTGCTCGTCGACCGTCGCCACCAGCGACGCGGGATCGGCCGGAGGATTCTGGACCTCGTGGTGGAAGACCAGCAGTCTTCGGGGGCCACGGCCTTGATGACATCGTGGGACGAGGGCCATGGCTCCCCGAGGCCGTTCTACCTGCGCTACGGATTCGTCGAGACCGGTGAATTCCCGGACGGGGAGACCGAGGCCCGCCTCGTGTTCGAATAGGCGCTCGTGCACCTCGGATCGAAGCAGCGCACCGTCGCCGCGCTGGTACTCGCCACCGTTTCGACCGTCTACCCGGGCTTCCTGGCCGGTGCGTTGGCCGTACAGGTGTCAGCCGAGTTCGACCTATCGGAGGCGGCCTACGGGTGGGCGCTCGGTTCGTTCTTCCTCGCTGCCGCGACTGCTTCGATCGCGCTCGGCCATCTCGTTCAGCGCGTCGGGCCCCGACGTCAGATCATCACGGTCCTGAGCGTGACCGCAGCGGCCGAGGTCGGGATCGCCGCCTTCGCCCGATCGTTCCCGGCGATGATCGCCGGACTCGTGGTCTGCGGTCTCATGAACGCGGGCAACCAGTCCGCGGTGAACCTCGCACTGACCCGGGCGGAGATCTCGCGGCTTGGCCTCGCCATCG
The DNA here is from genome assembly GCA_964344055.1 of uncultured Candidatus Nemicrothrix sp. Classification (GTDB taxonomy): domain Bacteria; phylum Actinomycetota; class Acidimicrobiia; order Acidimicrobiales; family Aldehydirespiratoraceae; genus OFTM10. The sequence continues at coordinate 159,925 of CAYFLT010000002.1, forward strand.
CCATCAAGCAGTCGGGCATGCCGGCCGCAGCCATGCTCGGCGGTTTCGCAGTGCCGGCGATCGCGCTGACCGCCGGCTGGCGTTGGGCCTATGTGATGGGTGCGGCCATGGCACTGGTTGCCCTCGTCGGGGTGATGCGTGAGGTCACGACCAGCGAGGCGGTGTCGGGTCCGCGACCCCGACTCGAGTCACCCCGGCGGGTCCTCTCGTTGGCGGCGGTGGGAACCGGCTTCCTGTCGTTCTCGGCTGGATCGCTCACTGCATGGGTGGTGGCCTCCGGGGTGGACGCGGGCCTGTCGCCCGGCGTCGCGGGTGCGGTCATGAGTGTCGGCGCGGCATCCGGGATCGTCCTGCGGCTCTACGCCGGTTGGCGACTCGATGGACTCCGAGCCAGACCGTTCCGGCTTGCCGCCGCCACGGTCGTGGTCGGGGCCGTCGGAATCGCGCTGCTCGCGGTGCGAATCTCGACCCTGCATGTTGCCGCCACGGTGCTCGCGTTCGGGGGCGGGTGGATCTGGCCGGTCTTCACCAACTTCGGCATCGTCCGCACCAATCCCGCGGCGGCCGGTACCGCTACCGGGGTGACCCAGATGGGCGTGTACATCGGCGTCTTCACGGCACCCCTCGTGACCGGCGCCTTGATCGAGCGGGCCGGCTATCCGACGATGTGGGTCGTCGTGGCCGCGGCAGCGCTCATCGGCGCGACGATCGCCATGCGCCTCGCCGACCGGTTCTGAAGCCGCTCCGCTAGCTGCTATTCAGCCCTCGGTGAGGAGCAACTCCGGATGCCGTACCACCGGTCGGGTGACCAGGAGTGGCCGGGTGCTCGTGCGCACGGTTGCCATGCACACGCTCCCGAACGCCGGCCGCACCAGCGCGGACATGCCGTGGGTTGCCATGGCGATGAACGAGGCGTCGTGCTCGTCGGCGAAGCGGACCAGCGCCTCGGCCGGGTCCTCGGCGTGGATGATCTCCCAGGTGAGGGTGGGGTCATCGGCCCGATCGCACACGTCGCGGATGTAGGCCGACTCCGACACCTGCTCGCCCCGCGCGCGCAGTTCTTCGACGTGGGCGGACATGGCGCGTGGAACGGCCTGGACCAGGCGGACGTT
>CAYFLT010000002.1:161046-161371 GCA_964344055.1 uncultured Candidatus Nemicrothrix sp.
AGACCGGTGGCTGCCGCCAACCCGCGTTCGGCCAGGCCCGAGCCATCGAGAGCGACGATGACGTCGCCGTCCATCGAGGCCTCGATGTCGACGACCGGTCCGACCATCACGATCGGCCCACCCCACTCGTGCGACAGTGCCTGAGCGAAGGACATCGTCACGTGGTCGGGTCCGGCTCCGCTCGAGGCCATGACCACCAGATCACCGTCGTCGAGTTGCTCGGCCAACGCGGAGATCGGGTCCTCGCCGGTGGCCAACAACTCGTCGTCCACGGTCACCTCGGGGTGACTCGTCGCCAGCGAAGTACGGATCGACTCGAGAGTCC
>CAYFLT010000002.1:161522-165628 GCA_964344055.1 uncultured Candidatus Nemicrothrix sp.
GTTCCACGGCCTGACTCCAGAACAGCAAGCGAGCCGTCCGGGTGGAAGGGTCCTCGGCCTCTACACCTCGCAGGGGGTTCGCGGTCTGATGGGGGTGCGGGAAGACCCGTGAGCCACCTGGACAGCAGTGGCTGTGGTGCTGGGCCTTTCCGCACCGACCCCGATCAGGGGTGACGACGTATCCGCCTCGATGACGAGGCGAGGTAGTGAGGAAGGGAGCGCGCCATGTTGTCGAAGAAGAGTGACGCCGTGGTGGAGACCGCTCCAGACGAAACCACGGTTCCCGGGACCGACCCGGTGGTGTGGGATCCGTTCGAACGGTTCGGATTCCCGGACCTGTTCAACCGTTGGACGTGGGCGACGAGCCCGATGCCGGAACGGATGATGGCACCGCTGTCGGAGATGCGAGACATTCGAGTCGAGCACTTCCTCGAGGACGGCGACCTGGTGGTCCGTGGTGAGATTCCTGGTGTCGACCCCGACAGTGATGTCGACATCAGCGTCGACGACGACCGGCTCACGATCCGGGCCACGAGGGAGCACCGCAGCGAGGACACCGAGAACGGCTTCCGTTCGGAGTTCCGCTACGGATCGTTCAGCAGGGTGCTGACGCTCCCCAAGGGAGCGGACACGGACGCGGTGACCGCCAGCTACACCGACGGCATCCTCGAAGTACGAGTGCCGATCGATGACGAGAAGGCCGGCCGCCGGAAGGTCGACGTGCTTCGCGTCTGAAGCGACGTCCGATAGACGGGTACCTCCAGTCCCGCCCCCGTTGTGCCGGGGGGCCGCATGACCCCAACCCCCCGCCGTGACGCTGCCCGGCGTTTCGGCGATCGCGACTGCGGTCTCCTGGCCTCGGGGTGGTCCGGGGCTGCGAGAAGGCCTGGCACCGGCTGCGGGTGGAAGCGTCCGGGCGGGGACGCGGCGCGGCCGGTGCCTTCACGCGTCCGGTCAGTCGATGCGTTCGATCACGATCGGCAACAGGGCGGGTGGCTGGTCGCCGATACGCACGGCCGAGGCGGCCTCGTGGTGGACGGCGTCAAGGCGGTCGGCGTCGTCGGTGTGGAGTTCGAGCACCGGCTGACCGGCGCGGACCGAGTCTCCGACGTCGACGAGCGCCACCACTCCCGCAGTCGGGCTCACCGGGTCTTCCTTGCGAGCGCGACCCGCGCCGAGGCGCCAGGCCGCCAACCCAACGGGCATCGCGTCGATTGCCGTGACGACGCCGGAGCGATCGGCCACCACCTCGGCCCGATGCGTTGCCGTCGGTAGTCCACCACTGAGGTCGCCACCCTGCGCCTCCACCATGCGCTCGAATGTCGAGAGCGCCGCGCCCGACGCCAGGACGTCGGCAGGGTCGGCATCCAGGCCGGCGAGCCGGACCATGTCGTCGGCCAACGCAAGCGTGAGTTCGACCACGTCGGCGGGCCCACCCCCGGAGAGCACGTCGAGGGACTCCTGCACTTCGAGCGCGTTGCCCGCGGTGCGCCCGAGGAGGTCGTCCATCCGGGTGACCAGCGCAGAGGTGGCCACTCCGTGATCCTTGCCGAGCCGCACCATCGTGCGAGCCAGCTCCGTGGCCCGTCCGACGTCCTTCATGAACGCGCCGGCGCCCGCCTTCACGTCCAGGGTCAGTGCGTCGGTGCCCTCGGCGATCTTCTTCGACATGATCGAGCTGGCGATCAGCGGGATCGACTCGATCGTCCCGGTGACGTCACGGAGGGCGTACAGCTTGCGGTCGGCGGGCGCGAGGTCATTACTGGCTCCCGCGATGATGCCGCCGACGGTTGCCAGCTGGTCCCGCAGCTCGTCGAGGGTCAATTGGGCCCGCCAGCCGGGTATGGCCTCCATCTTGTCGAGCGTGCCTCCGGTGTGGCCCAGGCCGCGTCCCGACAGCTGGGGCACGGCGGCGCCGCAGGCCGCGAGAAGGGGCACGAGGACGAGCGAGATCTTGTCGCCGACGCCCCCGGTGGAGTGTTTGTCGACGGTGGGCCGGCCCACGCCGGAGAGATCGAGGGTGTCTCCGGAGTCGATCATCGCCCGGGTCCATCGGGCGAGCTCGTCCGAGTCCATGCCGTTGAGGAAGATGGCCATCGCGAGCGCGGCCGCCTGCTCGTCCGCGATGGACTCGCCGGTGGCGTAGGTGGAGATGAACCAGTCGATCTGGTCGCCCGTGAGCGCCCGACCGTCTCGTTTCGCAACGATCACGTCGAGAACTCGCATGGGTCTCCGGGTTCTTGGAGGTCGGTGCCGTCAGCGCTCGTCGTCGTGGACGATGAGGAAGCTGCGCCGGGCGTTGTTGGCGACCCGGGAGGACACGCTACCTCGCACGAACCTGGCGGTCCGGCCCAGTCCCCGACTCCCGACGACGATCAGATCGGCGTCGACGTCGTCGGCGACATCCAGGATCGCCCCCGCGGGGTTGCCTTCCACGAGGTGGGTGTGATGGTCGACGCCTTTCGCGGCGAGGTATGCATCAGCCTCCTCGAGGTGCGCTCGTGGCGTTGCCAGGGCGTCGTAGGTCGAGCGGAACTCCTCGGGCAGGGCCTCGATCACGCGGGCCGTCTCCCCGGGATTCATCGGTTCGAACGCAGTGACGACATGGACGGCGCCGTTCTCCGTAACGAGATCAGTCGCGGTCTCCAGAGCGTCGTGTGCATTCGCGGAACCGTCGTAGCCGGCGACCACGGTGTTGACTCTCATCACAACCTCCTTGCTCCCTTTGCCCTTCTCTCCACCTCCATCGTGTGGCTGTCGCGGCGGAATCCAAAGGGGCGAAGGTCAGGAGGCGACTGCACCCCTCTTGTCGGCGCTCCCGTCGGGACGGATGCCGAGCATCCGACACACTGCGACCGACAGCTCGGGCTGGTTCATCGTGTAGAAGTGGAAGTGGCGGACACCGTGTTCGACCAGCCGGCGGCATTGCTCGGCCGCCACGGTGGCGGCGACCATGCGGCGGATCTCGGGGGCCTCGTCGAGGTCGGCGAACAGGTCCTGCATCCACCCCGGTACCGCTGTGCCACACCGGCCCGCGAACCCCTCGATCCGCGCGAAGTTCGTGATCGGCATGATGCCGGCCACGATCGGCGCGGTGATGCCCGCCTGACGGACTGTCTCGTGCCACCGGAGGAAGGCGTCGGTGTCGAAGAAGAACTGGGTGATCGCCCGGTCGGCCCCGGCGTCGAGCTTGCGGCGCAGGTTGTCGAGGTCCGCGGCGGCGGACTCGGCCTTGGGGTGGATCTCGGGGTAGGCGGCGACTGCGATGTCGAAGCTGTCGCCGTCCGGCCTACTCCGGATGCCCTCGACCAGCTCTGCCGCGGAGCGATAGCCACCCTCGACGGTGCCATCGGTCTGACCGGCGGGAGGGTCACCCCTGAGCGCGACGATGCGGCGAACTCCGAGCGTCACGTATTCGTCGATGACCTGCTGCACGTCTTCCTTGCGGGCGCCGACGCAGGTGAGGTGGCCCGCGATGTCGAGGTTCGTCTGGGCCGAGAGCGACTCGATGGTGCGGAGGGTGCGGTCCTGGGTGGTGCCGCCTGCTCCGTAGGTGACCGAGACGAAGCTCGGCCCGAGTGGAGCGAGATCGTGCACGCAAGCGTCGAGTTGGTCCCTGGCCCTGTCCGTGGTCGGGGGGAAGAACTCGAAGGAGATCTCGAGATCTCGACGGATGGGGGTGGTGAGCCACGGCCGGCGAGCCAGCCGTTCGGCGGTCTCCTCGTCGGTGATGAGGGGGTTCACGAGGCGGCCTCCAGGCGTTGGGTAGATGGGGCGTCGGCGTGTTGATCAGCGGTCCAGATCGACACGGTGAGTCCTTCCGGGGTGTCGGCCGGGGTCATGTGGCGGACGCGGACGTCGCCGAGACCAGCATCGGTGCACCAGCGTTCGATCTGAGCCGACTCGAACCCGAGCCAGCGGTGTGAAAAGTCCCGCTGCAGGGTCGAGAGCTGGTGAGGGCCGAAGTCGACGACGACCAGCCGGCCTCCGGGTCGGAGCGTCTGGGCCGCCTGGGAGAGTGCTTCGGCGGGGTCGTCGAGGAAGTGGAGCACGTGGTGGAGCACCGCGACATCGACCGAGCCCGGCGGGAGTTCGATGTCGTAGAC
>CAYFLT010000003.1:0-11389 GCA_964344055.1 uncultured Candidatus Nemicrothrix sp.
ACCGGGAACGACGTGGCTGTAGGTGTCGAGGGTGATGGCGATGGTCGAGTGACCGAGCCGATCCGAGACGACCTTGGGGTGGATGCCTGACTGGAGTGCGAGCGTGGCCCACGTGTGGCGGAGTGCATGGGGTCCCTTGAGCTCGGGTAGGCCGGCGGCAGCGACGTGGCGTTTGAAGGCTCGGGTGAACCGGTCGGGGTGCATCGGGGTGCCGTCCTCGCGGGTGAAGACGAGTTCGGCGTCGTTGCTCCACCACTCCCCCGCCTTGAGCTGCTCGGCCGCCTGCGTTCGCTTGTGGGCCTTGAGCGCCTCGATGGACCGAGGGTCGAGTGCGATCCGGCGCCGGCTCTTGGAGGTCTTGGGCGGGCCGATGAGCAGGTGCTTGTTCGGCGCGGTGAGGGTCTGCTCCACCTGGAGGTTGCCGGCCCGGAGGTTGAGGTCGGACCAGCGCAGCCCGAGCACCTCGCCCCGGCGCATGCCGGTGGTGGCGAGCAGCACATACGCAGCTGCCAAGCGGTCACTCCCGACCGCCTCGAGGAAGTGCCCCAGCTCCCCGGCCGACCAGGTCTCCAGCTCCTTGCGCTCCGCCCGCGGCGGGCGAGCTGCACGCGCCGGGTTCGACACGATCAACTTCAGTCGCTCGGCATCGGCCAGGGCTCGGCGTAGGACGGTGTGGACGTTGCGGATCGACTTGGCCGAGAGCGGCCGACCGTACCGGCCACCGTCGACACCCAGCTCGGCGTACATGCCCTCGATCTGGAGCGGCGTGAGGTCCTGGAGCTTCACCCCGCCCACCTTGCCGACGATCTTCCGCACGTCGTTCGCATAGGCGTCCCACGTCGCCTGACGGAGGTCGGCCTTCACGTTGTCGAGCCACTCGTGGAGGTACTGGGCCACCGTCATGCGCGACGACTGGACTGTCCGTCCCGCGTCGAGCTCGGTCTGGAAGTCGCGCAGCGCCTTGGCCGCGGCGGCCTTGGTTGCGAACCCGGATCGGGTCTTCTGTCGGCGCTTGCCGGTGACCGGGTCCGGGAGCGCGTCGACGACGAACCCCCAGCCCTTTCCCCGCCGATGAACGTGGCCTCGCACGAATCCGATGTTAGCAATCCGTTAGCATCTGGCAAGTGTGGGTGTTTCTTGCACCTTCGATCACATCGAACAGTGTCTATAGATGCAGGTCAGAGGGTGCCCGGGGTGGGATTCGAACCCACACACTCCCTGAGGAGCCGGGGGGTTTAAGCCCCCTGCGTCTGCCAGTTTCGCCACCCGGGCCCGCTCGCACGGTAGCGCCAGCGGACTCAGGCGGCGGCCAGCTCGCCGGAATCGTCGACTGCCAACCAGAGGGCCGCTCGGGCCCGGTCGGCTTTGGTGCCGGTGAGCCCATTGGCGACGACCACGCCCTCGATCATGTCGGCCACCAAGGCGGACCACGGCCGCCCCTTGAGCCGCACCGCCACGGTGGGTACGCCCGCTCGGCGGCGGATGGTGCGATGGACCTCGGCCAGCCCGGGTGGCGACCTGAACGCGGGAACGACAAGAGACCGCAGCCTCGCCGCTTGCCCCAGAGAACGGGCCGCGGCCGCAAAACGAAGACTCGTCGCTTCCACCAGTGATCAGTATGACGAGGGGGTGTGACACCCCCGGCGGCTCGATTCAGCGCGAGAGGAGCACTGTGGCTGCGGCGACGGTGAGGGCCATCCCGACCACCGACGGCGCGTGGATGGGCTCGTGGAGAATCACCCATCCCACGACGGTCGCCACCACCGGGCTGAGGCTCATGGCGGACCCGAAATCCGCGGCAGAGAGCCGCCGGAGGGCCACGAGTTCGAGGGAGTAGGGAACGATCGACGAGGCAACCGCGACAAGGCCCGCGACCAGCAGCAACCGCGGATCCTCCAGGAGCGACGCCGCCCCGCCAAGGCCGACAGGGGCGACGACGACCGCTCCGACGGCCATGGCCAGCGCAAAGTGTTCGAACGGCGCCCCGCTGCTGCCGACCGACCGACCGGCGTGGATGTACGACGCCCATGCGCCAGCCGCGACCAACGCGGCACCGATGCCCACCGCATCGTCCGCCGCGCCGACGCCCACGATGAGAACCACCCCTACCAGGGCCACGAGCGTGGCTGGAATCCGGCCCGGCCCTCGACGGGTCGTCGCCGAAACCGCCAGTGGGCCGGCCAGTTCGATCGTCACGGCGACACCGAGCGGGATCCGGCTCACCGCCACGTAGAAGGCGGTGTTCATCACGGCCAGCGCCACGCCGTAACGGACCGTCACCGGCCAGTCGCACCGGTCGCGCCACGAGGGGCGACAGATCGCCAGTGTGACGATCGCCGCGACCCCGAGGCGGCTCATCGCCACACCTGCCGGCCCCGCCTCGTGGATGACGACCGTTGCCATCGCCGAACCCATCTGGGTGACCAGCATCGAGAGGCTCACCGCAACAAGCGACCACTGCTGGTCGATGCGCTCCGCCGTTGCCACACTCGGGTTCACCTCGTCATCGTGCGCGCCCCTCGAACCCGTGTGAACTGCGTCCTGCGGCCGATCTATGCTTCACGCGCATGAATGTCGAGCTGCGTCATCTACGGACGCTCATCGCCGTCGCCGAGACGGGCAACCTCACCCGCGCCGCCGAACTGCTCCATCTCTCGCAGCCCGCGGTGTCTCGCACCATCACCCAGCTCGAGCAGGCGGTCGGCGTCCGGCTCGTCGACCGCACCACCCGATCGGTGAGCCTGACCGCCGCCGGGGAGGATCTCCTCACCACCGCGCGAAACACCGTCGGCATCCTCGACGAAGGGATCCGGCGACTCGCCGCCGACAGCGGGCCCATTCGCCTCGGGTACACCTGGGCCACCACGAGGCTCGTCGCGGCGTTGGGTACGGCCTGGGCGGACCAGCATCCGAGCATCCCGCTCGTCCCGGTCAGCCGGGACGACCGGACCGCCGGCGTGGAGGCCGGCCTCACCGACGTGGCGTTGGTTCGCTCACATCCGGCCGATCCACGGCTGCGGTCCCGCACACTCTGTCTGGAGCCACGCGTGGCCGCGATCCACCGCACCCACGATCTGGCCACCCGGGAGTGCGTGAGTCTGGCCGATCTCACCGATGGCGAGCTCGTCGTCAACCCCGAGGCGGGCACGACGACACCCGAACTCTGGCCTGCCGCACATCGCCCAACCGTCGCCACGGAGGTGGCGACCACCAATGACTGGTTGGTGGCCATCGCCAGCGGGGTCGGATTCGGCGTGACAGCCGAGTCGAGCGCCGAGACCTTCCCCCACCCCGACGTTCGCTACGTCCCGATCGACGATGCTCCACCCGTTTCGTTGATCGCGATCTGGCGAGAGCCTCCGTCCCACCCGGCCGGCCGGAGCCTGATCGATCTCGCGAGCCGGTTGGTCGACGACCAGTAGCAGACTTCGCGTCCGCCCCGCAGCCCCGATCCTTCCGAAGCGATGTGCCAAGCTCCCCTCGTGGAGTCGAACCCGGAGCTGAACCCCGCCCAACAGGAAGTCCTCGCCCAGCTCGGCGCGACCCCCGACGACCGGCCCCGGTTCGACGCAGCACTCCGCCACCAACTCCGCCGCGAACTCGAGGATGGCTTGGCGCCGATGGTCGCCGACATCGACCCGAACGACCTCATGTTCGTCTCCAAGCACCTGCTCGGCCGGGTGATGGGATGCGAGCGACGGTTCCTCGCCGAGGACGACGACAAGTTCGCCTGGTCGGTGCCTCTGGCCCGGGGGACGATCGCCCACAAGGCCATCGAGCTCTCCATCCACTGGCGCCGCGAGCCCGAGCCGCTGGTATTGGTCGACGAATCGATCTCGCGGCTCTCCGAAGGCATCGACGGGCTCGCCGACTGGCTCCAGACCTGTACCGAGGTCGAGCGGGCCGAGCTGCGGGCCGAGGCGAACGACCGGGTGGTGAAGTTCCTCGAGTGCTGGCCGCCGCTCAAGACCCAATGGCGCCCGGTCACCGAGTCCCGCCTGCGTCTGGAGCTCCACGACGTCATCGTCCTGAGCGGCAAGGTCGATCTCGCCCTCGGTCAGGCCAAGGGCGATCAAGCCGGCAAGGTCCTGATCGACCTCAAGACCGGCGGCTTCTCACCCCAGCACCTCGACGATCTCCGTTTCTACGCCCTCATCGAGGCGGTCCGGCTCGGCACACCCCCTCGGCGGCTCGCCACCTACTACCTCGATCAGGGCAGGTTCCTGCCGGAAGACGTGTCCGAAGACCTCCTGTTCTCCACCGTGGCCCGGGTCGTCGACGGTGTCGCCCGGATCGTCGACCTGCGCAAGCGCGACCGCGAGCCCGGTACCGCCCCGGGTCCGGCCTGTCGTTGGTGCGTGGCGCTGCCCGACTGCGACATCGGCCGGCGCTACCTGTCCGACGGCGACGAGACCGGCCTGGGCGATGGCTGGTGACCCGACCGCGAACACCCCTCGCGATCAGCAGAGGCTGCACCCCTGTCAAGGGGCCTGGGTGACGGCTGGTGGCCGCCCCCGGCAACGGTCGAAGACGACCCCTACGCCAACGACTCGGCGAACATGTAGGTGTTGCCGTCGGGATCGAAGAAGGTCGCCAGCTTGACCATGCCAGGGATCTCGTTGGTCGGTCCGTCGAAGCTGACGCCCTTTCCTTCGAGTTCGGCCCGGGCCTCGTCGATGTCCTCGACGCCGAACACGGGTGTACTGCCGCCGCTCCCGTCCACCTCTTCGTTCTGACCCAGCCCGACGGTCACCCCGTCGACCGGACTGGTGACCTCCGCCCAGCCCGCCTCCGGAACCTTGAACACGAGCTCGAAGCCGAGCATCTCCTGGAACCAGGCGATCGATTCGTCGAGGTTGCTCACCGAGCTCGCGAGCGTGATCTCGGTGCGGTATCTGATGTCGGCCACGGCTTCCTCCCTGGATCCTACGTGGGATCGTCTCTTGGTGGTCCGAAAAGTATAGTAACTATAGTATCCTGTCAACGGATGGTGTCGACGAGGTCAGAGGTGCCGGACATTGCGGTCCTCTTCCACCACCGGTGGAACGTGCCGGTCGTCGCTGCCCTCTTCCGGATACCTGTGGGCGGCTCCCGTTTCGTCGTGCTGGCCAACGAGCTGGGGGCCGGCCGCGACCCCCTCACCCAGTCGTTGCACGCACTCCGAGCCGCCGGGATCATCGAGCGGAACCCCGGATACGGGCACCCGCTCCGGCCCGAGTATGTGCTCACCGGCCTGGGTCACTCGATCGGGGCGGCCTGCAGCAAGTACGAGCACACGACCCGCGAGCTCGACGCCAGCGGGGTCGCCTACCGAAAATGGACCGCCGTCCTGCTGTTGACGCTCGGGACCGGACGATCCCGGTTCAACGAGATCCAGGCCGGGATCGGCTCCATCTCTCCCCGATCGCTCACCCAGGCGCTGCAACTCCTCGCCGGGGAGGGGTTGGTCGAACGTGAAGTGCAGGACGGCTTCCCGCCTCGGTCGTCGTACCGGCTCAGCGAGGCCGGCAGCGAGCTCGCCGCTGCAGCGACGGGTATCAGCGACCTTCTCACCGAATTCGGCAGTGCCGCCCGACGTTCCGACCCGACCCCCGAGTGAAGGGGCGGAGATCGGGTTGCTAGTCCCTCGCCGGCCGGTAGCTCCGGGGCGGGGCGGGGGTCGACGGATGGACCTCGGCTGCGGCCGCGGGCTCGTAGGCCCCGTCCTCCGCGTCGAGCCCCTCGAGATGGCCACGGAAGGCCAGCCACAAGGCGATGATGATGAACGCACTGCCGGCGATCGTGTACGCAACCCGGGGATCGGTGGCGTCGATCAGCTGGCCGAGCACCAGCTGCCCGGTCGGGTTCGCCGCGGTCAACACCGTGATGTAGACGGCCAGCACCTTCGCCCGCAGTGCTTCGTCGACCTGAAGCTGGATCGCGGTGTTGAGGGTGCTGGCGGAGGTGAGGTGTGACGCGCCCACCACGAACGCGCCGACCAGCACGAGCGCGAACCAGGGAGCGAACGCCATGATCAGGTAGCCGGTCGCGTAGAAGACGAGCGCGACCTCCTGCATGCGGGACCGGCGGTACCTGGACGCGGCCGAGGCCACGAACGGCGAGCACAACACCGCGCCCAGACCGATGCAGGACAGAATCAGACCGAAACCGCTCTCGCCCCGGTCGTGGACCTGCTCAGCGTCACCGACAGCAGCTGCATCGACAGGCCGAAGAAGCCGATCATCGACACCGTCGCGATGGCAGTGCGGATCCCACGCACGCCGGCTGCGTATCGGGCCGCCTCGACGAACTCCCGGAGTGGGCGCATCCGGCCGTCCGCCGCCCGGGGCTCGCTCCGGTGACGCATCAGGAACAGGGCGGTGAGCACCGCCGAGTAGCTCGCCGCATTCACGAAGAACGCCCAGCCCGGGCCCCACGCGGCGATGGCGACACCGCCGATGGCCGGCCCGATCATCCGGGAGGCGTTGAACTGCGCCGAGTTCAAGGTGATGCCGGCGAGCATCTTGTCCCTCGGGAGGAGGTCGCTGACGATCGCCTGCCAGGCGGGCAGGTTCAGGCCGGCCGTCACGCCGACGAGGACCGACATGCCGATGTAGGCCCAGGCGGTCCGAACACCGGCGAACCAGAGCACCATCAGCCCGGCGGCTGCCACGGCCTGCAGGGACTGGGTGACCATGAGGACCCGACGTCTGCGGTAGCGGTCGGCGATCGCTCCTCCGATGGGTCCCATCGCCGCCATCGGCATGATCTGGGCGAAGCCCGCGAAGCCCACCCAGCCGGCCGATCCGGTCAGCTCGAAGATGACGATCGGCACCGCGATCGCCTGGAACCAGCGGCCGATGTTGGAGATGACCCCGCCGATCCAGAAGAGGCGGTAGTCGCGGTGTCGGAAGACCGAGAACGTGTCGCGTAAGCCGCTCACCCGGGAGTGCCGATCAGGGTCGGGAACCAGTCCTCGCGGAGCCGGTCACCGTCGGCCATGCCGTGATCGGGGAACGGCGGAGACGTGCGGCCAGGCCGGGTGACGTAGTGCGCGTCGTCACCCACGAAACGGACCGAGAACGCCCGGCGATTGGTCGAGGACGCGTTGCCCCGGGCGCCGTGGACCGCACGGAAGTCGAACGCCACGGCATCGCCCGGTTCGAGCGCCCACTCGAGGACCTCCATGTCGGGGTCGTTGTCGGGGTCGGGTACGGGGAGATAGTCGCCGCCTGCGTAGAAGTCGTCGCCGGAGAGCCACCGCACCGGTACGACGTCCTTCTCCCATCGATGTGAGCCCTTGATGATCCGCAAGGTGGTGTCGGACACGGGGTCGAGGGGAAGCCAGAGGCTCACGGTGTGACGCCCCTCGACGAAGTAGTAGATGCCGTCGCTGTGCCACGGCGTGGGGGTGGGAGTGCCGGCCTCCTTGACCAGGACGTGGTCGTGGAACAGTTGCACCCGCTCACTTGCCATGAGTTCGCCGGCCAACTGCGCGGCAGCCGACTCGCGAAGGAAACGCTCGAACTCCGGGATGCGCTGCCAGTTGCAGTAGTCGTCCCAGAACCGGCCCGCCTCGCCCTCCGCGACGTTCTCGGCGAAGTACTCCCCCGGCTCGGCTTCGTTGTGAGCCACGCCCGCGGCCAGGGTGTCGACCCACTCGGCGAAGGCACCTCGGATGACGGTGGCTCCGTCCTCCACGAACGCCGCGATCGTCGACGGCGGCAGAAGCGGGGGCATCGACTCACCGTAGCCAGCGCGGCGACTGACCATGTAAGTCTGCGACGCCGACCACCCCCTCCGGGGTGACGATCTGCCAGACTCACCGCCATGTCTCTCATCCAGACCGAAGTGCGCGACCGGGTCGCCATCCTCACGCTCAACGACCCCGACAAGCGCAACGCCATCACCCTCGCCATGAACGACGAGATCGGCGCTGCCCTCGACGAGTGGGAGAACGACGACAGCATCGGGGCGCTCGTGCTCACCGGCGCGGGCAAGGGGTTCTGCGCGGGCGCGGATCTCGACGACCTGATGGCCGGTAGCAACGCTGAGGAGATGAAGGCGATCTACGACGGCTTCCTGCGGATCGCGCACACTCCCCTGCCGACGGTGGCCGCGGTGAACGGCGCCGCGGTGGGGGCCGGAATGAACATGGTGCTGGCGTGCGACATCGCGATCGCCGGTCGGGACTACTCCCGGTTCGAGTCCCGGTTCCTGCAGATCGGCATCCACCCGGGCGGCGGTCACACCTGGCGGCTGCGCTCCATCACCGGGCGGTCCACCACGATGGCGATGGTGCTGTTCAACCAGGTCCTGCGCGCCGAGCAGGCTCGTGAGGCCGGCCTGGTCTGGGATGTGGTCGACGACTCGTCGCTGGTCGACTCGGCGGTGGAATTGGCCGCGATCGCTGCCGGTCAGGAGAAGGAGTTGAACGCCCGGACGAAGGCGTCGATCCTCACCCTCGACACGATCGTCGAGTCGAACCAGGCGGTCGAACACGAGATCCATCCCCAGCTGTGGTCGATGGGCCAGCCCACCTTCCGCCGCCTCGTCGAGAGCCTCCAGAAGAACATCTCCTCGAAGGAGTGACCTGACAGGGTTTTGGTGCCAGGTACCAAAACCCTGTCAGGTTGCCGGAGGGTTGAAGACGCGCGTCGTCGATGCCGGGTTGCGCTCGAGGAGTGCCGCGGGGCGGATCGGCCTCCGCTCCAGGTTGCCGCCACAGTTGGGGCAGACGCCGCCGAGAGGACCCTCGGCGCAGTCGACGCACCACGTGCACTCGAACGTGCAGATCCGCGCGTCCGGCGACTCGGGGGGCAGATCCCGGTCACAGCGCTCACACCCAGGTCGCAGTTCGAGCATGACCGAGTCTGGCTCCCGTCCTACTGCGACGCCAGGCCGGCGTGGTGCTCACCCTCGGCGATCTGGCGACGGATCTCAGCCGGCGGCTCCGAGAGGCGCTCGAGGGTGACGCCGATGATGTCGGCGGTGCACTCATACAGGTGCGGATACGGGCCGACCGGCGCTCCCGTGTCGCAACCGACGTCGAACGTCTCGCCACTCATCGAGAAGATGATGGGGACGGTGTGCTCGAGCCGAGCCGCTCCGACTTGCTCACCGTCGACGGAGAGCGTCACCGCGCCACCACCACCCATGCCACCGTCGTAGTCGAACTCGGCCACCACCTCGTGACGGCCCTCGTCCAACGGGTCGGGGGCGACGACGGTCGTGATCTCGTGACCGATCCAGTTGTAGAGGTACGTGACTCGCCCGTCACCGTCGAGATACAGCGACCAGCCGTTCAGGTTCCCGCCCTGGCACGCGATCACTCCCTCTGCGCCAGCGGCACCCAGCTCGATGTCCGCGGTGATGCGCCACGAACAGTTCTTGAGGTTCACCACGATCGTCTCGGGGATTCGAACGTGGGCTCGTGTGTAGGTCATCTTCGTCGCCCCGCCGAGCGCGTTGGGGATCGCGGCCGACCGATCCCTCCTGAAGCGGGGGTCGCGCATCGGGTACACCTGGTTCTGGCGGGCCTCCCGGTCGAACAACTCGACGAGCTCCGCCAACCGATCGGGGTGCTCGTCGGCCAGATCCAGACTCTGGGAGAAGTCGCTGCGGATGTCGTAGAGCTCCCAGCGCTCATCGGGCCCGTCGAACTCCATCGCCTTGAATCGCTGCCAGGGTGGCCGTCCGTGGAAGCACGACGCAATCCAACCGTCGTGGTAGATCGCCCGGTTGCCGAGCATCTCGAAGTACTGGGTGCTGCAGGTGCTCTCGGCGTTGGCGTCGTCGAAGGTGTAGTTCATCGCGACCCCGTCGACCCGGTCCTGGTCGACACCGTTCACCCTCTCGGGCGTCTCGATCCCCGCCGCGGCGAGGATGGTGGGCGCGATGTCGACCACGTGGTGGAACTGGCTCCGCAGACCCCCGGCGTCGTTGATGCCGTCCCGCCAACGCATCGCCATCCCGTTGCGGGTACCGCCGAAGTGGGAGGCGACCTGCTTCATCCACTGGAACGGTGCGTCGAGGGCCCACGCCCACGCGGTATTGAAGTGGTTCTCACAACGGGCGCTGCCGAAGTCCTCCATCCGCTCGAGAATCCACTCGGGGTCCTCAGCGATCCCGTTCTGGAAGGCCGGCGCACTCCAACCGCCATTGATCGTGGCCTCCGCGGACGCCCCGTTGTCGCCGGTGATGTAGACGACGAGTGTGTTGTCGCCCCGACCGCTCGCGTCGATGGCGTCGAGCACGCGACCCACATGGTGATCGGTGTGCGCGAGGAAGGCGGCGAAGACCTCCATGAGCCGACTGGCCATCGGCTTGTACCGATCCGGATAGTCGTCCCAGGAGGGCAGCACGTCGGGTCTCGGTGTGAGCGCCGTACCGGGCGGGATCACCCCGAGTTCGAGCTGGCGCTGGTGGATCCGGACCCGCAACGCGTCCCAGCCGTCGTCGAACTGTCCCTTGAAGCGCTCGATCCACTCCTCCGGGACGTGGTGTGGCGTGTGGACCGCCGGCGTCGAGAAGTACATGAAGAACGGACGATGCGGCGCCGTGGCTCGAAGCTGCTCGGTCCACCGGATCGCCTCGTCGGCCATGTCCTCGGTGAAGTGGTAGTCGTCCTTGCCGACGTAGGGAGCGACGGGCGTGGTCTGGTCGTACACCGGCGGCTCGTACTGGGAGGACTCGGCGCCGAGGATCCCGTAGAAGCGTTCGAACCCCTGCCCCGTCGGCCAGTGGTCGAACGGCCCGGCCGGACCCTGCTCCCATGCCGGGGTGAGGTGCCACTTGCCGAAACAGCCGGTGGCGTAGCCGTTGAGCCGGAGGATCTCGGCGATCGACGCCGCCGAGCGCGGGATGACGCTGTCGTAGCCGGGAAACGTGTTGGCCCCCTCCGGGATGCCACCCATGTGAACGGCGTGGTGGTTGCGGCCGGTGAGCAAGGCCGCCCGGGTCGGCGAACAGAGCGCGGTGGTGTGGAACTGGTTGTAGCGGAGCCCCTCCGCAGCGACCTTGTCGCAGGTCGGCGTGGGGATCGGGCCGCCGAACGTGCCGAAGGAGCCGAATCCGACGTCATCGAGGAGGATGAGCACGATGTTGGGAGCGTCGTCGGGAGCTGCCGGGAGCCGCATCGGTGCGCCGGTCGAGTCCTCGATGAGGCGCTCGATCTCACCATCGAAGGGCGGCGGCGGGTGCGGGAGTTCGGTACCGGTCATGCGGTCCTCCTGAGTCCGTCGACATCGAAACAGTCGAACGCGGTGGCGACTGCCGCGGCATCACCATCGACCGTGACCCGACCGGCGTCCACCAGGTCTGCCCAGCGGGCCTTGCCGCCGAGCAGGGCGGCCCAGTCGTCGAGGCCGATCGAGATGGTGATGTCGGCACTTGTGCTGTCGGTGATTAC
>CAYFLT010000003.1:11399-17343 GCA_964344055.1 uncultured Candidatus Nemicrothrix sp.
GACACCGGCCGCGCGGTCCGGGTCGACCATCACCCGCAGCAGATTCACCGAGCCGGGGCCACCCATGTTGTGCACCTGGGCCGGCCGGATCCGGTGGGTCCAGAAGCGGGACACGTCGGCGCTGCCATCGAGATGGCGGGCCCGCACGAGACACCAGTTGCGAATGTTGGCCGCCGAGGTGCGCTGGGCAACTGCCCGAAGGGCATCGGCGAGCAGTGTGCGATCCTCCGCGGTCGCGCCGTGGGCGGCCGCCAGCCAGGAGGCGAGCTCGATCGCCCACCGCAGACGGTCCTCACCGAGAGCCACAGTGGCCTGTCGGCGTACCTCGTCTGCACCGCCGAAGCCGTCGATCAGTCGCTCCGCACGATCCGTTGGAGCCAGAGGGAAGAGGTGCGCCGGATCACCGTCGAACCAGCCCCGCAGCCCGGTGGCAATCTGGCGGACGTGGTGCTCGGCCACCCCGTAGAACTCGGTGGTCAGATGATCGTCGTCGCAGTGATCGGGCAGGCGAACGCTGGAGGCGATCTCGTCGTCGGTGGCCCCCCGGTTCATCGCCCGGACCGTTTGGTCCCAGAGGAACTGGATCGAGTCGCGGTATCGAGTCACTCGATCCCGGATCACGTCGGTCCCGGAGGTGGGAGGTCCGTGGGTGGTGAGGAGATGCTCGGCACCGAGTGAGCGCACGTGGTCGATGCCCGGAAGCAGGACCCGAGGGTCGCGGTACTCCTCACCTCGGATCGCAAAGACGTTGAACAGCACCGGCCAGACGATGTTCTGGACACAAACACCGAGGTCGGGGAACCACAAGGTGACCGAGTCGTCGGAGTCCGACGGCGCGTAGGCGACCTCGACCGTGAGGCCGGCCACGGTGAGCGTGTCTCCGTCAGCCAGCGGGTGGGTGACCGGCCGGTGGCCGGGTGTGAACGGGGCGTGATCGGCGTTGCGGTAGGCGTTGCCGAGCCCGACGTTGACCAGGCCGTCGGGGCCGTCAGCCGGGAGGGTCACGCCGAACTGGTGGACCATCCCGCTCGCATAGGCGGGTCCGACCTCCCCGCCGAATCGAGCGAGGTTGCCCGCGATACCGGGATGGCCGTAGATGGGAAGGTCAGCGTCGATGGCCGCTGTGCCGGCCACGTAGTGGAAGTGGGTGTACATGACTGCCACGACTGGGCGGTCGGTGTGGCGGCGCAGCTCCCCGAGGGCCGCGGCCATCTCCTCGACGCACTCGCCGGTGTCGATCGCGATGATCCCATCCGGTCCCTCGACGAACGTCTGGTTGGACAATCCGTTGCCGACGAGGCACCAGACACAGGGCCGGGGCATGTACATGTGGCGCACGAGTCGCTCCGAGTGCTCGAGCGAGGCGCCGTGGACGAGCTGGCCACGGTCGGCCTCCACCGTCACCGAGGAGGAAGGGTCGAAGCTGCGAGAGGGTCGAGTCACGCCCGCAGGTCTATTCCGCCGATCCTCACCCGTCGAGCCCGTGCGCGCATTCAACCTGACAGGGTTTTGGTGTCAGGTACCAAAACCCTGTCAGGTTGCCAGCTCTCGGACGAGCATGGCGACGAGTTGAGCGGCGGTGTCGTCGACATCGGCGACGAGCGTGAACGAGCCGGCGGCCCGCAGGATCACGAACCCGGTGATGGTCGACAACGCGAGGCGGGTCCAATGCACCCTCGCATCCGGGTCGAGTCCGGCTCGACCCAGCACCAGATCGAGCGGCCCGCGGACCCGGTCGACCGCGGCGCCGAGCTCGGCATCATCGCCGGGAGGATGGATCGAGGCGAGGTAGCGGCCGGGGTGACGGGACGCATAGCGCAACTGGGCCTCGACGATGGCCTCGACCGCCTCCACGCCGTCGCGACCGACAGCTGATGCAGAGACCACCTCGGCGAGTTCGTCGAGGCTGTGCAGCGCGAGGAGCCGGCGGAGCCCGGCGCTGCCGTCGACGTGGGCGTACAACGATTGGGTGCGGATGCCGAGTCGACGGGCCACTGCCCCGAGGGACACATCGTCGGGCCGCTCGGTGAGGTCGAGCTCCGCGACCGCGGCAGCTTCGACCTGTGTTGCACTCACTCCGAGTCGGGCCGCCACGGATCTTCTCCCAGCCAGGTTGCCATTCGTGTCTGATTGTATCAGACTGATGTCTGATGGTTGCAGACATGATCGACGTGGACCTCGAGTCGGGTGAGTCCGTCCTCGACGTCTACGAACGCCACGGCTGGGGAGACGGTCTCCCACTGGAAGCGCCCACCCCTGAACGCGTCCGAGAGATGATGGCCGGCGCCGACCCCGACGAACCGATCGCGGTCCTCCCTCCGAGGGACGGCATCGCCACCCGGCGCACGATCGCGATCAACGCGGTCCTGGCCGGGTGTCGACCAGAACACCTACCCGTCCTCGTCAGCGCGGTTCGCGCCCTCGCCCGGCCCGAGATCAACCTGCTCGGCGTGAACGCCACCACCCATCCCGTCGCCCCCCTTCTCGTGGTGCACGGCGATGCCGCGGCATCGGGGGGCTACCAGGGCGGCCTCGGCGCGTTCGGCCCCGGCAACCGCGCCAATGCCACCACCGGCCGGGCCCTTCGGCTGGTCCTCCTCCACATCGCTGGCGCGACTCCCGGGGACGGCGATGCATCCACCCAGGGCGGGCCTGCGAAGTACGGCTACTGCGTCGCCGAGAACGTCCAGGCGTCGCCCTGGGGCAGCTACGCCCGCTCGGTCGGGGTCGACGCAGCCTCTGCGGTCACCGTTCATTGCGGCGAGGCTCCCCACAACGTCCACGACATGGAGTCCGGCGATCCCACTCGGATCCTCGACAAGGTCGCGTCAGCAATGTGCTCGACCGGCCAGAACAACATCCCGATCAGCCAGGGCGAGTACTTCGTCGCACTCTGCCCGGAGCACGCCGCCGCCTGCGCGGCGGACGGTTGGACCAGGCAGCACGTGGCCGACTACTTGTTCCAGAAGGCCCGGATGAGGGTCGGGGATCTGCGCGAGGCGTTCGATCTGCGAGCCTGGGCGCCGTGGCAGCAACGACTGCACGACGACCAGCAGATGGCCGTCACCGAGTCGCCCGACAACATCCGCATCCTCGTGGTCGGCGGGCCGGGCAAGCACAGCAGCGTGATCCCCAGCTGGGGGATGACCAAGAGCGTCACCGTCCCGATCGAACCCTGAGCTGGGCGCTTCCAGGCCCGAACCCGACCAGACAGAAGAGAGCTGCCAATGGTCCAGATCCACACTCCGGTCGGCGAGGTCGGCACGCCGGCGATCCGACTCGCGCCGAGTCCGTCGGTTCTCGCGGGATGCCGCATCGGCATCCTCGACAACCAGAAGCCGAACGCCGACGTTCTCTTACGCCGACTCGCGGACCGACTCGCCGAACGGACCGGCGCCGAAGTCACGCGCTACGAGACCAAGAACGCCGCGATTCCGTGAGGACCAGGTGCTGGAACGCCTCACCAAGGAAGTGCAGATCGTCCTCACCGGTTCCGCCGATTGAGGCAGCTGCACGTCGTGGAGTGTCCACGACTCCGTCCAGTTGGAAGCCGCCGGCATCCCCACCGTGGTCATCACCACCACGAAGTTCCGGAGCCTCACCGACAAGGTCGCGATCAGTAAGGGGCTGCCCGCGCTGCGGATCGTCGAGGTCGAACACCCGCTCGGCGGTGCGGACCGAGAAAGCGTCGAACGGTGGGCGGACGCCGCCACTGAGGAGACCCTCGCCCTGTTGACCGGGTCGACACAGTGACGATCGAGATCGACCACTCCGCCAAGATCGCCCTCGTGACCGGCGCGGGCGCGGGGATCGGCCGTGAGATCGCCCTCTGGTTCGCCCGGGCCGGCGCCACCGTTGTGGTCAACGACATCCGCAGCGACAAGGCCGAAGCCGTCGTCGCCGAGATCACCGACGAGGGCGGCCAGGCGGAATCAGCGGTGTGTGACTGTCGCGACGACCACGCCATCGACGCCATGGTCACCGGCATCGTGGAGAGGCACGGCCGGCTGGACATCGCGGTCAACAACATCGGCATGATCCCTCGGGGCCGGCGACCACAGCCGTTCACGACCTACCGGGGGGACGACTGGCGCGACATCGTCGACCAGAACCTCACCCTGGCCGCACTCTGCGGGAGGGCCGAAGCGGAGGTCATGGTCGACCAGCCCGACGGTGCCGTGATCATCTTCGTCACGTCGGGCGAGACCACCCGACCGTCGCCGTACAACTCGATCTACGCCGCCGCGAAGGCGGCGGTGAACCACCTGGTCACCTCGATGGCGGTCGAACTCGGCCCCTCCGGCGTGCGAGTGCTCGCCATCGCACCGGGTACCACTCTCACCGAGACAGTGGCGGCCGCATTCAGCGACGAGCACGTCGAGGCGATCGTGGCGTCCACTCCCCTGCGCCGCATGGTCGAACACGACGAACTGGGCCGACTCGCCGTCTTCCTCGCGAGCGACCTCGCCCGCTGCATCACCGGCCAGTTCATTCTGGCCGACTCCGGCGCGTTCCTCTCCCGCTCCCGCCCATCGATCTGACCCGAGTGCTCTCTCGAACCTGGCAGGGTTTTGGTACCTGACACCAAAACCCTGCCAGGTTCGCGGGAGTCAGAATCCGATCCACTCCTCGGTGAGGGCGGCGCCCCGTTCGGCCCATTCCTCGGCAGTGATGGCGTAGCGGATGTGGTCCTCCCACACGCCGTTGATCTCGAGATAGCGGCGGGCCGTGCCTTCGTCACGCAGTTCGAGCTTCTCCGCCACCCTGCGGCTGGCCGTGTTGCGGGGGACGATCGCGGCCTGGACCCGATGAAGATGCAGCTCCTCGAACGCGAACCGGATTGCCACAACGAACGCCTCCGGCGTATAGCCATTGCCCGCCTGTCGCTCGTCGATCCAATAGCCGACGTAGGCGTTCTGGAACGGACCCCGCTGGATCGAGTTGAGATTGATCTCCCCGGCGAAGGTCCCCTCCACGAAGATTCCGAAGCCGTAGCCGGTACCGAGTTGCCGCTCCCGCTGGCGAGCCGAACAGCGCACCCCGAACGCGTGGGCATCCTCGACCACATCGGGCTGCCCGGGCAGCCGCTGCGGCTCCCAACGGGTCAACCATTCGGCGTTGTGGCGACGAACATCCTGCCACTTGGCGAAGTCGCCCGATTCGAGTGGACGGAGCAACACACGCCGGTCGAAGAGGGTCGTCACGGCGTGCGATCGTAGAGCATCACGACCGGTGGTCGCGGCCACGGACGGGATTAGAACTCCAACTGGGTCTTGAGCGACTCCACCGACTCGATGAATTCCTCGATCATCTCGTACACGACCCGGGCCGCGGGCTTCGACTCGTTCATGTTCCCGACGATCTGGCCGACGAAGTAGTTCGCCAGCTTCTCGGCCCCGGAGCCTGCGTTGTGCGCCGCCCGATCGATGCGGGTGGAAGCTTCGGCGATCAACACCGGCTGGAACGGCATGCCAAGTGGAGCCGGAGTCTCGGGGTTCTCCCACTCCTCGGTCCAGGCCGACTTCAGCTGGCGCGCGTGCTTGCCGGTCCGTGAGCGGGAGCGGATCGTGTCGTCCGATGTGGCCCGCAGGAACTTCTCCTTCACGACCGGATGGGTCTCTGCCTCCTCGGTGGTGAGCCAGACCGACCCGCACCACACTCCCGCCGCGCCGAGCGCCATTGCGGCTGCCATTTGGCGGCCGCGGCCGATGCCGCCGGCGCCGAGTACCGGCGTCTCTCCCACGACGTCCACGATCTCGGGGATGAGCACCATCGTTCCGATCTCACCGGTGTGACCTCCGGCTTCCGAGCCCTGGGCGATGATGACGTCGACTCCGGCGTTCACGTGCCGCTCGGCGTGCTGGGCCTTGCCGGCGAGGGCACCGACCAGGCGGCCCTCTTCCTTGCAGCGGTCGATCATGTGTTGCGGCGGCGGACCGAGAGC
>CAYFLT010000003.1:17353-26417 GCA_964344055.1 uncultured Candidatus Nemicrothrix sp.
CGTTGACGATGAGGGCACTCTTGTGGGCGAGTGCGATGTCGAGGTTCGGCTCCTGGGAGTCGGCCGAGAAGGGAGCCGCCCGGTCGTCGCCACCACCACCGATCCCGGTCCCTTCGCCCTCCGGCAGGGGCGGGACGTCGTAGCGCTGGAGAATGTCGTCGACGAACTCCTTGTGCTCGGCGGGGATCATGTCCCTGATCTGCCCCAGGTTCAGACCGCCCTCGTCGGAACCGGCGTACTTGGCGGGCACGATCAGGTCGACGCCGAATGGCTTGTCGCCGACCTCGGCCTCGATCCACTCGAGGTCGATCTCGAGTGCGTCGGGCGAGTGCCCGACCGCGCCGAGTACGCCCATGCCACCCGCCTTGGTGACCGCCGCCACCACGTCGCGGCAGTGGGTGAAGGCCAGGATCGGGAATTCGATCCCGAACATCTCGGTGATCTTGGTCTGCATGTGATCTCCTTTTCGATCTGTGACACATCAGGACCACCTCCCGGTCCGGATGTGTCAGAAAAGCAGTGGGTTTGCGATCTGTGACACATCTGGACCGCATCCGGGTCCGGATGTGTCAGAAAAGCGGTGGGTCAGTAGAGGTTCTTGCGGGCGGCCTGGGCTTCGGACCAGGTCATGCCCTTCTCGAGGTTGGGTTCACGAGGCAGGCCTAGGACCAGCTCGCTGACGATGTTGCGCTGGACCGCCCAGGTCCCGCCGCCGAGGGTGAGGGCTGGCGCGAACAGGTACCCGTAGTGCCAGACCGGGTCGACGTCGGGGAACTGGCTCTCCTCACCGCGGCCGAAGTTGATCTCGGTGGCACCTCGACGGGCCATCGGCGGGACGTCACCGGCCGGGCCGGAGCCCTCCAGCATCCCGGCCGTCCCGACCAGTTCCTTCGCGAGCTCCATGACCTCCTGGCCGTGTTCATCGGCCATCAGCTTCTGGATCGGCCCCTCCGAGCCCGGCGTCTTCCCGTGCAGGCGCGCGCTGAGCGTCCGTAGCCGGTTGAGCCTCAGCACCTCGGCATTGCAGTGCATGCGGGCGATCTTGTCGCGTAGGACCGGATCGGACACGCCGCCTCCATCGCGGACGAGCCCGATCAGCTCCTCGGCTGACGGCCCTTCACCCCACAGCGACCCGGCCGACGACAGCGACACCCGCTCGTTGGCCAGCGTGACCTTGGCGAGGCGCCACCCCTCGCCCTCATCGCCGATGCGCATGCTCTCGTGCAGCCGCATGTCGTCGAAGAAGACCTGATTGAAGGAGTGGGCGGTGGTCATGTCGACGATCGGCGACATGGTCAGACCCGGTGTGTCCATCGGACACACGAAGTACGAGATGCCCTTGTGTTTCGGCGCGTCCGGGTCGGTGCGGGCGATGAGGATGCCCATGTCGGCACCGTGGGCGCCACTCGACCAGATCTTCGATCCGTTGATGACGTACTCGTCGCCGTCCTTCACCGCCCTGGTCGCGAGGTTGGCGAGGTCGGATCCGGCCTCGGGTTCAGAGAACAGCTGACACCAGATCTCCTCGTGGTTGAAGATCTTCGGGAGATAGCGCTGCTTCTGCTCTTCAGTGCCGCCCAGGAGGATGGTCGGGGCCGCCCATCCGACCCCGATTGCATTGGAGCCCTGCACGCCGCCACCCGGACGGGTGATCTTCAGCCCCCGCAGTTCCTCCTGGATGATGAGTTGATGCATCGGATCCGCGTTCAGCCCCCACGGCTCGGGCCAGTGGGGCACGACGTACCCGGCATCGGCAAGGTCCTGTTGGGTGGGCTCGGGATTGGCGGCACGCCACTCCCTCACCGCGAGACGACGGGGATCGTCGTCCGGTGGCATGTCGAATTCCATCAGTCGCTTCCCTTCGGGATCCATGCGGCCGGTCGCTTCTCGAGGAAGGCGGCCATCCCTTCCTTTGCATCATCGCCGCGGAAGAGTTCGGCGGAGAATTGTGCCGTCCACTCGAAGGCGTCGTCGATCGACATGGCCGGCACCTCCGCGAGCAGGCGTTTGGACGCCGCCAATGCAGCCGGACTCCCGGCTACGAGGTCGGTCACCACCTCATCCACGGCAGCGTCGATCTCATCGGCCGCGACTGCCGCGTTGATCAGTCCGATCCGGGCGGCTTCCGGAGCTAGGAACCGGTTGCCGCGCAGGAAGGCGGCGCGAGCATCAGCCGCTCGCATCTTGGGCAGACACAACACCGAGATCATCGCTGGAGCAACACCGATACGGACCTCGGTGAATCCCATCTTCGCGGTGTCGAGCGCGATCGAGATGTCCATCCCGGCCACGATCCCCATGCCGCCCGCGACGGCGTGGCCGTTGATCTTGCCGACGTAGGGCTTTGGCGATTTGGCGAACCGACCGAACAGCTCGTCGGCAGCCACCGTGCGTGACGGCTGTTCCGCGTCCGACCTTCCGGAGCGTTGCGAGAGGTTGGCTCCCGCGCAGAACGTGTTGCCGGAGTTGGTGAGCACGATCACCCGCACCCCGTCATCGGCCTCGGCGGCGTCACAGGCGTCCATCAGCTCGGCCAGCAGCTGGGGACTCAGCGCATTCTTGCGCTCCTCGTCGCCCAGCGTGATCGTGCAGACACCGGCGAGCGTCTCGCTGGTCACCAGGCTCATGTTCGCCCCTCCCTCGGGTGGCAACGATCGTCCAGGTGTTTCGGGTGCCTGGCACCAGCGAAACAACTCATGCGGATCTCCTCAGTCCTTCGATGACGATGTCGACCATCGCATCCGCGGCTTCTTTGGGCGAACTGGCGAGGTCCGGCATCACGTCGAGACGGGAGAACTCCCGGCCCAGGCTGGCGATCATGCGGGCGACCGCCGCGGTGTCGACCGGTTCGATCTCCCCGTTCTCGACCGCCACGTCGAGCAGCGCCCGGGTCACGTCGACGAGATACTCCGAGTGGGCGGCCTGCATCCCTGGCCCGCTCGCCACCGCGGCCATGTCGTTGGCGAACTCGGTTGTGATGTCGCTCACCGCGACGGTCGCGGCGCTGAGATACGCACGGACCGCATCGAGTGCCGACATGTCCTCCTGGATCGCCGCATGGGCGGCGCGACCGATCTTCCGGAGGTTCCGGTCAGAGACCATCAGCACCAGCTCGTTGCGGCTTTCGGCCAGTCCATAGAGCGTTCGCAGCGAGCAGTTCAACTGGGCCGCGAGGTCGGCCATGGTGACCTCGATGAAGCCCTTGTCGAAGATGCGGCCGAGTTCATCGAGGATCTCGCGCTGGCGGTCGGTCAATGCCGACTCGCGCTCGCGGTCGAGCACTGGCTTCGGAGCCGGCACGGCCCGAACCCGATCGACCATCGACGTCACGCGCTGCCCTCGGGGAGGAGTGCGAGCGGGATGACGACGTGACGGGCGCGGACCCACTCACCGAGCGACTTGGCCTGACCGTCCTGGCGAGTCGAGGCCGCCACCCCCTCTTGGAGGATCCCGTGGATCAGGAAGTTGATCGACCAGATGTTCGGCATCGGATGACGTTCGATCTCGAGGTCGGCCGCCTCGGGAAGGAGCTCGCGGAGCTTGTCGACGGTGAGCATCTGCTCCAGCCAGGCGTACGCCTCGGCGGACCGCACGAACAGGCCGAGGTTGGCGTTGCCACCCTTGTCACCGGACCGCGAGCCGGCAACCAGGCCGAGTGGACCACGGATCGCGTCGCCGCTCGGGACCGGCGGCAGATCGACCGCCGTCGGTTCGACCGTGACCTCAGAGGCCGGCGCAACCGATTCCACGACTGTGTGCTCGCCGCCGAGGATGGCGACGTGTTGGGGCACGACGTCCGCCGGAACGAGACCCGACGTGTGGACGCCGAACGGCTTGCCGACCCCTCCACCACCGAGTCCGTAGAAGCCGGGGATGTTCGCCAGCGCGAGCTCGTTGATGCCGACCGCCACCGACTTCACCTTCCGCTCGTCGGAATCCTTCACGGTCAGCCGCCACGACGCGGTGGCCGCCTCGTTGCTGACCGGATCGTCGTGGTCGGTCCGCACCACGGTGGTGGTGACGCTCTCGAAGTCATCGGGCGAGAGCGGGGAGGCCCTCCAGAACGCCTTCTCCATCAGAGCCGCCTTGGCCTCGATGTCGATGCCCGTGAGGGCGAGGTTGATGTCGGTGCGGAAGCCGCCCCACGAGTTCATCGAGACCTTGAGGGTGGACGGTGGAGGCTGGCCCTTCACATCCGTAATCCGCACCCGGTCCGGGCCTTCCTGGTTCAGCTGAATGGTGTCGAACCGGGAACCGACGTCGGGGCCGAGGTAGTTGGCCGCACCGATCTCGTAGAGCAGCTGGGAGGTGACCGTTCCGACCGTGACGCCGCCGCCGGTACCGGGGTGCTTGGTGATGACCGACGATCCGTCGGCCGCCACCTCGGCGATGGGGAAGCCCGGCCGATCGAGCCCGTCGATCTCGGTGAAGAAGGAGTAGTTGCCACCGGTGGCCTGGGTGCCGCACTCGATGACGTGGCCGGCCACAACTGCACCAGCCAGCTGGTCCCAGTCGTCCCTGGCCCATCCGTGATGCCATGCGGCCGGGCCGCAGACGATCGCGGCGTCGGTGGTGCGGCCGGTCACCACGATGTCGGCGCCCTGGTTCAGCGCCTCGACGATCCCCCAGCACCCGAAGTAGGCGTTGGCGGAGATGTAGTCGATCGGTGCCACCGGCTCGCCGGTCTCGAAGTCCATGATCTCGACTCCGGCCTCGCGTAGTTCCTCGATACGGGGCAGGATGTCGTCGCCGTCGACGTACGCGATCTTCGGCGAGAGGCCGAGCTTGTCGGCCACGTCGGCGACCGCCTCGGCGCAGTGACGAACATCGAGCCCACCCGCGTTCGACACGACCTTGATGCCCTCGTCGAGGCAGGTACCCATGACCTGCTCCATCTGGGTGACGAAGGTGCGGGCGTAGCCACCACCCGGTCGTTTGGCCTGGGTCCGGGCGAGGATCAGCATGGTCAACTCGGCGAGCCAGTCGCCGGTGAGCGCGTCGATCGGCCCGCCCTCGACCATCTCGCGGGCCGCACTGATCCGGTCGCCGTAGAAGCCTGAACAGTTGGCGATCCTGATCGCTTCGGTGTTGCTCATTCCGGTCGCCGCCTTCCGGCGGACCGTCGCGAGTCCGTGATCATCGGTCTTCTCCTTCGTCCCCGGAACCATCGTCGATGGTCAGCAGCAGGGCGCCGTTCTCGAGCTGTTGGCCGACTTCGATCGGGATCTCGGTGACCACACCGTCGAACGGCGCCGAGATGTGGTGCTCCATCTTCATCGCTTCGAGCACGACGAGCACTTGGCCGGCACTGACGGTGTCGCCGACGCCACATCGAATCTCGATCACCACGCCCGGCATGGGCGCGACCAGCCCGCCCGACGGCAGCTCACTACCGGGGAGCACGAACCGGGGTTCGATTCGGAGTGAACAGGTGGTGCCGCCTGCCTGCACGTGGACCATGTCGCCCGCCCGGGTCACCGGCGAGGTTCCGCGGACCCCGTCGACCTCGAGGTCGATGCTGTCGGTCGCCCAGTGGTGGATGATCACGTGGTGGCCGGAGTCGAGGTCGAAGGATCCGTCGCGGCGGGCCCGGTAGGCGACGGTGACCGACTGGTCGGATCCATCGGCGGCGAACGAAGCCCGCTCCGCCGGGAGTCCCCCATTGCGCCAGTTCGACGGTGCAAAGCCCCAGATGTCGTCGGTGGACCGGTTGTGACCCTGGCGCCACATGGCCGCGACGGTCGCAGCCCGCTCGATGTCCGGCGCTCCGGCGGCGGCCCCTGGCGCGACCCGCTCGATGAAGTCGGTGGTGGTGTCGCCGGCCAGGAACTCCGGGGTGCGGAGCGTGGCGGCCAGGAAGTCGCGGTTGGTGGTGACGCCGCCGAGGTGCAGGCGTTCGAGCGCGAGGGCCAGCCGGCCGGCCGCGTCCGAGCGTGTCGATCCATGGGCGACGACCTTGGCGATCATGGGATCGAAGTCGACGCCGATCACCGACCCGGCTTCGACGCCGGCGTCCCAGCGAACCGCCGGATCAGCCGCCGGCGAAAAGGCCGCGAGGGTGCCAGTGGCAGGCAGGAAGTCGTTGTCGGGGTCCTCGGCGTAGAGGCGGGCTTCGACGGCATGACCAGACCACGAGATCGCCGACTGGTCGTACCCGAGCTCCTCGCCGGCAGCGACGCGGAGCTGTTCGCGGACGAGGTCGATCCCGGTGACCTCCTCGGTGACCGGATGCTCCACCTGCAGGCGGGTGTTCATCTCCAGGAAGAAGAACACGCGGGTGTCGTCGTCGACCAGGAACTCCACCGTGCCCGCGGACTCATAGCCCATCGCCCGGGCGAGTGCGATCGCGGCATCGCCCATCGCGGACCGCATCGACTCGTCGACCACCGGCGACGGAGACTCTTCGATGATCTTCTGATGACGTCGCTGGATGGAGCACTCCCGCTCTCCGAGGTGCACGAGGTTGCCGTGGGAGTCGCCCAGGATCTGGATCTCGACATGACGGGAGCGGGCGACATAGCGCTCGAGGAACACCCGGTCATCACCGAAGCCCGAAAGTGCCTCGCGCTCGGCGGCGGCCACGGACTCACCCAGGTCGGCGGCCGACTCCACGATCCGCATGCCCTTGCCGCCACCGCCGGCGGAGGCCTTGACGAGCAGTGGATAGCCGACGTCGGCGTCGGCGGCCGGATCCTCCGATGACGGCAGGGTGGGCACACCAGCATCGGAGGCCACCCGTTTCGCCGCGATCTTGTCGCCCATCGACTCGATCACCTCTGGCGATGGTCCGACCCAGGTCAGGCCCGATTCGGTGACGGACCGGGCGAAGGCCGCGTTCTCCGAGAGGAACCCGTAGCCGGGATGGATGGCGTCGGCGCCGGACGCCTTGGCAGCAGCGATCACGGCGTCACCATCGAGATAGGTGCCAGGCAGCCGGACCGCCATGTCGGCTTCGGCCACGAACGGTGCGTCGGCATCAGCATCGACGAACACGGCGATGCAGCGCAGCCCCATGCTCCGGGCGGTGCGGAACACCCGGCGGGCGATCTCGCCCCGGTTGGCAACGAGCACAGATGTCAGAGGACGGCTCACAGTTTCTCTCCGTTCGCCTTCTGGCGACTCCTTCGGGTCTGCTCCGTGCGGCTCACAGTCGGAACACCCCGTAGGCCTCGGCGCCCTCGATGGAGCGGTTGCGGACGACGCTCAGGCACATGCCGAGCACGGTGCGGGTGTCGCGCGGATCGATGATGCCGTCATCGCTGATCGCGCCGGTGGCCCGCAGCGCGAGTGAGCCTTTCTCGTGCTGAGCCTCGTGCCCGGCCACGATCGCGGCGTCGGCCTCCTCGTCGAACTCGATCCCCTGGCGGGCGGCTTGACCCCTGCGGACCTCGGCCATCACACCGGCGATCTGTTTGGGACCCATCACCGCGATCTTGGCGGTCGGCCAGATGAACGTGAATCGATTGCCGAAGGCCCGCCCCGACATGCCGTAGGTCCCGGCGCCGTAGCTGGAACCGATGATCACCGTGAGGTGCGGCACCGTGGAGTTGGTGACCGCGTTGATCATCTGGGATCCCTTCTTGATGATCCCGTCCGCCTCGTAGTCCTTCCCCACCATGTAGCCGGTGATGTTCTGGAAGAACACGAGCGGCACGTCGACCTGGTTGCACAGCTGGATGAAGTGAGCGGCCTTCTGGGCGGAGTCGGGGTAGATCACGCCGTTGTTGCCGAGCACACCGACCGGATAGCCGTGGATCGACGCCCACCCGCACACGATCGAGGGACCGAAACGGGGCTTGAACTCCTCGAAGCGCGAGCCATCGACCACCCGGGCGATGACGTCGCGAACCTCGACCGGCTTGGCGAGATCCTTGCCGACGATCCCGAGCAGTTCCTCGGGATCGTGCTGCGGCTCCTCGGAGACCAACGACGGGCCGGACTCGGGCTTGCGCCAGTTCAGATGGGAGATCACCTCGCGACACATCCGAAGGGCATCCATCTCGTCCTCGGCCAGGTACTCGGCCTGACCCGACACCTCGGCGTGCTTCTGGGCGCCACCGATCGTCTCGGAATCGGCGATCTCGCCGGTGGCCATCTTCACCAGGGGCGGACCAGCGAGGAAGGCGTAGGACTGCTCCTTGATGAAGATGTTGTAGTCCGACAGACCCGGCTGATAGGCGCCACCGGCCGTCGACGACCCGAACACCACGCAGACCGTGGGGATCCGCATCTTGGAGAGCTCGATCATCTCGTAGAAGAAGCGACCGGTCTCGGCAAAGTGCGCGGGCACGACCGCGCTGCCGATGGCGCCGTGGGGATTGTCCTCGGGCTCACTCGGGCCACCGCGACCACTCGGTCGAAGGTCACCGCCCGCGGATTCGACGAAGCTGACGTAGGGAATCCGGTTGTCGCGGGCGATCTCCAGCGCCCGCATCCACTTCTTCGACGCATACGGCGTGAGAGCGCCGGCCGCCACCGTCGGATCGTTGCCCATGATCACGCACTCGGTGCCGGCGATGATCCCGACACCGCAGAGCATCCCGCCGCCGAGGGCGTACTGGCTGCCGTAGCCGGCGAGTGGGCTGATCTCGAGGAAGGGCGTGTCGGAATCCAGCACGTTGGCGATGCGCTCCCGGATCGGGAGCTTGCCCCTCGACCGGTGGCGGTCCATGGCCTTCTGACCACCGCCTCCTGCCGCCATCTCGAGCAGCTCGTCGTGGACCTGCAGCAGGTCGAGCATGTCGTCCTTGTTCGAGAAGAACAGGTCCGACGAGGCGTCGAGTGAGGACCGGAGGGGTGGGGCGAGCAGCGACCGGGTCATAGCGGTAACACTAGACAGGTAATGGTACCCCTGTCGAATTATCCTCCAGTCGGAAGGCGTCGGCCTCGTTCGCAAGGTCCCACGGCGCTCCCCTAGCGTTCGCGTTCATGAGCGACGCCCTCATCATTGAAAGACAGGACAGGGTCATGGTCCTCCATCTCGACGACGGGAAGGCCAACGCCCTGTCGTTCGAGCTCATCGACGCCATCGTTGCCACCCTGCGAGAGGCGGAGGGCGACGAGG
>CAYFLT010000003.1:26427-27479 GCA_964344055.1 uncultured Candidatus Nemicrothrix sp.
CCGGCCGCTTCTCCGGCGGATTCGACCTCGGAGTGATGGGCGGCTCGGACTTCGACGCCATCATCAACCTCGTCGCCAACGGGGGTGAACTGGTGCGCACCCTCTACGGCTGCTCGGTT
Source organism: uncultured Candidatus Nemicrothrix sp. (assembly GCA_964344055.1). Taxonomy (GTDB): domain Bacteria; phylum Actinomycetota; class Acidimicrobiia; order Acidimicrobiales; family Aldehydirespiratoraceae; genus OFTM10. Next base: position 26,547 of record CAYFLT010000003.1, read on the forward strand.
CCCGTGGTGGCGGCCTGCACCGGTCACGCACTCGCGGCGGGCGCATTGATGCTGCTCGGCTGCGACGTTCGCGTCGGCGCCGATGTCGACGCCAAGATCGGCCTGAACGAGGTGGCGATCAAGATGGTGCTACCCGACTGGGCCATGACCATCGCGGGCGCCCGTCTGAGCAAGCGCCACATGCAGCGAGCGGTGGTGAACGCGCGCATCACGACACCGGCCGGCGCGGTCGACGTCGGGTTCCTCGACGAGGTGGTTCCGGCCGACGATCTCCTCGATCGTTCGATCGCGCTCGCCGCCGAACTCGCGGCGACCCTCGATCCCCGTGCATACGCGGGAACCGTCGAGCGGTTCCGAGGGGAGACCCTCCGCCTGATGGACGAACAGGTGGCCGGCGCCCGCGCCTCGGCCTCCTAGCGCCCCCCGGGACCTCCGGCTAGACCCTCGCCACCGGCAACCCGTGGTGGACGATGGCAGTGAGGTTAGCGTCCGGGTGCGCGAGCGCGGGGAGCTCCTCGAGCGGGTTCGCCGCACTCACCACCACATCGGCGTAGGCGCCCGGGGCGATCACGCCGACCTCGCCCTCCATCTTGCAGAGCTCGGCGTTGGTGACATACATCGACCGCAGCACGTCGGCAGCCGGTTCCAGCTCGGCACGTATCGCGAACTCCTGGTTCTGCCAGGGCTGGGTCTCGCCGAGGAGGTCGGTCCCGAAACCGAGCTCGACGCCCGCGTCCTTGGCGATGGCGATGGAGGCCCGGCCCTGGTCGAAGACGCCGGCGTTCTTGTCGAGGTTGACCTGGGGCATTCCCATCTTGGCGCCGACCTCCTGCATGGCCTTGTAGGTGACCAGGGTCGGGACCATGACGACATCGAGCTCCGCCATCCGGGTCGCGGTGGCGGCATCGATGCAGTTGCCGTGTTCGATGCAAC
>CAYFLT010000003.1:27489-29015 GCA_964344055.1 uncultured Candidatus Nemicrothrix sp.
GATCGCCTGGCGGATGGCGTCCGGCGTGTAACCGTGGGCCGTCGTGTAGGTGTGGCGATGGTCGGTCTCCAGCGTGATCGCCCGGATCTCTTCGGGCGTGAACTGGACGCAGTCGAACGGATCCGACGGTGAGGCAACCCCACCCGACGACATGATCTTGATGAAGTCCGACCCGGCCCGGAGCTCGAATCGGGCCGCCTTGCGGGCGGCATCGGGCCCGTCGACCACGTGCGAGTTGTCGTCGCCCTCGAGCTGGCACCCACACGACGCGACCTCGATGTCGGCCGCTCGGAAGTCGCCGTGACCGCCCGTCTGGGAGAGGGTGCGGCCGGCCCGCACGATTCGGGGACCACCGCAGAGTCCCGACTCGATCGCACTGATGAGCGGGATGACGTTGCCGCCGGTGTCGCGAACCGTCGTGAATCCGCGCCGCACGGTCGCCTCGCTGAGCCGCGCCATCGCGATCCCGAGCTCGATCGGAGCCATCCGCGTGAGACGGGGGAAGTTCATGGTGACGATGAAGTGGTGGACGTGCGCGTCGATGAAGCCGGGCATGGCGTAGCCGCCGGCGGCGTCGACCACGATGTCGGCGTCGGGCGTGGACGGCCCGTCGATCACGTCGACGATGCGGTCCTCCTCCATCACGATCGTGCGCTCACCGACGATCTCCATCGTCGTGGTGTCGAGCATGTTCGCATTCGTGATCGTGGTGATCATCGCTCCCCCTGCGATAGGTCCCTGCGCCAGTAGAGCACTACGGTCGCTTCCATGAAACTCGGACTCAACACGGGCTACTGGTCGGCCGGCCCACCGGCCGGCGTCGAGGAACAGATCGCGGTGGCCGACGAGCTCGGCTTCGACTCGATCTGGACGGCCGAGGCCTACGGCTCGGACTGCTTCACGCCACTGGCCTGGTGGGGGGCCTCGACCTCGACGGTCAAGCTCGGCACCGCCATCACCCAGATGGCGGCCCGCACCCCGGCGGCCACCGCGATGACCGCGATCACCATGGATCATCTGTCCGGTGGCCGGTTCATCCTCGGCCTCGGTGCCTCCGGCCCGCAGGTGGTCGAGGGGTGGTACGGCCAGTCCTACCCGAAACCGCTGGCCCGCACGCGGGAGTACGTCGAGATCGTCCGGCAGGTCGTCGCACGGGAGAAGCCGGTGGAGTTCCACGGCGAGTTCTTCGACATGCCCTATGTCGGAGGGGCGGACCTCGGCAAGCCACTCAAGAGCACCGTGCATCCGCTGCGGGCCCACATCCCGATCTACCTCGGCGCGGAGGGACCGAAGAACGTCGCGCTGGCCGCGGAGATCTGCGACGGCTGGCTGCCGTGGCTGTTCTCCCCGAAGCACGACGCAATGTACCGGGGCTACCTCCAGGAGGGCTTCGACCGGCCGGAGGCGTTGCACAACTGGGACACCTTCGAGATCGCCTGCACTGCGCTCTTGGTGCCTGGCGACGACGTGGATGCCTGCGCCGACTTCGTCCGCCCTGTCATCGCCCTCTACGTCGGCGGTATGGG
>CAYFLT010000003.1:29136-49245 GCA_964344055.1 uncultured Candidatus Nemicrothrix sp.
AGATCGGCCTGATCGGGCCATGGGACAAGATCGCCGACGACCTGGCGCCGTGGAAGGAGTCCTGCGTGACGACCCTGAACGTCATGGGCGACGCCGACACCCTTCGCCGGATGGCGGAGCTGGTCGCATGAGCGCCACCGTGACGGTCGCCTCGATTACGGCCGATCTCGTCGCCGAACAGCAGGCGCTGGACGAGGTCGTGGCTGGGCTCAGGGCGGCTGATTGGGAGTTGGCAACACCGTCGCCTCGATGGGCGGTACGAGACCAGGTCGGCCACCTCGCCTTCTTCGACCACACCGCCGCGCTGGCGATCACCGACGAGGACGCGTTCATCGAACACCGGTCGTCGTTCGTGTCGAAGGCGTTCGCGAGCGCGGAGGCAGCCGACGAGGCGACACTCGGCGCCACCCGCGCGATGTCGGCAGCAGAGCTCTTGGACCACTGGCGTTCCTGCCGGCAGGAACTGGCCGACGCCGCCGCGACCTGCGGCGAATCGGACCGGATCGAGTGGTACGGCCCCTCGATGTCGGCGAAGTCGTTCCTCACCGCCCGGTTGATGGAGGCGTGGGCGCACGGTCAGGACGTGTGCGACACCGTCGGCGCCGATCGGGAGCCGACGGACCGCCTCCGTCACATCGCCCAGCTCGGCTACATCACCCGCGGCTGGACCTACATGAACCGCAAGCTCGAGATCCCGGAGGGTGAGATCCGGGTGGAGCTCACGTCGCCGTCCGGCGCCACCTGGGTGTACGGCCCGGATGGCGCCGACGCCACGGTGCGGGGCGCGGCCGTCGACTTCTGCCTGGTGACGAGCCAGCGCCGAAACGTCGCCGACACCGGGCTGGTCATCGACGGCGAGATCGCCCGAGACTGGCTCGAGAAGGCCCAGCTCTTCGCCGGGCCGCCGTCCGACCCACCCGAACCGGCGTAGCGACGACATCGACCGAGTCGAGCCGTCCCAGCGCCCTAGCCGAGGAGGCCCCATGGAGGAATGCACGTTCACCGACGCCGACGGCATCGAAGTCTTCTACCGGCGGTGGGACGCCGCCGAACCGCGAGGCGCAGTGGTCGTCGCCCACGGCCTGTCTGAGCACTCGGCTCGCTACGGGCGGTTCGCCGACGCCTTGGTCGAGGCCGGATTCACCACCTACGCCATCGATCACCAGGGCCACGGTCGTACGTCCGACAGTACGGGCGTCGGCAAGCTCGGCCCGCGAGGGATGGAGGGGGTGCTCGACGATCTGGGCCGGCTCATCGAGATCGCCGGGTCTGCCGTCGACGGGCCGACCGTACTGTTCGGGCACTCGATGGGTTCGATGATCGCCCAGGGATTCGTCGCACGCGACGACGCCGGTCTGGCCGGCTACATCCTGTCGGGTTGTCCCGGACTCACGGGACCCGAGGGTGCCGAAATGGTGGCCGGAATCGAGGCCGCGGTGGCGGCCGGGATGGGCGACAAGCCCGTCGATCTGCTCGGCGGCTTCAACGAGCCCTTCGAACCGGCCCGAACCCCCTACGACTGGCTCAGCCGGGACGCCGACGAGGTCGACGCCTACGTCGCCGACCCACTCTGCGGCGACGGCATGCCGCCGACCTACGGCTTCCTGGGCGAGATGCTGAAGCTCGGGGTCGAGGGCCTCTCGCCGGAAGGAGTCGCTCGGACGCCGAGTTCACTGCCGGTTCTCCTGGTGACCGGCGAAGCCGACCCCGTGTCCGCGATGGGTGAACAGGTGCGAGGCCTCGAGGGTGCGCTGCGCGACGCCGGGCTCGATGTCACGGCCCACTACTACCCGGGCGCTCGCCACGAGGTCCTCAACGAGACCAACCGCGACGAGGTCACCGCCCACATCCTCACCTGGATCAAAACCGCCACGAGCTGAGGTCAAACGCGGGGACAGGCACCCGTTTGACCTCCGGGGATGCGACAGGGATCTGACTCCAAGAGCAACGCTCAGGGGTCGAGGAGGCTGAACGCGAGGCCGTCGAGGATGTCGGATTCGCTGACGAGGCACTCGTCGAAGCCGAAGTAGCGCATGATCTCCACGAGGATGCACATCCCGCCCACGATCACGTCCGCCCTCGCCTCCTCGAGCCCGGGATTGTGGATGCGGTCCGCTCGGGACTCGGTGACGAGCGTGCGGTAGACGTCCTCTACCGCACCCTTCGTGAGCACGAAGTGGTGGACCTGACTTCGGTCGTATTCCGCGAGACCGATCTCGACCGCCGCCGCGGTGGAAACGGTGCCGGCCAGCCCGACGAAGGTCTTGGCTTGCGCGGCCTGGGGGATCTCCCGCGCCACGTCGTCGAGGTGAAGCTCGGTCATCGACAAGCAGGCGACCAGTTCCTCGGGCCGCGGTGGGTCGTGCTCGACGTACTTCTCGGTGAGCCGCACACAGCCGATGTCGAGCGACAGCGCCGACTCGGCCTCGAGCGTCCCGAACGCGAACTCGGTCGATCCGCCGCCGATGTCGGCGATCAGGAAGGGACCATCGGCCGGATCGAGTTCAGCCGTCGCACCTCGAAACGACAGCTGCCCCTCCTCCAGGCCACTCAACAGCTCTGGCCGGACACCGATGACCGCTTCGGCCCGATCGAAGAAGTCCTCGCGGTTGGCCGCGTCCCGGCATGCCGATGTCGCCGCCGCCCTCAGCCGCGTCACGTCGAAGTCGTCCATGACCTTCCGATAGTCCCGAAGGCACACGAGAGTCCGATCGATCGCCTCCTCAGCCAGCCGGCCGGTGGCGTCGACGTCCTGGCCGAGCCGGGTGATCGTCATCAGCCGCTCGAGGGTTCGGGATCCATCGCGAATCAACACTCGAGTCGAGTTGGTTCCGATGTCGATGGCGGCAACCGGTGCGGTCATCGTTCCTCTCCATGCTCGGCCGTCGCGATCTCCGCGAGCTGGTCCGCCACCCAACGGCCCACAGGGTCGTCGCCGCCCGCGAGAAACCAGGCGTAGTGGGCATGCAGACACTTCACCCCTTGACGAGTGCCGCCGACACCCGCCGAGGGACGGGGCCCTTCATGATCGGCCGGGATCTCGGCGTCGCGCTCCTCGGCGTACCGGCGATGAGCGTCCGCGAGTTCCTCCGGGTCAACCGCTGCCTCGGCTGCCCGGACACCTCCCTCCGACTCGAGCCGGCCGACGATGCGTCGTTCGGCCTCGCCCACCAGCCAGTAGAGCGTGGGCATCGGGCGACCACTGTCGAGAATCGGCGCATTGCGCAGGACCACGGGATCACCGGCAGCGGTGCGGACGACGACCTCGAATCCACCACCGGGCGGGCGGCCCAGCAACGCCTTGACGCGAGCCCGATCGGCCGCCGACGCCCGGCTCACTTCTTGCGGAGCACCCGCCGAAGCACCAGCAGCGCCACGACGAGAAGGACCAGCGGGACCAGCCGCTTCATGATCGGCGTACCGGCCGCATCGAGCAGGTCGACGGCGTCGGGTTCCGGCATGTCGACCTTGCGGGGGCCAGCCTCATCCGCGAACGGTGACGGCTCGTCGCTTCCGTCCGCTTCGCCGGTGGTCTCGCCCTCCTCGGACTCGAGCAGTTCGGCCAAGTTGTCGGCGAACTGGCCCATCAGTTTGGTGCTCACCTCCGGGATGATCCCGCGGCCCATCTGGGCGACCCGACCGGTGACCTTCAGATCGGTGTCGACGTTGACCTGGGTGGTGGCGTCGGACACCGGCTCGAGGCTCGCGGTGATCAACGCCTCCGCATTGCCCTGGGTGCCCCGACCCTTCGCGCGCAGCGCCATCCGGCGACGATCCGCATCCTGCTCTTCGAACACCGCGGCACCCTTGAACTGGGCGGTGATCGCGCCGAGCTTCACCTTCACCACGCCGCGGTATTCGTCGCCCTCGATCTCTTGGAGCTGGGCGCCGGGGAGACAGGGCGCGATCCGCTCGACGTCGGTCAGAACGGTCCACGCCTCCTCGATCGGCCGGGCCACCTCGAACGAATCGGTCATCTCCATCGGCGGAGATCCTCCTGAGTATCGATGTCAGCGGGGTCACCGCCGCACGGCACGGACCGTACCAAGTCGGCCCTTGCATTCAGCAGCGACCTGGCCCCCTCGTCGCCGCTGATGGGAAGGCTCGCCCACATCGAGGCGCCGAGCTTCACCGGCGGTCGCCGAGCGCCGTCGAACTCCGCAGCGGCGAGCTCGGCGTCGGCGTCGGCCACGGCCCGCCACGCCGCAGCGTCGACGCCGGGCGAATCGCCCAGACCGACGACCACCGCCGCGTGCTTGCGCATGTCCGCGTAGGCCACTGCGGCTCTCAGCGACGTGGCCTGTCCGTCCTCCCACTTCTCGTTGTGGATCAGGGTCACGCCATCGGGAACCAGGTCGCGGAGATCGACCGCTCCAGAGACGACGATCACCTCGTCGAAGTCCGCGTCGACAGCCGCGTCGATGACGTGACGAACGACCGGCTTTCCCCTCACGCTCGTGAGGAGCTTGTGGTCGTCGCCGCCGAATCGCGAGCCGGCCCCTGCGGCGAGGACGACTGCCGCGATCGAGGATCGACGCTGGTGTTCGGACTGTTGCATCGGCCCAGTCTGGCCCGGCGGGTGGGCGGTGCGGCGCGTCCGCCTAGGGTGCGGTCCATGGAAGCCATGGGCACCGCACCCGCCTCGCCACCGACCCTTCGGGTCACGATGCTGCTCGCCGACTCCGCCCAGGTCGCCGATCGGAAGCTGTACGTGCTGGGCGGAGGCGTCACGGTGATCGGTCCCCGTCCCCAGCCGATGGGGGTGGCGATCCGCATCGAGGTTCCATGGGATCGCGCCAACGTCGCCCATCATTGGCGGCTCGATCTACTCGACGAGGACGGTCACCCGGTGATGCTGCGGGAGCAGCCCGTGATGGTGCACGGTCGCTTCGAGGCCGGTCGCCCCGCCGGTTTGAAGCCGGGTACGCCGCTGTCGGTGCCGTTGGCGATCACCTTCCCGACGCTCCCGGTTCAACCGGGCCAGAGCTACACGTGGCAGCTGTCGATCGACGATGCCACACATCTCGATTGGCGCCAGAGCTTCCACGTTCGCACCGGCCCGCCCGGCCAACCTCCGAAGCCGCCGCCCACGCCGGAGATGCCGACCCCGACCGTCGACGACGAATAGAGGCAGCGGGGCTCGGGGGCCGACGAGCGCCGCGAGCCGCACGGCGCGGGCAGGCACGGCAGAAGCCGAGCCGAGCTAGTTGTGGATAGGGCCCTCGGTGAGGGAGAGAGCCACGGCGTCGCGGCCGGTTCGTTGACCGATGATCTCGGCAACGATCGAGATCGCCGTCTCCTCCGGCGTGCGTGCCCCGATGTCGAGTCCGATCGGAGAGCGGAGCCGGGCCAACTCGTCGTCGGACACTCCGGCCTCGATGAGACGGCGGCTGCGGTCGTCGTGGGTGCGACGGCTCCCCATGACGCCGATGTAGCCGACGTCGGTGGTCAGCGCCGACGTCACCGCCGGCACGTCGAACTTGGCGTCGTGGGTCAGGATGCACACCGCGTCGCGCGGGCCGAGCGCGCCACCCACGTCGGCGAGCAGCCGATCCGGCCAGTCGACCACCACGTCGTCCGCCATCGGGAAGCGGGCCTTCGTGGCGAACACCTCCCGGGCGTCACACACGGTGACCCGGTAGCCGAGCACCTTCGCGACCCTGGCCAGGGCGGCGGTGAAGTCGACCGCACCGAAGATCAACATCTGCGGCGGCGGGGCGAAACTCTCGATGAAGACCGACACCACACCCTCACGCGCTTCGCCGTGCTCGCCGTAGTGGCGGATCCCGGATCTCCCGGCCGCGAGCTCGCCCAGAACATCGCGCTCGACGACCCGCTCGAGATCCTCGTCGCCGAGCGAGCCGAGGGTGGCGGGTCCATCGCCTCCGGCGGCTCGGACGAGCAGCTTGGCCCCCGCGCCGGGACCGTCGATGATCGTGGCCAACGCAACGGGCACTTCCGCCTCGAGGTCGGCACGCAGCTGGCCATACCACCCGTGAGGCTCGGGATCGAAGCGCTCCAGGAAGAGATGGATCGTGCCGCCGCAGGTGAGCCCGACCGCGAATGCTTCGTCGTCGGAGTAGCCGAATGTGACGATCCGGTGGGCGTCCGATTCCAGGACATCGAGGGCCTCGATCACCACGGCGCCTTCGACACATCCGCCCGAGACGGATCCGCGAACGTCGCTCTCGGCGGTGACGGCCATGGCGGCACCCGGGAGTCGCGGTCCGGAGCCCTCGAGGTCGACGACCCGGGCGATCGCGACGTCGGCACCGGCTCTGGTCCAGCGATCGAGATCGTCGAGCAGTTCTCTCACGGGTTGCCACCTCCGACAACGACAGGTCCGGCCGGTCCGTTCGGTTCCAGCATGCCCGAGTCGTCGAGCAACAAGGCAGCGAGTGCCTCCAGGGAGTCGAGTGAATGTCCCTCGACGAACGCGTCGAGATGCGGCAGGGCCGCGGCCATCCCCCGCGCGAGCGGTTCGTATCCCGGCGAAGCCTTGAGGGGGTTGACCCACACGAGGCGATGAGCCACCCGTTGGAGGCGCTCCATCTGCTCGCCGAGGAAGTCGGGGTCGCCTCGATCCCAACCGTCGGAGAGGATCACCACCACCGCGCCGCGAGCCATGCCCCGACAGCCCCACTCGTCGTTGAATGCCCGCAGACCGTCGCCGAGTCGGGTGCCCCCGGACCAGTCCTCCACTGCCAGTCCGGCCGCGTCGAGTGCCCGGTCCGGGTCGCGCGAGGACAGCTCGCGGGTGACCCTCGTGAGCCGGGTGCCCAACGCGAACACCTCGACGCGGGCTCGACCGACCACAGCCGCGTGGGCGAACCGGATGAGCGCCCGGGCGTAGGGCTCCATCGAACCGGAGACATCGAGCAGCAGTACCAACCGACGGGGACGCTGCTCCGGCCTCGTCCGCACGGGGAGCACGGATTCTCCACCGGTTCGGAGTGCAGCTCGGACGGTTCGGCGTACATCGACCGGCCCGCTGGCACCACTTCGCCGATGGGGACGCGGCCGGCGCCGGCGACTGCGGCGCATCGGGCCTCGCAGGCGGATCTGCTCCATCAGGCGTTGCGACTCGGCGAGTTCATCGGCGGTGTAGTCGGCGAAGTCCTTGGCCCCGAGGACCTCCACGGCGGAGTAGCGAAGCGACAGGACGTCGTCGCCGGCGTCGTCGTCCGCGGCATCTCCTCCATCGGCGTCGTCGTCGTCGATTGCCAGGGTCATCGTCTGGGTGTCCGCTTCCGCCTCGAAGAGCGGGACGGCAGTGACCGACCCCCAGTAGCTCACGTAGACGGTGTTGAAGAGCTCGAGGTCCTCGGGCCGATGGATCAGCGTCGTCCGGGCCGCCCAGTAGGCGTGATCGGGGTTGCCGACGTCGATCGCCGCCATGGCCTCGGCGTAGAGACGAGACGAAGTGAGCGAGACCGCCAGGCCGGCGCCCCGGAGGGCGTCGACGAATCCGACGACCGCCCGCTCTCCCACCGTTCAGCCTCCGGTGGCGGTACGGACGAGCGAGTTGAGATCGTTCTCGAGCACCCGACGGATGTCCTCGCGGTACTTGAGGAGGGTGCCGAGCGTGGCCTCGACGTGCTCCTCGACCAGTTCGTCATCGCCCATGAGGGTGATGGCGCGAGCCCAATCGATCGTTTCGGCGACGCCCGGCGGCTTGTAGAGCCCGACATTACGCATCGATGCGGCGGCGTTCGCCACCTGGCGAGCGAGCCGTTCGCTGACTTCGGGGGCCCGAAGCCGGATGATCTCGACCTCGCGCCGCGTGTCGGGATGCGCGACCCAGTGATAGAGGCAGCGGCGCTTGAGCGCGTCGTGGACGTCGCGGGTGCGGTTCGAGGTGACCACGACGACCGGAGGATGCTCGGCACGGAAGGTACCGATCTCGGGAACGGTGACGGCGTAATCGGCGAGGATTTCGAGCAGGAACGCCTCGAACTCGTCGTCGGCGCGATCGACCTCGTCGATCAGGAGGACCGGCGGCGGTCCATCGCCATGGGCGATCGCCTGGAGTAGGGGTCGGCGGACGAGGAAGCGCTCGTCGTACAGCTCGTCCTCGAGAACACGATCGCTCTCCTCCCCGGCGCGGCCGGTAGCCTCAGCCGTGCGGAGGTGCAGCAGCTGGCGGGCGTAATCCCATTCGTAGACCGCCTGACCGACGTCGATTCCTTCGTAGCACTGCAGCCTCAGCAGCGGTCCACCGATCCACTCGGAGAGCACGTTGGCGACCTCGGTCTTGCCGACGCCGGGTTCGCCCTCGAGCAGCAGCGGTCGTTCGAGCTTCAGCGCCAGGAAGATCGCCGTCGCAAGGCCCTCGTCCGGCAGGTACTGATGCGCGCGGAGCGCCTCGGCGACGTCGTCGGGTCCGGCCGGTGGATTGTCGAGCACCAACTCAGGCTAGGGGCAGTGGACCAGCAACGCTGGTGCCTGCCACCCGTCGTCGGTGCGCCGTATGGGCAGTCAGCGACGGCGGGCCCGGGAGCGGGCGGCGTCGAGGCTGCGGCGAGACTCGACGAGTTCGGTGATCGGTGCGCCAGAAGCTCGGAGATCCTGGTGCTGGTTCCACGCGTCGAGCAACGCCGGAAGCGCCGAAAGGGGGGATTGGCTGACGTGGAGGGTGTCACTGGTCTTCATGTCCTGAGCGTACGAAATCCTGCACCTTCGATCCCGTCGTTCTTTTGCCTCAGATCGGATATTTGCCGCTGTTTCAGAGGCATATACACTCCTGTGCTTTCGAAACCACTAGCATGATTCTCATGTTGGATTCGATCTCACGGACGATCCTCGAAGAGCTGCAGACCGATGCTCGCATCAGCTACCGGGAGCTCGGCGAGCGGGTGGGCCTGTCGCCGCCAGCGGTGACCGAGCGGGTGAAGCGGCTCGAACGCGACGGCATCATCACCGGCTACACCGCCACCGTCGATCCGGCTGCACTCGGCTTTCCGATCCAGGTGATCGTGCGGGTCATGTCCGCCGGAACGAATGCACCCGCCATCGATGAGCTGGCGGCCGGTCTGCCCGAGGTGGTCGAGTGCAACCGGGTCACCGGCAAGGAGAGTCACGTCATCCGCGCCTGGCTGCCCGACGTCCATCATCTCGGAGATCTCACCGAGCGGCTCTGGGAGTACGGCGACACCGAGTCCAATGTCGTCACCTCGAGCCCGGTTCGCCGCCGCCAGATCCGCCTCACCTGACCCGCTATTCATCCCGGAACAAAACCGAGTCAGCTGGCACCGATCTGTGCAGGTCAGGGGCTGAGACGCTCGAGTTCGTAGCGGGCCCAGGCGCCGAAGACGACAAGACCGGCAACGATGACGAGCAGGCCGGGCCAGGTTTCGGCCCAAGTGATGTCACCGATGAACCCCTGGCGGGTCATGCGAATGAGATTCGTGGCCGGGTTGTAGCGAGCGACCGTGTGCATCCAGCCGGTGAGCAGCGACATCGGGACCTGGCCGATCGACGGGAAGAGGAACGTGAACGCGATGATGTTCACCAGCACCATCGCCCGGATGTGACCGATTCTCAGCACCACGGCCAGCCCCATCGCGCCGACCACGAGCGCTCCACCCAACCCGCCGACGATGGCGAGCACGAGCCCCAGGATCCCACCCGGCAGCGAGGCGCCCTTCGGGACGCAGAGGAGCAGCACCAGCGTGATCGGGATCACCGACCGCATCGCGGTGTACGCCAGCGGGCCGACGATGATCATGCTGCGCCGAACCGGGCTCACCAACAGGCGGTCGATGAATCCGTTGTCGAGATCGGTGGCCATGGTTCCGGCCGCACCCATCCCGGCGAACGACGCTGTCTGGACGAGCGCGTAAGGCCCAACCCAGTTGATGAAGTTGTCGGTCGGGAAACCGTCCAGCCGAGTGACACCTTCGAAGCTGCCGGTGAAGGCCATGACGAAGAAGATCGGCATCACGATCGTGGGGACCAGGATCGAGGGGATACGGACGATCCGAATGAGTGATCGCCGAGACAGCTCCATGAAGGCCGGGAACGACGACGGCATGGCGAGAGGATGCCCAGAAGAAGCTGGAGCTGGGGCGGGTGCGGGTGCGGTCACGATGCCCGCAACCTCCGGAGGTGCATCCGGTAGGCCATCGAGAGCGAGATCAGGGCCACCACCGAGATCCATGCCAACGCGCTGACGAAGTCCCCCATGTCGAAGCCCTCGAGCGCGATCCGGCGGGTCGGGTCGACGATCAAGGTGAAGGGGTTCACTTCGGCAACCGACTGGTACCAGCCCGACATGAGCTCGGTCGGGAAGAACGCCGACGAGACGAAGATCATCATGAAGATCAGCGGAAACAGCGACTGGGTGGCCTCCGACGAGCCGGTCCGCAGCGCCACCGCGATGCTGAACCCGCCGATCGCGAGCGACAGCGCCATGGCGATCACGATGATCGCGACCGCTGCAGTCAGCCCACCCTGGACCGGAGCGCCGGCCACGGCGAACGCCAGCATCAGCGCCGCGGCGAGACCGCCACTGAAGACCGCCCCACCCGCCATACGTCCGACGAGGATCGACTGGCGGGCGACGGGCGAGGTGATCAACCGGTCGAAGAAGCCCGATTCGATGTCGAGCGCCAACGCGGTCCCCGCCTCTCCCGCGTTGAACGAGATGCCCTGGAGGATCGAGGCGGGCAGGATGAACTGGAGAAAGGAGTCGACCTCCGGAAAGCCCGGCAGGTTGGTGGCCTTCTCGAACTGGGCGGCGTAGACCGCCGCCAGCATCAGCGGAAAGAAGATCGACGGCGTCCACGACGCGGGCTGGCGCCACGTGTTCAGCACCGACCGCCACGACAGCGCAGCCGCCTGTTCTCCGCCCACGCGCAGCGACAGTCGACCGGAGAGCGTGGTCACGGTGCCGCTGCAGCTTCGGGCGTCGCCCCTTCGAGCCGCCGGCCGGTCGCCTCCGCGAAGACATCGTCCAGACTCGGCGAGTCCAGTTCCACGTGGGCCACGGACACCCCACCCTCATCGAGCGCACGGACGACGTCGGCCAGCCGACCTGCTCCCCCACGGAGACCGATCGCAACGCGGCCGGGTCGAGCTGGTCGCGTCTCGCCGAAACCGGCCAACACCGACCGGGCGGCGTCGAGGTCGGCGCCGTCCGCCACCTCGATGCGAAGCGTCGGGTCACCGACCGCCTCCTTCAACGACGTCGGGTCGCCCTCGCGGACGATGCGACCGTTGTCGATTATGGCCACGCGGGCCGCAAGCTGGTCGGCTTCCTCGAGGTACTGGGTCGTGAGGAACACCGTCGTGCCGTCGGCGTTGAGTGAGCGGACCTCGTCCCAGACCGCCAGCCGGCTCGTCGGGTCGAGCCCGGTGGTCGGCTCGTCGAGGAAGAGCACCGTCGGCCGATGCACGAGCGCCAGCGCGAGATCGAGACGCCGACGCATACCACCGGAGTACTGACCCACTCGCCGACCCGCCGCGCCGGTGAGGCCGACTCGCTCGAGGAGTTCGCCCGTACGGACCGAGGCTTCCCTACGACCGAGGCCGTGCAACACGGCTTGGAGCCGGAGCAGTTCATTGCCCGTCATCAGCGGATCGATCGCGGCGTCCTGCAGCGCCACCCCGATGGCTCGACGCACCGCGTTCGCCTCGGTCACCACATCGTGTCCGGCCACCCGGGCCGAGCCGGCGGTCGGCCGGAGCAGGGTCACCAGCATGCGCACGGTGGTGGACTTGCCCGCGCCGTTGGGTCCGAGGAAGCCGAAGATCTCTCCGTCGTCGACCGCGAGGTCGATCCCATCGACCGCGACGAGGTCGCCGAAGCGGCGAACCAGGCCCGTGGCCTCGATCGGTTGCGCGCTCATGGGTCCGAGTTGCAGCCGCGAACGCCGGGAATCGAGTACGTCTCGGCTCCCGGAAGCACGTACGGCCCGAAACAGCGACCCCGTTCCTCGATGCCTGCCGCCCCGCTCATCGAGTCGATCTCCTGCTGGATCTCGGCGATCTCCGCCTCCAGCTCGGCGCGGCGATCGCGAGCGTCGTCGAGTTCCTGTTGCTGTTCGCGCCAGTCGCCGACCGGGATGGCGGCGAGCCCTGCCCCGACGGCGATGGTGCCGGCGATCAGGCCGCCCCGAACGATCCGTCCCGACCGGAAGCGTCGGGCCGGCGCCTGACGTGTGGACGCTGCGGCGGCCGGCCGGGTTCGGGCAGCCGCCGGCTTCTTGGCAGCCCGCTTCTTCGTGGCCCGCTTGGCCGGCGTCGGCTTCTTGGCTGACCCCTTTGCGGGAGCGCGTGAGGTTGTCGGGCGCTTGGCCGATGACCTCGGTCGGGGGGATGAGGGTCGGGCCATGGTCAGTGGCCGGCCAGGGCCTTCACTCCTCGATAGGCGGCGGCCTCGCCGAGCTGCTCCTCGATCCGTAGCAGCTGGTTGTACTTGGCCACTCGATCGGACCGCGCCGGCGCGCCCGTCTTGATCTGGCCACAGTTGGTGGCGACCGCGAGGTCGGCGATCGTGGTGTCTTCGGTCTCGCCCGATCGGTGCGACATCACCGACGTGTAGCGGTTGCGGGTGGCCAACTCGACGGCTTCGAGCGTTTCGGTGAGCGAACCGATCTGGTTCACCTTCACCAGGATGGAGTTGGCCGTGCCGGACTCGATCCCCCGCGCCAGGCGTTCGGTGTTCGTGACGAAGAGATCGTCGCCGACCAGCTGCACTCGATCGCCGATGGCCGCGGTGAGGGCGGCCCACCCGTCCCAGTCGTCCTCGGCCATCCCGTCCTCGATCGAGACGATCGGGTACTTCTCACACAGCGTCACATACTCCGCCACCATGTCGTCGGAGCTGAGCTTCCGCCCCTCTGAGGCCAGGTCGTAGATCCCGTCCGAGTAGAACTCGGTGGACGCGACATCCATGGCGATTGCGATCTCGTCTCCGGGCGTCCGGCCCGCCTGCTCGATGGCGTCGATCAGGAGCTGGATGGCCTCTTCGTTCGAGCCGAGATCGGGAGCGAAGCCGCCCTCGTCACCGACGCCGGTCGAGAGGCCCTTCTGCTGCAGGACCTTCTTGAGGGTGTGATACGACTCGACGCCCCATCGCATGGCCTCACTGAAGGACGCGGCGCCGACCGGCATGAACATGAACTCCTGGTAGTCCACCGAGTTGTCGGCGTGTTCACCCCCGTTCAGCACGTTCATCATCGGAACCGGCAGTACGTGCGCGTTGGCGCCTCCGACATGACGCCAGACGGGAATCTCCAGCTCGGCGGCTGCGGCATGGGCAACCGCGAGGGAGATACCGAGGATGGCGTTGGCGCCGACCCGGCCCTTGTTGTCGGTGCCGTCGGTCGAGATCAGCTCGGCATCGACCGTCCGCTGATCCAGTGCGTCGAGCCCGACCACGGTGTCGGCGAGCTCGCCGTTGACGAAACCGACCGCGGTGAGCACACCCTTGCCGACGAGACGATCGCCGCCGTCGCGCAACTCGACGGCCTCGAATGCTCCCGTGGAGGCGCCGCTCGGCACCATTGCGCGGCCGCCGGCTCCGCTGTCGAGCTCGACGTCGACCTCGACGGTGGGGTTGCCACGGGAGTCGAAGACCTCGCGACCACGAACGCTCTCGATGATGCTCACTACTCGACCTTCGGCTTCTGACTCTGGGGACGGGGTTCCAGTCTGCGAGATCGACCGGCGATCCCAAACGCGGGAGCTGGTCGCTCCGCGCGAGGCTAGCCCCAGTCGCGCGAAGGGTGATGGAGCCCGCGCGATCCGCGCGCCTCACCCCAAAATGGGGGTGTGCAGGCCAGAATCGACCCACGCTCACCCACTCAGATCTCGAGCGGAGTGGCTCAGCCCGCGGAGGCCTTGGCGCGCGCCCACAAGTCGGCGAGGCTGGCTTCGTCGAGCTCCGCCAGCTCGACGCCCGACGTCGCAGCCAGTTCCTCGACCACACAGAATCGACGAGCGAATCGCTGCGCAGCGCCGCGCAGCGCCGCTTCAGGATCGTGGTCGAGCCGCCGCGCCACCTGAACGGCGGCGAACAGCAAGTCACCCACTTCGTGCTCGGAAGGGTCCTCACGCACCTCTGCGAGTTCGTCCTCGACATCGGCGTAGGCGACCTCAGCTCCCCCATCCCAGTCGAACCCGGTCGACGACGCCCGCTTCTGCACCTTCAGGGCATAGAGCAGGCCGGGCAAGGCCGCCGGAATCCCATCCATGACCGACTCCCGGCCCTTCTCCTCGGCCTTGATCTGCTCCCAATTGCGGAGGACCTCGGAGCTGTCTTCCGCAGTCACGTCGCCGAAGACGTGCGGGTGACGGACCACGAGCTTGTCGTGGATCCCTTGAGCCACATCGGCGACCGTGAAGGCCCCCCGCTCCGCGCCGAGTCGGGCGTGGAAGAAGATCTGATACAGCAGGTCACCGAGCTCCTCGGCGAGATGGTCATCGAGATCCGCATCGGGCTCGGCGTCGTCCAGATCGGCCCGGGCATCGAGCGCTTCGAGGGTCTCGTGGGTCTCCTCGAGCAGGTGGCGGCGGAGCGAGGCGTGCGTCTGCTCCCGATCCCACGGGCAACGGTCGCGCAACACCCGCACCAGTTCGTCGAACCGGGCGAACTCGGCGGCAACCGGTTCGGTGAGCTCCGGGATGAACAGGGAGGTGAGGTGATCGGGTTCCACCTCACGGTCGAGATCGGCCCACCCGACCTCGTGGATCGATTCGTCGGGCAGCCCGAGGCGCTGCAGCACGATGACCCGCTCGGGCGGCGCGTCGACCGCGAGCTTGATGTCGCTCATGACGTGACGGGCGTGACAGTGCGCCACCAGCAGCGGCCCGGTCTGACCCGCGGCCGCCGTGGCGAACCCGAGGCCGTCCACCAACCGGACCCCCGCGTCCACGGGGTCGATTCCGAGCCGGGCCCACGCCACGTCGAGGAACGACATCGCCGGCAATACGGTCAACTCCAGCCCCGCCTCGGCGCTACCGGCTCGAAGGGACGCCACCGTCCGCTCCAACACCAGTGGAGAGCCGGGCACGGCGTAGACCACGTCAGCGTCGACGGCCATCGCCATCAGCCGTTCGACGATCTCCACATAGACATCGTCGAAGGTGTCCGCCCGTTCGTAGACGTCATCGAACGACTCGGCGTGAGGGACGAGCACCGCCGCAGGATGTCGCCGAGTCCGCAGGATGCAGCGAGGCGCGTCATCCAGCACGGCCCGGGTCTCGGCCGTGATCAGCTCGGGGCCGGCGGGGCCAAGTCCGACGACCGTGATCCGGCCCGGCATCGCCAGGTCAGCCGGTCGGCGAATCCGGTGCGACGAGGCCGGCGCCCGCCACCCACTCGCCATAGCGGGCGGCGATGAAGCCGCCGCCGATGATGCGCTCTTCTGCGAGCGACACGAACTCGGCGAAGCTCGAGGACAGCTCTGCGTCCCGGGCTTCCGCTTCAGCCCGCGCCAATTCGGTGGCCACGAAGTCGACTTCCATCTCCGTGTGCATCTCGACCGAGAGCTCACCGATCGAGCGGACGTCGATCACGTGGAATCCGAACTGGGTCTCCACCGGGCCCACCAAGCCGGATCCCCCGGAGGTGCGAGCGCCCTCGACGAACTCGGGGATGAACTGAGCGGTCGGTACACAGTCGAGGTTGCCGCCGTTGGGACCGCTCGGTCCGATCGACAACTCGACGGCCAACTCCGCAAAGTCCTCACCGGCCTCCGCCCGCGCGAGCGCCTCGAGCGCTTCCTCCTCGGTCTCGAGGAGGATGTGGCTCGAACAGATCCACTCCGGCAGTTCGATGTCGACCACGATGCTGGCCTCGACATGGTCCGTGAGCACCTCGGCGAGCGCCGTGGACTTGGCCTGAAGCGCCGGCCACGGGAGGGAGGGATCCAGGCCTTGGGCGCGGAACGTCTCGAGGGTGTCGTCGATCGCGCTCTGCGGGAAGGCGATCTCCTGGGCGGCCAGCTCAGCCTCGAGCGCGTGGACGATCAGCCACTGCTGGAGCATCCCGCGGGCTGCGGCCATGTCGATCGCGTCAGGAGGCTGGACGTCGGAGTCGGTCGGCGCCCGTGGCTCGGTGGAGTTGACCAGGTCGATCAGATCAGCCTCGGTGAGCTCCGAATCGGCGACCCGGCCGACGACTTCGTCGGCGCCCCGTTCGTTGGTGATGATCCACCAGGCCCCCGCCGCGATCGCGACGAGCACCACCACCCCGAGAAGGTGCCGCCAGTTGAAGGACGGCTCCGAACCCGGGTCCGGGGAGGGGTCGGAGGGAGGAGAGGAAGAAACGTCGCTCACGAGTCCGGCAGGTTATCGGTCCCGTCGGCGTTGCCGGAACCGGAGCCCGAGCCCTGGGGTCGAGGGACGTCGGGAATCAGATCGGCCATGACCGCGGCGAGCTGGTCGACGACCGGCCCGTTCTTCTTGCGCAGCGGCAGATGCAGCTCGGCCACGGCCTCCTTGTAGACCGGCGAGTTCCCCGACCCCTTGCCGGAATGAAGGCGCTGGAGTCGAACCTGCCGGCTGTCCGGGAGGGTGACCGGCGTGAGTTTGGCGATGTGGTCCGGGCCACCGAAGCCGGGTCCCTTGGTGACCGTGATCTCCCGGACGCCGGTGCGGACGCACTCGACCCGGAGACGGCCCACCTGCAGGAGTGCCTCGGCCGGTTCCGGAATGGGCCCGAACCGGTCGAGCCACTCGGCTCGAACGTCCTCGAGCGCCTCGAGCGTCTCGATGGACGCAAGTCGACGGTAGGCCTCGAGTCGGTTGGTCTCCTTGAGGACGTAGTCGTCGGGCAGGTGGGCGTCGCCGGGCACCTCGATCGCGATCTCGACCGGTTCCTTCGCGGCTTCGCCCCGAAGCTCCGCCACGGCTTCGGTGACCATCTGGCAGTAGAGGTCATAGCCGACGGCGGCGATGTGGCCGGATTGTCCGGTGCCCAACAGATTGACGGCCCCACGGATCTCGAGGTCGCGCATGGCGATGCGAAAGCCCGAGCCGAGCTCGGTCGCTTCACCGATCGTCTTCAGACGCTCATACGCCTCCTCGCTCAGCACCCGATCGACCGGATGGAACAGGTAGGCGTAGGCCCGTTGGCCGGCCCGGCCGACCCGCCCGCGCAGCTGGTGGAGCTGACCCAAGCCGAGCAGATCCGCGCGATCGACCACGAGGGTGTTGACGGTGGGCATGTCGATGCCGGACTCGATGATCGTGGTGCAGACGAGCACGTCGTACTCGCCCTCCCAGAAGTCGATGACCACCCGCTCGAGCGTGCCTTCGTCCATCTGACCGTGAGCGACCGCCACCCGAGCCTCCGGCACCAGATCCCGGAGATGGGCCGCGACGTGCTCGATGTCCATCACCCGGTTGTGGACGAAGAACACCTGCCCTTCGCGCAGCAGCTCACGGCGAATCGCCTCGGCGACAGCTCGATCCTCGTACTCGCCCACGTACGTGAGGATCGGCTGGCGATCGGCCGGCGGAGTGTTCAGCAGCGACATGTCGCGGATGCCGGTGAGGCTCATCTCCATCGTGCGCGGGATGGGTGTGGCCGTCAGCGTGAGCACGTCCACATCGGTTCGGAGCTCCTTGATCTGCTCCTTGTGGCTGACGCCGAACCGCTGCTCCTCGTCGACCACGAGCAGTCCGAGGTTCTTGAACTGGATGTCGCCGGACAAGAGGCGGTGGGTACCGATGACGAGATCGACCTCGCCACTCTTCACCCCGTCGACCACCGCCTTGGCCTGAGCGTTGGTGAGGAACCGGCTGAGCACCTCGACCCGAACCGGGTAGGGCGCCATCCGCTCACTGAAGGTGGCGAAGTGTTGCTGGGCCAAGAGGGTAGTGGGGACCAGTACCGCCGCCTGCTTGCCCCCCTGGATCGCCTTGAAGGCGGCCCGCAGCGCGACCTCGGTCTTTCCGAAGCCGACATCGCCGACCACGAGGCGGTCCATCGGGGCACCGCGCTCCATGTCCGACTTCACGTCGATGATGGCGTGCAGCTGGTCCGGAGTCTCCTGGAACGGGAAGCTCGCCTCGAACTCCCGCTGCCAGGGAGTGTCGGGCTCGTATGGGTGTCCAGGCGAGGTGACCCGCTTCTGGTAGAGGACCACCAGCTCCTGGGCGATCTCCTGGACGGCGGAGCGCACCTTGGCCTTTGTGCTCTGCCAGTCCGACCCGCCCATCTTCGACAGCGTCGGGGTGTCGCCGCCGGTGTAGTGGCGCACCGACTCGATCTGATCCGACGGCACGTAGAGCTTGTCCCCGCCCCGATATTCGAGCAGGAGGTAGTCCCGCTCGTTGCCGCCGATCGCCCTGGTGACCATGCCACCGAAGCGGGCCACACCGTGCTGGTGATGGACGACGAACGAACCCTCACGGAGATCCTCGAAGAAGCGTTGGGCATCTCGACGGCGGCGACGGGCACGACGGTGGGTGCGACGGCGCCCGGTGAGGTCCGACTCGCTGAGCACCGCGAGCTTGAGGTCCGGCAGGATCGCGCCACGCTCGACCGGCACCGGAACGATCACCCCCGAAGGTCCGTCGAGCGCGACCTCGTCGACCACGTCGAGCGCCACCCCGCGCTCGGACAGCAGGGTGCCGAGCCGCTGCGCGCTGGCAGCACCGTCCGCAGCCACGACCACGCGATAGCCCTCGCCCAGCAGGTTCCGCAGCTGATCGACCGTGGGATCGATGTCGCCGACCGCCGGCTGCCAGCCGGATGCCGCGACCGCCGGAGTGTCGGGACTGTCCGGAGACGCCAACACCGACCAGCTCGGCGCGTCGGTGCGGCCGAGCAAGCGGTCGAACGGCAGGTGGAGTCGGTGCACGTCGTCGGCGTCGACGTCCCAGGTCCGCGCCAGCGACTCGGCCAGGTCCGCCTCCTCCGCGATGATCTCGGCCGCGCGGTCGCGGATACGGCGGGGTTCGACCAGGACGATCAGCCCGTCGGCCGGGATCAGGTCGGTGATCAGTTCCTCCTCGGGAACGAGCCAGGGCAGCCACGACTCCATCCCGTCGAAGAGCTGGCCGTCGGCGAAGCGGTCCCATTGCTCTCGCCCCCACGGTTCCTCGCCGACCAGCTCCTCGGCTCGGTCCCGGCTGTGTTCGGTGGGCCTCAACTCACGGCACGGGTAGATCTCCGTTTCGATGATCGAGCCGGTCGAGCGTTGATCGGCGACCGAGAACTCGGTGAGCCGGTCGACCTCGTCGCCCCACAGATCGATTCGGATCGGTGCGTCGGCCGTGCTGGGGAAGACGTCGACGATCGAGCCCCGCACCGCGACCTCACCCCGGTGCTCCACCTGGGGCTCCCGGCGATAGCCGAGCCCCACCAGCTCTTCGACGAGCTCCACCGGATCGAGCACGTCGCCCTGCCCGACGACGATCGGGTCGTCGACGCAGTCCGGGTCGAGGCGCTGGATGAGGGCCCGTGTGGGCACGATCAGCAGGGCGGGCGCGGTGGCCGGGTCGCGGAGCCGGTGGAGGGCTCGGAGCCGTTGGCCCATCGTCTCCACCGCGGGACTCACCCTCTCGAACGGGAGGGTCTCCCAGCCGGGGAAGAGGACGGCCTCGTCGGGTCCGAGCAGCGCGGCGGCATCGGCGGCCAGGCGCTCGGCTTCGTGTTGGGTGGCTGTGGCCACCATGACCGGCCGCCGCTCCGTGGAACCCGCGATTCCGGCGATCACCAACGCCCGAGCCGCATCCGGGACCGCAAGCACCGGGTTGCGGCGGCTCGTTGCCGTGACGACCGCGGGCACCTCGGCGAGATCGGGCAGCAGGGCGCCCAGCGGGGCGTCAGCCACCGTTGAACCGGTTCATCGTCGCATCGACATCGTGCCCGAGCAGGTACTCGACGGCATCGGCGGCCTCACCGATCACCCGTTCCAACTCCGGGCGCTCGGATCGAGCCGGTCGGCGAAGGACGTAGTCGCGACCCTTCATCGTGCCCGGCTCCGGTTTGCCCACGCCGATGCGGATCCGGACGAACTCGTCGCTGCGGAGATGGGCCCGCACGGACTTCAGTCCGTTGTTGCCGGCCAGGCCCCCGCCGAACTTCACCTTCATCCGACCCACGGGAAGGTCGAGCTCGTCGTGGATGATCACGAGGCGACCGAAGTCGGT
>CAYFLT010000003.1:49255-51662 GCA_964344055.1 uncultured Candidatus Nemicrothrix sp.
GCCATAGCGCCGTACGAGAGGACCGACGGCCCGCCCGGACTCGTTCATGTAGGTGGTGGGCATGGCCACGGCCAACCGGTGGCTCCCGACCCGCAGCTCGTCGCTCAGGGCGTTGTCCCGGCGCCCGCGCCGCAACCGGCCGCCGTGCCGGCGCACCAGTTCGTCGATCACCCACTGGCCCGCGTTGTGACGGGTCTGGGCGTATTCGTCGCCGGGATTGCCGAGCCCGACCGCGAGAAGGTCGGCCGGACTGCCCGTTCGTTCGTTGCGGGACCGCCGAACCATCAGCCGGCCGGCTCCCGCCGTCAGTCGTCGCTGTCGGCGCCGCCGGCGGCGTCGTCGCCACCTGCGTCTTCGGCAGCCTCGCCCAGCTCTTCGCCGTCCTCGCCGAGTTCACCGGCTTCGGCCGCGGCATCCTCGCGCATTGCCTCGAGGGTGGAGCGGGTGATGAGTGCGGACGCGATGGCGTAGTCGGGATCGGCAGTTGCGGTGACCCCGTCAGGAAGGGCGACGTCGGCGACCTTGATCGAGTCGCCGAGCTGGAGCTCGCTGATGTCGACCTCGATCTGCTCCGGGACCTCGGTGGGCTTCACCATGATGGTGAGCTCGTACATGGTCTGGTCGACCATGCCGTCGGCGCGGGTGACCTCGAGGGCCTCGCCGATGAGGCTGAGCGGAACGGAGACCTCGATCTCCTGGTCGGCGCGGACCCGGAGGAAGTCGACATGGATCACGTCGCGGCGTACCGGGTGACGCTGGAGGTCCTTGATGACCGAAAGGTGATCCTCACCCTCGATCTGGAGGGTGATCAGCGCGTTGAGACCGGCGTCGGTGGTGAGCGCCTGACGAAGGGCGGGCCATTCGACCGACACGGCGACCGGGTCGGCGTCGAGGCCGTAGACCACGGCGGGGACCTTGCCCTCACGGCGGAGGCGACGCGAGGGACGGGTGCCTTCCTTGCGACCGGTTTCGGCGCTCAGCAGCAGTTCTGACATGGGATTTCGGCTCCTGAACAGGGCACGGAAAGAGACGAGGCTCGTGGATGAGCCGACGGATCAGGCTAGCGCCGACCTCCCGGTTCCCCACTCCTCCACGCCGGTGACGACGGTGGGTGTCGGCGAACCCTCAGGCCAGGTGGTTGCCGTGGAAGATCTCGCTGACCGAGGTGTCCTCGAAGACCGCCGAGATGGCCCGGGCGATGATCGGCGCCACCGACAGGACCGTGATCTTGTCGGCCTGCTTCTCGCTCGGCAGCGGGAGGGTGTCGGTGATGAGCACGGTCTCGACCGGCGCGTTCTTCAGCCGATCGATGGCCGGGCCGGAGAACACGCCGTGGGTGGTGGCGATGATGATCCGCTTGGCCTTGTAGTCGTGCAGGAGTTCGGCGGCGGCCACGATCGTGCCGCCGGTGTCGATCATGTCGTCGATGAGCACACACGTGCGACCCTCGACATGACCGATGATCTCCTTGGCCTCGACCGCGTTCTTCTCGGTGGTGGACCGACGCTTGTGCACATACGCGAGGTCAGCGCCGAGGAGGTTGGTGTAGCGCTCGGCCACCTTCATCCGGCCGGCGTCGGGAGACACGATGACCATGTCGTCCTCTTCGAGGTCCGACAGCCAATCGACGAGCACAGGCATCGCGGTCAGATGGTCGACCGGCCCGTCGAAGAAGCCCTGGATCTGACCGGAGTGCAGATCGACCGACACCAGCCGGTCGGCACCGGCGGCGAGGAAGAGGTCGGCGATGAGGCGAGCGGTGATGGGCTCACGACCCGACGCTTTGCGGTCCTGACGGCTGTACCCGTAGAAGGGAGCCACTGCGGTGATCCGCTTGGCCGACGCCCGCTTGGCGGCGTCGACCATGATCAGGTGCTCCATGATCGCGTCGTTGATCGACCGGCCCTCCCACTCGGCGTGGGTCTGCACGATGAAGACGTCGGCGCCGCGGATGGACTCCCCGTACTTGACGTGGATCTCACCGTTCGCGAACTCGGCGATGTTCGGTGAGCCGAGCGGGACACCCAGTTCGTGGCAGATGTCGTTGGCCAGTTCCTGGGTGGCCCTCCCCGCCACGATGTGGAGCTTCTTGTGGTTGAGGAGTTGCATCTGTTTCCCGGTGGTCGTCAAGGACTGTCCGAACCCGCAGCATAGAAGGGGCCGGTGGTGGTTGCTGCAGCCAGTTCGGTGCCCGGGGCGAGCACCGCGAACGGGCCTACGTGGCAGTCGGGACCGATGGTGGTCCCCTCCGCCATGGTCTTCTCGATCCGACAGCCGGGACCGATCCGACAGTCGACGATTCGTGAGTCGGGGCCGATCTCGCAGCCCTCGTCGATCACCGTGCGGCCCTGCAGGATCGATCCGGGGAAGATGGTGCCGTCAGGGGCGAGCTGGACGGTGGCGTCGA
>CAYFLT010000003.1:51672-57937 GCA_964344055.1 uncultured Candidatus Nemicrothrix sp.
GTCGATGTAGGTGCGGTCCGGGTCGAGCATCGTGACCCCCCGAGCCAGCCATGCCGTGTTGGTTCGGCGACGGAGCTCCGCTTCGGCCAGAGCGAGCTCCGCCCGGTCGTTGATGCCGGCCACGTCGTCGGCCCGTGTGGTGGCGCAGACTTCGATCGGGTGGCCGGTGGCGGCCAGCACTTCGATCATCCCGGACAGGTGCAGTTCTCCGGCGGCGTTGTCGGGCTGGAGCCGGCGCAAGGCGGGGGCGAGCAGGGAGCGACGCACCACCCAGACGTTGGCGGCCAGCTCGGTGATCTCGTGCTCGTCCCCGACGAGGTCCGACGCATCCACCACTCGCACCACCGCGTCGTCCCGGCCGCCGCGAACGACGCGCATCCGAAGCCCCGCAGCGTCTGGGTCCGGCACGGAGGTCGTGAGGACCGTGGCCGCGGCGGACGACGAACGATGGACCTGCAGGAGAGACTCGAGGGCTTCGGCCTGCAGCAGAGGAACGTCGGCCGGAACGATGACGACGTCGTCGTCACCATCAAGATCGAGATCGGTGTCGAGCACGCTCAGGCCGGCGAGCACCGCATCCCCGGTGCCTCGCCGTACCGGTTGCTCGACGACGTCGGTGACGGGCTTCGAATCGGCGAGCTCTTCGGTCATGCGATCGGCGCCTCGGCCCACCACCACGACGACCCGGCGGGCGCTCAGCGCCTCCACCGCGTCCAGGACGTAGCGGATCATCGGTCGTCCGCACAATCGATGGAGAGGCTTCGGCCGACTCGATCGCATCCGCATGCCCTCGCCGGCGGCGAGAACGATGACCGTGAGGCTCCGCGTGTCCATCGCTTCCGTTCTAGCGTCCCGAGCGGCGCGACGCGTACCACTTCCGGCAGTTGGTGACGATTGTCAGTCGATGGTGGGTTCGTCCGGCTGGACGATCTCCACCAGGAGCTCCATGGACCGGATCCAATCGGCCGGATCCGTACGCCAGGGCGCCGACACGACGTGCTGGACTCCGGCCTCCTCGTAGGCGGCGCGTTCCTCCGCGATCTGAGCGGGATCCATGCCCTGGGGATCCCACCCCGTGCGGTAGGAGATCGTGAAGTCGGGCTCGGGCCGCGCGGATCGCAACTCCGTGACGATCGGAGCCAGGTCGTCCGGTGGCATTCCGATTCCCTGGTAGCCGTCGGCCTGCCGGGCTCGCCGCATCGCGGCCGCACCTCGGCCCCCCACCCAGACGGGGACCCGCGCCGCCTCGGGCTGAGGAAGGATCTTCACCGGGTCGAACTCGTAGTAGTTGCCGTGGTGCTCAGCGGAACCGGTTTCCCAGACCGAACGGAAGATGTCGAGCGCCTCGTCGGTGCGCTTCCCGCGCGATGCGAAGTCCTGGTCCAAGGCATCGAACTCCGCCTCACTCCATCCGACTCCGATTCCCACCGTCAGGCGGCCGGCACTCAGCTTGTCGAGCGACGCCAGGCTGTTCGCCAACTGGAGCGGGTGGTACTGCGGCACGACGAGCACACTCGTACCCAGACCGATCCGACTCGTGGCGGCAGCCGCCCAGCCGAGCGTGAGCAGCGGTTCGAACAGGTAGGCCGACGGGTAGTCCTGGCCGACGGGCTGCAGGACGTGATCGCTGACCCACACATCGGCGAAGCCCAGCTCCTCGGCCCGCCGTGCGACGTCGACGATCGCGTCGGGCGAGGCGGCCCGTCCATACTGCGGTAGGTGTATCCCGAGTCGCATCGCTGGCCCGGCAGGACTCGAACCTGCAACATCCGGAGTCAAAGTCCGACGTTCTAACCAGTTGAACTACGGGCCACTGGCCGCGCCACGCTATCGGCCGAGCCCGTGCGGTGGGCTGGCACCGACGATTCCCCCGGCCTCGTCGACGACGAGTACGCGATAGCGGACCGGACCGGAATCGAGGGGTGGATCGTCCACCGCTTCACCGGTTCCGCTCCGGGTGTCCGCGATGGCCGTGATCGAGGGATCCGCGAGCACACTGTCGATCCCGGAGTCGAGGCTCGGGCCGTGGTCGGCATCGCCGATTCGGCGGATGACCAGCGTTCGCCAGTCGTCCTGGCGACCGAGCACGTTCCACGCCACCCGCACTCCACCGTCGCCGGCGCGCACCCGGAGACTGATCTCCAGGGGGACCGGCCGCGGCTCGGGCTCCTCGTCGGACCTCGGCGGGTCGGTAACCGTCGGGGTTGGCGGATCGCCTCGATCGGGCCGGTCCGCGACCGTCGTCGTCGTGGGCGCAACGGTGGTGGAATCGTCTTCCCGCGTCGTGGTCGGCGCCTCGGTCGCGGAAGTGGTGGCCCGGTCGGACTCGGGCGGGACGGTGGTCCGGTCTCTTGCCGCGGTGGAGGAAGTGGTGTCATGGGCTCGATCCGTTGTCGTGGTGCCGTCGATGTCGGTCACGAGCAGCCCGTCGCGAACCGTCATGGTGGCGGGAGCGTCGACGGTGATGCCATCGATGGTGGCGGTGCCGCCGTCCAGGATCTCGATGACCGCGCCATCGCTGAGCACGAAGCCGTCGTGGGGATCCTCGACCGAGCTCCCGTCCGGGAGGTGCACGACGACGTTGGTCGCGTCAGTGACCACCAAGGCGGCCGAGGGCGATTCATCGCGAACGATCAGCGCGACCGAGGCGACGACCAAGAGGACGACCATCGCGGGAGCGACGACTGCCATCCGGCGCCACATTGGCACCCTGGGGTAGCGCCCGTCGGCGTGCCGAACTCGCAGGGAGGCCTCGAGCCGGTCAGCGAACCGTGTGTCTGCGCCGAACTGCCCATGGTCGTCCTCGAAGAGTGGGCCGAGCGGATTCTCGTCACCGGTCACGGCCGAACCTCCTCTTCATCAGGGCCTTCGATGTCGGCGCCGGGCGGCATCGCCTTGCGGAGGGCTGCGGTCGCCCGGTGGAGCAGCACCGCGAACACCGGTTTCGTGAGCCCCATGGCGCTGGCCGCGTCCTCGTGGTCGAGTCCGCTGAGATAGCGCAGGGTGAGGGCTCGCTGGTACCGCGGGTTGATCTCGTCCAGCGCGGTCCGGAGCGCTTCGGCATCGGCGCGGGCATCGACGTGGTCGAGCTCCCCGACGGCGACCCGGTCCTGGGTCCGGTCGACCGCACGGGCCGCCCGCTCGCCTCGCCGTCGCCCCTCACGGCGGTAGTGGTCGGTGAGTTCGTTGGCGGCGATCCGAAAGATCCACGGCGCGAATCCACCACTCCCCCATCGGAACCGATGCATGCCGGCGAGCGCCCGTTCGAACGTGGCTGCGGTGATGTCCTCGGCCAGCTCCCGTGATCCCGTCCTTCGCAACGCGTAGGCGTGGATTCGGTCGACATATCGGCGGTAGAGATCGGCGAAAGCATCAGGATCCTCGCGCGCCCGCTCGACGAGCTGACGCTCGTCGGGCGAGACGGAGTCGGCAGGCGGACCGGGCACCGTCCACGATGCTGGCGCATTCTGTGCCGAGCATGGTGGCAAAGGCGCACCGGCCGCCGCCGAGGGGCTCAGTGGTCCGACGGCCGGTCGTCCCGGACACGATCGTGGTCGCCGTCCGACGCCCGATCGGCCGGACGGTCCGATGGCTGATCGGCCGCAGCGTCGGTGACATGGTCGCCGACTCGATCGCTGGCGTGGTCGCTCACCGCGTCGGTCACCTGGTCAACCGCATCGGGGGCCAGGTCCCGGGCCGCGTCACGTTCCCGGTCTCGTTCCCGCTCACGGTCACGTTCCCGGTCACGATCCTGTTCCCGCTCACGATCGCGGACCTCGTCGGTGACGCGATCCTCGGCCCGGTCGTGAGCCCGCAGGGCGATCACCTCGGCCCGGCTGCGACCAACGAAGTGACCGTCGGCGTCGACTGCAGTGACGATGTAGCGGTAGCGGTGGCCGACGCTCACGTCGTGGTCGCGAGAGGAGGTCTGATCGAGGCCGGTCCGGGCGACGACGTGGCGTTCGCCGCCATCCACGCTGCGCCA
Source organism: uncultured Candidatus Nemicrothrix sp. (assembly GCA_964344055.1). Classification (GTDB taxonomy): domain Bacteria; phylum Actinomycetota; class Acidimicrobiia; order Acidimicrobiales; family Aldehydirespiratoraceae; genus OFTM10. The sequence goes on from CAYFLT010000003.1 coordinate 55,658, forward strand.
GAGGTGGTAGCCGACCGCCGTCTCGACGTGGGTCTCGGTCCACTCACAGCCGATGGAGACGATGGGATCGACGAGCACTCGCTCGTCGGTGCTGGCGTCGAGCTCCACCCGATGGGCGGCACACTCGAGTCGAAGCAGTTCGAGCTCACGATCTCGTTCATGTAGCACGGCACCGTCGGGGCGGCTGCGGGCGACCACCTCGCCGTCGGCATCGAGACCGACGATTGCGTAGACGTACGCGGCGGGCACCGTGACGTTGGTGTCCCGATAGGACCGCACATCAGCTCCCAGCTCGGCCACCAGGTTTCGGTGACCCCGTTGTGGACGAACCTGGAGGTTCCACAGTTGCCAGGAGTCGATGACCCGGTCGGATTCGGACCGCCAGGTACATCCGACGGTGCCGTGGCCGGCTTCGACGTGGCCGTGGCAGCTGAGCTTCACCGAGATGGGAACGTCGCTCGGTACGTCGACGATGTCGGTGATGATCGGATCGGCCTTGGCGACCCGGGCCGGCGTGGAAGTCTGTGCGGCGGCGGCCACGGGGACGAACATGACGAGGCCGAGGGCCACGGCGAGCAACTGCCAGAGCCGTGATCGGCCGTGGATTCTGGGGGTGTGGGGGTGAGACACCACGGTTGCGGTCCTTTCGATGTTGTGGTCTTCACCCGCTACAACGATGACCTCGGATCGCGATTACACCCTCCGTGCCGTTTTCTTCACCGCCCGTGCCCACATCCGCTTCCGCACCGGCCGTCCACCCAAAGGTGGCGCGACGGTGCCGAGGCGGTAACGTCGCCACCCGTGGGTTCACTCATCAAGAAGCGCCGCAAGCGCATGCGCAAGAAGAAGCACAAGAAGATGCTGCGGAGGACGCGCCACCAGCGGAAGTAGTGCGTGGCGTCCTCGGACGTTTCGCCACGGCCTGTTGGCCTACTCCCCCGGCTCCTGATCCTCTGACCCCGTCGTGTCCGACGGGGCGGGCACCGTCGACGCCACGACGCGCCCGGCGCCCGGAAACGAACCCTCCACGAACCACGTGCTCCCACTCCCGGCCAAGCGCGGCCGCTGACCCGACGCGTCCTCGAGGTCGTCGCGCCAGCGCGCCAGCTCCGGCGCCACGCTCAGGGCAGCCGGCTCGAGGTCGTTCCCGTGCTCGCCGCGTGGTCCACCGAGCTCGTCCCACGCCCGGTAGACCGCAGGCGTCGAGCAGCCGAAGGGCGGGGTGAGCAGGGTGTAGGTCGCGGCTCGAAAGGGCAGAGGTTCCAGGATCTCGCCGATCCCGGAGACTCGAGCCCGCCCGCCGCGTAGGCAGAACGCCACGTCCGCCCCGATCGACGCGGCGAGGACGGGATCATCGACTCCTGCCCACCGCAGCACCGCCGCGGCGTCGGAGGATCCGCCCCCCAGGCCGGCGCCGGCCGGGATCCGCTTGGTGAGCCTGACCTTGGCCTCCCGCCCGGCCAGCCGCAAAGCCTTGGTGACCAGATTGTCGGTGTCGGGCCCGAGCGACTCGACTCCGGCCGGCCCCATCACTTCGAGACCGGAGCCCTCACCGATCTCGACGGTGTCGTGGAGATCCAGGCTCACCATCTCGGCGTCGATCAGGTGGAAGCCGTCATCACGGACGCCGGTGATGCGGAGTGACACGGTGAGCTTGGCCGCGGCGCTGAACGTCTCCACACCGGCAGGCTACGGTGCGCGTGCGGCCCACCCCTCGACCCGGAGTGTCCCATGTCCAGCACCCTGTCACTCGGTACCCGACCCTATGAGCACGGCCTGCTCGACCTCGGTGACGACAACTACGCGTGGCTGCAGCCCGACGGCGGTTGGGGCTGGTCCAACGCCGGTCTCATCGTGGACGGGGACCAGGCCCTTCTGGTCGACACACTCTTCGATCTGCCGCTGACCCGGACCATGCTCGACGGCTTCGCCGCAGCACTTCCCGGCGTGGACATCACGACCCTCGTGAACACCCACAGCAACGGCGACCACTGCAATGGCAACGAATTGGTCACCGGAGCCGACATCATCTGTTCGGAGGCGTGCGCGGCCGAGATGGCCCACGAGTCTCCCGAGATGATGCTCGGCCTGTTGGCAGCGGCCCCGGACATGGGGGTCATGGGCGAGTTCTTCCTCGAGTGTTTCGCGAAGTTCGACTTCTCCGGAATATCTCGCCCGGCGCCGACCACCACCTTCAGCGGCACCACCTCCCTCTCGGTGGGCGACACCCGCGTCGAGCTGGTCGAGGTCGGCCCGGCGCACACCAGCGGCGACGTCTTG
>CAYFLT010000003.1:57966-63015 GCA_964344055.1 uncultured Candidatus Nemicrothrix sp.
CCGTCTACACCGGCGACATCCTCTTCATCGAGGGTCACCCCATCGTGTGGGCGGGCACCATCCCTGATCTGCTGGCGGCGCTCGATCGCATCGAAGCGTTCGACCCCGAGACGATCGTGCCCGGCCACGGCCCGGTCACCGACCTTCGAGGGCTTCAGGAGGTGCGGTCCTACTTCGAGTACTGCCACCGGGAGGCCCGAGCGCGATACGACGCGGGGATGGACGTCGCCACCGCGGCGGCAGACGTCGCCCTCGACCGCTGGGCGAACTGGGGTGACCCGGAGCGGATCGGGAGTTCGACGGCGGTACCGAGCCGACACCGATCACCGACCTCTTCGCGACCATGGCGAACCGCTGGGACGCAGCCCGCTCAGCCTGAACGACCGCGACCGGAACGGTCACCGACCGCTGCCGCGAGGCGGGCCCAGGCACCGAGATCGAGCGTCTCGGGCCGGGCCTGGGGGTCGACTCCGGCGGACTCGAACTCCGATGCTCCGACGACATCGCCGAGAGACCGCCGCAACATCTTTCGACGCTGGCCGTACGCCGTCCGGATGAGGGGCTCGATCGATTCCAGAGGCTCGTCGACCGGGGGTGTGGCGTGGCGGTCGATCCGAACGAGCACCGACTCGACCCGGGGCTTGGGGTGAAAGACGGTTGCCGGGACCCGCCCCACCACCGACGCGACACCGTGGTACGCGACGATCATCGAAGGGATCCCCACCTGGGGATCGCCGGCCTTCGCCGCCAGCCGTTCCCCCGCTTCGCGCTGCACCATCACGAGCATGGTGACGATCTCGGGAACGTCCCGGAGGAGGTCCAGAACGAGCGGGGTGGCGATGTTGTAGGGGAGGTTGGCCACGAGATGCCAGGCGGGATGGCCGGCGAGGACCTCGGTCCAGTCCACCTCACGGGCGTCGCCGTGGATCACCCGCACGCCGTGGGGTTCGACGATTTCGCGCAGCACCGGGACGAGTCCTCGGTCCATCTCGACCGCCGTGACGTCGGCTCCCAACTCGGCCAGCGCGAGCGTGAGCGACCCGAGCCCCGGGCCGATCTCCACCACCGGCGTACCCGGCCCCGCCCCACTCAGGGCGGCGATCCGGCGAACCGTGTTGGGGTCGACGACGAAGTTCTGCCCGAGCGCGCGGCTCGCGGCGAGACCGTGACGGTCGAGGAGGGCGCGGAGCTCGGCGGGGCTGTGGGTCACCGGTGTGACGGTAGACGCCCCGGCTTCGGCTGCGTCAGCTCAGGTGGACACCACACGTCGGCCACGGGCTGGCACCGCGCATGTCGTAGAGCGCGAACGCCTGGGCGTCCTGGTCGGGCGGGGCCGCTGCAGCCGGATCGACACCGACCAGATGGGGGTGATGGATCCCGGCCACCCAGTCCCAGGTGGCCCGGGAGAACTGATACGCGCCGCGGTAGCGACCGTTCGGGTTGACGGCGTCATAACGGCCGCCGGATTCGCACTGCCGCAGCGCTTCCCATTGCTCGGGGGTGGGTCCCCCTGCGGGGGGCGGCGCCGCAGTGGTCGTCGTGGTGGAGGTCGATGCCCGCGGTGCGTCTGCCGCCGGCGTCGTGGTGGTCGAGGTCGGCGCCTGGGTGGTGCTCGGTGGCGCTGCAGTCGTCGTGGTGATCGCCGCCGCGGCAGCTGCGTCGGCCTCGGCCTGGAGGCGCCGGCGTTCGGCCTCTTCGGCCCGCCGTTCTGCCTCGAGCCGGGCTTCCTCCTCGGCCTGCTTGGCCTCTTCGCCCAGTTCCTCTGCTCGCACCAGTGCGCTCTCACGCTCCGCGGCGCTCGCTTCACTCCACGCGACGGCACGGGTGGAGTACGCGGCGATGTCGACCTCTCGGGCGAGCGCGCCCGAGCCGTCCTGGGCCGCTGCGGCCGAAGCGAGGAGGAGGGCAGGAGTGAAGACCGCAGCCGCGAGACGGCGGCGACTCCGCCCTGGAGGCATCACGTCCATCAGATGACAACGGTACGACGGTCGTAACACAAACGCAATGCATTCGGCGCGAGATACGCCGATTCATCGGTTCGAACGACGTGTCAGTCGGCGGGGTCGAGGCCGTAGAACGCGGCCGCGGTGGCCCAGGTCGTGCGCTCGACCTCGTCCACCGACACTCCCTTGGCCTCCGCCACCGCCGCGCCCACGAAGGGCACGAGCGCCGGCCGATTCTGCTTTCCTCGATACGGGATCGGCGCCAAGTAGGGGGAATCGGTCTCGACCAACAACTGGTCCAGGGGGCATTCCGCGGCCGCGTCGCGTAGATCGCCACCGCTCGGGAAGGTGATGATGCCGGAGAACGACAACAGTCCCCCGCGAGCGCGGCACTCCGCGCCCTCCGGCGCTCCTCCGGTGAAGCAATGGAACACCGTCCGGCGGGGGGTGCCCTCACGATCGAGGATCTCGAAGGTCTCCTCCCACGCCTCGCGGGTGTGGACCACGAGGGGCATGTCGAGCCGGTTGGCCATCTCGATCTGCGCCGCGAAGACGTCGGCCTGGATGTCACGAGGCGAATGGTCGTAGTGGAAGTCGAGGCCGGCCTCCCCCACCGCGACGACTTCGGGTTCGGAAAGGAGCTCCTCGATCCCCTCGAGACCCTGACTGGAATCGTGGGGATGAAGGCCGGCGGTGGCCCAAACCCCTTCGTGGGCGCGGGCGATGGCGATCATCTGGCGGGACTGGGCGAGATGGCAGCCAACCGTGACCATCCGCGCCACACCCGCGGCACGAGCATCGTCGACCTGTTCCGCCCCGACGTGACCGGGAGCGAGATGGCAGTGCTGGTCGATCCAGGCCACGACGCGTGCTCAGTCGTCGTCGAGCAGATGCTCGATATCGGCCTTGGAGAACATCGGCGTCGGCTTGCCGATCACGGTTCCTGCCGGAACGGTCTCCCGCCCCCAGCCCGCCACCGGGCCGAGAATGTCGTCGAGGTGAGCCGAACTGAACGGAAGGAACGTCGCAAAAGCCACCCGGAGGCCGTTGATGGCATCGAGGGCGGTGGCCAACACGGTGGCCCCTCGCTCGGGATCCGACTTGGCGAGCTTCCACGGCTCAGTGGCATTGAGGTAGGCGTTGATCGCCTGGGCCCCGTCCATGGCGGTACGGAGGGCGGCCCGCAGTTCCACGCGCTCGAGCTGACCGTCCGCCTCGGCGAGGGCGGTATCGACCGCGGCGAGAACCGCGTCGTCCTCCGCGGCACGGTCGGCCGCGTCGGGCTGGGCGCCGTGATTCTTGGCGATCATCGAGAGCACCCGGTTCACGAGATTGCCCCATGTGGCCACGAGTTCCTCGTTGATCCGGCGGGCGATCTCCTCGACCGAGATGTCGGTGTCGGCCTGCTCCGGGAAGTTCGACGCCAGGGCGTAGCGGAGCCCGTCCGGTTCGAAGAGGTCGAGTCCCTCGCCGATCGTGAGGCCGACGCCCCGGCTGGCCGACGCCTTGCCACCCTTGAAGGTGATGTATTGGTTCGCCGGCACGTCGTCGGGCAGGTGCAGCCCGCCGTAGCCGACCAGCTGGGCCGGCCAGAAGAGGCAGTGGAACGGGATGTTGTCCTTCCCGATGAAATACACGTGGCGGGCGTCGTCGTTGTGCCACCAGTGCTGCCAGCGGTCGGGCGTGTCGTGGATCTGGGCCCACTCCTTGGAGGCAGAGAGGTAGCCGATCACCGCGTCGTACCAGACGTAGATGCGCTTGCCCGGGCCGAGGTCGTCGACGCCGTCGGGCAGCTCGATCCCCCAGTCGAGGTCGCGGGTGATGGCCCGGTCGAGCAGACCTTCCTCGATCCAGCCGAGGGCGAAGTTCAGGACGTGGGGTCGCCATCCCTGCTTGGCCCGGAGGTATTCACCGATCTGCTCGGTGAAGTCGGAGTACCGGTAGTAGTAGTGCTCAGTGGGGCGAAGCTCCGGCGTGGCACCGGAGATCTTCGAGCGGGGATCACCGAGCTCGACCGCGTCGAGGGTGCGACCACAGTTGTCGCATTGATCACCCCGCGCCTCGCCGTATCCGCAGTGCGGGCAGGTGCCTTCGATGTAGCGGTCGGGAAGAAAGCGGGCGGCCCCGGGGTCGTAGAACTGGTCGGACGTGCGCTTGTCGATGTGGCCGTTCTGGTACTGGCGCAGGAACATGTCCTGGGTGACCTGGGCGTGGTTCTCCGTGCCGGTGGTGGTGTAGAGGTCCCAGGAGATCCCCACCGCCTCCCAGTGTTCGACGAACTCGCCGTGGTAGCGGTCGACGATGTCCTGGGGCGTGACGCCCTCGGCATCGGCCCGCACCGTGATCGGGGTGCCGTGTACGTCGGAGCCGCTGACCATCAGCACCTCGTTGCCCTTGAGACGCTGGTGGCGGGCGAACACGTCGGCCGGCAGGTACGCCCCGGCCAGATGCCCGAGGTGACGGGATCCGGAGGCGTAGGGCCAGGCGACGGCGACGAGTACAGGCGTGGTCATTGCCGCCGAGGTTACCGGCGGGCTCCGTCCCCTCAGCCGGATATCGGCCCGCGCCGACGCCGCCCCGACCGAGATCAGCTCGCGGCGCTGGTGTCGCCGATGGCAGAGTGGGGATCGGTGACCTCCCGCAACACCGGCGAGGAGAGCTGGCCCATGACCGGCTCGTCGTCGGCCACTCCGGTGCGAGAGCGGACGTCCTCGATGCGGTCGAGCTGGCGTTCGAGCTGGCGGCGCCGCGTGCCCGACAGTTCGCCGAAGCTGTTGGTGAGCGTGACGATGTGACGCTCGACCTTGTCGATCTGCCCGGAGAACTTCTGCCACTGCTCACCGAATCCGGCCAGGCAGTCGAGGATCTCCTCGGTGGCCCGCTCGACCGCGAAGGTGTCCATGGCCTGGCGGATCACACCCAGCACCGCGAAGAGGGTGGTGGGCGAGCACAGCACGACCTTCTGACCGAGTGCGTCGTCGAGCAACGCCACGTCGTGTTCGTGGATGAAGCCGTAGACGCTCTCGTTGGGGATGAAGAGCAGGAGGTAGCCGACGGTGGTGTCGGTGGCCGCGTAGCCACGACCGCTGAGCTCCTTGACCCGATC
>CAYFLT010000003.1:63032-79084 GCA_964344055.1 uncultured Candidatus Nemicrothrix sp.
ACATCGCGCATGAAGCGATCCCGCAGGGCCGCGGCCTCGCCGTCGCTCGGCGCCTCGAGATAGCGCAGGTAGTTGGTGACCGGGAACTTCACGTCCATGTGGAGCACCCGCTCGTCGGGCAACAGGAAGGTGAAGTCGGGCTTGGTGCCACCCTCGATGGAGGTCTGCTTGCGGTAGTTGATGCCCTCACGCATGCCCGCGGTGCGCAGCACGTCCTCGGCCATCCGCTCGCCCCACTGACCCCGGGCCTGAGGGCTCGCCAGCGCCTCACGCAGGGACTGGGTGGTCTCGGCCAGCCGCTGCTGCTGGCGGGTGGCCGCCTCGAGGCTCTCGACGAACTGGCCATGCTGCTGGGCCCGCTCCTTCTGGAGCTGGGAGACGAGCATCCGAAGCTGGCCGAGCTCCGCGTTCATGGTGGTGACCTGCTGGCCGAGGTTCTTCGACATGCCGCCGACCCGCTCGCCGACCACCTCGGACAGTCCGCCCACCTTCTCCGCGACCAGCTTGTCGACCGAGTCGACCTTGGTCTCCAGCGAGGCCACGATGGCGCCGAGCTGCTCGTCGATGCGCTTCTGGGCACCGTCGAGGCGGAGATCGATGGCCTGACGACGGTGCTCGAGCTCGGCGGTGCCGGTCTGGAGCCGGCTGTCGAAGCTCTGACCCGCAACCGTGACCACCTTCTCCACCACCCCATCGACCTGAGCGTCCTGGCGGGCCGCGAGTTCCTCCGCGAGCCGGGCGACGGTGGCACTCTCCACGTCACGGCGAGCGCGCGACATCACCATGCCGACCCCGAGGCCCAGGGCGGCGGCGAGAACGATGGCGATCAGCACGGAGATCACGAGAACGGGTTCCATGCTTCGAATGCTACGAAGGGGGTGTGACACTCCCGGGGATGCTGAGGGCCAACTCGTAGACCCGGCTGCGGCGAAGGCCCAGGTCAGCGGTGGTTTTCTCGATTGCGTCGCGGCGGGTGGATCCGTGGTCGAGGGCCGCTCGGAGGGCGGCCACGATGGTGTCGTCGGAAACCTCGTCGGCTGCGGGCGGTGGCCCGACCACGATCACCACCTCGCCCTTGACCCCACCCGCGGCCCACTCGGCCAGTTCGGCGAGCGTGCCCCGCACGAACTCCTCGTGGAGCTTCGTGAGCTCCCGGCCCACCACCGCCGAGCGATCGCCACCGCAGGCCTCGGCCAACGCCTGCAAGGTCGCCTCGGTTCGTTTGGGCGACTCGTAGAGCACGACCGTGCGCGGCTCCGAGCCGATGGCCGTCAGCTGGTCCTTCCGCTCCTTCCCCTTCCGGGCGAGGAATCCCTCGAAGGCGAAACGGCGGGTGGGCAGACCGCTACCGACCAGGGCGGCGACGACCGCGCTGGGGCCGGGCACGACGACGATCTCGTGACCCTCCCGCACGGCGGCCGCGACGAGCCGCTCGCCGGGATCGGAGATGCCCGGCGTCCCTGCATCTGACACGAGGACCACCCGTTCCCCGGCACCCAACCGCTGCAGCACCTCGCGGCCGGCGGCCCCTTCGGTGTGTTCGTCGACCCGCTTCAGACGAACCCCCTCGACCCCCGCGTGCTTGAGCAGCAGTCCCGTGCGGCGGGTGTCCTCACAGCAGATCAACGCGGCGCCGGCGAGCTCGTCGACCGCCCGCGGCGAGAGGTCGCCGAGGTTGCCGATCGGAGTCGCCACGACGACGAGTGCCCCGCTCACGTGCGGATCTCGAGCTGGACACCGGGCGTGATGTCCCAGCGTCGGGCCGAACCGGCCTCGGCCTCGAGCACCGCTCGCGCCTTCGGACGCCATCTCCCCACGCGGCCCGGCTTCATGGTGACCACCGAGAGCACCACCATGTCCTCGTCGAGATGGATCACGTCGATCGGGAACCGCATCCGGATCGTGTGGACCGACCGGGCCGGGTCGAGCAGGAGCGCGCCGTCGACGCCGTCCCGGCCGAGCAGGCCGACGCGGCGAGCCCGCCGGGTGTCGGCAATCTCGAGAGAGGCGACGACTCGACCGTCGTTCACCAGCCACGGCATCGCGCCAAAACTAGTGCCGTCGCGGCGCCACGTTGCGGTCAGCACGACCGGGCTCAGTCGCCGAGCGGCCTCTCCAGGATCTCGGTGTCCCAGAACGAGCCGAGCTTCTCGCCGACCTCCGACAGGACCCCGATCGTGCGATAGCCGAGCTTGTGGTGGAGTGCGATCGACGACTCGTTCGGCAGGGCGACGATCGCGATCGCTCGATGGAACCCTTCGACGGTCAGGCGTTCACACAGGGCACCGAGGAGCTCCGTACCGATCCCCCGGCCCCAGGCAGCTTCGGCGAGCACGATCGTCGTCTCCGCCGACGACCGGTATGCGAGCTTGGGGCGGTACCAGCTGGCGTAGGTGACGCCGAGCACCGTGCCCTCGACCGTCGGCCCGTCGTCGTCCGCGGTCGCCACCGCCACCAGGCACGGCAGCTCCGGCTCCCGGGACCGCCACCACGCGGTGCGGCGCTCGAGGTCGAAGGGCTCGGTGTCGAACGAGACGTGATTGTCGACGATCGTCCAGTTGTAGATCTCGGTGATCGCCGGGAGATCGGCCTCGGTGGCGTCGCGGATCAGCATCGGTCAGACGCGGACCGGCTCCCGGTCGGTGTCGGCCCGCTCCGCACGACGCTCGGCGAAGCGCCGACCGGCCCGTCCGACCCGGGCGATCTGCTTGACCAACTTCTCCCGCGCCTCTTCCGCTTCCGGGCTGAGCCCTTCGAGCGATTCGATCGCCCAGTCCCGCAGGATCACCGGTTGGAGGATCTTGTCGTGGTGGATCTGGAAGTCGTAGATGCCGGCGTCCGCGATGGCCTTCGCGTGGTCGCTGAATCCCGGGATGCCGACTCCGGGCATCGCGAAGTCGCGGACCTGCTTGTGGATCGCCATGACCCCTTGGGACGGATCCCGCTCGATGATCGCGGCCATGGCATCGCGGTAGAAGAGGTAGTGAAGGTTCTCGTCGGCGGCGACGCGCCGCATGATGGCGCGACCGGCGGGGTCGTCGATGAGGTTGCCGGTGTTGAAGTGTGAGATCCGTGTGGCCAGTTCCTGGAGTGACACATAGGCGAGGCCCTCGGCCACCGTCGGGGGTTCAGGCACCTGGCCGCCCTGGACCTGGGCCATCCGGCCGCGCTCGAGCTCGACCGGGTCGATGGACCGCGTGGCCATCAGGTAGGCGTTGAGGACCAGGCCATGGCGACCCTCTTCGGCGGTCCAGCGCCGCACCCATTCACCCCAGGCGCCGTCCCGACCGAACATCCGCTCGATGTCACGGAAGTAGTACGGCAGGTTGTCCTCGGTGAGTGTGTTGACGAACAGGGCGCTGCGAACCGCTCCGGGCAGATCGGTTTCGGCGGGTGACCACTGGCAGGCGTCCTCATAGTCCTCGGCGATTCCCCATGGAACGAGGGCGTGTGGGAACCATTCCGCCGCGCCGGCCAGGTGGCGGGCCAGGAGTTGTTCGGCGGTCTCCTCGAGCGCCTCGAGGAGTGGGACATCGACCGGGTTCACCATGATGCCGCCAGCCTACCTGCCGGTCGGCAGGCTGGGTTGGGCGTCGGTTGGCGGACAGTGCAGCGGGCCACACCGTTGAGACCACGCCGAGGTGCACGCGTTACATCCCCAGCGCAACACGGTGTCGGGCCGGTTCGGTACCTTCTACTGTGCCGTCCATGCCTGCCATCCCTGCTGACCCCACCGATCGGCTGCGCGTCGCCGGGCTGGCCTTCGCCGTCGGCAGCGCCGTACATGTCGTCGACCACCTCCGTCGGGGCCAGGACAGCATCACCGAGCTGTTGTACGTGGCGGGGAATCTGGCCCTGGTCCTCCAGGTGGTGACGATCACGCTGGTCCTTGTCGGTCACCGCCGAGCACCGGTGGTCGCGGTCGCGGCGGGCTTCCCGCTCGCGCTCGGCTTCCTGGCCGCCCACTGGCTCCCGGAATGGAGTGACCTCAGCGATCCCGTCTGGGAGATCGAGTCGTGGACAGGGTTCTCCTACCTCGCGTCGAGCCTCGAGATCGTGACCGCCACCGCGGTCGGCATCGCCGGGCTCGCCCTGATCCGCCGCGACGGCCTCGCCGCCTACGCCTGAGCGAAGCTGGCTCAGACGTTGAAGCGGAACTCCATCACGTCGCCATCCTGGACGATGTAGTCCTTGCCCTCGGAGCGGACCTTTCCGACGTCGCGCGCAGCGGCCCACGAACCCGCCTCCAGGAGGTCGTCCCACTGGATCGTCTCGGCCCGGATGAACCCGCGCTGGAAATCGGTGTGGATGACGCCGGCGCACTCTGGAGCGCTCGAGCCGGCCCGGAACGTCCATGCCCGGCTCTCCTTCTCTCCGGTGGTCAGGAACGTCCGCAGCCCGAGCATGTGGTAGGCGCTCTTGAGGAAGCGGGGAACGGCGCCGTCGCCCAGGCCCAGGGCCTCGAGCATCTCCTGGCGGTCCTCGGGCTCCATGACGGCGGCCTCGGCCTCCAGCTGGACCGACAGCGGCACCACCTCGGCACCGTCGAGCTCGGCCCGCACCGGTGCGGCGATCTCGTCCTCCTGGCCGATCTGGTCCTCGCCGATGTTGAGGACGGCCATGACCGGCTTGTTGGTGAGGAGGAAGAACTCCCGCAGATCCCGTCGGTCGTCGTCTGACAGTCCGGCTCGGTACAGCGGAGTGCCCTCGCCGAGGGTGTCGACGACCCGCTCGAGCAGGGTCACGGTGGCCTTCAGGCCGGGGTCGCCCTTCAGCATCCGCCGCGTCTTGTCGAGCGCCTTCTCGGCGGTGGCGAGGTCCGCGAGCGCGAGCTCGATCTCCACCACGCGGAGGTGTTCGAGCGGATCGGACGGACCAGGGACGTCGTCGTCCGGAAAGGCACGGAGGACGAAGACGATGGCGTCGACCTCGCGGATGTGCGCGAGGAAGGCGTTGCCCAGACCCTCGCCGTGCGACGCACCCTCGACCAGCCCGCCGATGTCGGTGAACTGCACCGCGGCGTGGATCACGTTCTTGCTCTCGCTCATGACCGCGAGCTGGTCGAGACGATGATCGGGCACCTTGGCCACACCGACATTCGGGTCCGTTGTGGCGAACGCATAGGGCGCGGCGTGAGCGCCGCCACCGGCGAGCGCGTTGTAGAGAGAGCTCTTGCCGGCGTTGGGGAGACCGACGAACCCGAATCGTTCCATGGCGGCGCAGGCTACCGAGCACGACCGAGATACGGTTGGGGCTCGTGACCGATGTGACCTCGCCTGCAGACTCCGCCGCCGGCACCGCCGGGGCCGGCGAGACCGTCGCCGCGGAACGGGCGTTCTCGAAGTCGATCTTCATCTCGGCGGTGCGCTGCACGCTCACCTATGTCCTGATTCCGTTCGTGTTCCCACTGATCGGCTTCGGCGCCGGCGTCGGCCCCTGGATCGGACTCCCGATCGGTATCGCCGCGATCATCGCCAACGTCGTGTCGATCCGCCGGTTCCACCGCAGCGACCACAAGTGGAAGTGGCCGATGACCACGATCAACGTCGGCATCATCGGCCTGCTCAGCGTGCTCGTCGTCATCGACGCGGCCGAACTGCTCGGCTGACCACAGCCCCACCCACAGGTCCGACCAGTAGGTTCGTCCCGTGACGAACATCTTCGACGTGAGTGATGCCGCGGTCGATCGCTTCGCGGCGGCCGACCCGATCCTGGCGAGTGAGCTCGGTCTCGCCGGGCACGAGGACCGCTGGCCGGACCTGTCTCCGGCCGGAGCCGCGGATCGCCGCGACCTCGCGGCATCCGTCAAGGCCGAGGCGCTCGCGTGCCCGACCGAGGATGCCAGCGCGCGCCTCGCGCAACGAGTGCTGGTCGACGACTGCGACAGCGTCATCGAGTCCTTCGACGCGGCTGAGCACCTCCGCGACCTCAACAACATCGTGTCGCCGCACCAGAACATCCGCCACACGTTCGACGTGATGAACACCGAGTCGGCCGAGGGTTGGGAGCAGATCGCCACCCGGCTCGAGACCATCCAGGAGCCGGTCGACGGCTACCGCGAGTCACTCGCCGAGGGCCTGCGGCTCGGTCTGCCGGTCGCTCGTCGTCAGGTCGAGGCCGCCCTCACCCAGGGCGAGATCGCCGCCGGTGAGGGGTCCTCGTTTCTCCGGCTGGCCGAACCGGAGCTCGAGTTGGAGGAGTCCCTCGTCGGCCGACTCCGGGCCGGCGCCGAGCACGCCAGGGTCGTCTTCTCAGGCCTCACCGACTGGCTCCGGTCGACCTACCTTCCCGCCGCGGTGGAGGCCGACGAGGTCGGTCCTGAACGCCACGCCCGGTTCTGCCGGCAGTGGCTCGGTGCCGATCTCGACCTCACCGCCACCTACGTGTGGGGGTGGAGCGAGGTCGAGCGGTTGTGGGTCGAACTGCAGGACGCGTGTCGGGCCGTCGAAACCGGTACCGAGCCGGCCGAGATGATGCACAAGCTCCAGCACGACCCCGCCTACGCCGCGAACTCGCTCGACGAGTTCCTGGAGCTGATGATCGGCCAGCAGGAGACCGCACGAGCCGCGGTCGTCGGCTCCCACTTCGACATCCCCGTCGAACTCCAGCCCCTGGACGTCAAGATCGAGCCCGCCGGCGGCGCGGCCGCCCCGCACTACGTGCCCGCCAGCGAGGACCTGAGCCGCAAAGGCTGTGTCTGGTACCCGGTCGAAGGCAAGTCGTTCTTCCCGCTGTTCAGCGAGATCACCACCGCGAACCACGAGGGATATCCCGGCCATCATCTGCAGTTCGCTGCGCAGATCGCGCAGGGCGACAAGCTCTCCCGCTACCAGCGGCTGGTGTCGTGGAACCCGGGCTCGGGCGAGGGCTGGGCCCTCTATGCCGAGCAGCTGATGGACGAGCTCGGGCTCTTGGAGCGACCGGAGTACCGCGTCGGGCTGCTCGCCAGCCAGATGTTCCGGGCGTGCCGGGTGGCGATCGACATCGGCATCCACCACGGACTGTCGATACCTGCGGACGCCACCTTCCATCCCGGGGAGGCGTGGACGGCCGAGCTCGCCGTCGAGTTGCTCACCACCCGGGCGATGGCACCGGTCGACGACGCCACCGACGAGGTAATCCGCTACTGCGGCTGGCCGGGGCAGGCCATCACCTACAAGGTGGGCGAGCAGGCGATCCTCGACCTGCGGACCGAAGCCAAGGCGAAGCCCGGCTTCGACCTAAAGGACTTCCACTCCAAGGTCCTCGCCCCAGGCGCCGTCGGCCTCGACGCCCTCCGCCAACACGTTCGCACTGCCTGAGGTCAAACGGGTGCCTGTCCCCCCGTTTGACCTCGACGCCGGTGGAGACGCAACGGGGGGGTCAGACCCCAAAATGCAACAGGCGGTACGATCGGCGGGATGGAGCCGGTGCTCGCGCTTCAGCAGGCGATTCATTTTCTCGACCGTGAACTCGCGCCCGGCCAGAAGGTGCGGGCGTTCCAGCGCGCCATCGCCGTGGTCGACGAGATCGGCCCCGCCGAGATCGAGTCCCGGGCCGAGGCCGGCACGCTCACGGAGCTCGACGGCATCGGCAAGTCCACCGCCGAGGTGATCATCGACGCACTCGAGGGCAACGACGACGGCTACCTCGCCCGCCTCGACCAGCGCAGCCGGGTCCCGATGGGCGACGGCGAGAAGGTGCTGGGCGCCATCAGGGGCGACTGCCACGTCCACACCACGTGGTCCGACGGCGGTGCGCCGCTGCGGGCGATGGCCGAGACCGCCATGAGCCTCGGGCACGACTGGATGGTCTGCACCGACCACTCCGCTCGGCTCACCATCGCCCACGGCCTCAACGAACAACGCCTCCTCGACCAGCTCGACGAGATCGAGGCCCTCAACGCCGAGCTCGCCCAGTTCCGCCTCTTGACCGGCATGGAGGTCGACATCTTCGAGGACGGCACGCTCGACCTGTCCGACGACATGCTGGCCCGGCTCGACGTCGTGGTCGCGAGCGTCCACTCGAAGCTGAAGCTCCCCCGCGACGAGATGACCCGCCGGATGGTGATGGCGATCGCCAGCCCTCACACCGACATCCTCGGTCACTGCACGAACCGCAAGCTGGTCGGCCGAGGCCGGCCCCCCAGCCAGTTCGACGCCGAGATCGTGTTCGCCGCCTGCGCCCAGTTCGACACCGCCGTCGAGATCAACTGCCGCCCCGAACGGCAGGACCCGCCCGAGGAGCTCCTCGAGCTCGCGCTCGAGTGGGAGTGCAAGGTCGCCGTCAACACCGATGCCCACGCCACCGGACAGCTCGAATGGCTCCCCTACGGCGCGGACAAGGCGGTCCGCTGCGGGGTGCCGGTGGACGACATCGTCAACACCTGGTCGGCGGACGACCTCATCGCCTGGACCGACAGCCACGCCGCCTGACCCCGACGTGGCGCCCCGCCAGCCGGCGCCGCGGGCTCAGTCGGTGAAGGGAGCGACCCCGGGAATACGCGACGGCCGGCCGAACACCTCTTCCATCATCGGCCGGAACTCCTCGAGCTCCATCACGGGGTAGTTCGGGTCGAAGCAGTTCTGGTCGTACTCGTGACAGAAGTAGACACACCGGTCGTAGTAGGGCGAGTCGCGGTACCGCTCTCTCGCGTCGCGATCGCCGCCCAGGTGATGGAAGTAGTAGTAGCCCAGGAAGATCCCGTGATGCTTGATCACCCAGTGGGTCTCCTCGTCGACGTAGGGCGCGAGCAGGGCCGCGGCGGCGTCGGAGTGATTCTCCGGTGCGAATCCGTCGGCGATGTCGTGCAACAGCGCGCCGACCACCATGTCGACCGGTTCACCGTTGCGCAGGGCCCGGGTACCGGACTGCAGCGAATGCGAATACCGGTCGGTCTGATAGCCGAGGGTCGGGCCCTTCAACAGCCCGAGGAGGCCGAAGAGATTGTCGACGAGATTGGCTCGGGTGTGCTCCTCGAAGGCCGGCGACAGGAGCTCGTAGTCCTCCTTGGTGCCGTGCTGCATCTCGGTCCAGGTCATCGTGCGCATGCCGCGAATCCTAGGCCAGCCGATAGCCTTGAGCCCCATGTCGAAGCGCACCCAGAAGAAGAAGGCCAAGGCCCGTCGCAGCAAGGCCAACCACGGCCGCAAGCCCAACGTGGGCCGCAACAGCTGATCCTTCTCTCAGACATCTGAGATCGCCTCGCCGCCGGCTCCGCCTGGCGGCGTTGTCGCGTCCGGAGCGGGCACAATGATCCCATGTTGATCTTCGACGGCGACTGTGGGTTCTGCACCAGCAGCGCCCGCTGGATCGAAGCCAAGGTGCCCGACGACGTCGAGGTGGTGCCGTGGCAGTCCGTCTTTCTCGACGAGTTCGGACTCACCGAGACGCAGGTGACCGAAGCCGCCTGGTGGGTGGACGACGTCGGCAACCTGCACCGTGGCCACGAGGCGATCGGGCGGGCGCTGATCAGCGCCGGGGGTGGCTGGGCGGTCCTGGGCCGCACGATCATCATGCCGCCGTGGAGTTGGCTGGCGGGCCCGGTCTACGCGCTCGTCGCCCGCTTCCGGCACCGCCTGCCGGGCTCGACCGACGCATGTCGGATCGATCGACCCTGACCAACCCCGGGGCCTCTACCCGCGCCACGACTGGCACCGGATTCGGCCTCGCGTGGTAGACCCACTGCCCGTGAGCATCACCCTTTCCGAAGCCGAGTCCCGGCGGATCGTGGCCGGCTACGGCGTTCCGGTTTCGCCGTTCGTGACCGGTACCACCACCGACGCGGTGATCGATGCGATGGCTGCCGACGACACCGTGTCGTATCCGGTGGTCGCCAAGCTGTGCGGTCGGGCCATCGCCCACAAGACCGAACGCGGACTCGTCCGGCTCCGAATCGGCGATGAGCCGACCTTGCGGTCCGCGTGCGACGAACTCCTCGCCAAGGCCCGGCCCGAGGACGGCGAGGTCGGGGTCCTGGTGTCCTCGATGGTCGACGGAAACCGTGAGCTGATCGCCGGTCTCAACGACGACCCCCAGTTCGGGATGACGATCATGGTCGGTATCGGCGGCATCCTCGCCGAAGCCATCCGCGACGTCAGCTTCCGACTCGTGCCCATCACCGAGGTCGACGCCCGGGAGATGGTGGACGACCTCGACACCCAGCGCCTCCTCGGCGAGTTCCGGGGCGAACCGGTGGTCGATCGCCAGGCGCTCACCGAGGCACTGGTGGCGCTCGCTCGGGTGGGAGCAGAAGAACCCGGCGTGCGGTCCGCCGACCTGAACCCCCTCATCGTGGTGAACGGCAGGCCGATCGCCGTCGACGCGCTGCTCGAGGTCGACGAGGACACTGGCGATGACTGATCTCTCGAAGCTGTTCGACCCCAAAGGGATCATCATCACGGGTGTGTCGAATCACCCCGGCAAGTTCGGGTTCGTCACCCTTCACAACCTCCTCGTCTCCGGTTACGAGGGACAGATCTTCCCGATCAGCCGGGAGCCCGGCGAGGTGCTCGAACAGCAGGTGCTCGCCTCGATCGACGATGTGCCCGACGGCGCGGCCGACATGGTGTTCATCTGTACCCCGACCTCGATCAACGAGGACCTCCTCCGGCAGGCGGCCGCAAAGGGGGTGACCGCGGCCTTCTGTGCGGCGGGCGGGTACCGCGAAGCCGGTGCCGAGGGCGAGGAGGCCGAGCGCCGACTGATCGCCCTCTGCACGGAGCTGGGGATCGCGCTCGCCGGCCCCAACGGGCAGGGCGTGGTGTCGACCCCGTCCAAGATGTGCGCCCAGATCGTCGCGCCGTACGCGCCGGAGGGCCGGATCGCCATCGCCAGCCAGTCCGGCAACTTCGTCTCCGGCTTCCTCAACCTGGCCGAACACACCGGCGTCGGCGTCTCCCGCACGGTCGCGGCCGGCAATGCCGCCGTCCTGGGAATCGCCGATTACCTCGAGTACTTCACGAACGATCCCGAGACCGCGGTCAGCCTCGTCTACATCGAATCGGTCGACGACGGCCGCGAGATGTTCGAGCGCATCCGGCCGCTGGCCGAGCGGAAGCCCGTCGTCGTCGTGAAGGGCGGTGCGTCCGCGGCCGGAGCCCGCGCGGCAGCGAGCCACACCGGCGCCCTCGCCAGCGACGACGCCGTGTTCGACGGCATGTGCCGCCAGGCGGGCGTGGTCCGGGCCGGCGACATCGAGGAGGCGTTCGAAGCGGCGGCCACATTCGCTACCCAGCCGCTCCCGCGGGGAGATCGAGTCGTGGTGGTCACCACGGCCGGCGGTTGGGGCGTCGCCACCATGGACGCGATGGCCTCGACCCGACTCGATCCGGTCCCGCTCCCCGACGACCTCCGCGCCGCGATCGACGAGAAGCTCCCGCCCCGGTGGAGCAGGAGCAACCCCATCGACATGGCCGGAGGCGAGACCAGGGACACCGTGCCCGAGGTACTCGAGCTCGTCGCATCACACCCAGAGGTCGACGGCGTGGTGATGATCGGCCTCGGCATCCAGTCGCGCACGGCGGAGATGATGCGTGACGGCCGCTTCTACCCCGACCACGGTCTCGAACGGATCGTCGGCTACCACGAGCGTCAGGACGCCCGTTACGCCGAGGCAGCCGCGTCGATCTCCGAGACGACCGGCACGCCGATCGTCGTCGCATCGGAGCTGGCCACCACCCACCCGCAGAATCCGGGACCCGCAGGCGTGCGGGCGGCCGGCAAGATCTGCCACGGGTCGGCCGGGCGGGCAGTCCGGTCACTGCATCATCTCGCCCGATACTCCGCGTGGCGACGGGCCCGGGGGCTCTAGATTCGGCCCATGGCCACCACTCCTGAGCCTCCCTACCTCGCCGTCATCTTCACCAACCGGCGCACACCCGACGACGACGCCGGCTACGACGCGGCCGCCGCTCGGATGGTCGAACTCGCTCAGGGCATCGACGGTTTCCTCGGCATCGAGTCCGTCCGGGGCGCCGACCGCACCGGCATCACCGTCTCCTACTGGCGCGATGCGGCGTCCATCGAACGGTGGCGAACCCATCCCGAACACCTCGAGGCCCAGGCGGCGGGGCACTCCGACTGGTACCAGTGGTACGAGCTGCGGGTCGCCGAGGTGACGCGAGCCGGATCGTTCGAAGCCACACCGTGAGCCAGGCGGTGCCGGTCCGGGGGCACGACCAGGCAACTGGGCACGATGGGTAGCGACGTCTTCGACCGCATCCGCGCCTCATGTGCGGCGGTCGCGGCCGTCTCCACCCACGTCACCATCGACGAGTCCCGCATCCCCGCCCTCGCCGATGTGCTCGATCTCGATCTCCCACCCGATGATCCGGGTCAGGAACCGATCGGTGACGCAGAGTCCACCGCGGCATTCGTTCTGGCCCTCGACGCGATCAACTTCGGCAGCGGCTACTTCCCTTGGCTCCGGAAACGCTCGGGGATGTCCGGCTACCACACCGTCGCCGCGAGCCTGAGGGATTGGGTCGACGCCACCGGAACCATCACCTCGGCCCGCCTGGCCGACCTCACCCTCACCGACGTGGCAGCGATATTCGACCAGCCGCTCGACGGCGGCCCGGCCGCCGAACTCATGGGCCTCTTCGCCACGGCACTCCACGACCTCGCCGAGTTCGTCGACCGCACCGGCAACAGCTCCTTTCTCGGAGTGGTGACCTCAGCCGGAGGATCCGCGGCTCGCATGGTCGAACTCCTCGATCGGATGCCCTTCTATCACGATGTCCACTCGCATCCCGCGGGTGAGGTTCTGCTCTACAAACGAGCTCAGATCACCGTTCAGGATCTCGCCGTCGCCTTCGGTCACGAGGGACCGGGAGCGTTCGGTGACCTCCCTCGCCTCACCATGTTCCCGGACAATCTCGTTCCCCACGTGCTGCGGGTGAACGGCGTCCTCAGATTCTCCGATCAGCTCGTCGCTCGCATCGAGGCGGTCGAGGACATCCCGGTGGGTTCTGAAGAAGAGGTGGAGATCCGGGCATGCGGCCTGCACGCAGTCGAGCTGTTGACGGCCGAGCTACGCGACCGCGGCGCAACCCACACCACTGCCGCGATCGACAACATCCTCTGGAACACCGGCGCCGGGGCCCGTTACAAGGCCCGGCCGCGCCACCGCAGCCGGTGCGTCTTCTACTGAGGAAGACGATCACCCACGCTCGGGGTGACCGACGCCACGCCACGGAGCGGGCTTGCCCTACGCAGACGTCGATCGCGCGGGCTACGGTTCGGTAACCGTCCCGAGATCGGCAGTCGACCCGGGACTACGACGACCCGCCCAAGGTGGGCGGCACTGGAGGGTTAATGCGTAAGCGACTTCTGCTCTTGCTCGCGATGTTCTTGTCTTTCTCACTGGTCGCTGCGGCGTGTGGTGACGACGGCGAGACCGACGCTGGCTCGGGCGACGACACATCAGGCGACGACGGCGATTCCGGAGACGACGGCGACGACATGGCCGACGCACCCCACGTCGGCCTCGTGTTCGACATCGGCGGTGAGGGCGACCTCTCGTTCAACGACTCGGCAGCTGCCGGTCTGGCGCGCGCCGAGTCCGAACTCGGCGTCACCGTCTCGAAGGTGTCCCCCAACGACGACGGCTCCAACCGTGCGGAGCTGCTCCAGCTCCAGGCCGACTCGAGCGAGATCGTCATCGCGGTCGGCTTCCTCTTCGAAGCTGACGCGGCCGCGGTGGGTGGGGCGAACGCCGACACCAACTTCGGTGTGATCGACTCCTCGATGCTCGACTTCGCCCAGGATCCGCCGGCTCCGTACTCGGACAACATCGCGGGCCTGGTCTTCTCCGAAGAGCAGGGTTCCTTCCTGGTCGGTGCCGCCGCCGCGCTCAAGAGCGAGAACGGCCACATCGGCTTCATCGGCGGCGTGTGCTGCTTCGGTCTCATCGAGAAGTTCGAGGCCGGCTTCATCGCGGGCGCCAAAGCCGTGAACCCCGACATCGTGATCGAGTCGAACTACATCACCGAGTTCCCGAACTTCGACGGCTTCAACGACCCGGCTTCGGGTCGTGAGAGCGCCCTCGCCATGTTCGAGGCCGGCGCCGACGTCGTGTACCACGCGGCCGGCGGTACGGGTCTCGGCCTGTTCCAGGCAGCCAAGGAGCACAGCGACGCCACCGGCTCGCACGTGTGGGGCATCGGTGTCGACTCCGACCAGTACAACACCGTCGATGCCGAGCTCCAGCCGTACGTGCTGACTTCGATGCTCAAGCGTGTCGACGTGGCCGTCTTCGAGATCATCAAGGCACACCTCGACGGATCGTTCGGTCCGGGCGAGACCCGCTACGACCTCTCGGTCGACGGTGTGGGCTACTCGACCTCCGGCGGATTCGTCGACGACATCGCCGATCAGCTCGACGACTTCAAGGCCCAGATCATCGCGGGCGACATCGTCGTCCCGACCGATCCGGCGGACGCCTGATCATCCTGATCACACGTTCGACATGACGTGAACGACGGGGCCGGGATACATTCCCGGCCCCGTCTGATTTTTCGGACCATCTGCTCCAGGAGGATGCGAGATGGCGCTCGCCATCGAGTTGACCGGGATCACCAAGCGGTTCCCAGGGGTCATCGCCAACGACAATGTCAATCTCTCCGTCGAGGAGGGAGAGATCCACGCGATCTGTGGTGAGAACGGGGCCGGCAAGTCCACCCTCATGAAGATCCTCTACGGCATGCAGCCGGCCGACGAAGGCGTCATGAAGGTGAACGGTGACGTGGTCGACTTCCACTCGCCGAGCGAAGCCATCGACGCCGGGATCGGAATGGTCCACCAGCACTTCATGCTGGCCGGCCAGCTCACCGTGCTCGAGAACGTGATCCTCGGTGCGGAACCACTGAAGTCGGGCGACCGCATCGACTTCCGCGAAGCGGTCGATCACCTCCGTGAGGTCGGCGAGGACTACGGCCTCACGATCGACCCCGACGATCTCGTCGAGACATTGGAGGTCGGCGAGCGCCAGCGGGTCGAGATCATCAAGGTGCTCTACCGAGGCGCCAAGATCCTCATCCTCGACGAACCGACCGCGGTGCTCGTGCCCCACGAGGTGGACGAGCTGTTCCGCAACATGCGCGAGCTCAAGGCCAGCGGTGCCACCATCCTCTTCATCGACCACAAGCTCGAAGAGGTGCTCGAGATCGCCGACACGATCACGGTGCTCCGCCAGGGCCGCACGGTCGCCACCGTGAAGCCCGAGGACGTGTCGACCGGAGATCTCGCCGAGTTGATGGTGGGTTCGGAGCTGCCCACACCCGAGACCACCGAATCCACCGTGACCGACGAACTGGCCCTCGCGATCGCCGGTCTCACGGTGCTCGACGAGGACGAACGGCCGATCGTGGACGATGTCTCGGTCCGCGTGCACCGAGGCGAAGTGGTCGGCGTCGCCGGGGTGGAAGGCAACGGCCAGTCCGAACTGGTCGCGGCCATCATCGGTACCGGCCATCCGGCTGCGGGGACGATCGAGCTGCTCGGCGAGGACATCAGTCGCAGCACCGTGCGCCACCGGCGTGAGGCCGGCGTCGGCTACGTCCCTCAGGACCGCCATCACGAGGGCCTCCTGCTCTCGGCCCCACTCTGGGAGAACGCCGCTCTGGGCCACCAGACCAAGCCGCCCTTCGCCCGCGGTCTGTGGGTCGATCGGGACGGGGCCCGCCAGCGCACCGAGGAGATCCGTCAGACCTTCGATGTGCGTACTCCCGACATCGACGTCGCAGCCCACGCCCTCTCGGGCGGCAACCAGCAGAAGCTGATCATCGGCCGCGAGATGGCGGCGAAGCCCGAAGTGCTGATCGCGGCACACCCGACCCGTGGCATCGACGTCGGCGCCCAGGCTGCGGTCTGGGACCAGATCCGCCAGGCCCGCGCGGCGGGCATGGCCACCTTGTTGATCTCGGCCGATCTCGACGAGCTGATCGGCCTCTCCGACACCATCGTCGTGATGTACAAGGGTCGGCTGGTCGCCACGCTCGACCCGAACCAGATCACCCCTCGCGAACTCGGGAGCTACATGACCGGCGCCGCACTCGACGCGCCAGAGGGGG
>CAYFLT010000003.1:79094-87246 GCA_964344055.1 uncultured Candidatus Nemicrothrix sp.
GTCATGGCGGTCGCCGCTCCGGTGGGCGCCGTGCTGTTCTCGGTGGTCGCCTCCGCGGTCGTGCTGATGATCGCCGGCAGCAATCCCTTCACGGCGTACGGCGACATGATCAAGCACGCCTCGAAGCTCGAGGTACAGGTTGCGATGCTCAACCGGGCGACGCCGCTCTACCTCTCCGGTGTGGCGGCCGCCATCGGCTTCAAGATGAACCTCTTCAACATCGGTGTCGAGGGCCAGTACCGCATGGCGGCGATCTTCGCCGCCTATGTCGGTGGCGCGGTCAGCGGACTACCCGCGCCGCTGCACATCCTGTTGATCCTGGTCGTCGCGATGATCGTCGGGTCGGCCTGGGCCGGCGTCGCCGGTGTGCTCTATACCCAGCGGGGCGTGAACGAGGTCATCGCCACGATCATGTTGAACGGTGTCGCGTTCGGCCTCATCGCCTGGCTCGTCCGTAGATGGCAGGCTCCCGGCGACATCTCCATCGTCGGCGTCGGCACCGAGCCGATCGACGACTCGGGCATCATTCCCGATCTCAACTTCCTGCCCGAAATGATCCGCGACCTCCGCGCCACGGAGGAACTCACCGGCGTGCTCGTCCTCGCGATCGTCGTCGGCGTGGCCTATCACGTGCTGTTGAACCGCACGGTCTTCGGCTACGACCTCCGAGCGAGCGGTCTCAATCCACTCGCCGCCCGGGCCGGCGGTGTGCCACCGAAGAAGATGGTGTTGATCGCCATGCTGCTGTCCGGCGCGGTGGGTGGCCTGGTGGGCATCGAGGAGATCATGGACAAGGGGCGCTACAACCCCAACTTCGTCGGCTTCCTCGGGTTCAACGGCATCGCCGTTGCCCTCCTCGGCCGGAACAACCCGGCCGGCATCGCAGTCGGTGCGCTGCTCTGGGCCTTCCTCGATGCGTCGTCGGACATCCTTCAGACCACCCAGACCGCCCCCAAGGAGATCATCGACATCATGCGAGGGGCGATCCTGCTCACGGTCGTGATCGGCTACGAAGTCGTCCGCCGAATCCGCGAACGTGAGGAAGCCGCCCGAGCAGCCGCCCGACTGGCGGAGGTGTCGGCATGACCGCGATCGCGATGACCACCACCACACTGCGGCGTCTCCCGACCTGGGCCCAGTGGGCGATCTACGGGGCGATCGGTGTCCTCGTGCTGTCCATCGTCGAGTTCATCTCCGACACCGACCGCCTCACCAGCGCCACCACGTCCGGCGCAACACTGCGCTGGACGGTCCCGATCATGTTGGCCGGCCTCGGCGGCCTCTTCTCCGAGCGCGCCGGCGTGGTCAACATCGGCCTCGAGGGCATGCTCGTGCTGGGGATGTGGTTCGGGGCGTGGGGCACGATCAACTACGGCCCGTGGCCCGGTCTCCTCATCGGAATCATCGGAGGCCTGCTGGGTGGCCTGGTCCACGCCATCGCCACCGTCACGTTCGGTGTCGATCACATCATCTCCGGTGTGGCGATCCTCATCGCGGCGCCGGGTACCGCGCGCTTCCTGTCGTCGGAGATCTTCACCGGCTACGCGGGGGGTTCGATCACCCAGTCGCCGGGCGTCGACGGCGTCGGCAAGTTCACGGTTCCGTTCGTGGCCGGCGGGAGCATCGGCGGCTGGAAATCTCCGGACATTCTCGGCTGGATCCGGGACCTGGAGTGGTGGTTCGTGTCCGATCTGGCCGACGCGGCCCGAGGTCTGACCTTCAACATCAGCCAGATGACGATGATCGCCTATGCGCTCATCCCGGTGGCGGCGTGGGTCCTCTGGAAGACCCGGTTCGGGTTGCGGCTGCGGATCTGTGGCGAGAACCCGCAGGCCGGTGAGTCCCAGGGCATCAACATCTACGCCTACAAGTACGTGGGCGTGCTCCTGAGTGGCGCCCTGGCGGGCTTCGGCGGGGCCTACATCGCCTCGCCGGAACTGAACGGCATCTACCTCGAGGGTTCCACCCTCAACCGTGGCTTCATCGGCCTGGCCGCGCTGATCATCGGCAACTGGCGGCCTGCCGGCGTGATGGCGGGGGCGATGCTCTTCGGCTACCCGCTCGCACTCGGCAAGCGTGATCTCGACGGAACCGCCACCCATTCGCTGTTGCTGGTGATCGTGCTGGCGCTCGTCGTGGTGGCGATCTGGGCCTACCAGCGCGACCGGAAGGTCGACGCCTTCCTCGCCGGCTTCATCGGCGGGCTGAGCCTGATCTGGTGGATACTCGCCGAAACGGTGCCGGACTGGTGGGTCGACATCCAGCCGTTCATCATCGTGTTGTTGGTACTGGTGTTCTTCAGCCAGCGCCTCCGCATGCCTGCCGCCGACGGCCAGCCCTACCGCAAGGGCGAGTCGTAGCGTTCCCTCGAGCGTTGCCTCTGGGGTCTGACCCCGGTTGCTTCTAGTCTCCAGTCATGCTCACCGAACAACAGCGCACCGACTTCGAACGCGACGGATTCCTCGTGCTGCCCGGATTCGTGGACCCGAGTCGCTGCGAGGAGCTTCAGGCCCATGTCGAGGCGCTGTTGGCCGAGGTCGATCCGGCAACCGACGGGGCCACGACCGTGTTCTCCACGACCGATCAGGCCCATGCGCAAGACGAGTGGTTCCTCGGCTCGGGCGCCACGGTTCGCTGGTTCTTCGAGGACGGGGCGTTCGAGAATGGCGAACTCACCCGGCCGTTACCGCTGGCGGTCAACAAACTCGGTCATGCCATGCACGACCTCGACCCCGTCTTCGAGGCCTTCTCCCACACGCCGGAGCTGGCCGCAGTGGCCACCGACATCGGGCTCACCGACCCGAAGCTGCTCCAATCGATGTACATCTTCAAGCAGCCCGAGATCGGTGGCGAGGTCATCTGCCACTGCGACCACACGTTCCTGTGGACCGAGCCCCAGTCCGTCATCGGATTCTGGTTCGCCATCGAGGACGCCACCGTCGAGAACGGCTGCCTGTGGGCCATCCCCGGTGGCCATCGGATACCGGCCAAGTCTCGGTTCCGGTTGAACGAGGCCGGAACCGGAACCACCAACGACATCTTCGACGAGTCGCCCTATCGGGTCGACGATCTGGTGCCGCTGGAGGCCGAGGCGGGCACTCTGGTGCTCCTTCACGGCACGCTCCCCCATTGGAGCGCACCCAACACGTCGGATCGCAGCCGTCACGCCTACACCCTTCATGTGATCGAGGGTGGCGCGGACTACCTCGACGACAACTGGCTCCAGCGCCCCGAGCTGCCGATGCGGGGCTTCACCGGCTGAGTGGAATGCCGAGCCGGGGATGGCGAGTCGACCGCGCACGCAGCCACACCTCCGATGGCTGACAACGGTCACCCTGATGCTGCCCATCGTCGGCTGCAGGTCGCCGGGCGATCCACTCGCCGAGTTCGCCGTCGAGCCGGATGCTGCCGAGCAATCGGAAGAACCGGAGGCGGCCGCACAACCGCCTGAGAGTCCCTCGAGCGACTCGACAGCGGAGCCACCGCCTCCTTCGAGCGGAACGGGACTCGAACTGGCCGTCGGATGGAACCGGCTCCCCGACGCGCCGCTCGAAGGTCGGACCCATGCCACCGTCGTCGGGCTCGACAGCCGAGTCTTCGTATTCGGCGGTTGGGAATGGCTCTGCCCTCCGGGATCCGACTGCTCCGACCCGACCGGGCCGCCGTTCGCCGACGGCGCGGTCTTCGACATCTCCACCGGGACGTGGACGGAACTCACGCCTGCTCCCCGGCCGTTCTCCTCCAGCCACGTCGCCACGGCGGGATCCGACATCTACCTGCTGGCGCCTGAGCCAGGCTCACTCGAAGCCAACATCTTTCGGTACCGCACGGCCGATGACGAGTGGGACACGCTGGAGTCTCCCGGCGGTGGCTTCACGCTCGCGACGGTCGACAACCGCGTGATCGCCTATCGCGAACTGGTGGTCAACGAGGGTGCTTCCGACTACATCCTGGAGATCGACGGCAGCTGGACGCTGATTCCCGACGACCCGATGCCGCCGACCCACGATCGATTCGTCGTCGACTTCGATGGCCGACTCCTCCTCTTCGGCTCGTCCCGTGAGTCGTCACCGAGCACAAAGCTGGTCGCCGAATACGACCTGGCGACCGAGACCTGGACCGAGCTCTCTTCGCCGGGTACCGGCGGCTATCAGGCGTGGCGCAGTGGCGACGTCGTGGTGCTCAATCCGCACTTCTCGAGCGCGGGCGGCGGGATCCTCGATCCGCTCACCGACCGCTGGTCCGACTTCCCCACCGGACCCGAGAGCGACAGCTGGCGAGGCGACCTCGCCGGCGTGGTCCACGACGACACCGCAACCTACGAGTACCCCGGGGGGTGGGTGCTCGACACGGCCGAGGCGCGCTGGCTGAGGGTCCCCCTGGCCACCGACGACGGGCTGCCCGACGACGGAGGCATCGGAGCCCTGGGCAACCGCCTCGTGTACTTCGGTGGGCAATCGCGGCAGGGCCAGGAAGGGAGCCTGTCCAACCAACTCTGGGTGTGGAGCCCGCCTCCCGGCTGAGAGGCAACAGGGGTCAGACCCCAGATGCAGCGGCTATGTGCCGTCGAGGCCGTCGCGACCGATGCCGGCGGACACGGCCGCGGCCGCGGCGGCGAGGACGGCGGCGAGGATCCAGGCCGGTGTGTAGGTGTCGTAGGTGTCGACGATCCAGCCGGTGATGGGACTGCCGGCCGCCAGGCCGAGCAGGAAGCCCAGATAGATGACGCCGGTGATCCGGCCGGCGTCGGCCCGCTTGTACCGGACGATGACCGCCAGGTTGATGACCGCGTTCCACGGCGTGTGACCGAGGGCGTACATGACGACGGTGACCCACAGCATCCAGACACCGAGCTCGGTCGACAGCACCAATGCACCCGAGTTGCCCACCGCGATCACCGCGAGGATCGTCAGCAGACGGATCGGCCGACGGCTCCGTTCCGCGGTGCGGCCGGCGTAGATCCGCGCGAACACGCCGAGCAGCCCCGAGAGGGCCACCGCGGCCCCGGCGGTGGCGTGCGACACACCGATCTCCTCTTCGGCGAAGAGGGCGAGGAAGCGGCCGATTCCACCGCCGGAGAGCCCCATGAGGAAGGCGAAGGCCGTGAGGCGGACGACCAGGGGCGAGAGCACCCCGCCGATGGGGGTCGAGACCACCTCGTGACGGACATGGGCGGGTCGAGGGAGAAGGATTGCCGCAACGGCGCCGATGACGGTGAACACGACGGCGTAGACGAGCGATGCCGTCTGCCAGTCACCGAAGCCCTCCAGCCAGGGCAATGTGGCACCGGCCATGACCGCGGCGGCCGTGACGCCCGACTGCTTGATCCCGGTGAGGGTGCCCTGCCGCCCTGGTTCGACGGTCTCGGCGATCAGCAGGTTGGTCGCCGGGTTGCCGAGCCCCTGGGCCAGGCCCGACACCGCCCCGGAGAGGAGGAGCAGGGGGATGTTGTCGGCCATACCCAGGATCGCCATGCCGACCGCGCTCAGGGCCAGTACGGCGATGACACCCCGGCGGGGGCCGATCCGGTCGGCCCAGCCACCCGTGAACGGAGCCGTCACTGCGCCGACGAGCGTGTTCACCGCTCCCGTCGCCCCAAGCATGAAGCGGCTCAGCTCCAGATCGTCGATGATCGGAGACGCGAGGATGCCGAGCGCGAACATCTGGAAGGTCGCGGCGGACATCGTCAAGAGGAGCAACGCCGCGAGCGGCGCGTTGCGAGCGCGCATCGCGGCGACGCTACAGCTTGACGCCGCACCAGAGTTACCCTGCGGTATGGAAACCCACATCAGCGGCCCGGACGTCGGGCCACCCACGCCTGAGCGCATCCGCCGGGCACCGAAGGTCCTGCTCCACGACCATCTCGACGGAGGGCTGCGCCCCGAAACGATCATCGAGCTGGCCGACGAGACCGGCTACACCGATCTGCCGACCAGCGATCCGGCCGAGCTCACCACCTGGATGCTGCGCGGCGCGAACCGCAAGGACCTCACGCTCTACCTGGAGACTTTCGCCCACACCGTCGGGGTGATGCAGACCCGTGAGGCGATCCATCGGGTGGCGCGGGAGTGTGCCGAGGACCTCGCCGCCGACGGCGTGGTGTACGCCGAGATCCGATTCGCCCCCGAGCTCCACACCGAGAAAGGGCTCGACATCGACGAGGTGCTCGACTGTGTGGTGTCCGGCTTCGAGGACGGCTCCGCGGGGACCGATCTGACGATCCGGGTGATCTGCTCCGCGATGCGACACCTCGACCGAGGACTCGAGATCGCCCAGGCTGCGGTGCGGTGGCGGGACAAGGGTGTGGTCGCATTCGACATCGCCGGACCCGAGGACGGCTTCCCTCCCGACGACCACCTTCTCGCCTTCCAGTACTGCCAGCGGCAGAACTTCCACATCACGATCCACGCCGGTGAGGCCTACGGTCCGCGATCGATCTGGAAAGCGATCCAGTTCTGCGGAGCCGAGAGGCTCGGTCACGGGATCCGGATCATCGAGGACATCGAGCGGCACCCCGACGGGGACCGCACCCTCGGCCGGCTCGCCCACTTCCTGCGCGACCGGCGGGTGCCGCTCGAGGTCTGTCCGACCAGCAATGTCAACACCGGCGTGGTCGATCGATTCGAGGACCATCCCATCGACGAACTGGTCCAGCTGCGGTTCCGCGTCACCATCAACACCGACAACCGGTTGATGTCGGGCGTCACCATGACCTCGGAGATGGCCGCGTTGGTGGACGCCTTCGGCTACGGCTGGGATCGACTCCGCTGGCTCGCCGTCAACGGCATGAAGTCGAGCTTCCTCCCGTTCCGGGACCGGCTCCAGATCATCGAGCAGATCATCAAACCCCGGTACGCGCCCCTCGAGGCCTGGCAGGACGAGCCACCCATCTGATCGGCCCGCCCACCTCTCCACCACCGTTGGTCGGTATGGTCCACCCATGAGAACGGGGCGGTGGACCGTCGGACTGGTCGTGGGTGCGCTCATCGCTGGTGCCTGTAGCCAGCTCACACCCGAAGAGCTCTCCGAAAAGTACTCGACCGGGGATCTGGACAACCTCATTCCCGACGACGACGACGCAAGCGGCGACGACACCGGGGACCCAGGCGGCGACGATGGCGACTCGGGTGGCGATGGCGACACCGGTGGCGGTCCGATCGCACCGGTCGTCCCCGATCCCGATCCCACGCCGCTGGAGAGCGATCCCGACGTGCTGATCGGGCAGCTCGACAACGGCCTCGTCTATTACCTTCGCACCAACGACTCCCCGGGGTCGGCACTCGACCTCCGACTGGCCGTCAACGCCGGGTCGATGCAGCAGGCCGTGCCGGACAGTGGCGGCGCTCATTTCCTCGAGCACATGCTCTTCAACGGCACCGAACAGTTCCCTGGCAACGAGCTCGATCGTGCACTCCAGCGCCTGGGCATCGAGTTCGGCCCGGAACTCAACGCGTTCACGAGCTACGACGAGACGGTCTACATCCTCCGGGCCAGCACCACCGATGACGTCGCCGTCACCACGGCCCTCGACGTACTCGCAGAGTGGGCGTCCGCCGCGATCATCGATCCCGACGAGGTCATCGCGGAGCGTGGCGTGGTTCGTGACGAACTGCGCCAGCGCAAGGAATCCGTCGACGGGATCATCTTCGACGAGTTCGAACGCATCTACACCGCGGGGACCCCCTACGAGGGTTTCGGGGTGATCGGCGACCCGGAGAAGATCGAGACGACCGAAGCACCACCCCTCCGGGCCTACTACGACCGCTGGTATCGCCCCGACAACATGGCGGTGATCATCGTCGGCGATCTCCCGGTGCGGGAACTGGAGAGGATGGTCGAAGCCCGATTCGCCGACCTCGGAGCACGCGGGAACGATCACCCCGAGCGAACCGACATCGTCGTCGAGGTCTCGCCGGACCCGTTCGCCGACATCGTCACCCACCCCGAGAACGTCGTCGACAACCTCTCTGTCGACATCCCGGTGAACGGGTGGGACACCGGGACCGCCGGTGGAGCCGAGTTGCTCGTGTGGGAAACGCTCATCGCGGACATGGTCTCCACCCGCCTCACCGACGCCTGGTTCGCCGGCGAGCTCGAGCTGGACCAGGAGCCGTGGTTCGGGGAGTTCTCGATCAATCGGGGCCTCCGGTAC
>CAYFLT010000003.1:87256-88784 GCA_964344055.1 uncultured Candidatus Nemicrothrix sp.
ACTTCGGGAGCAACCTCCAGGGCCCCGACCTCGCCGCGGCCCTGGAGCAGTACCTGGGCGTTCTTCGGGGGGCGGCCGAAGGCTTCACGCAGTCCGAACTCGACGCGGCGGTCGAGAACTACTCCGCCGGTCTGGATGCGTGGGAGGACTCGCTCGGCACCACCCAGGACTGGGAGTACGCCCAGGCCTACACCTCGGCCTTCCTGTCGGCCGCGCCGCCGGAGGCCCCGCGCGACACGATCGCTCGCGAACGCCACCTGCTCACCCGCGTGACCACCGGGCTGCTCGCATCCCACTGGGCCTGGATGCTCGAAGTGGGCGGACCGATCATCGTGGCCGTCGGGGCCGACGAATCCACCCTGCCGACCGTTGATCAGATGCTCGACATCGCCCTCTCGGCCGCCGCCACCGGTCCGACCGAAAGCGGTCCGGAGATCACTTCGCTGATGGATCCCCCGGCACCGGTCGATCCGGTCGACACAACCCGGGCCAACAACCCCGAGTGGTACACGTGGGAGTTCGCGAACGGCGCCGCGGTGGTGTTCCGGCCGACCACGATCTCCGAGAACGGTTTCGTGGTCTATGCCGAAGGACTCGGCGGCTACTCGATCATGGCTGAGGGCGCGGCTGCGCTCACCGGACTCGCGGTCGACGCCGTGTCGCAGTCGGGGATCGGCGAGATCGGTCCGGGCGAACTCGATCGGTTCCTGGCGGACAAGTCGGTGAGCCTCAGTCCGTTCATCGACCTCGTCTCCGAAGGGTTCACCGGGTCGGCCACCACCGAGGACGCCGAGATCCTCTTCCAGCTGCTCCACCTCCTGGTCACCGAACCGCGGGTCGACGACGTCGCCTTCAACAGCGCCACGGCCAATGGCGAGAACCTCCAGCAGCTCGCCGAGAGCGACCCGGCCACCGCCGCCGCGGAGGAGCTCGGCAATCTCATCTACGGCGACGGGCGATTCAGCTTCGTGCCCACCGACGCCCAGCTCGACGCGGCGACCCCCGCCGACCTTCTGGAGGTCTACGAATCGAGGCTCGGCGGAGTGGACGATCTCATCGTGTCGATCGCGGGAGATCTCCATCCCGACGACGTCGAGTGGTTCGCCACCCGCTACATCGGCACCTTGCCCGATCGTCCCGTCGACACGTTCGCGGACGTCCGACCCGATGGTCCCGATGCGGTGGGCCGGCGAGAAGTCGGTCTCGCCGCCGGCACCGCGAACGGCGGCATCGAGATGCTCTGGACCACCGAACGAGAGTGGACCGACGAGACGGCCATGACGGCCGCTGTGCTCGAGCGGATCATCTCCAGCCGGATCCTCGACACCGTCCGAGAAGAGTTGGGAGCGTCATATGGCGGGTGGGCCTCCATCACGCCGATGGTCGCCCCCGACAGCCGCCTCGACGCCCTCGTCACCGTCGACGGTGACCCGTCTCGCATCGACGAGATCCGCACCACGGTGCTACGGGAGCTGGAGGAGCTCGCCACCGACGGCCCGACCGACGACGAGTTCGAGCGGGCTCGATC
>CAYFLT010000003.1:88794-99491 GCA_964344055.1 uncultured Candidatus Nemicrothrix sp.
TGGGAAACGACTACGACTTCTTCGACAACTGGACGTTGATGATCGAGGCGCTCGAGGTCCAGCGTGACGCGAACACCGAGATAGTCACCACCTGGGCCCGGCACGGCCTGCTGCGCGACACCACCACGAACGACGTCCGGACCTTGGCCGCGGAGCTGTTCGGTCCAGGGCTCTACCTCGAGGTGACCCGCACCAACGGGTGACGCCTCGGCCCCCCTGGCGTGGCATGCTCGGGGGGTGCAGGTCACCGTCACCGATCATCCCCTCGTCGCCGACCGTCTGACCCAACTGCGGGCCCGCGAATCCGATCGTCCGGCATTCCGGCGAGCCCTTCGGGAGCTCAGTGGTTTCCTCGTGTACGAAGCCACACGCGACCAGGCGATCCATCCGATCGAGATCGACACACCGATGGGCCCCACCGTCGGTGCCCGGGTGACCGATGTCCCGATACTCGTGCCGGTCATGCGGGCCGGGTTGGGAATGCTCGACGCTGCCCTGGATCTGCTCCCGGACGCGAGGACCGGCTTCGTCGGCCTGAAACGCGATGAGGAAACCCTCCTGCCCCACGCCTACGTCAACACCGTGCCGGATGCCCTCGGCGGCCGAGACGTCATGGTTCTCGACCCCATGCTCGCCACCGGAGGCTCGGCGATCCACTCCTGCGAGACTCTCCGGTCATCCGGTGCGGGCACGATCACCCTGGTCTGCGTCCTGGCGTCGCCAGAGGGGATCGATGCGGTGCGGCTCTCCGACACCGTCGACCACGTGGTCACCGCGGCGATCGACGAGAGCCTCAACGACATCGGGTTCATCCTGCCCGGGCTGGGCGACGCCGGTGATCGTCAATTCGGCTTGCACTGACGATGGCCGAACGTCATCTGGTGGCCGTGGAGCCCGACACCCGACCGGCGATGCACGCAGTGCTCGTCGAAGCCGTGGAGGACGCGGGGGGCGCCGTCGTGCCGATCGAGGACGCCAGCGCGCTCGTGTTCGCTGATCCGATGGCTGCCGATTCCTTCCCCTCACTCATCGCCCGCGGCGCCGGGATCGAGTGGATCCAGCTCCCCTACGCGGGAATCGAGACGTTTGCCCACCACCTGGACACCGACCATCAGTGGACCTGTGGCAAGGGTGTCTACGCACCACCGGTGGCCGAGTGGATCATCACCGCACTGCTCACCGCGTTTCGCGACATCCCGCGGTACGTCCGGGCCACCTCCTGGCCGCGCCAGGACGGGCGCAACCTCCTCGGTGCCCGCCTGCTTCTGATCGGTGGTGGCGGCATCGCCGAGTCGTTGATCAGCTTGCTGGCCCCTTGGGGTTGTGAGCTCATCGTGGTGAACCGCAGTGGGCGACCGGTCGAGGGCGCCACTCGAACGATCACATCCGATCAGTTGCTCGACCATGTCGGCTCGGTGGACGCGGTGATCGTGGCGGCGGCCCTCACCGCGGAAACCACCGGCATCGTCGACGCCGACCTGCTCGGTCGGATGAGCGACGACGCGTGGCTGATGAACGTGGGCCGCGGTGGCCATGTCGTGACCGACGACCTCGTGGCGTCCCTCCGGAGCGGCTCGATCGCGGGCGCGGTGCTCGACGTCACCGACCCGGAACCCCTCCCCGACGGGCATCCCCTCTGGGGCCTCGACAACTGCGTCATCACACCCCACGTCGGCAACACGCCGGAGATGGGGCTTCCGCTGATCGCCGACCGGGTCCGCGAGAACGTGACCCGGTGGATCGCAGGCGATCCACTCGTGGGCCCGGTCGACGTGGAGCTGGGCTACTAGTCCTGTGACCAACGAGTAGCCTCGCACCCCATGCTCGATCACGTGTTCACCGATGCGATCGGAGCGCTCCGCGACGCATTCGAGACCGCCCGGCTCGAGCGACAGGCCTTCGAGGAGCGCTTCCAGAGCGATGTGTTGCTCGGCGACGTGATGTGGCAGACCTCCTACGGGCTGCCGGGCGAGGGTCTGCCACCACGTGTCCAGGCCGACATCAGTTGCGGATGGCCGACCTGGTCCCAGACCGCGTACCGCAGCTGGTACGTCGACGAAGAGTTCACCGAGCCCCCCAGGATCGAGATCGAGATCGTCTTCCGCCGCCAACGACTCACGTCGTTCCCCGAGCCGGCCGTGCTCGTCGACGCTCTACCCGTCGAGTCGCCGCGGTTGGGCGAGGATGCACTGACCCGCAGTGGTCCCACAGTGGAGTCGATCTACGGGTCCGATCTCGACGACGCCGAGTACGCGATCGAGATCAGCTACGAGGGGGCCTACGAACTCAACGAGTCGGGCCTGGCGGACGGATCGACGCTCGACGAGCACTTCGGGTCGCTCGGCGGTTGGATCGCGGCCACCCTCGTCACCGTCGGCGATCTCCCTCTCGACGGCACCTCAACCGACTACCGCGGGTCGACAACTGGCTCGTCCAGGAGACGCCGGATGGCGCTGGGGGTCTTCCCGATGTGGCGACGGAGCGCGTTGGCCATGTGCGCGTGATCGTAGAAGCCGGTGTCCAGGGCCACCGAGTGGAGATCTCGTGCCCCCTCAGAGATCTGGTGGACTGCGGCACGGACCCTCAGTTGCGTCCGGTAGGCCGAGATGGTCACTCCGGTGACGTCTCGGAAGACCCGACTCAGGTGGTGAGGCGAGCTCCCCACCGCGCGGGCGAGATCGGGAAGGCCCCAATTCAGTGCGTAGTGAGCGGCGAGGAACTCCTCGGCGTCGGCCACCAGCGCCCGGTGACGGGACGAACCGCTCGGACGACCACGATTCCCTGCGATGAATCCGCTGAGCAACCGCGACACGGTCTCGTCGGCACCCAGTTCGCAGCCCTGTCCCCTGTGAGCATGGCGGACCAGTTGGCGAAGGGTGAGATCTGACTCGACCCGGTTGACCACCGAAGCCACCGGAAAGCGATCGGTTCGCGAGTCGAGGAAGGGGTCCACGAACTCCGGTGTCAATGCGACGAACAGGCACTCGTCGCCGCCACCACCCGGATGGCTCACCCGCTGGACGTCACCCCTGCTGATCAACAGCACCACGGTCGGTGCGGCGACCGTGCGCTCGGAACCGACATGGCGGACGAAGTACCCCGAGGTGGGGAACACGAGCGTGTACTCCGACTCCGCCTCCTCCTCGCTGAGACCCGGAGGGTGAGGACCGCAGACGGTCTGGCCGGCGGAGATGCTGGCCGTCTGCATCAGTGGCGTCACCGTCAACACCCTTCTGAGGGTACTCAGCCACCGGACCCTGTCCGGATCCGACTGACCCACACCCGTACATTGCGCACCAACGTCCAAGCGGACGGGGGAAAGGGCGTCGAAACTCGACGGGCCGGTACAACCGCGGGTCGAAACGAAGGAGGATTCGATGCGAGGCGACCCACTAGGAGGCGGCTTCTGGAAGGTCTGGACCGCCTCGACTGCGTCGAACATCGGCGACGGAATCGTCGTGGCCGCCCTGCCACTCCTCGCCGCCGAGCTGACCCGGGAACCGATCGGGATCGCGGCCACCACGATCGCGATCCGGCTCCCGTGGCTGGTCTTCGGCCTCTTCGCGGGAGTCATCGTCGATCGCACCGACCGCCTACGGCTGATGATCGTCACCGACTTCGGACGGGCGATGGCCTTCGTGGCCCTGGCCGTCGTGGTCGCCACCGGGAACATGACCCTCGCCATCCTCTACGTCGCGGTCTTTGCGATCGGTGTCCTCGAAACACTCTTCGACACGGCGTCCATGAGCATCACACCGGTCCTCGTCCGCAGCGACCAGCTGGAGCGGGCCAACGCCCGGCTGAACGGCGCCCAGATCGCCGCGAACGAGTTCGTCGGCCCACCCCTCGGCGGTGCCCTCTTCGCGGTCGGCCTCTCACTGCCGTTCGGGGTCAACGCGGCCACGTTCGCCGTGTCGACGGTGATCTTGTTGACCGTCGCCGGGAACTTCAGGCCGAGCCGCACGTCGCAAGGCTCGGTCGTCGAGGACATCAGGGTCGGCTTCGGCTACGTGTGGAGGGAGCCACTCATCCGTGCCTTCGCCATCGGGGCCGGCTGCATCAATCTCGGGTTCACCGCGGCCGCCGCGGTGCTCGTGCTCCACGCTCAGGACAACCTCGGTCTCGACGCGTTCGGCTTCGGCCTCCTGCTGGCATCCGCAGCCGTCGGCGGCGTGGTCGGTGCCCAACTGGCGCCTGCCGTGATCGTCCGGCTCGGACGGCGGCGGAGCGTGCTGTGGTCGGTGGCCGCCCTGGCCGGCGGTGTCGGTGTGATGGGCGTCGCGAGCACGTTGACGCTCGCCGCGGTCGGATTCGTCCTCTTCGGATTCGCCGGAGAGGTCTGGAACGTCGTCTCGATGACCTATCGCCAGTCCGTGACTCCAGACGAATTGATGGGTCGGGTCATGGCGGGGTTTCGGGTTATCGCCTACGGGGCCTTCCCGATCGGCGCTGCCTGTGGGGGCGTCATCGCCTCACTCACGACGATCAGGAGCACGTTCGGCTTCGGCGGCGTGGTGATCGCCCTTCTCGTCCCCTATCTGTACCGCACGACCGCGACCCACGATCTCGACGCGTCGATCTGACGCCGAGTCGAGGCCGGGCGCTCAGAGGCCGCGGCGGAGTTCGCCGAGGTCCTGGAAGTCCGGGTTGCGGCCCTCGGCCTGGGCGGTGAACGACTCCATCATGTCGCCCGGCTGGAACACATGCCGGCCTGCCACGTCGCGATGTAGTTCAGCGAGTCGGCCACGGAATGATCACGGGCGAAGTTGATCATCTCCTTGGTGCCGTGGATCGCGAGCGGCGACTTGGATGCGATCTCGGCTGCTATCTCGTGGACCGCGGTGAGCATCGTGTCTTGGTCGGCGAAGACCTCGTTGACCAGCCCGACCTCGGCGGCCCGCTCGGCCGACATGCGGCGGCCGGTGTAGGCGAGCTCTCTCACGACGCCTTCGGGGATCAGTTTCGGCAGCCGCTGGAGCGTGCCGACGTCTGCGGTCATCCCGATGTTGATCTCCTGGATGCAGAACCATGCGTTCTCGGTGGCATACCGGCAGTCGGCTGCGGTGACCATGTCGACCGCGCCGCCGACCACCCCACCCTGCATCGCCGCCAGCACCGGCATCCGGGCGTTCTCCAGCACGCCGAACGTGTTCTGGAGGTGCAACACGTTGAGCCTCAGTTGGGCCCGCAACCGGCCGACCTCGGTCTCGCGGTCGCCGTCGAGGGATCCACCGGTGAAGACGCTGAGATCCATCCCGGAGCAGAAGTGCTTCCCGGTCGACGACAGCACGATCACCCGAGCCTGGCCCTGATCGGAGATGTCCTGGACGATCTGGGGCAGCTCGCTCCAGAACTCCGGGATCATCGAGTTGAACTTGTCCGGACGGTTGAGGCGGACGTGCGCGACGCCCTCGGTCTCCTCGACCTCGAAGCAGGTGTATCCCATGGCCGGAGACTACTGGTCGGCGGTGGCGGCGACCTCGTCGCTGACGTCGTAGTCGATGAACTCCGCGCCGGTGTCGGGCATGTGTTCGAACTCGATCACGCCGATCTCGGTGAACTTCTCCCGAAGCCAGGCATCACCCGCGTCGAGCAGGCCGAGCTTGCGGCAGTTCGGGACGATCTTGGAGAAGAGCATCCGCTGGAAGACCTTGGCCTCCTCCGGTGCGTCGAGCAGCCGCTTGCACATCTCGCGTGTGTCGACGCCCATGTGTTCCCACACCTCCTGCTGCAGGAAACGGTCCCGCATGCGCAGGGCGGCCTCGAACGCGAACTCCTGACGGTGCCGGATGTCGGCCGCCGACATGTCCTGGTACACCTCCTGGAGGCTGAGGACGCCGAATGCCACATGACGGGCCTCGTCGCTCATGACATACCGGAGGAGCTTCTTCAGGAGCGGCTCCTCGGTGAAGTCGTGCATGAACCCGAACGCCGCCAGCGCGAGCCCCTCGACCATGATCTGCATGCCGAGGTAGGTCATGTCCCACTCGCCGTCGTTGATGATGTCGTCGAGCAGCAGGCCGAGATGCGGGTTGATCGGGTATCCCCCCTCGAGCTTCTCGTCGAGATAGCGGGCGAACACCTCGACGTGGCGGGCCTCGTCGATCACCTGGGTGGCGGCGTAGTACTTGGCGTCGATCCACGGGACGGTCTCGACGATCTTGGCGGTACAGAGCAGTGCACCCTGCTCGCCGTGCATGAACTGGCTCAGCCGCCACTTCGAGGACTGGAGGCCGAATTCGGCCCACTCGTCGTCGCCCCACTTGTAGAGCGGGGAGGTCGGATCGTCGGTGACATCGGGGTTGAGCTGGAGCTCGGCCTGGAGGTTGAGGGCCTGGTAGGGATCGACCTCGATCGACCAGTCGAGATCGGTCGAGGCGTTCCACTGGCTGGTCTTCGCCTTCTCGTACAACTTGTCGAGCTTGGCTCGTTCGCCCTTGTCGTAGTTCCAGGTGAAGATCGCATCCGCGTTGTCCTGGACGAGGTGGACCAGTTCGTCGGCGTTCGAGTAGTCCTTGGCGGCCTCCATGATCGCGTCGACGTCGTTGGCGTCGTCGCGGCCGATGATGTCGTAGTCGGTGTTGGTCATCAGGGCTGTTCCTTGTGGGGTGTGAGCGGGGGGATCGACGCCGGGGTGGACTCGGGAAGGGCCGCACTGACCACGCGCCGAATCACCGTGGACCATCCATCGACGTCCGGGAGCGGTTTCTGGATGCTGGCGAGGGTGACGAAGCCGAGGGAGATCGCATGGCACAGGGTGACGATCGCCTCCGTCGAGAGCCCGGGGTCGACCAGACCGTCGTCCTTGCCCTGTTCGATCACCCGAGCCAGGTGCTTTTCCTGGTCCTGCACCCGATCGAGCAGCATGATTCGGAAGTCGTCGTCGCGACGGGCTGCGGCAAG
Source organism: uncultured Candidatus Nemicrothrix sp. (assembly GCA_964344055.1). Classification (GTDB taxonomy): domain Bacteria; phylum Actinomycetota; class Acidimicrobiia; order Acidimicrobiales; family Aldehydirespiratoraceae; genus OFTM10. Next base: position 95,698 of record CAYFLT010000003.1, read on the forward strand.
AGCCTCCATCAACAATGCATCGGCGGCGGCATCGCGGTCGAGCAGATCGGCGCCGAGGGATTCCAGGATCTCGGACACCGCGGCGCCGGGACCGCTGTCGAGGAGCATCGCCACCTCCTCGGCCATGACCAGATCGAGGGCGTCGAGCAGCATCTCCTGCTTGCCGGACCACCGCGAGTAGATCGCGCCGGTGGTGACCCCGGCCCGGCGAGCGATGGCCGCGACCCCGGCCTTGTCGAGCCCGCGCTCGCTGAAGACCTCGATGGCACCGCGAAGGAGCCGGTCGGTGAGCTGGTCGTGATCGGTGAGCGCGACGTCGACGGCAGTCATTCCGCACGATGATAACGACTATTATCGGCAGGTCAAGTTCCCGTTGCCGACCTATCCTCCCCGCCGATGCCGACCTCTTCCGCGCTGATCGCCTTCGCCGCCTTCTCCGTCGCGGTGGTGGTCGTGCCGGGTCCGAGCGTGTTGTTCATCATCGGCCGCGGGGTCGCACTCGGGCGACGGGCTGCCCTCCTCACCGTCGTCGGCAACACCGGTGGGGCCATGGTCATGGTCCTGGTCGTGGCGGTCGGGCTCGGCCCCCTGCTCGACCGGTCAGATCGACTCTTCGACACCTTGCGATGGGCCGGCGCCGCCTACCTCATCTGGCTCGGGCTCACCGCGATCCGTGACCGGGCGACGGCGGCCGAGCCGGACCCGACCGCCATGAGCTCCGACGCGGGGCGCCATCTCCGCGACGGATTCGTCGTCGGGGCCACCAATCCCAAGCTCGCGGTGTTCCTCGCCGCGGTACTCCCCCAGTTCGTCGAGGGTGACCGCAGCACCATCGCCCAGATCGCGGTGCTCGGCGCCGTCTTCGCGATCGTCGCCCTCGTCTGCGACGGGGCGTGGGGTGTCGCCGCCGGTTCGGCCCGTCACTGGATAGGCCGCTCTCCGCGGCGATTGGAGCGACTCACCGTGGCGGGAGGGGTGATCATGATCGCGGTCGGCCTGACCGTCGCCATCCACTAGCCAGTATCCACTAGCCAGTGGCCCATACCAAACGAACGCTGTTCAGCGGAATTTCAACGAAAACCCGGGTCGAACACCTCACTTCGGTCGGAGCATCGCCGACGGGCGTTTTACGACAACGGAGACGAACCGAAGGTGGGGCCTCCCGTGGATGACGAGCTTCTTCAGGACTTTCTGATCGAGAGTGGTGAGCTCATCGATCAGCTCGACCAGGACTTCGTGGAACTCGAATCGAACCCGACGTCACGCGACCTGCTCGCGGCCATCTTCCGTGGCATGCACACCATCAAGGGCACCGCCGGCTTCCTGGCCTTCGAGAACCTCGAGCGCCTCACCCACGCCGGCGAGAACCTCCTGAGCCTCCTGCGCGATGGGGCGCTGGAGCTCACCGGCGAGATGACCGACGCCCTGCTGGCCGTCGTCGACGCCACCCGAACGATGCTCGACTCGGTCGCCCAGTCGGGCTCTGACGGCACCGAGAGCTGGACCGAACTCATCGGCACCCTCCATCGACTCGCCGATCCCGACGCGGCCGCGTCCTCCACCGATGCCGGCCCGAGCGACGCTGAGTCCGACACGCCGGCCGAAGTGGCGGCATCCGAAGCAGCGGACTCCGCCACAGAAGCCCAGCCGGGAGAGATCGCCGCGGAGGAGCAGTCCGAGGACTCCGAGGAGTCCGACGCTGCACCGGCGGAGCCGGCTGACGCCGCGTCGACCGAAGAAGACGGCACTGCCGAGACCACCGAGGCCGCCGAGACCACCGAGGCCGTCGAGACTGCCGAGACCGGCGACACGACCGAGACGTCCGAAGCCACTCCGGACGAGGGGGCGACGGTCACCGAGCTGCGACCAGCCGACGTCACGCCACCAGCAGAAACACCACCCGCCGAAGCGCCGCCGGCCGCACCTGCACCGGCCGCCCCCGCCGCCGAGACCGAGGCCGCGCCAGCCGATGCCACCGAGGGCGCGGCGCTGAAGACGACCGACTCGACGATCCGAGTCGACGTCGATCTGCTCGATCGGCTGATGAACCTCACCGGCGAGTTGGTGCTGGCCCGCAACCAGGTCCTCCAGTTCCACGCCTCGACCGGCGATCCGATCTTCCACAACACGGCTCAGCAGCTCGATCTGATCACGACCGAGATGCAGGAGAGCGTGATGCAGACCCGGATGCAGCCGATCGGCAACATCTGGGCCAAGTTCCCGCGGATCGTCCGTGACCTCGCCTCGAGTCTCGACAAGCAGGTCGACCTCGTCATGACGGGCAAGGAGACCGAACTCGACAAGACCCTCGTCGAGGCGATCAAGGACCCGCTGACCCACATCGTCCGCAACTCGGTCGACCACGGCATCGAGTCCCCCGCGGAGCGCGTTGCCGCCGGCAAGCCCGAGAAGGGTCGTCTCGAACTGCGCGCCTTCCACGAGGGCGGCCAGGTGATCATCGAGATCACCGACGACGGGAAGGGCCTGGACGCCGAGAAGATCCGGGCGGCGGCCGTCCGCAAGGGCGTCATCACCGCCGAGAAGGCCGAGACGCTGTCCGAGAAGGCCGCCACCGAGCTCATCTGGCAGCCGGGCTTCTCCACCGCCGAGAAGGTCACGAACGTCAGCGGCCGAGGCGTCGGGATGGACGTCGTACGCACCAACGTCGAGAAGATCGGCGGTTCACTCGACATCTCCACCGAGCTCGGGAAGGGCACCACGCTCACGGTGAAGATCCCCCTCACTCTGGCGATCATCCCCGCCCTCATCGTCACCTGTGACGACGACTTCTTCATGATCCCGCAGATCAACCTGGTCGAGGTCCTGCACATCGAGCCCGGGGACGAACCCGGAATCGAGTCGGTCGGCGACGCCGAGGTGTTCCGCCTCCGGGACAGCCTCCTCCCGATCGTCCATCTCCGTGAGGTGCTCGGGCTCGACAAGGCCTGCGACTTCCACGAGGAAGAGGGCACGAGCATCGTGGTCCTCAACGCCGACGGTCACCTGTTCGGCATCGTCGTCGACCAGATCAACGACACCGAAGAGATCGTGGTGAAGCCGCTGGCTCCGAACCTCAAGCACCTGCTCCCCTTCGGTGGAACCACCATCATGGGCGATGGCACGGTGTCACTGATCCTCGACGCAATCGGGATCGCCCAGAGTGCCGACATCTTCACCGGCGAGGAAACCGCCGAGGAAGAGGAAGCCGCCGACTCCGGCGAACGCCGGCACGGGCCGACCACGGTCCTGGTGTCTCGCATCGGAGAGAGCCGAATCGCCATCCCGGTGGCCCTCGTGTCCCGCCTCGAGGAGATCGATCGGTCCAAGGTCGAGCGGGCCGGTGGACGACAGCTCGTGCAATACCGCGGTCGCCTGCTCAACCTCTTCCACATCGGCGAGGCGATCGGCTACCAGCACGACGAAGTCACCGACCCGACCATGCCGATGAGCGTCCTGGTCCACGAACGTGGAGACGAGCTCTACGGATTCGTCGTCGACGAGATCCTGGACGTCTTCGACGTGACCCTCGGTGTTTCCGACGAGACCACCGCGATCGGAGTCGCGGCCTCGGCCGTGATCGGCAACCGGGCCACCGACACCATCGACCTCGGCCAACTCCTCGACCTCATCGACCAGCGCGGCCTGCTCCAGACGGCCTGAAGGGACACACCATGAGCACCCGCCTCTACGCCACATTCCACGTCGACAACACCTTCTTCGGCGTCGACGCCACCGACGTCCAGGAAGTCCTCCGGACCCAACCGATGACCCGGGTCCCTCTCGCCACCAGCGAG
>CAYFLT010000003.1:99501-111183 GCA_964344055.1 uncultured Candidatus Nemicrothrix sp.
ACCTCCGGGGTCAGGTCGTCGTCGCCATCGACCTCCGCGAACGACTCGGCTACGACGCGCCTGGAGAGGACGTCCAACAGCTCAATGTGGTCGTTCGAACCGAGCACGGTCCGGTCAGTCTCATCGTCGACGACATCGATGATGTGCTCGAGGCCGACGACGACCTTCTCGAGTCCCCGCCCGCAACCCTCCGGGGCCCCACCAAAGATCTGGTAACTGCCGTCCACAAGCTCGACGATCAGCTGCTGCTCGTCGTCGACGTGAAACGCACCGTCCAGACCGCGGCCTGAGCCGCTCCCCAACCACCGTCAACACCCGAACCAACCCCAGCTACACGGCCCCCCCCGACGTCACCGCCGAGGAACGAACCAACGGTTCGGGCCTGCCAACCAGAAAGGAACCATCGTGGCTACGACCACCAAGGCCCGGCCCCAGACCAATGGATCATCGGGAACCGCTGCCGCCACCAAGAAGCGCCTGAGCGAGCTCGAGGCTCGCATGGACGCACTCTCCCGCTCCCAGGCCGTCATCGAGTTCGAGCTCGACGGCACGATCATCGACGCCAACGAGAACTTCCTGTCGGTGGTCGGCTACGCACACGACGAGATCGTGGGCAAGCACCACTCCATGTTCGTCAGTGCCGACGAGGCCCGCTCCGAGGCCTACGAGGACTTCTGGACCGCCCTGCGGGCCGGTGAGTTCCAGGGCGGTGAGTTCTGCCGGGTCGCCAAAGACGGATCCGAGGTGTGGATCCAGGCCACCTACAACCCACTTCTCGACGACAAGGGGCAGCCGTACAAGATCGTCAAGTACGCCTCGGACTGCACCGAGCGAGTCCAGCGTGCCCAGCAGGCCGCCCAGCTCCGTTCGATGGTCGAGCAGGCCCCGATCAACATGATGATGGTCGACCGGGACCTCACGCTCACCTACATGAACAAGCGGTCGACCGAGACCCTGCGTAGCCTGCAGCACCTGCTGCCTGTCCAGGTCGACGACATGATCGGCCACAGCATCGACGCCTTCCACAAGAACCCGGCCCACCAGCAGGCACTTCTCGGCGATGCCGCCAACCTGCCGCACAGCGCCATCATCTCCCTGGGAGACGAGGCCCTCGACCTGCTCGTGTCGGCGATCTACGACGACGACGGCGCCTACGTCGGCTCGATGGCGAACTGGGAGGTGACCACCGAGAAGCTCGAGCAGGAGCGTGAGGCAGCCCGCCTGCGCTCGATGGTGGAGCAGGCCCCGATCAACATGATGCTGGTCGACCTCGACCGAACCCTCTTGTACATCAACAAGCGGTCCGAGGAGACCCTGAAGTCGATCGAGCACCTGCTGCCGATGCCCGTGGACGACATGATCGGCCAGTCGATCGACGCCTTCCACAAGAACCCGGCCCACCAGGAAGCGATCCTCAGCGACGCCTCCAACCTCCCCCACACGGCCATCATCCAGCTGGCCGAAGAGGAACTGGACCTCATGGTCTCGCCGGTCTTCGACAACAACGGCCAGTACATCGCCGCGATGGCGAGAAGCTCGCCAAGGAACGCCACGAGGCCCACTTCTCCCAGGTCATCGCCGAGGTCATCGAAGCAGCCGCCCACGGCGACCTCACCCAGGAGATCGAGCTGACCGGCGACGACGTCCTCGGCCAGATGGCCGACGGCCTCCGTCGACTGTTCGAGTCCCTCCGGGGCAGCATCGGCCAGATCGCCGGTACGGCACAGAACCTGGCCGCCGCGGCGGACCAGCTGAACCAGGTCAGCGGCGAGATGCAGGGCAACGCCCAGGAAACGTCGAACCAGGCGAACGTCGTGTCGGCCGCTTCCGAAGAGGTCAGCACGAACGTCAACACCGTGGCCTCTGCGGCCGAGGAGATGAGTGTCTCCATCAAGGAGATCGCCAAGAACTCCTCCGAAGCGTCCCAGGTCGCCAATCAGGCGGTCGAGGTGGCAGCCACCGCAGGCACGACGGTCACCCAGCTCGGTGACTCCTCGAACGAGATCGGCCAAATCGTCAAGGTGATCACCTCGATCGCTCAGCAGACCAACCTGCTGGCCCTCAATGCGACGATCGAGGCCGCTCGAGCCGGCGAGGTCGGCAAGGGCTTCGCAGTGGTCGCCAACGAGGTGAAGGAGTTGGCGAAGGAGACCGCGAAGGCCACCGACGACATCTCCCAGAAGATCGAGACGATCCAGGGTGACACCGGCAGCGTGGTGGATTCGATCACCAGCATCTCCGGCATCATCGATCAGATCTCGGACTTCCAGACCACCATCGCCTCGGCCGTCGAACAGCAGGCCGCCACGACCAGCGAGATCGGTCGGAGCGTCAGCGAAGCTGCCCGAGGAAGCTCGGAGATCGCTCAGAACATCACCAGCGTGGCCCAGAACGCCTCCAGCACGACCTCAGGCGCCGCACAGACGTCCGAGTCGGCCGAAGGCCTGGCGACGATTGCCAACGAGCTGCAGCGTCTGGTCGGCAGCTTCAAGTACGAGGCCTGATTCCCCTCCTGACTCCCGCCCGCCTGGTGGTCCGAGAAATGTCCGGACCGCCAGGCGGCGAGGGTCATCTCCGGGGTGGTTCGGCCGAAACTGTTCGACGACCGACACGGCGGTTCTGGCGAATCACCTCCCACGAGATCGGCGACTCCCGATGGACGCATTCACAGAGGTTTCCGACAACGGAATCCGCGAGACCACGAGGGCCCACTGATGGCACCGATCCGTGTTCTCGTCGTGGACGACTCCATCGTCGTGCGCCGGCTGGTGACCGAGGTCATCGAATCCGACCCTGATCTCACCGTGGCCGGCACCGCCAAGAACGGCGTGGAAGCGCTGGCCAAGGTGGTCGATCTCAACCCCGACATCATGACGCTCGACATCGAGATGCCGGAGATGGACGGGATCGAAACGCTGCGCCGCCTGCGTGAGGTTCGCCCCCAGACTCCGGTCATCATGTTCAGCACCCTGACGGTGCAGGGGTCCGAAGCAACACTGGACGCCCTGACCCTGGGAGCCCGTGACTATGTCGCGAAGCCGGCCAACGTCGGTTCTGTCACCGCGGTCGTCGAGGAACTCCAGCGCCAGCTGGTTCCCAAGCTCAAGGCCCTCGCCTCACCGACGGTTTCGACTCCGAGAACTCCTCGGCGCCCGTCTGCCCGGCGCAGCGACGGCGGCTTCGGCAACCGACTCCGCCCCGTACGGGCCGTGGTCGTGGCGTCATCCACCGGAGGCCCCGTCGCCCTCGAGGCGGTCCTCTCCTCCCTCTCGGAGCCCCTGCCGGTCCCGATGTTCATCGTCCAGCACATCCCGCCGGTGTTCAGCGAGCTGCTGGCCAAGCGCCTCGACAGTCACTCCACGACGATCGTATCCGAGGGCTCCCATGGCGAGGTCGCCGAGCCAGGTCACGCCTATCTCGCTCCCGGAGGGCACCACATGCGGCTGGCGAAGTCCGACGCAGGAGTGATCACGACGATCCACGACGACGACCCCATCCAGCACTGCCGGCCCGCCGCCGACGCTCTGTTCAGCTCCGCGGTCGACATCTACGGCGGCGACCTGCTCGCCGTCGTCCTCACCGGTATGGGCCACGACGGTCTCGACGGAGCACGGCGGATCTGTGCCTCCGGCGGATCGGTCCTGGCCCAGGACGAAGCCACCAGCGTGGTCTGGGGAATGCCAGGCGCCGTTGCCGAAGCGGAACTGGCCAACGAAATCATCCCTCTGGCCGATGTCGCAACCCGGATCGAATCCTGGCTGGCGAGACACGGCACCCTCGCCGGGGCGGTGGCACGATGACCGTCAGCGAGACCCAGACACCCGAACGCACGAAGTCGATCTCCTCGGCCGATTTCGCCTTCCTGCAGGCGCTGCTGAAGCAGAAGGCCGGTATCGAGTTGGCCGAACGACAGGACTACCTCGTCGAGAGCCGGCTCCCGCCCGTCGCCCGCCAGTACGACCTGCCCGACCCGGCGTCGATCATCGCCAAGCTCCGCGGGGCCGGCGACCGCGAACTCGAGATCGACGTCATCGATGCCTTCACCACCAACGAGACGTCGTTCTTCCGGGACCACCATCCCTTCGACGACCTCACCAACACGATCATCCCTGAGATCCTGGAGAATCGCCGGCCCACCGAACAGCTCACCATCTGGTGTGGTGCGAGTTCCAGCGGCCAGGAGCCCTACACGCTCGCCATGATCCTCTCCGAGGCCTTCCCCGACCTTGTCGCCCGTCGAGGCGCCCGGATCGTCGCCACCGACCTCTCCCGCACGATGGTGGGACGGGTCAAGGAAGGCCGCTACTCCCAGCTCGAAGTCAACCGCGGTCTTCCCGCCAAACTGCTCCTGAAGTACTTCGAGCAGGAGGGTCGGGACTGGGTGGCTCGCCCCGAGCTCCGCGGAATGATCGACGCCAAGATCCTCAACCTCCTCGAGCCGTGGCCGTCGATTCCCCGCAGCGACCTCGTGCTGTTGCGCAACGTGTTGATCTACTTCGACACCGACACCCGCCGCGGCATCCTCACCCGTATCGCCAAGGAAGTCCTGAAACCGGACGGCTACCTCCTCCTCGGCTCCAGCGAAACGATTCTCAACCTCAATGTTCCCTACAAGACCCGGCGCTTTGACCGAGGGTCGTGCTACCGGCCGGAGGCATGACAGATGTTCTTGACCAACCACCGTCGGACCTTCGACGTATCGCAGGAGGCGGATCCATGCGTGCACTGATCGTCGACGACTCCCGGGCGATCCGGAAACTCCTTCGTCGAGTCGTCGAGCCGCTGGGGTTCGAGTGCTCCCAAGCCGAACACGGTGAGGACGCTCTGGCCCAGCTCGACCCCGATTCGCCCTACGACGTCGTTCTCGTCGACTGGAACATGCCGGTGATGGACGGCCTGACCCTGGTCAAGGAGATCAGGTCGATCCGGGGCTTCGCCGAGATGACCATCCTCATGGTGTCGAGCGAATCCGATCCCAGCAAGATGATGAAGGCCCTCCTGGCCGGGGCCGACGACTATCTCGTCAAGCCCGTGAGCCAAGACATGATCCGCGACAAGCTCGAGACGCTCGGCGTCCTCGACCCGGCCTGCGCCTGAACCCCGAGGAGAGCAGCAGATGACCAGCCAGTTCGTCACCCAGGCCCTAACCGAGACGGACCTCGAACAGATCATCACCGACGTACTCGGAGTCCTCGAGGCTCCGGGTGATGTCACCGCCGAGGAACACGGAGGACAGATCGCATCGGTCGTGATTCACGGTCCTGTCGATGTCGTGCTGGTCGTCAACGCCGACGACGCAGCTGCGACCGCCGTGGCCATCGCCTTCTTCGGCGAGGATTTCGAGGACGGCGACCAGCCCGACGCCCTGCGCGAACTGGCCAACGTGTGTGCGGGCGCGTCGAAGACCATGCTCGACGGCGAGTGGACGATCGGGATCCCCACCGAGGGGCCGACTGCGCTCGACGACGAGGCGGTGCATGCCGTGGCACCAGTCGCCAACGGACTCATCCGCATCTCGCTCGGCCGCGCCGCCTGATCGGCCGCACCGCAGTCGGCTAGACAGCGGTCCCGACCTCCAGGTCGCCCAGCCAGTCGAGGAATCGGACCACGTCCTCGCCGACGAACACGGCCTCGTGTTGTGGGCAGATCATCTCGATCTCGAGTGCCCGAACCCGACTGACCCAATCGTTCTTGGCCCGATTGGACGGCATCCAGCGGCGATGGAAGCCCTCCATGTATTGGATGTGCAAGTCGAAGTTGTCGACCGTCACGGCGTTCTCACCCTCGGGGAGCAGGGCCGCACCGATGTCGCCCGAGAACAGGATCTTCGCCGTGGGGTCGTAGAGACAGAAGTTCGCCGACGAGTGCACGTAGTGCGCCGGGATGAACGAGAGGTCGTTGCTCGACCCCAGCGGGAGCGCACCGCCTTCGTCGGGAACCCCGACGATGGGCGCACCGAGCGAGAAGTGGGCGACGAAGCTGGCCCAGATCGCCGGGACATAGACCGACGAGTTGGGACACACGCCGAGCCACAGTGCCAGTGACGAGATGATGTCGGGGTCCTGATGGGAACCGAACAGCACCTCGATGTCACCAGGGTCGACGACCCGGGAGACCGCGGCCACGACGGGAGGAAACACCTCGAGGCCGCCAGGATCGAGCAGCGCACTCGCCGTGCCGTGGCTGACGATGTATTCGTTGGTGTCGATCACCTCGTCGGGCCGTGAACCGTCCCGGCCGATGTACACCCACCGCCGGGTGCCGTCGTCGAACAAGATCTCTCTGATCATCGCCTCATCCTGTGGGAATGGGTCGGCGGATTTCCGCCCGGATCGGTCGAACGGCATCAGCGGTCGCTTCGGTGAACTCCCGGACCTGGACCGCCACGATCGCGATCGCCGATGCCATGTGCTTGGCGTAGGAAGTGATGTCCTCGGCCACCGCGCCGATTCCGCCGCTCTCCTCGCCGAGGCGCGCGGCCTCGACGGTGGCGTTGAAACCGATGAAGAAGCCCTGGGTCAGGGCGTTCTCCTGCAGCGCCGTCGTCTTGTTGTCGATGTGACGGGCCCAGTTCTGCAGCGAGTGGAGATCGGCGAGGAGCTCGCCTCGAGCGGCGAGGAGGGCTCGCCACAGCATGGTCCGGGCGTCGTGGGCCGGGTGTCCCACCACCCGCCGATTCCACTCGATCCCAGAACGATTCGTCAGCGCGGCGGCGATGGCCTCATCGCCGGTGATCGGTTCCTCGAGATGTTCGAGTGCGGAGGCGTACTTGGTCAGCCGTTCCTCGTTGCGCACGAGGTTTGCCACCGTCCGCGCCACATCGGTGAAGCTCTCCTCGACATCGTCGATCAGCGCCCGTAGGGAGGCTCCGAGACTGGCCAGTTCAGTGGCGACGACCTGGAGCGGCGCCGCCCTCGGGCCGGCTTGGGTGATCGCGCAGCGCGCATTGAGCGACACCATCCTGCTTCGGGCCACGAGGGGCCGGACCGGCTGGAACGAGCGGTTGAGCGCGATGGCCCGCGACCGCAGCACACCGAGCTGGCTGGTCTGGTCGATCGCCATGTCGATCCGATCGGCATCGGAACGTTGCGCAAAAGGGAGCGTGACGGACCATCACTCTCCGCGTTCAGTCGCCGATGAGATCAACCAGGGAAACCAGTGGCCGGGCTCCGATGTGGGAGATGATCTCGGCTGCCGCAAGGCTCCCCATCTGCGCACAACGGTCGAGGGACCGTCCGGTGGCCAGGCCGTGGAGGAAGCCCGCTGCGTAGAGGTCGCCCGCTCCGGTGGCATCGACGACCTGCTCGACCGGTGAGGCCGGGATGACGATGCGCTCCTCGGGGGTGACCACGACGGATCCCTTCGCGGAGCGGGTGAGCGCAGCCATCGGAACGAGCTCGGTGATGCGACGGCTGGACTCCTCGAAGTCGTCGGAGAGGAAGAGTGATGCGAGCTCGGCCTCGTTCGCGAACACGAGATCGACCTTGTCGGCCAGGAGGTCGAGCCACTCGTCACGGTGTCGATCCACGCAGAACGAGTCCGAGAGGGTGATCGACACCGTTCGGCCCGCTGCCGCCGCGACGTCCATCGCCTTCCGGATGGCCGCCTTCGCGACGTCGGTGTCGTACAAGTAGCCCTCGCAGTACGTGACCGCGGCGGATTCCACGACGGCGGCGTCGATGTCGTCGGGAGCGAGGACTGCGGAGACACCGAGGAAGGTGTTCATCGTGCGCTCGGCATCCGGCGTGACTTGGATCAGACAGCGTGCGGTGGGGTCGCCCTCATCGGCCGGAGGAACGTCGAACGCGACGCCGGCGGCCCGGAGGTCGTGGATGAAGACCTCGCCGAGCTGATCGGCTCGCACCTTGCCCAGGTACGCGGCTCGTCCGCCGAGGCTGGCGACGCCGGCCATCGTGTTCGCGGCAGACCCGCCGGAGGCCTCGATGCCGGGCGGCATGGCGGCGTAGAGGGAGGTGGCTCGCTCTGCATCGATGAGGGTCATCGCCCCCTTCACCAGCGAGTGTTCGGCGATGAACTCATCGGAAACGGTGGCGATGACGTCGACAATCGCATTCCCGACGCCGACGACGTCAATGGTGGGGTCCACGGCAGGCTCCGGGCAGGGGGAACGAACCCGCAGACCCTACCGGGTGGAGCTGGTCAGGCCGCGGCTCTGAGCTTGCGACCTTCGGCGATCGCTCGAGCGAACTCCTCGTCGTCGATCTCCGGCTCGGGTTCGGGCCAGTCGTTCCACTGACTCGACTCCAACGCCTCTCTCTCCTCATGTCCACGCCGCATGGACGACCCGCTTTCTCGTAGTCCCGCACCGACAGTGAACCCCAGCTGCGCATTACATGGGTGTCGTTCGTCTTACGGTCCCGTTTCGGTTGCTCCGGTCAGCCGAGGGCGCGCCAGTAGTGTCAGGGCCACATATGAGCAGCGTTGATCCCCGACTCCCCCGCCACGTGGTGCCTCACCACTACGACCTCGTGCTCGAGCCCGATCTCGACTCCGCCTCGTTCGTCGGCTCGGTCGCCATCCGAATCGAGCTGGTCGAGGACTCCTCCGAGATCGTGTGCAATTCGGCCGATTTGCAGATCCACGACGTCGAGATCGAGGTCGGCGACGACGTGATCGCGCCGGCAGTCAGCCTCGATGCCGACGCCGAACGGATGACCCTCACGACGGTTTCGGCGATTCCGGCCGGTCCGGCCGTGATCCGCGCATCGTTCACCGGCGTCCTCAACGATCAACTCCGTGGCTTCTATCGCTCGACCTTCACCGGCGAGGACGGCGTCGACCACACGATCGCCACCACCCAGTTCCAATCCACCGATGCCCGCCGGGCCTTCCCGTGCTGGGACGAGCCCGAGTGGAAGGCGACCTTCGCCACGACCCTCGTCGTCGACCAGCAACACCTGGCGGTGACGAACACGTCCGAGGTCGAGTCACAGGATCTCGACGACGGCCGCCGGCGCATTTCGTTTGCACCCACCATGCAGATGTCGACCTACCTCGTGGCGTTCGTCGTCGGGCCACTCGAAGTCACCGATCCGGTCGACGCGGGCGGGGTGCCGGTCCGAGTGGTCCACCGGCCCGGCCAGGGGCACCTGACGCCGTTCGCGCTGGACGTCGCTGTTCATGCGCTCGAGTGGTTCAGCGACTACTACGCGATCCCGTACCCCTCCGACAAGGTGGATCTCATCGCCATTCCGGACTTCGCGTTCGGGGCGATGGAGAACCTCGGCTGTGTCACGTTCCGCGAGGTGCTGCTCCTCATCGACCCCGACACGTCGAGCCAGCCCGAGCTGCAACGAGCCGCTGATGTGATCAACCACGAGTTGGCCCACATGTGGTTCGGCGATCTCGTGACCATGCGGTGGTGGGAGGGAATCTGGCTGAACGAAGCCTTCGCCACCTTCATGGAGGTGGCGTGTTCGGACGCCTACCGGCCCGACTGGCGGGTATGGGACACCTTCGCGCGGGCTCGCTCCGCCGCTTTCGACGTCGATGCGCTGGCCACCACCAGGCCGATCGAGTATCCCGTCGTGACCCCCGAAGACGCCGAGGGCATGTTCGACCTGCTCACCTACGAGAAGGGTGCTGCGGTGGTCCGGATGCTCGAGCAGCACCTCGGCCCCGACGTATTCCGTGAGGGGGTGCGGGAATACCTCCGCACCCACGCCTACGGCAACACCGAGACGAGCGACCTGTGGGATTCGCTCGAAGCGGTGAGCGGCGAACCGGTTCGAGAGATGATGACCGGCTGGATCTTCCAGGGCGGCCATCCGGTGATCGAGACCGAGGTCACCCCGCATGGCGTGCGGGTGACCCAGCGGCAGTTCACCCTCGACCCCGAGGTGGCCGACGACCGCCACTGGTCCGTCCCGCTCCGCGTCGTCACCGACGCCGGCGAACAGTCACTCCTCCTCCGGTCCGAATCCGCCGTGCTGACGGGAATCGGCGGCTCGGTCCTCACCGCGAATGGGGCAGGATCGGGCTTCTTCCGTACGGGCATCGAGCCGGACTTGATCGATCGGATCGCACAGGAGGGTGTGCCGGCTCTCGCCCCCGCTGTCCGACACACCCTGGCCGACGACGCGTGGGCGCTCACCGTGGCCGGAGAAGTCAGTGCCGCCGACTATCTCCGCCTCGCCTCCGGATTCAGGGGAGAGGACGATCTGAACGTGTGGCAGGCGCTCAGCACCGGCCTGGCCGGACTCGTGCGGCTCGTCGATGACGCCGCCCTCACCGCCCTCCAGGCCCGGATCACCGAACTGGTCGGACCGGCGCTGGCCGCGGTCGGTACCGTGCCGGACCCGGCGGACGACGACCGCCGATCAGAGCTTCGAGCCACCCTCATCCGCCTCATGGGCGTGGTCGCCGAAGACCCCACGATCATCGGCGAGGCCCGAGGGCGGCTCGACCACGAGGACGCCAGCATCGCGGCGGCCTCCCTGACGGTGGTCGCCCACAACGGCACCGAACACGACTTCGACCAGATCCGGGCGACATGGAAGGGCGCCGGCGACCCACAGGCCGAGGTTCGCAACCTCCGAGCCCTGGCCGATTTCCCGTCCGTCCAGCTCATCGATCGCCTGCTCGACGAGATCGGCACCGGCGATGTGCGAACCCAGGACGCCCCCTACGTGATCGCTCGCGCACTCGCGAACCGTCACACCGGGCCCCACGTGTGGCGTCACGTGGTCGCCAACTGGGACGACTTCACCCAACGGTTCCCCAGCAACTCCATCCCCCGCATGCTCTCCGGCGTCGTGGCCCTCGACGACCCCGACTCAGTCGCCAGCGTGGCCGGGTTCGTCGCCGACCACCCCATCCCTCAGGCTGGCCTCCAGGTGGACCAGCACCTGGAGCGCCAGCGCGTGAACGCTGCGCTCAGAGCCCGTGAACTCCCCCGTTTCGGCGCAGCGTTGCAGGCCGAGTGGGCCGGTCGACCAGGTTGACTCATGCCCAGCCCCAAGGGCGCCGATAGCTCAGCGATGGTTCCGATTCTGCCCCTGACCCGCCCTCGCGCGTTCGAGGTGTTCGCGGTCGAGGACACCTGTGCCCAACTGACCTGGCGGCGGCTTCCCGCCGGAACGGTTCATGTGCAGACCGAGCACTCCGAACAACAGCTCGGTGCCACTGGCACGCTCGGCGCCGCCGACGTCTCCGGCCTCATCCCCGGTACCGCCAACGAGGTCGAGGTGTTGGTCCGAGGGCAAACCATCGCCCGACCGACGATCCACACCATGGACCCACTCGAGGGACGGCCTCTGAGTCGGGTGGCGACCATCAGCGATCTCCATCTCGGCGAGACCGGCTTCGGACTCGTCAAGCGAATCCGGGATCACGGCCGCGATCCCTACCCGTTGCGCTGTGCCCGGGCCGCGGTGCGCGAGGCGCTCGCGTGGGGTGCAGAGCTGCTGGTCGTGAAGGGTGACGTCACCGATGGCGGACGCCCCGAGGAATGGGCGATGTTCGACGAGCTCCTCTCCGAAGTGCCGATCCCGGTCGTCGCCGTCCCCGGCAACCACGACACTGTCGACCACCCCCGGGCCCGCAACGCCTCGGAGGAACTCCAGCGACGCGGCCTGTTCCCCTCCCCGGTGCACACCATCGACATCCCCGGAGCGCGCGTGGTTCTCATCGATTCCACCGTTCCCGGCCACAGCTGGGGCC
>CAYFLT010000003.1:111195-148387 GCA_964344055.1 uncultured Candidatus Nemicrothrix sp.
ATCGGGCGATGGCTGGATCAACTCGCCAGCGCGGTCGATATCGACACACCGGTGATGGTCTTCACCCACCATCACTTCGAGAACCAGATCCTGCCGTGGTTCTGGCCGCTCGGTGTGCAGCGCTACGACTCCCTGCCGGTGCTCGACGAACTCCTCGCGGTCAACCCTGATCTGGTCGTCTCCTCCGGACACACCCACCGCAACCGCATCCGGCGCCACGGCACGGCCCTGGTGACCGAAGTGTCCTCGCCGAAGGACTTCCCGGGCGTCTGGGCCGGCTACTCGATCCATCCGGACGGCGTCCGCCAGACGGTGCGACGAGTGGCCGACCCCGACTGCATCTCCTGGAACGACCGCACCCACGCGGCGGTGGCCGGGATCTGGGGGAAGTGGTCGCCGGGCGGTCTCCGACATCGGAGCCACACCCACCACTGGGTCGGCGCGTCGTCTCGGTCGGTCCGTCCCGAACGGACGCGGTCGCTCAGCGCCTGAGCGGTCAGTCGCCGGTGAGGATCTTGCGAGCGTCCTCGACGTCGGACTTCAGCTGGGACGCGAGCTGATCGATGCCTTCGAACTTCCGCTCGCTTCGAAGGAAGTCGACGAAGGAGACCGCCACCTCCTCGCCGTAGAGGTCGCCGTCGAAATCGATGAGGTGGGCTTCGAGGAGTGATTGCTCGGCGTGCTCGTAGAACGTCGGACGGCGGCCGATGTTGATGGCACAGGGATGCGTGTCGCCGTTGGCGCGGGTGCACCAGCCGGCGTAGACGGCGTCGGCAGGCCAGGCCATCACCTTCGGGACGGGGATGTTCGCGGTGGGGAAGCCGATCGTCCGGCCGCGCTGATCACCCATCTGCACGATGCCCCGCACCTCGTAGGGACGCCCAAGCATCGCGGCGGCTCGGCTCACATCGCCACCGGCCAGGGCCCGCCGGATCTTGGTCGACGACACCGGCTCCCGGGCCTCGTCACTGTGGCGGATCAGTTCGAGTGCATGCACCTCGAAGCCCCACTGCTCCCCGATCTCGGTGAGTGCGGCGACGTTCCCGGACCGACCGGCCCCGAAATGGAAGTCCTCGCCGACCACGACGGCCTTGGCATGGAGGGCCTCGATGAAGACCTGGTCCACGAAGGTCTGGGCTCCGGTGCCGGCGCGTTCGTCGTCGAATTCGATGACGTAGGCGTAATCGATGCCCTGGGCCTCGATCAGCTCGAGCTTCTGCTCCAGTGACGTCAGGAGTCGTGGCGCGCTCTCCGGTCGCACGATGTGGGCCGGGTGGGTGTCGAAGGTGACCACCGCCGATGCGATGCCCTTCTGCTCCGCGATCGATCGAACGGTGCGGAAGATCTCCTGATGCCCGAGGTGAACACCATCGAACACGCCGATGGTGGTGGCCACCGAGACAGCGGCCGGCAGATGATCGTGACGGTCACGGAGGACTTCCATTGCACCCCACTCGCGGAAGGAACATCGCAACGCTATCGGAGGCGCCCTCCGGTGCCGCCGTCGAGACGATCAGGCGGAAGGGGCGTTCTCAGCGGGGTATCACCACCGATGGCTTGGCCCCCTCTCGGTGTCGCTCGTAGACCGCGAGGAGCTGTCCCTCCTGATCGTGCACGGCCCACGGTCCGTCGTCGGCGACGCCGAGTGCGTCGAGCCCGAGGATCTTCCCGTGGCCGACCGCGGTCGCCACATCATCATCGACTTGGACGCCGTCAAGGTGCCGGACCGCCGCGGCCACAGGGAGCAGGACCGGGCTCTCGATCGTGCCGGCGTCGGTCAGGGTGAACCCTCCGACCGAGGTCCGGCGAAGCGAACGGAGGTGGGCACCTCCGCCCAACGCCAGACCGAGGTCGGCCGCGAGGCTCCGGACGTAGGTACCCGAGGAGCACTCGACCCGGCAGCTCCACACGCCGGGTTCTCCCGGAAGGGGCGCAACATCGAAGCGATGCACGGTGACCGGTCGAGGTGGTCGATCGACCTCCTTGCCTTCCCGCGCCAGTTCGTGGAGGCGCTTGCCCCCGATCTTCACCGCACTGACCATCGGTGGGACCTGCATGATTGGGCCGGTGAGGGTTGCAGCCGCAGCGCGCACCGCCTCCTCGGTGACCGCCCTCATGTCGTGGGTGGCGGTCACTTCCCCGGCCGCGTCGAGCGTGCCGGTCTCGACGCCGAGAACGATCTCGCCGTCGTAGGACTTGGGAAGCTCGGTGAGGAATCGCAGGAGGCGAGTGGCCCGGCCGACACCGAGCACGAGCACGCCGGTGGCATCGGGGTCGAGGGTGCCCGAGTGGCCGACCTTGCGGGTGCCGAGCACTCCCCGGGATTTGGCGACGACGTCGTGGCTGGTCCAGCCGGCCGGCTTGTCGATCACGACGACGCCGTCGGGGCCGGCCTCAGTGGTCTTCTTCGCCATCGCCGGTCTGATCGTTGCGGATGATGTCCTCGATGCGTTGCGCGGACCGGAGGGTCACATCGGCGCGGAAGTCGAGGAAGGGAGCCCGCCGGAGCCGACTCTGGGTCCCCACCGCATGACGGAGCCGGCCGGCGTATTCGCCGAATGCCTCCGCCACCTCGGGATCGTCGTCGTCATCGAGGGTGGTGAACCACACGATCGCTCGGCTGAGTTCCCGATCGACCTCGACACCGGTGATCGACACCATGTCGAGCCGCTCGTCGTCGAGATCCTCGATGGCCTCGGCCACGATCCGGCGGATCAGCTCACCGACCCGGGCCGTCCGGTTGCTCTGGTTCGCCATCAGTCGTCCTCCAGCCAGCGGCGGGCCGTGCCGAGCACCTCGAGCTCCGGGAACGACCACACGAAGCGCTCGGCCTCGTCGATGATCTCAGATGCGTGGCCGGGAGCGCTCGACACGGCTGCGATTCCGACCACCGCGCGCTGCCAGAGATCCTGGTGATCGACCTCGGCCGCGGCCACCGGATGACGGTTGCGGAGTCCGTCGAGCACGGGCCGCAGCACCGCGCGCTTCTCCTTCAGGGACTGACAAGCCGGGAAGTGGAGATCCAGCTCCAAGGCCAGAACGTGCATCAGAACACCGCTGACGGCGGCGCAGCCGTCAGCCGTCGAGGGTGCGCGCGATCTCGCGCTCCTCGAACGTCTCGATGACGTCGCCTTCCTTGAGATCCTGGAAGTCCGAGAGGCCGATGCCACACTCGTAGCCGGCCGCCACCTCGCGGGCGTCGTCCTTGAAGCGCTTGAGGGAATTGACCGAGCCCTTCCAGATGATCGTGCCCTCGCGGAGGAAGCGAACCTTCGAACCACGGGTGATCACGCCGTTCTGGACGTAGCAGCCCGCGATCTTCCCGATCCTCGGGATGCTGAAGATCTCTCGCACCTCGGCGTCACCGGTGACGACCTCTTCAAACTCCGGCGCCAGCATGCCGACCATCGCAGCTTCGATGTCCTCGAGCAGCTTGTAGATGATCTCGTAGTTGCGGATCTCCACCTTTTCGGTCTCGGCCAATTCACGGGCCTTGCGGTCCGGGCGGACGTTGAAGCCGATGATGGTGGCGTTGGAGGCCGCTGCGAGCTGGATGTCGTTCTCGGTGATGCCGCCGACTCCGCGGTGGACGAATCCGATCTTGACCTCGTCGCGTTCGAGCTTGCGAAGGCTTTCGGTGACCGCCTCGAGCGAGCCGTTCACGTCGGCCTTGACGACCAGGTTGAGCGTGGCGGCTTCACCGCGCTGGATCTGTTCGAAGATGTCTTCGAGCTTGGCGCCACCTGAGAGGGCGTGCGCCTCGCGGCCGAGGCTGGACTGGCGCTGCCAATGCTCGCGGGTGTCGGCCACCCGGCTGGCGACCTTCTCGCTGGGGGCCACCACGAACTCGTCGCCGGCCACCGCGACCTCGGAGAGGCCGAGGACCTGCACCGGCGTCGACGGACCGGCCTCCTTGACGTTCTCACCGTGGTCGTTGATGAGCGCACGGACACGACCCCAGGCAGCACCGGCCACCATCGGATCGCCGACTCGGAGGGTGCCCCGCTGCACCAGCACGGTGGCGACGGGGCCACGGCCGATGTCGAGATTCGCCTCGAGGACCACGCCGGCGGCGCGTCCGTCGGGCGACGCCCGGAGGTCTTCCACCTCGGCGACCAACAGGAGCTGATCGAGGAGGTCGTCGATGCCCACGTTCTGGAGGGCCGAGACGCGGCTGAAGATGGTCTCGCCGCCCCACTCCTCGGGTACGAGACCGTGCTCGGCCACCCCGGCGATCGCCTTGTCGGGATCGGCGTTGTCGCGGTCGATCTTGTTGACGGCCACCACGATCGGAACCTCGGCCGCCTTCGCGTGGTTGATCGCCTCGATGGTCTGGGGCATGACGCCGTCGTCGGCCGCCACCATCAGGATGACGATGTCGGTGGAGCTGGCGCCGCGGGCCCGCATGGCGGTGAACGCCTCGTGGCCCGGTGTGTCGATGAAGGTGATCTTCTGGCCGTCGCGCTCGATCTGGTAGGCGCCGATGTGCTGGGTGATGCCACCGGCCTCACCCTCGACCACGTTCGCGTTGCGGATGCGGTCGAGCAGCAGGGTCTTGCCGTGGTCGACGTGACCCATGACGGTGATCACCGGTGGGCGCAGAGGATCGTTCTCATCGCCCTCGCCGTCGACCTCGAGCAGCTTCTGCAGTTCGACTTCCTGCTCCTCGCCCGGATCCACGAGTCGGATCTCGGCACCGATCTCGGCGGCGAACAGCTCGATCATGTCGTCGGAGAGCGACTGGGTGGCGGTGACCATCTCGCCGGCCTGCATGAGGAAGCGGACGACATCCGCCGCGGTGCGGTTCAGCTTCGGGCCGAGGTCGAGTGCCGTGGAGGCGCGCTCCACCACGATCTCGCCTTCGGGAACCGGTGCGTCCTCCGGGGTGTAGGAGGGCGCATCCATCGGCTGGAGCTCTTCGCGGTTGCGACGACGGCGCCCCTTGCGGCGGGGCGGGCGCTGGCCTCCAGGGCCACCTCGGCCACCGGGGCCACCTCGACCGCCGGGGCCACCACCTGGGCCACCACGGCCACCTGGAGGGCCACCGGCACCCGGGACACTGTCGCGAGGACCGCCCGGTCGACGACCGGCGGGCATCGGCCCGCGTGCCGGACCACCGGGACGCGCGCCACCCGGACCGCCACTGGGACGTGGGCCGCCACGACCGCCCGGAGGCGGCGGGATGGCCCGACCGCTGGTGGATCGGGGCGGGGGCGGGATGGGCTTGCCGGAACCGGAGCGAGGCCCGGCCCCGGCCCGCTTGGACGGATCGACCGCGACCTTCTTGACGACCTTTTTGACGACCTTCTTGACGACCTTCTTGACGACCGGCGCGGCAGGTGCCGGAGCTTCCTCGGCCGGGGCGACGCGCTTCGGGGGCGCGGCCGACCCGCTCGAGCTGATGACCCGCTTGGGAGCGGCAGGGGCGGGAGCTTCTTCGACGGTCTCGGCGGCGGCCGGCTCTTCGGGAACGTCGACCGGCTCGAGCTCGACGGGAGCCTCGGGCTCGGCCTCGACCGGTGTTTCGGCCTCGACCTCGGCCGGAGCCTCCGGTTCTTCGGTCTTCGCGGCGGCCTTCTTGGTGGTCTTCTTGGTCGACTTCTTCGTCGACTTCTTGGCTGCCTTTTTCGCCGCCTTCTTGGTCGACTTCTTGGCGGCCTTCTTCGAGGACTTCTTGGCCGCCTTCTTCGCGGGCTTGGGTTCCTCGGGCTGCTCGTCGCGGATCAACCCCTCACGTTCGGCCTTACGGCGGACGCGGTCGGCCTGGGCATCGACGATGCTCGAGGAGTGGCTCTTGACGCCGATCCCGAGGGACTCGGCGAGGTCGAGCGTCTCCTTGTTGGTGAGGCCCAACTCTCGAGCGAGTTCGTAGACGCGGATATTGGCTGGCACGTTGAGGCAGTTGCCCTTCTGGCCGACACGCCGAGGCGTGGATCGACCGATCAGTACTGTCCGGCGGGCGAAGGTCGCACCACCAGCGGCGTCAACAGCCTCCGTGTGGGCACGCGGAAGGCTGCATCGACCACGAACCCTGGAGCCTAGCGACCTCGGCGGCGTTCACCTCGACTCGGAGCGCTCGCCCGAAGGCTCGGCGCTCGGCCGCCAGGGCGAGACAAGCGGTGGCCGGACCCACCCAAGCCCCCCGTCCGGGGCCCGGGCCGGTCATCAGAAGGCCATCCTCTGACCGGATCCGCACGAGCTCCGACTGCTCACGGCGCTGCCGGCAGGCGATGCACGTTCGGAGCGGCACCGAGGGAGCTACTCCTCCTCGCCGGTCTCGTCGTCGGCGGGGTCGTCCGAAGCGTCGTCGTCGGCGGGCGCGTCCTCGGCCCCTTCTTCGGCGGCTGCCTCTTCCTCGCCTGCCTCGTCATCAGGCGAGTCGGCAGACTCCGGAGAGTCGCCGGACTCCGGAGAGTCGGCAGACTCGGGTGAGCCCGCGGACTCCTCGGCGGCAGTCGCGTCGGTGTCGCCGTCGGAGGCATCGGTCGCCTCGTCGGCGCCCTCGGACTCGGAACCCTCACCTTCGGCTTCGCCGCCGGCCGCCCACTCCTCTGCCGAGATCGGGGCACTGCCGTCGGCCGGCTGCCACATCTGCTCGCCGGTCTCCTCGTCGATGATCCACTCGCCATCGGCCCACTCGACGTCGCCGTAGGCCTGCTCCTCGGCGAACTGGGTCTCGGACTTGATGTTGATGCCCCAACCGGTGAGCCGTGAGGCGAGGCGGGCGTTCTGACCCTCCTTGCCGATCGCCAGCGACAGCTGATAGTCGGGCACGATCACGTCGCAGTCGCCGGTGGTCTCGTCGGGGCGGACCTCGGTGACCTTCGCCGGCGAGAGCGCCTTGGTGACGAACTCCTCGAGGTCCTCGTTGAAGGGGACGATGTCGATCTTCTCGCCCCGGAGTTCGTTCACGACCTGGCGGACGCGAGCACCCCGCGCGCCGACGCATGCGCCGACCGGGTCGACGTTCGAGTCGTTGGACCACACGGCGATCTTGGTGCGGTGACCTGGTTCGCGGGCACACGCCTTGATCTCGACGATGCCGTCGGCGATCTCGGGCACCTCGAGTTCGAAGAGCCGCTTCACAAGACCCGGGTGGGTCCGGCTCACAACGATCTGGGGACCCTTGGCCGTCTTGCGCACCTCGACGATGTAGGCCTTGATCCGCACGTTCGAATCCGGCCGCTCGAACGGCACCTGTTCGGCCTGGGGCAGCAGCGCCTCGACCCGGCCGAGGTCGAGGAGGGTGTAGCGGGCGTCGGTCTGCTGGATCATGCCGGTGACGATGTCGCCCTCGCGGCCGGCGTACTCCTCGTACTTCAGCTCACGCTCGGCTTCACGGATGCGCTGGGTCATCACCTGGCGGGCGGTCTGGGCGGCGATACGACCGAAGTCGTCGGGGGTGACCTCGAACTCCTCACCGATCGGTTCGCCCTCCTCATCGAGCTCCTGAGCGAAGACGCGGAACTCCATGGTGTCGGGGTCGATCGTCACCCAGGCGTACTCATGTGCATCCGGCATCCGCTTGTAGGCGGACTCGAGGGCATCGGCGAGTGCCGCGAACAGCGCATCGACCGAGATGCCCCGGTCGGCGGCGAGCTGCTGCAGGGCTTCCATCATGTCTTGGTTCATGACGGCGTGGCCTCCTTGTTGGAATGGTTCTTCTTCGCCCCCGGCTTCGGGGCAGGGCCCCACTCGAAGACGGTGCGGGCCTTGGCGATCTCGTCGTAGCCGAACCGTCGCTCCGTGCCGTCGACATCGACCGAGACGGCGTCGGCGTCGGCGCTCGTGACGGTGCCCGAGAATCGGCGGGCGCCGTCCACATCGGCGAAGGTCTTGATCTTCACCTGCTCGCCGACCGCCGTGAGGAAATGGGCTTCGGTGCGAAGCGGGCGCTCCAACCCCGGGCTCGACACTTCGAGGGTGTAGCGGCTCGGGATCGGATCGGCCTCGTCGAGGATTCGCCCAGCGGCTCGGCTGATCGTCTTGATCGTGTCGATGTCGATGCCGCCCTCACGGTCGACGAGGATCCGCAGGACCCCGCCGTTGAACTCGACGTCGTAGAGGTCAGCACCGGAGTCGGCGACCACGGAACCGACGAGCTCCTGTACACGATCGATGATCGCCATCTCGTCACCTCCTCATGGTGGCTGGGCTCATGGTGGTCTGGCTCATGGTGGTCGGGCTCAGGGTGATTGGGCCCACGGTCCGGTTCGGCTGTCAACAGGTCCTTGAAACGACGGTCCGAGCCCCGAATCGAGAAAGGCGTGGCCCAGGGCCACGCCTCATCCGTCTCCGGGTTCGAACGTCGTGCGAAGTCTACCAGCACTCGATGCCGATTTCGGCCGCCCCCTCGGCTAGGCGGACGAAGGCCGGACCGCCTCGACGAAGGATTTGTGCACCCGGCTCAGCTCCACGGTCCCACGGTCCAGGCCCGCGTCGACTCCCGGCAGATACGCCTTGATGGCCAAGGTGGCGACCACCCACATCCCCGCTGACAGCAGGGCGATCACCGCGCCGAGTGGGAGGAGGAACGGGAACCGGGCCATCGCCAGCCCCAGCGCAAGACAGGTGAAGCCACCGTAGACGGCGGACTTCTGACGGCGCCGCAGGTACATCACCCGGTCGAACTCGGTCTGGGTGAGCGGCACGAGGACGCCGAGCGCCTTCGGTCCGGCCGCCGCGTAGCCGTCGGCCGGCTTGCCGCTCCGTGCCGACACCGCGGGGAGGCGCCTGGCCTGAGCGGAGCCGAGCTCGACGGTCACCCGGGCCATGTCGTGCGCGGGTCAGTCCGCCGAGCGGCGGATCTCGGCGATCACCGACTCCGCGTCGTTGGCATCGTCGCCGCGCTCGTTGAGATTGCGATCGCGATCCTCCTCGGCAGCTCTGCGGGCCGCGTCCTTGGTGGCCACCGCCCGCTGCAGGGCCGCGTCGGCGCCGTGCTCGTGGATGAACTCGGCCCATTCGATCAGGGTGTCCACCATCTCGTCCTCGGGCACCACCATCACGTTCTGGCCCTTGACGAACAGGTGGCCGCGCTTGTTGCCGGCCGCGATCCCGAGGTCGGCGTCACGCGCCTCGCCGGGTCCGTTGACGACACAGCCCATCACCGCCACCTGGAGTGGGATCTCCCGTTCACCGAAAGCATCCATCGCATCGTTGGCGATGGCCACGACGTCGACCTCGGCCCGGCCGCAGCTCGGGCAGGCGATGAGGTCGATGTTCTTTCGTTCCCGCAGTCCCATCGTCTCCAGCAGCTGCCGGCCGGCCTTCGCCTCCTCGACCGGGTCGGCGGTGAGCGAGTAGCGGATGGTGTCGCCAATGCCTTCCGCGAGCAGTGTCGCCATGCCGGCCGTCGCCTTCAGGGTGCCGATCGGCGGTGGGCCGGCTTCGGTGACCCCGAGGTGCAGGGGATGATCCGTCACGTCGGCAAGCTGTCGGTACGCCTCGATCATCAGCGGCACGCTCGATGCCTTGACCGAGATCTTGATCAGGTCGAAGTCGACCTCCTCGAAGTAGGCGATCTCCTGGAGGGCGGATTCGACCATCGCCTCAGGGGTGACCTTGTCGCCGTACTTCCTGTACAGGTCGGGGTGGAGGCTTCCGCCGTTCACACCGATGCGGATCGGTACGTTGCGGTCCTTCGCCTCCTTCGCCACCAGCTTGATGTGCTCGGGGTTCCGGATGTTGCCGGGGTTGAGCCGGAGGCAGTGCACGCCGGCCTCGAGCGCCTCGAGCGCCCGCCGGTACTGGTGATGGATGTCGGCCACGATCGGAACCGGCGACCGCGGAATGATCCGGGCCAGCCCTTCGGCGGCTTCGGGCTCGTTGCAGGTGCAGCGCACGATGTCGGCGCCGGCGGCGGCCAGCCCGTAGATCTGTTGGAGCGTCGCTTCGTGATCCGCCGTCTTGGTGATGGTCATCGACTGCACCGTGACCGGCGCTCCCCCGCCGACCGGAACGTCGCCGACCATGATCTGGCGCGTCGCTCGGCGAGGAAAGGTCTGGGTGAACTCCACGGAGCGAATCTACCGCCGGCCTTCCCGACTGGTGAGCCGGTCGGCCGGGACAGGCCCCTTCCCGATGGTGCATGATGAACGGCGCGGGGTGAGGGTGATGCGGACACACACGAGGATCGGTCAGCGGCGGGCCGGGCCGATGGCGGCGATCGGAATCCTGGCCGGGCTGCTTCTGCCCTTCGTGGCCTGGGGGTACCTGATCGTCGGGGGGATGATCGCCGACGGCGTCCTCGGCGATTCCAAGCGCGACGAGGGCTACGACTGGACCTCACAACCGATGAGTGATCTCGGCGACCACATCGACGAGGTGGCCCGCTGGTTCACCAACGTCCAGGTCATCACCGCAGTCCTCCTGGTCCTCTTCGCCAACGCGTGCCGTCAGCGAATCCTGGGAATGGGCAAGAGCGCACTCGCGATCGTGGGTGCGGCAGTCCCGACGCTCGGTCTCGCCGCCAGCCGATGCACTGAACTCAACGAGGCCGGTAGCTACGACTGTGGCGGCTCATGGTCGGCGCGTCTTCACGCGACCTCGGCCGTAGTGATCGTCTTCGCGATCCTCGTCGCACAGTGGCAGGCATCGCGTCACGTCTCACCGGGGAGTCCCTACGCCAGGCTTCGCCCGATCAGCAGGGTGCTGTACTGGATCACCGGTGGTCTCACGATCCTGTTCGTGGTGAGCACCCGGGCGGTCCTGTCCGACCCCATCGGCGATGCCGTCGGGTGGATCTCGTTCAGCAACTGGAGCCTCGATCTCACCGAGTATCAAGGCATCACCGAACGCCTGATCTGGGTCGGCGGGTACACCTGGCTCTTCGTGGTCTCGGCGATGATGGTTGCCCGCCTGTGGGGAGTCCCGAAGCCCTCCTTCGACGTAGGCCACGTTCAGGACGGGGTGCTCTACGGCTCCAGCCGGTGGAACCGGATGCAACTGCTCGGGGTGACGCTCGACGACCCCGGTGCGTTCCGAGCCTGGCTGAGTGAGGCCCTGGAGGATGGCCTCATCCGACCCGAGCAACCGCGGCCGAGGCCGATTCCGGACGAGCCGGCCCACTCCGTGACGGTTCTCTTCACCAGCGAGGGCCTTCGACGCCTCGGGCAGTCGTATCAATGGCAGAGCCCCTCGATCGAGGACGCGTTCAGCATCGGTGCCGCCGGGCGGGCAGCTCACGTCGGCGACCACGGCCCGAGCCATCCGAAGACGTGGAAGGGCGGATGGGAACCGGACACCCTCCACGTCGTCATCTGGCTCAAGGTCGCCAACGACAAGGCGGACGACCTGCGGAAGCGCATCGGGACCGCGGGGCAGAGCCAGTACCCACATGTCCTCGCCGACTGTTCACCGATCACCCAGGACGGCCGCACCATCGAGCACTTCGGATTCGCCGATGGGGTATCCACGACCTGGGTCGATCAGATCCATCCGACCCACGACACCCGGCGGATGGCCGGGGGCAAGTTCGTCGGCGAGAGCCTCGAACCGGTCGCGCTCGGTGAGTTCGTGCTCGGCGAGCTCGACGAAAGCGATGATGTCTTCCCGGTGCCGGAGCCCCGGGACTTCTACGACCGAGGCACCTTCGTCGTGCTGCGGAAGCTCGAACAGGATGTCGCCGGGTTCCGGGAGTTCTGCGAGTCGTTCCGCGGGGGCGACTGGAAGTACGCGGCCGAGAAGCTGGTCGGGCGCCGCATGGACGGAGCGCCGATCGCGACCGGCCGATTCGGCGAGGGACCGAATGACTTCCGCTATGACGACGACATCGAGGGGTACGGCTGTCCGGTCACGTCCCACATCCGTCGGGCGAATCCTCGTGATTCGCTGGGATTCGACGGCCACATGGTCCACCGTCACAGGATCCTCCGCCGGGGCATGACCTATGGAGCGCCATACCGGGAGGGTGATGCCGACAAGGACCGTGGCCTGATGTTCATCGCGGTGAACGTTCGGATCGCCGAACAGTTCGAGTTCATCCAGCGGCTCTGGCTCAACGACGGCCTGGCCTTCGGTCGCGGTACGAACCCCGACGCAGTATCGGGCAGCTGGAGCGAGGAGCCGCGCACTGTGTCGACACCGGGGCACCCGACTGTGGTCAGGCCGATCGAGGAACCGCTGGTTCAGACCCGAGGGGCCGCCTACACGTTCGCGCCATCCATGCGAGCTCTCCACCTCCTCGCCACCGGGCGAAACCTCGCTACTGGCTAACCGCCTTCCCGCTGCTGACTGCCGACTGCCACCCGAGCAGGCGCGATGGGGAAGACCTCCGCATCCCCACCGAGCCACTCGATGAATCTCCGCTGCACTGTCAGGGCCTTGAGGACCATGGGCACGGTGGCCTCGGGGTAGTCGTAGTAGCGGTTGTACCGCTTCAGTTGCCCCAGGAGGAGATCTGCGGTCAGCGCCTCGGCAGGAGAAGCGTCTTCTGGGACGGACTTGCGTTCACAGCAGTCGAAGACCGCCTTCAGTGCCGGCCACTCGTCGGACCCCGTGAGGGCCTTGCTGAGGTGCGCCACATCGTCTTTCTGGAGACGGCGCCGGTTTCGGTGAGCTGGAGCCGTCTCACCGTCGCCCGAGAACGGACCGTCGAAGTCCATGGCGACGATCAGCCACGTGTTTCGCAGCCTCACCTCACGGTGGCTCCGTCGCCCGGCCGGTTGGGATCGATGAACGAGTACGAAACGGGCGAAGTGAATCGAGCCCGCAGAGTCGAAGGCGTCGTAGTTCAACCGCTCGATGGCGGCTTCGACGGCGCCGACCTCGGAGGGCTTCACCGGCAAGAGGCTCACGATGCCCCACATCCCGCTGTGCTGCTCCCCGACCCTTCCGTCTTCGGACTCCACGTCACAGACCAGATGGTCGCCGGCATCG
This sequence comes from uncultured Candidatus Nemicrothrix sp., assembly GCA_964344055.1. Taxonomy (GTDB): domain Bacteria; phylum Actinomycetota; class Acidimicrobiia; order Acidimicrobiales; family Aldehydirespiratoraceae; genus OFTM10. Next base: position 124,075 of record CAYFLT010000003.1, read on the forward strand.
GGGAGGCCGAGACACGGCTCCAGCCGACGCACGAGCGCATCGAAGCCGGGGCTTCCACGGTCGACCGTGCGGGCATCGACGAACGTGCCATCGTTCGTGACCCCGCCGCTCCACCCGACAGCCGGAGTGCCATCTGAGCTAGCCGCCCGGAGCTCGAGCGACAGCACCTCACCCTTGAGCCTGAGTTCCTCTGCATCGCCCTCACGCTCGCACGCCAAGTCGATCGGAAGCGACAACTTGCAGTCCCCATCGACAACGAGGCTGAGCGTTCCCTGAACACTTGAGCGGCGATGGTCGGGAACTCCGAGCACCAGCCGGCCCGTGGCCTCGCCGGGGGGCTCCTCACCGCAGACCGTGTGCGACAACTCGATCTCCAGCTCTCCGACGACGCCCTGTGATGCGTTGATCGCGGCCATACCCCTGACCTTGCCGTCACCCTCGCTCGTGAACCGGATGTCGAAGGTCTCGTCGCAAACCGTCGTCCCCTGGTTCGCCGCGAACGCGCAGAGCTCCCGCTGCACTCGTAGCGCCGACCGGACGTCGTGAGCGGTGGCCTCCGGATAGGCGGAGTAGTAGAAGTCCGACCGGAGAAGTCGCGGTGACACCCAATCGGTGGTGAGATAGCGCGTCAGTGGTCGGGGGTAGCCGGGATACCCCTCGGACGGCCCCCAGATGCCGTCGATCCCCGACCCGATTACGTCCATGAATGCATCGAAGTAGTCGTCCCACTGCTGGTTGAAGTTCGACGAGAAGAGCATCCAGCGACGCCAGGGCAGCTCCCAGCGATGCCACGGGAGGTGCCCCGTGGGGAAGGACGAGAGTCCAGCGAATCCACCGAACCGGTCCCACCGGCCGCTGTGGAGGAAGTCCAGTCGCTTGAGCTGGACGGCGACCGCCCGCCTCGGCAGAACGTTTTCCACCAGCCATCGAGATCGCCGAGCCAGGAGGAACTGGAACCACTGCCACGGCCCCAGCCACCACCGGGCGTGGGTGAGGATGTTCACCGAGACCGCCCGGCCATGCTTCCTCACCCGGCCGTTGTGCCCGAAGGGCCTCGCCTGCTCCGCTGTCATACCCTGCTCCCGCTCGCTCAGAAGACAACCAGAGGACACCGGAGATTTCCAGCGCGATGATGGTTGTGCTCACCAGCGGCGCGATTCTGGTGATGGGGGTTTGGATGCGGGTTCTGGTCCTTGGTGACTGTGCGCGGGGGTTCACGTGATAGCGACGCTGGGCCGGTTCGGCCTGGGGATGCTCGCGAGCCTCGCCAGCCTCGTGTTGTATCGGCTCCTGTGGCGGACACCCCAACGGTTCGTCGGGATCCGCTTCCTGGTGGCCCTGCTCCCTCTTGCCATGTTGGTGTCCTCGGGTCTCATGCCGCAGGGCAGATGGAAATGGCTCTTCATCCTCGCCTTCGGGGCGGTTCTGACCATTGCCGTTCTTCGCTACACCCGTCCCTGGGGCAGCGCGAGATACAACCCTGACGCCGGGAAGGAACGCCGAAGCCCGATCAACCTCACAGGCGACCGCGGCGTCGAACTCGTCGATGTGATCGATGCCCAGTTCCAGGGTTCCACCCGACCCGCACCGGACGGGGCGCAGCCCCGGCCGGGACGTTGCGCCCATGCCCATGGGACCGGCGTCGCCGCGACGTTCACACCAACCCCGGAGGCGGCCTCCCTCACGTCGGCCCCGATATTCCAGCCGGGCCGGTGGAAGGCGTACGTGAGGTTCTCGAACTCCGACAGCCGAACCACCCGTCAAGACTCACAGCCGGACGTCCATGGCATGACCGTCCGAATCACCGTGCCGGCCACCGAACAGAAGACGAGCAGCCGCGACGTCGCCGTCGACTTCGTGTCCATCGACATCGACCGGTTCATCGCAGCCGATATGGACAGCTTCGTCGCCGTGACCCGGGCCATCACCCAGCTACAGACTCCAGGGCGACACCTCCTCGAGCGGCTGACAGGACTGGGGTGGTTGATCGTGCACACCGCCGTCGGCCGCACATCACCCGTCGCGTTGCGCCAGACATCGAGACCCCAGAGGTACACCGACCAGACCTACCACGGTGTCCACACCTTCTGGTGGTCGAAGGATGGGGTGCGCCGCCCGGTCCGCTACCGCTGGGTCCCGGATGTCGAACGAGAAGCCTGGTACAAGCTGCTGCCATCGATGGTGGGGGGTTCGGTTCTGGGAATCTTCCGGTTCGGAAGGGCGCTCCTCGTCGGTCCACCCGACCCCAAGACGTCCAAGGACCTCGACGACGCAATCCGCAAGTGGCCTCTTCCTGCATATCGCCTCGAGGTCGTCCATGGCGACCGTCTCCCCGATTGGCGTCTGAACAACGCACTGCTGCCCTACCCGAAACGGAGCAACTCGACGGTTGTGGGGAGACTCGACTTCAGTCCGAACTCGATGCAGAGCCTCGACGCCTGGGCTTTCTCTCCGATCAACGTGTGCGAGGGAATCGACCCCTCCGACGACGAGATCCTCGCTGCTCGGTTGGCCGCCTATCCCGTATCGGTCGAGCGCCGTCTCGCCGCGAAGCAGGTGTCGAAGCCATGAGTCGCTCGCTGCAGGTGCTGCTGTTGTGGGACCTCTCGGGTTCGACGCGTACCCGTCAGGAGCTCGGTGAGCCGACGTATCGCCGCCTCGTCGACACCATCGGCGACATCGTGTCGTCGGCCGCCGCCCTGCACGACGGCGTGACCTTCGGCGAGGACGCTCAGGGGGACGGCGGTTGGGCTCGCTTCCCGAGCGCCCACGGCGCGCTGAGCGCGGCAGTGGATCTGCAGCGACGAGCGCAGCGGGTCACCGAGTTCGGCGACCGGCCCCGACTGCGAGTGGCGCTGGCGGCCAGCGACCTGGAGCACGACGCCGTCACCGACCGGCACCTCGGCCCCGCGTTCGCGGTCGCCAGCCGCATCGAGAGCCTTGCTGGTTCAGAGCTCGACCTCGACGAGACGATCCTGTGCCAAGACGTCGTCAAACGACTCGCCGACGGCTGGGATCGCACCGAAATGCGCTTCGTCGACGACTTCGAACTCCGAGGGGTGAATGACCCGGTAGGGGTCTATGCCGTCGACTGGTCCCGCTCCCCCATCGCCGAGGCGCTCGGCCTCCCCGAGCCGCTCGCCACCGCCACCGACGCGTCGTTCGTCGGCCGGACCGAGCAACTCGAGGCACTGGAACGATGGTGGGAATGGTCTTCGATCGGGCGGGCCGGAGCGGTGCTCGTCGAGGCCGACGCCGGCTTCGGCAAGACGCGCCTATGCGCCGAGTTCGCCGCCCGGGTGCGTGCCGAAGGTGGAGCGGTCCTCTACGGCCGCTGTGACCAGCGCGGATCGTCGCCGTTCCAGCCCTTCGTCACCGCCCTCCGATCGTTCCTTCCCGTGTCGACCGACGTGGCGAAGGACGTCGGGCCGTCGGCGCGAGAGCTCGTGCGCCTCGTCCCGGAGCTGGCGGATCGATTGCCCATGACCGATGCCGTCCCCTCGCCATCGCCCGACCAACAGAGCATCCAGTCGGCCATCGCGGCCTGGCTCGGCCGCCTCGCCTCCGACGCACCGACACTGATGGTCCTCGACGATCTGGCTTGGGCAACCGACGAAACGATCGAATCGGTCGACGCGATCATCCGATCCCTCCAGAACAGCCCGCTCCTCCTCGTTCTCACCCAGCGGCCTCGAGAAAGCGGTCCGGATCACCGGGCCCGGATCGCCGCGCTCACCACCGACGCGGCGCCCGCCGAAGGGCGGCCGGCATCGATCACACTCGAGCCACTCGATCCCGACGAGGTCCGGCGGCTGGCGCTGGATCTCACCGCCGCGCCGGTCGAAGACCCCGAACTGCTCGACACCCTGCTCACTGTCTCCGGCGGTCGACCGCTCTACGTCCAGGAGCTGCTCCGGGGCAGTCGCGACGGACGCCTGCTCGACCTCCGTGGTCGACTCCCGGGATCGTTCGAGAGCTCCATCGCCAGCCGCCTCGCGGACATGTCCACCACCACGAGGCGGGTGCTGCGGACCGCGTGCGTGGCCGGGGTGACCGTCGTTCGCGAAGTCCTCTACGCAGCCCATCGGGATCTTCCGAGAGACACCGTGACGACCGCACTGGTGGAAGCGGAGCGCGGCGGGATCATTCGAGTCAGTGGGCCCGAAACCGTCGAGTTCGCCCACGCCCTCCTCCACGAGATCGTCACCCAGGAGCTCGGCCCGACCGGAGCAGAGCTGCCCGAAGAACACCGGCAGGTCGCCGACGCCATCGAGTCTGTTCACGGTCGATACGTCGACGAGCATCTCGAGCAACTCGCCGGTCACTACGAACAAGCCGGTGACTCCCGCGCGGCAGCCGAGCTCTACCGGCGCGCCGCCGACCGGGCCAAGAGCTCCCTCGCCCACACCGAGGCGGTTCGCCTTCTTGGTCGGGCCATCGAAGTCCATCGAAGTGGAGACCCGGCGGTCCAGGCCGAGCTCCACATCGAACTCGGCCAAGCCGAGAAGCGTGCAGGGCTCGGGGGCGCTCGCGACACGCTCAGCTCGGCCTACAACCACGCCCAGGCCGTGAGCGACCCCGAGCTCTCCTGGGCGCTGTCACGCACCGCCCTACTCGCCGATTATCGGGGGATCTTCAACTTCGTCGGCCAGATCGACATGCAGCGGGTCCGCCGCCTCCGGGCGTGCATCGCCGACGCCCCGAGCGAGGAGCTGGACTCTCGCGCCCGACTCATCGGCCAGCTCGCGGTGGAGCTCACGGTCGGCCAGGACCGGGAGCAACGCGAGGATCTGGTGAGCGAAGCGCTCGAGCTGGCCGAAGCATGTGGGAACCCCGTGACATTGGCCCGCGCTCGCGCCCAGTACATGCACACGATGTGGCACCCCGACGGACTGGCGGAGCGCATCCGCGTGGGCCGGGAACTCCGCCGTCATCCGGAGGGCCTCGAACGACAGGGCATCCAGCTCGAGGCGATCACCGCCTATCTGCAGGCGTGCCGGGAACACGGCGACTTCCAGGAGGCGAACCGCCTTCTCGACGAGCTGACCGAACTCGCTGCAGAGCTGAAGCAGCCGACCACGATCGGCTTCGCCCGTCTGCGCCAGTCGGCCGCCGCGTCGATGGCCGGCCGGCTGGAGGAAGGCGCCCGATTCGCAGACGAGTTCCTGGCGGCCTCGTTGGAAGCGAACCAACCCGATGCGATCCCGTTCGCGGCGGGGCTGCAGTTCCACGTGGCGCTCCACGACGGGTCACTGGCCGACCGGGTCGACGAACTGCGCCAGGTGGCCGACGCCCTGCCCGAGATGTTCGTCTTCCGAGCGGCACACGCGTTCGCGCTGGCAGAAATCGGACGCGTCGACGACGCCCGTGAACCCCTCAGTCGGGTGATGCGTTCCCTCGACGACATCCGATTCGACCTCAACTGGCTACTGACCCTCTCGTTCGCCACCGCGGCCGCAGCTCGAATCGGCGACCACGACTCACTCACCGTCCTTCGAGAGCTGATCTCGCCGTACGCCGACCAATACGTCGACATCGGCACCGTGTTCCTCGGGCGGGCGGCCCACTACGTGGCGCTCGCCGATCTGGCCTTGGGCGATCGCGAGCGCGGCACCACTGCCCTCCGCGAGCTGGTGGAGGACTATTACCGAATCGACGCGGTCCCGATGGCGGTCCGCGCCAGCATCGACTTCGCCCGCGCCTTCGACGGCACCTCGCCGAGCATCGAGGCCCGCCAGTTGCTCGACCGGGCCGACGACGCCGCCCGAGACCGAAACCTCGAGGGGCTCCGGTCGACCATCGCCACCGAACTCGATCGGGTCTGGGCCCTACAGCAGGCGACCCGATGAGCCCCCTGACCGACACGGCTCTGGCGCTGGTGTTCGTCCTGTTCGTGGTCTCTTCGACCTCGTCCGCGGTGCTGGAGGGAATCCGGAAGCTGTTCCAGCGTCGTGCGGTCACACTCCACCACTCGATCGGACTTCTCCTCGATGGCACGGAACACCCGGATCCGGCCAGCCGAACGGCAGCGGTCTACCGCACACCTCACATCCGTCACCTGGTCGACCCCAAGCACCTGTCCCGATTCGACGGACGAGAGCAATGGGGTCGTCGCCGCCGCGGGGAGGAACACCTCCACGAGCACTACGGGCCCGACCACATTCCCAGCGATGCCTTCGCCCTTGCGCTCCGAGACGCGTTTCCCGACCGGTCGAAGCTGCCGAGCTCATTGCGCGTTCAACTCTCCGGCAATCCCGACCGGGCCGACGAGGCCGACCGAAAGGTGGATCTCGCCGCCGACGCCGCCTGGTTCGAGCGCAGCATGGAGGTCGTCAGCCGGCGGTACAAGCGCGAGAGCCGTCGATGGCTGTTCGTGGTCGGGCTGGCCGCAGCGGTGCTCGGCAACATCAGCCTGCTGACAGTGGCGGACGTGGTCTGGAACGATGAAACCAGCCGGGCGGCCCTCGTCGCAGAGGCCGAGGCCGTCTGTGGTGGCGCCGATGCGACAGAGGCCTCCTGCAGTGAGGCCGTGGCCGGGGTCGAAGACGGAGTGCGCTCCCCGATCGGCTGGCAGTGTCACGGGATGGAGAAGGGATCGGCCGGGGAGGCCGACTGGACCTGGTGCAGCCCCTGGTCGAGGCTCGGCGAGTTCTCCGGCTCGGACTGGACTGCCTCGATCATCGGCTGGTTGCTCACGGGCCTCGGGACCGCCCTCGGCGCTCCCTTCTGGTACGAGCTGCTGCGAACCCTGCTGGCCCGCCGAGCTCGGTCGTAGCGCTAGCCGAGGTCGATCGGATCGATGATGTCGCGCACCAACGCGAACATGCCGATCACCATCAACACCGCGAACACGGCGTAGGTGAGCGGGAGGAGTCGGGCGTAGTCGACCTCGTGTCGCCGTCCGCCGATCGAACGGATTCGCTCGTAGATCGCCACGGCCACATGGCCACCGTCGAGCGGCGGGAGCGGGACCATGTTGAACACGCCCACGAATACGTTCAGTGCCGCGAGGAAGAAGATGACGCCGTCGAGATCGAAGCTGGCACCCGCTCGGGCCGCGCCGTAGATCGACAGGATCCGGTCCTCGTCGGGATTGCGGATGTCGAGGGCACGGCTGGCGATCTCGCGATCCTCGGCCACGGCCGTCTCGGTGGTGAGATCAGTTCCGCCGTCGACGGTGTCGGTGAGAAAGTTCGAAAGGGTGCCTGGGGTGAAGAACCGGATCAGTCCCGTGGTGGCGTCCTTGGTGAGGCTCGCGAACTCGGTGACGGCCCGGGAGGTTCCGCCGATCACACCCAGCGTCTCGGTCGCCGGATCCTGGCTCACACCGAAGAAGCCGGTGGTGGCGTCCTCGGCCGGGGCCAGTTCGTCCACCACGACGCCCAGCATCACGCGGGGGAACCGCTCGTGGGCGGGGTCGACCACCATCTCCAGCGGCTCCCCGAGCCGGTGTTCGGTCTCGGCGACGACATCGGCCCAGGAAAAGACCTCGACTCCCTCGATGGCGAGGATGCGGTCCCGCGGAATGAGGCCGCGGAACCCCTCCGCTCCCTCCCGGGTGAGCCTCGCCCCGAGGATGGTCGATTCGGTGAAGATCTCGCCGTCCCGCTCCCAGACGACCTCGACCTCCTGGCCGCCTCGCACTTCGACCAGACCCCCGAACTGCACGAAGTCCTCGATGGCTTCGCCGTCGATGGAGATGATCTGATCGCCGACCTCCAGGTCGAGCGCCGCCGCGGCCGAGGCGTCGGAGATCGAACCGATCGTCCAGCTGCCGTCGTCCTTGCCCACTCCGTAGGTCGTCACCAGGATGAAGATGAGCACGATGGCCATCAGGAAGTGCATGGCCGAGCCGGCGGAGACCACCATGAGCTTCCGTGGGAACGACTTCACCCGGTAGGCCCGGTCCTCGTCGCCCGGCTCGACCTCGTCGAGGTTGTTCATCCCGATGATCCGGACGTACGCGCCGGCCGGGATGGCTTTCACCCCGTACTCGGTCTCGCCCTTGCGGAACGACCAGAGCCGGGGCCCGAAGCCGATGAAGAACTCGGTGACCTTCATCCCCGCCCACTTGGCGGTGACGTAGTGCCCGAGTTCGTGCATGAAGATCATGAAGATGATCGCGACGACGATCAACGCCCAGTTCCAGCCCGCCAGGAAGCCGAGGGCGAGAACCGCTCCGATCAGCAGGGCGAGACCGGTGAAGTCGTTGGTGGTTTCGTCCGCCCGCCGGCTGGGGTCACGCATGGATCTTCCTCGTGATCATGGCTGAGGCTGCCTCTCGGGCCTGTCGGTCGACGTCGAGCACCGCGTCGACATCCGCGGCCGGTGTGCCGGGCCAGTCCTGGAGCAACGCATCGAGCACCTCGGGAATGTCGACCCATCGGATCTGACCCTTGAGGAACGAATCGACCGCCACCTCGTTGGCCGCGCTGAGCCAAGCGGGTGCGGTCTCACCTGCTCGACCCGCGGCATAGGCCAGGTCGAGGCACGGGAAAGCATCCAGATCCGGCGGTTGGAAGTCGAGTCGCGAGAGCTCGGTCCAGTCGATGGCGCCATACGGCACTTCCAATCGGTCGGGAAACGCCAATGCGTAGCCAATACACAGACGCATGTCGGGCATCGACAGCTGAGCGATCGTGGCCCCATCGGTGTAGGTCACCATCGAATGCACCACCGATTGGGGATGGACCACGACATCGATCTGGTCGAACGAGATCCCGAACAGCTCGTGGGCCTCGATGACCTCGAGGCCCTTGTTCATCAGCGTGCTGGAATCGATCGTGATCTTCGGCCCCATCGACCAGGTGGGGTGGGCCAGGGCGTCCTCGATGGTGACCGACTCGAGATCGGCGCGGGAGCGCCCTCGAAACGGGCCTCCGCTGGCCGTCAGGACGATGCGGTGGACCCGATCCGTGGCCTCGATCTTGTCGCTGATCTCGTTCGCGCGGAGGCACTGGTGAACAGCACAGTGTTCGGAATCGACCGGCACCAGCTCCGCGCCAGGGGTGGACCACGCGCGCTGCACGACCGGGCCGGCCGCGATCAACGACTCCTTGTTCGCCAACCCGAGACGCTTGCCGGCGTGCAGGGTGGCCAGCGTCACCGACAAGCCTGCGAACCCCACGACGCCGTTGATCACCGTGTCGGCAGTGAGGGCCGCGTCCGCCAGGGCGTCGGAACCAGTTAGCACCTCGACCCCCGAGGGGACCCGGTCACGCACCTCCTCCGCCGCTGCCGCGTCGGCCACGGCCACCACCTCTGGGCGGAACTCCTCGGCCTGGGCCACCACCACATCTACCGACGAGGAGACCCCGAGGGCCGACACGCGATACCGATCCGGCTCCGCGCGGATGATGTCGAGTGTCTGGGTCCCGATGGAACCCGAGGAACCGAGTACGGCGACCGCTGAAGTCACGCCTGGCACGCTAGGCCGCTTCGGCCCGGTAGACGACGCGGGTCGTCTCGCGACCATGCAGCCGAAGATCAGGCGTTGATCAGGTGTAGATGACGGCGTTGGCGACGTACCACGTCGTGGGGAGCACGAACAGGAGCCCGTCGAAGCGATCCAGGAGGCCGCCGTGCCCCGGAAGGATCGAACCCATGTCCTTGATGCCCAGATCGCGCTTGATGAGCGACTCGGCCAGATCCCCGATCGGCGCCGCCAGCGCGACGGCGATCCCCAGGAGCAGGGCGGCACCAGTGCCTCCGCCGGCTTCGGCGACTGCGATCGGGGCCGGCTTGCCGACCACCGCCCCCATCACCAGAGCCGCGGCGACCGTGGCCACCATTCCGCCGACCAGTCCCTCGAGGGTCTTGTTCGGGCTGGCCGTCGACAGCGGAGTCCGTCCCAGCGTGCGACCGATGGCGAGCCCTCCAACGTCGTAGGCGACCGTCAGCACGATGGCGGCAGTGAGCAGGCCGGTGCCGTCACGGTCGATCGAGAGCAGGAGCGCAGCGAAGGACCCGAGCAGGCCGATGTGGATGATGCCGAGCATCGTCGAACCGAGCCCACGCATCACGCCGTCGTGGCTCACCCCCATGAGGTACCAGAGGGCACCGAAGATCACCGAGAGGGCCAGGACGAGGGTCATGGCCGCCTCGCCCCGCCAGTACACAGCCACCGGCATGGCGACCACGGCGGTCAACCCGAGCAGCACCGCGGGCTGATGACCGGCCACCCGCACGGCGTTGTAGAACTCGACCGCGGCCAGTCCGAGGAAGATCGTCACCACCGCCAGCGCCGCGGCCGGACCGACCGCCATGGCGGCGAGGATCAACGCAGCCAGGCCGACGCCGACGACCACTGCCATCGGCATGTCGCGGTCGCCGCCGGTCCCGGCGACGGTACCGAGCTGGGCCGCAATGGAAGGCTCGTCGGTTGCCTCCACCGGAACGCCGAGCCGAGGCGGCTTCGCCTGATCATCGAACCCGAAGAAGTCGTCGGCGGCCGCATCGCTGGCACCGATGGCGACCGCCGGCTCCTCGGTCGGCGCCGGCTCATCGTCGGCCCACACCGGGGTCGAGTTTCCGCCGGACCACGCCGCGAGCTCGTCGGGCTCCGCCTCGGAGAGCACCGGCTCGGGGGACGGATCGAACGTCACGGCATCCGCGGTGCCGCCCACCTGAGGGACGGCCCCAGTGGCGGGTTCGCTCCAATGCGGTACGGCGTCGTCGTCATCATCGAAGGACATGTCGTCGTCGCCGAACACAGAGCGGCCCGGCGCGGCGAAGTCGTCGTCGGGCAGGTCGCCCTCGACTACTCGAAAGCCCTCGAAGTCGTTGGAATCGTCGGTCACGGATTCGCCCTTCCGATGCTGGTCGAGGTCAGACCTCGAGCAGCTCCTCTTCTTTTTGGGCCTGCGCAGCGTCAATCATGGCAATGAATTCGTCTTTGATGCTGTCGAGCTTGCCTTCGGCACGCTGGACCTCGTCGGAGGAGACTCCCCCGTCGTCGGACAGGTCGTCAAGCTCCTTGCGGGAATGGCGGCGCACGCCGTGGATGTGCTGCTTGGCCTCCTCGGCCATACCACCCACGACTCTCACCAGTTCCCGACGGCGTTCTTCGGTGAGTGGCGGGAAGCTCAAGCGGATGATTCGTCCGTCGTTCGACGGGCTCAGCCCCATGTTGGCGTTGATGATCGCCCGCTCGATCGCCTCGAGGTTGTTGATGTCGTGTGGGGTGACGATCAGCTGACGAGCTTCGGGCACCGCGAAGCTCGCCACCTCCTGCAACCGCATCTCGACGCCGTACGCCTCGATGGTGAGACGCTCGAACAGTGCCGACGACGCTCGGCCCGTGCGAACCGTGGAGAACTCACGCCGGGCGTGGGAAAGCGCACCCTCCATCTTCTCCCTGGCCTCCTCGAGGACCAGGTCCAGCATCTCTTCGTCACTCATCGCTTGCCCTCTTGGCCTCCGGCCGGGCCGGGCGGCCCCGCTCCCTCGGGTCGCTCATGACGCTCCCCCTTGGTCATCGACGAGCGTACCCACTGCGCCGCCGGCGAGCAGGTTTTGGAGATTCCCCTCCCCCATCAGGTCGAAAACCACGATGGGCAGCTGGTTGTCCATGCAGAGTGAGATCGCGGTGGAATCCATCACCTTGAGACCCTTGTTCAGGACCTCGAGATAGGACACCCGATCGAGCTTGGTGGCACCGGGGTCGGTGCGCGGATCGGCGGTGTAGATGCCGTCGGTTCCCCCGTGCGTGCCCTTCAGGACGGCGTCGGCCTCGATCTCCACCGCCCGCAGCGAGGCCGCGGTGTCGGTGGTGAAGAACGGGTTGCCGGTGCCGCCGGCGAAGATCACGATGCGACCCTTCTCCAGATGACGGATGGCCCGGCGACGGATGTAGGGCTCGGCGATCTGCGCCATGTGAATGGCGCTCTGCACCCTGGTCGGGGCGCCCATCTGTTCGAGGGTGTCCTGAAGCGCCAGGCCGTTCATCACGGTGGCGAGCATGCCCATGTAGTCGGCCTGGGCCGGGTCCATGCCCTCGTCTGCGCCCTGGATGCCGCGCCAGATGTTGCCGCCGCCCACCACCACCGCGATGTCGACGTCGAACTGCTCCTTCGCGGCGACGACGTCCTCTGCGATGGCCCGCACCGTCGCCCCATCGATGCCGTGTTCGAGTGGGCCGGCGAACGCCTCACCGGAGAGCTTGAGCAACACACGCCCCCACCGGGCCGGTGCAGTTCCGCGGGCGGCCGCGCCGTCGCTCATCTGTTGGTTCTCCTGTCGGTCGACCCGTGGGCGCGGGAAATCCGCTCACACTGGTCGATCATCTTCGTGCCCGCGACCGCCCGGCGCAACGCGGGCGCTTCGATGACGGCGACGAATCGGGTCAGCTGCCGATGATGACCTGGGAGAAGCGGACGATCGAACCGCCGCCGAGGCTGTCCTTCACTGCGACCTTGTCACCGTGGAGACCCTGTTCGAGCAGGACCCGCTCTCCGAGCCAACCGCGCATGCGGCCGTCGACGATCTTGTCCCAGGCCTGCTCGGGCTTGCCTTCTGCCTTGGTGATCTCGAGCAGCGAGGCGCGCTCCTTGGCGGCCTCCTCTTCGGGTACCTCGTCGGCCGACAGGTAGCTGGGCTTGGCGAACGCGATGTGGAGGGCCACCTGGTGCAGGTCGTCCTGGCTCACCCCGCTGCCCTCGACCACCACGGCGTTCACGCCGCGACCGTCCTGGACGTGCAGATAGGTGTCGAGCAAGTTGCCGTCGGCCGCCTCGATCCGCTCCACCGCGCCGAGCGCGATGTTCTCCTTGATCGTCACCTTGAGGTCGTCGAGCGCCTCTCCGTGGGCATCGACTGCCCCCGTACCGTCGGCCAGCACCGCATCGGCGAGCGTCTGGGCCAAACCGGTGACGGCCTCGTTCTTGGCAGAGAAGTCGGTCTCGGTCTTGATCTGGACCAGCGCGACCGAGTTGCCGTCGACGGCGATGGCGATGGTGCCTTCGTCGTTGTCGCGATCGCCGCGATCGGCAGCCTTCGCCAGGCCCTTTTCACGGAGCAGCTGGGTGGCGGCCTCCATGTCACCGTCGCACTCCACGAGTGCCTTCTTGGCGTCCATCATTCCGGCGCCCGTCGCGTCGCGCAGGGCCTTGACGTCCTTGGCGGAAATCGACATCGATTCGTTCCTTGATTGATTGAAGAGCTGAGCTTGTCTGAGAGCTTGTATCGAGCGTGTTCGAGCGTCCGTTTCCGGGACCGGCTCGAGTCAGGCTTCCGGGGTTCCCTCGTCGCCGGCCTGGGGCAGGGCGTCGTCGGCCGATTCCGCCGGAGCTTCCTCCGCGGCGGCCTTCTCGGCCGGAGCAGCATCTGCGTCGGCCTTGGCCGCGGCGATGCGAGCTTCGCGCTCGGCGGCCTGGGCGGCAGCCTCGGCGCGCGCTTTGGCCTGCTGCTCGGCGACTTCGGCTTCCTGGAGCGCGTTGCGCTGGGCGACGTCGCCGGATGCCTCGGCCTTCTTCGAGCGGATGAAGCGGCCCTCGAGCACGGCATCGCTGATGACCCGGCTCATGAGCTCACCGGCGCGGATGGCGTCGTCGTTACCGGGGATCGCATAGTCGACGAGATCGGGATCGCAGTTGGTGTCGACCACGGCAACGATCGGAATGCCGATCTTGCGGGCCTCGGTGACCGCGATGTGCTCCTTCTTCGTGTCGAGCACGAAGACGGCCTGGGGCAGCTTCTCCATGTCGCGGATGCCGCCGAGGTTGCGCTCGAGCTTGGCGAGCTCCCGGCTGATCAGCAGCGCTTCCTTCTTCGGCATGGCATCGAGCTCACCGGAGTCGCGCATGCGGCGGTACTCCTGCATCTTGCCGACCCGCTTGGAGATCGTCTGGAAGTTGGTGAGCATGCCGCCGAGCCACCGCTCGTTGATGTAGGGCATGTTGCACCGCTCGGCGTAGGACTGGATGGAGTCCTGGGCCTGCTTCTTGGTGCCGATGAACAGCACGGTGCCGCCGTTGGCGACGAGATCGCGCACGAAGACGTATGACGCCTCGAGGTGGTTCAGCGTCTGGTGGAGGTCCACGATGTGGATGCCGGACCGCTCGCCGTGGATGAACCGCTTCATCTTCGGGTTCCAACGGCGGGTCTGATGGCCGAAGTGAACGCCGGCCTCCAGCAACTGCTTCATGGAGATGACTGCCATGACTAACTCCCGGTTGTTGCGACCCCCGCCGGACGCCGAGGCGACCGGGTGTGGCAGGAGCCCTACTCGATCCACCGCCGCCCGTCTGGCAGCGTGAGGGGCCCGAATGGACCGCCGAAAAGTGTATCGGCACCGGATGCGGCGTCCTCCTGCATCGTCCACGATCGGCACGGGGCCAGCTCACCCGGCCAGATCCGCAACGGCGAGCGTCCCGGCGGCGGCGTATTCGAGGTACTCGACCGCCAGCGGCCACGACGCATCCAGCAGGCGATCGATCACCCCCTCACAGGCCGGCGGAAGGTGCGCCAGGGCCAAGGCCACCTCGCGGCCGGCCGCCGGTGATCCGATCAGATCGTCGTGGGCGCCGATCGGCATCGAGCCGCCCACGATCACCTGGCGCGCACCGCCGACTCGGGTGGTTCGGGCGGGCACCACGACATCGCCCCGGGCACCGACCGTCACCGCATGTATTCCTGGCGGGAAGGGGAGCTCGGCAGTGTCGCCGGCGAATCCGGATCGGGAGAGATCTTCGATCACCGGGGCTCGGAGCAGATGCCCAGGGTGCACACTGTCCAGCACGACTCCTGCCGCGGCGCCCGGACCAGCACGCTGCAGCGCCTCCACCAACTCCGCACTCGGTGTCCCTTGATGGGGTGACGCGAAGGTGATGGCGACGTCTACGGGCACCCTCGAGAGATCGACCCGGTGCAGTGCGTGGCGAAGGACGAGCCCTCCCAGGCTGTGGCCGTAGACATCGATGGTCGTTCCGGGAGCGGCGGCGGCGATCGCCTCGATCGTCGCCGCGAGTTCCTCGATCGCCCCTTCGATGGGACCGTGGGTGGCGTTCGACTCGTATGGCGACGAGATCAACGCGGCGGTCCAGTCCGACGGTGCGGTCGGCGGGACGATCCCGCCGGAATAGCTGAAACGCACGACGTCCGACTCCAGATAGCCGTGTTCACCGAAGGCGAGTTGGGCGAAGGCGCTCGGATCCGACGACGACGAGTCGAGGCCGTCGACCACGAGCGCGATTCGACGCTCGACCGGGGCCCCCACCGTTCGGCCCGCTTCCGTGCAGGGGGGCGGGTGGAGTGCATGCCTGAGCGCGGCCGTGACCTCGGCCAGGAGACGATCGGGGTCTGCCTCTCTGGCGAGAGCGAGTAGCACTTCGGCCGATCGTTCGAGCTCCCGGAGCCGCGCTGCGGGATCCACCCGATCCCAAGCCGCTTCGGGGAGGGCCGCGACCGCTGCTGCCACCGATCGGACGGCGGGCCACGGTCCCCCACCGCTGCTACCGGACCATCGGTCGAGAAGGGCGAGTCGTTCCGAGCGCTCCTCGAGGTCGACATATCGCGCTCTCGCCTCGGCGTCTTCGATGGGGATGAGCTCGAGGTGGACCACCCGGACACCGAAGAGGGAGGCCGGATCCACGTACTCTCCGTCGATCCGCGTGCCGAAGTGGAACGGTCCCCCGGTGCGGGCCACCGGATCCCCGGACACCACGACGTCTCCGCGTCGCACGACGAAGTGGTCCACGAAGCTGTACGTACTGAGCAGCCCGCCGCCATGATCGACGGTGACGTGCAAGCCGCCGCCGACCGGTCCGGCGAAGATCACCACACCGGCACCGGCGGCCATGACCGTCGCACCTGGGGCAGTGGCGTATTCGATACCACGGTTGCCAGCGCCGTAGCGCCCGTCGGGCGGCCGGAACGGGTCCAGGACCGATGCGTCGGTGGGTGGCCGCAGCGCGACCTCGGTGGCCGCAGCCGGAGGCGGCGTCAGGAAGGTCGTAGCGAGCGCGAAAACGACGATGACGATGGATGAGGAGATGCGAGACACGGGAACCCCGATTCACGGTGTGGATCCGGGGGAAGTGTCGTGTCGGAGAAGTGCCGCGTCAGGAGCGGCGGGCCGGGGTCGCCGACGCCGGGCTAGGCGGGCTCTCGCTCCGCCGCGCTGATCCGTGACCGGAGCTGGAGGACGGCCTTGGTGTGGATCTGACAGACCCGGCTCTCGGTGACACCCAGGACTCGGCCGATCTCGGCCAGGGTGAGACCCTCGTAGTAGTAGAGGGTGAGAACGATCTTCTCCCGCTCGGGCATCCGGTTGATCGACTCGGCGAGGATCTGACGCATCTCCTCGACCTCGTACACGCCCATGGGCCCGTCGTTGGTGTCGGCCACGGTGTCGCCGAGAGTGACCGATTCTCCCCGCTCTCCGCCCGAGAGCATCTCGTCGAGTGCAGCCACGCCGACGAAGGAGATCTGGCTGAGTGTGGTCTGGAGTTGCTGTTCGGTGACACCCATCTCCTCGGCCACCTCGCGGTCGGTCGGGGCCCGGTGGTGTTCGGCCTCGAGCTTGGCCATCGCCCGTTCGAGAGTGCGGGCCTTCGAGCGGACTGACCGCGGCACCCAGTCGATCGACCGGAGCTCGTCGAGGATGGCTCCCTTGATGCGTGCGATGGCGTAGGTCTCGAACTTGTAGCCCCGCTCGGGGTCGAACTTCTCGATCGCGTCGATCAGGCCGAAGACCCCGAAGCTCACGAGGTCGGACTGCTCGACGTTCCGGGGGAGGCCGACGCCGACCCGACCGGCGACGTACTTCACGAGCGGCGAGTACTGGATGATCAACTTGTCGCGGAGCTCGCGCGAGCGAGTGCGCTTGAAGTCGGACCAGAGTGCTTCGATCTCGTCGGCTTGGTCGGTCACGTTTGGCGGTCCCTAGCCGCGGGGGTGGGTCGTTCGATGGACCTCGCGCAGCCGTTCACGACTGACACGGGTGTAGATCTGGGTGGTGGAAAGGTCGGCGTGTCCCAACAATTCCTGTACAGCACGCAAGTCGGCACCTCCGTCCAAAAGATGAGTGGCAAAGGTATGCCGAAGCGCATGGGGATGGGTGGGATTCGGTGCCCGTCGGTCGATGATACGCCTCACGTCGCGTGGCGAAAGTGCTCTCCCTCTGCGGTTGAGGAAGATGCGGTCGCCGGGCGATTCGACGCCGGCGAAGTGGGAGCGACCGTCCCGCAACCATTCTCTCAGCGCATCGCCGGCCGGCTCCGAGAGCGGCACCCGGCGCTGTTTGGAACCCTTGCCCCACACGGTGATGGTGGCGCCATCGGCGCTGAGGTCCGACCGGGTCAACCCGCAGAGCTCACTGACTCGGAGGCCGCTGCCGTAGAGGAGTTCCACGACCGCTCGGTCCCGGAGGAGGACCGCGGGGTGGTCGTCCACGTGGCTCGAGCCCTCGATGAGCGTGTCGAGTTCCGACGACGAGAGCACCCGTGGCAGCGTCGATGCCCCGCGTGGCGCGGTGAGCGATGCGGTGGGGTCCGTGTCGACCCGGTCGGAACGGCGGGCCCAGTCGAAGTAGCGCCGAAGAACCGACGCCTTGCGGGCAGTGGTGCGGCGCGCGTACCCCGACTGCTCGAGATACCGGCGCAGATGTCGGCGGCTGACGTCGCGGGGCCCATGACAGCCGGTCTCCTCGAGCCAGACGAACGCGGCCTCGGCGTCGCGTGCGTAGACGGCGCGGGTCGAGTCCGCGACCCGAGTGAGCGACTCGAGCCACAACGGCAGGTCCCATGCAGCCACCCCTGCACACTATCCCCTCACGCGTGGTGTTCCAGTCACCACGCTTCGTGGACGCGTGCGCGCGATCCGTCACCCCATTTCGCGGCCCTCGCCCGCTCACGACCGACGGACCCTTCCGCCGTCGATCGCGGACAGCACGGTGGCCGCATCACCCTTCGGCAGCCTCTGTTCACGCGTGCGCTTGGCCGTGCGGTCGACGGTCGACAGCCCGAGGGCCATCAGAACATCGTCGGGGCCTCGGACCGGGGCACAACCATCGGCCAACAACTGGTTCGTACCCGCCGCCGCCGGATTGCGAACCGAACCGGGCACGGCCATCACCTCGACGCCACGCCGTATCGCCTGCTCGACCGTGAGGAGCGAACCTCCGGTCGCCCGCGACTCGACCACCACCAGCAGGTCGGCGAACGCAGCGATCAGCCGGTTGCGCGCCGGGAACCGCCACGGTTCCGGCCGTGCCCCCGGCGGAGCTTCGCTGATGAGGCAGCCGGTCTCCGCAACCCGCGCCCAGAGATCACCGTGGGCCTTCGGGTAGACCACGTCGGGGCCGCTGCCGACGACCGCCATCGGCGGCGCACCGCGGGCGGCCACCACACCCCGGTGGGCAGCCCCGTCCACTCCCTTTGCCAGGCCGCTCACCACCACCACTCCTGCTTCTGCCAGTGCCGCGCCGAGTTCGTAGGCGATCTCGCGACCCGGTCCCGAGCAGCGGCGGGTTCCCACGATCGCCACGCGGGGCAGGTCCCGTTCCGGGACGGTTCCGAGCCGGAACAGGACGGGGGCGGGGTCGACGTCGTCGAGGAGATCCGCTGGGTGGTCGTGGTCGTGCCATGAGGTCACGCTGACTCCCAGCTCCCTCAGCTCGGCGTCGACCTCGACGAGATCGATCGCCGCCACTGCATCCGACCACGATCCGGCGATGTCGGCACCGACCACCTCCGCCCCTACCCGGCCGGACCCGACCCGGTCGAATGCATCCTCGACATCGTGATGCCGAAGGAGGCGGGCCAGCCGGCGGATCGACATCGCGTCGAGCCGGGCCAAGGTGGTGAGGCGGGCCGCGTCAGTCGACCCTGCATCAGCCATCGGTGCCACCGATCGGAGGGCGGGCGCGGAGTCCGAGGGCTGCGCCGACGTCCTCCAATCGCAGACCGGGCTGGGCATCGTCGAGGTCACGGATCGTGCGGGCGACGCAGCGCACCCGCCGAAGCCCACGTGCGCTCAGGCGACCCGCGGCGAGGGCGTCGGCCACCAGCTCCTTCGCGTCGGGCTCGAGCGACGCGAACTCGTCGAGCCCGGCGTCGTCGAGCGCCGAGTTGCACCGCACCCCCCGCTCCGCCGCCAGCAACCGCACCCACTCGACCCGCTCGGCGACCACTGCCGACGCCTCGCCGGGGGCGTCGTCGAGCAGGGCGGTCGGCGAGGGTCGGTCGACGTGGACCATGAGGTCGATCCGGTCGAGCAGCGGGCCCGACACCCGGCGGGCGTAACGAGCCCTGACCGATGGCGGACACCGGCACCCGACCTCGCCACCTGCGCCACATGGGCAGGGGTTCATCGCCGCGACGAGCAGAACCCTGGCCGGCTGCTTCTGCATCCCCCGGCTGCGGGCGACCCGCACCACCCCCTCCTCGAGAGGTTGACGGAGTGCGTCGAGCACGCTGGGTGCGAACTCACCGACCTCATCGAGAAAGAGGACACCGCCGGTGGCGCAGCTCACCTCACCCGGACGGGCCAGGCCGGTACCCCCGCCGATCAGGGCCGCCATCGATGCCCCATGGTGAGGAGCCCGGAAGGGCGGAGTGGTGACCAGCCCCGACGGCGGGAGCGCCAGCCCCGCCGCGCTGTGGACCCTGGTGACCTCGAGCGCCTCTTCGTGGCCCAGCATGGGAAGAAGGCTGGGCAGGCGCTGCGCCAGCATCGTCTTGCCCGCGCCCGGGGGCCCGACCAGAAGGAGGTGATGTCCACCGGCAGCCGCGATCTCCAATGCCGCCCGGGCAGTGTGTTGACCCTTGACGTCGGCGAGATCCGGCAAGGGCACGACCGGGTCCGGGGTGAGGTCGAAGTCGATGGCCGGCCAGGGCCACCCCTCCACCAGGGTGGCCCTGACTTCCCGGAGATGGCCGACCGGGCGCACCCGCGAACCGGCGACGAGTGTGGTGACCCGTGCGTCGCTCTTGGGAACCACCACCCGCGGCGCCCGGACCGCGTCGACCATGGGCAAGGCACCAGGCACACTGCGCACGGAGCCGTCGAGACCCAGCTCGCCGAAGGCGCCGAGACCCTCGAGCGAACTGGCCGGGACCTGACCCGACGCGGTCAGCACCCCGAGCGCGATGGGCAGATCGAGACCGGCGCCCACCTTCGGGACGTCGCCCGGGGCGAGATTGACGGTGATCCGGTTCTTCGGCCACTCGAGTTCGCTGGAAACGATGGCCGCCCGGACCCGATCACGGGCCTCACGGCAGGACGTGTCGGGCAACCCGACGATGGTGAAGCTCGGGAGCCCGTCGGCCACATGGACCTCGACGGACACCGAGCGGCCGTCGACGCCGGAGAGCGTGGACGACGGAACGGTGGCAAGCACGGCAACCTCCGACAATCGGTGTGGTGGAGGTGCCCGCTTTTCGGCGCGGCCACGAGCGCGCTGATCACCCTACGTCAGGGCTGTGACAACACCTCGCGGGTGTAGCGCACGACGGCCTCGATCTCGGCACCGCTGAGCGTTTCCGAGAACGACGGCATCCGGTCGCGGCCGGTCGTCACCACCTCGATCTGGTCGTCGATGTCGGGATAGGTCTCGGTCACGGCTCCGTCGGCCAGCTTCGGGCCGGCACTTCCACCGCCGCTCGTACCGTGGCACTGGGCGCACCGACCGATGAAGATCTCGCGGCCGAGGACGAGAACCTCGTCGACCTCGCCGTCGGGGCCGACCGGCACTTCGGGTGCCGCGGCCGCGCACGCCGCGCCGACCAGCGCGACGAACGTGGCGGCGAAGAGCAGGGGACGCATGATTCGATCGGGTTCCGGGTGGGGGACGGGACCGCAGAGACGATACTGACGCCATGGGCATGGACCCCACCCGTCCGCAACGGCGCCGACCATCCGACATCCTCTACGTGACCGCGGCATGCCTGGTGACGATCCTTTTGCTGCTGTGGGCACTGTTCGCGTGACGCGCTGATGGACGACCCTGAAGCCCTCGGCGACGTGGAGGTGCGGTTTCTCCAGCCGTATCAGGCCACCAAGAGCTACATCTGTCCCAACTGCAATCGCGACATTCCGCCCGGGACGGGCCACTACGCAGTGGTGCCCGTGGATGCTCCCGACCTCCGCCGCCACTGGCACCGGGGATGTTGGGACGGCCGCAAGACCCGCAAGTCGCGACGCTGACGAATCCACGCGGCCACGTGCACAGAAGGCACCTTCGATAACCTCGATCGATGGGCCGGTGACGGTGGCGACGTCGAACCGTAGCTTCCCGCGACGGTCGTGGACGTCGAGCCAGGTCATCGCCGTGCGGCGAAGGAAGCGCTGCTTCTTCCAATCGACCGACTCCGCGCCCGTGCCGAAGCGATCCGAGGTGCGGGTCTTCACCTCGCAGAACACGATCTCGTTGCCCTTCGCGAGAACCAGGTCGAGTTCGCCGCCCCGCACTTGCCAGTTCTGGTCGAGCACGACATAGCCGGCCGCCTCGTAGTGGCGAGCGACTCGCCGTTCCCCCCACCGACCCAGTGCAACCCGTGAACGATCCATGCCCCCGAACCTAGAGAGGGGGTGTGACAGACTCTTTGGCTCGCCTCCTGGTGAGCCCTTCAGGCTCGCGCCGTGCGGCTCGCGATGCTCATGGGGCCCGAGGGGCAGACCGAGGGCGCACGGGCCGGGTGGGGGTCTCAGGGCGCAGAGGGCCGAAGGCCCGGAGCCCCTGGCCACGCAGGATCCGGCTCCGCCGGTTCGGAGTGCAAGAGCGCGGCGGCGTAAGCCGCACGACCAGACTCGGTTGAAGCGGTCCCCGCTTCAACCGATACCCCTCAGTTGAAGCGCTTTTCCTTGACCTTGGCGGCCTTACCGATGCGGTCGCGCAGGTAGTAGAGCTTTGCCCGGCGGACGTCGCCGCGGGCGCCGACCTCGATCTTCTCGATGATCGGGGTGTGCAGCGGGAAGGTGCGCTCGACACCGACGCCGAAGCTGAGCTTGCGAACGGTGAACGACTCACGGACACCAGATCCCTGGCGACGGATGACGACGCCCTCGAACACCTGGGTGCGATGACGGTTGCCCTCGATCACCTTCACGTGGACCTTGAGCGTGTCGCCCGGGGCGAAGTCGGGGATGTCGTCGCGCAGGCTGAGGTTGTCGACAAGATCGGTGGGCTGCATGGCTGCCTCTGCTTTACGAAAGGTGCGAACTCGAGTGCGTGGCGGCGGGGTCTCAGGACCCGGGCCGACGATTGAGTCTAGGGCGCCCAGTCTCGGTCACCACCCTCCCCCACACCCGAACTGGGTGGGCCAAGGACCGGAAACCGACACCACACCCACCCAGAACGGTCAGGTCTCGCCGAGATCGAATTCTCGGAGCAGGGCCCGGTCGTCGGCGGTAAGGCCGCCGCGGGCGTCGATGAGGTCGGGGCGGCGATCGATCGTGCGACGGAGGGCCTGGGCTCGCCGCCAGCGTGCGACCTTGCCGTGGTCGCCTGAGCGGAGGACCTCGGGGACTTCCCAACCTCGGAAGTCGGCGGGGCGGGTGTAGTGGGGGTACTCGAGGAGCCCATCGGCGAACGACT
Source organism: uncultured Candidatus Nemicrothrix sp. (assembly GCA_964344055.1). GTDB lineage: Bacteria > Actinomycetota > Acidimicrobiia > Acidimicrobiales > Aldehydirespiratoraceae > OFTM10. The sequence goes on from CAYFLT010000003.1 coordinate 146,609, forward strand.
CGTCGTCAGTGGATGTGGTGTTCCCGAGCACACCAGGCACGAGCCGGCCGACCGCCTCGATGATCAACAGTGCCGCGATCTCGCCACCGGCCAGCACGAAGTCGCCGACCGAGATCTCACCGTCGACCAGGTGCTCCCGGACCCGCTCATCCACGCCTTCGTAGCGGCCGCACAACAGCGAGAAGCCGTCGAGGTCCGCCAGCTCATGGGCCATCGTCTGATCGAATCGCCGCCCCGCCGGGGACAGGTAGTAGAGGGGCTCGGGCTTCATGACCATGCCCGCTCCCCCACCGAACGGGGCGTCATCGACCGTTCCGTGCACGTCGGTGGTGGTCTGGCGCAGATCGTGCGCCCGCACGTCGAGCAGGCCGGCCTCACGACCGCGGCCGATCACCGACTCGGCGGCCATCCGATCGACCATCTCGGGAAAGATCGTGAAGACGTCGATTCGCATCCGGCGCGCTCAATCCTCGTCGAGGTCGAACAAGCCGTCGGGGACGTCGACCCGGATCCGCTCGCCCGCCACGACATCGGTGACGAACTGGACCGGTACGAGCGCACCCGAGTCGAGCTCGAGCAGATCCGACGCCGGGTTCTCCACCAGCTGTGTCACCCGACCGCGATCGATCCCGTCCTGGTCCACGACGACGGAGCCGACCAGTTCGTGGACCCACAACTCCTCGGGATCCTCGATGGGTTCGGCCGACAGGACCAGACCTCGGACGGCCTCCGCACGGTCGCGGTCATTGATCTCTTCGAAGATCACCAGCCAGCCACCCTTGTGGCGGCGCGCCGACTTCACCGTGAGGGGCCCCTCCGGCGTCGACAGGACCGAGCCCTTGTCGAGGCGCTCGGTGCGGTTGGACGTGAGCAGCACGCTCACCTCGCCCCGCACGCCGTGCGGGCGGGTGATGCGGCCGATCTCCAGCATCGTCTCGGGTCGACGACGCGGCGCGTCAGTCGACGAACTCGACCTCGATCGAGCCGACCTCGTCGTCGACGCCGGCGGCGCGCACGACGGTGCGGATGGCACTGGCCACACGACCACGCTTGCCGATCACTCGACCCATGTCGCCGCCGCCGACGGTGACGTCGAGGCGGAGACCGCCGTCGGTGTCGCTCTGGGCGACCGAGACGGCGTCGGGGTTGTCGACGATCTGCTTGACGACGTACTCACAGACCGACACGGCGGTGTCGGCGCTCATTCGTCGTCGCCTGACTCGTCGGCATCGTCGCCACCGTCATCAGCGGAAGCTTCGGCGGCCTCGCGCTCCTTCTCGAGCTGACGGGCCGACTTCTTCGGGGCACGCTCCGGCACGGCGGTGTCGACCGCCTCACCGGTGTGCTCGGTCCACGCGCCGGAGATCTTCAGCAGCTTCTCGACCCGCTCGGTGGGCTGGGCACCGTTCGAGAGCCAGTGGACCGCACGCTCGTTGTCGATCTTGATGACCGAAGGGTCCTGTCGGGGCTCGTAGGTACCGATGATCTCGATGAAGCGCCCGTTGCGGGGCGAGCGGGAGTCGGCGGCGACTACGCGGTAGGTGGGCTGCTTCTTCTTGCCCATCCGCATGAGGCGGAGCTTGACGGCCATGGTGCTGGTGGTTCTTTCCTCGGAGATGATCTGCACGGCGAATCGGGGCCGTGGCAACCGGTTAATTCAATCTGCGTGTGACGCCCGATCCAACCTGTGGACGGGCATTCGCGGTCCCCTCACGGGAGCAACGGAGCTAGCTGTACTCGGCGGAGAGGTTGGTGACGGGTCCCTGAACAGGTGAAGAC
>CAYFLT010000004.1:0-29858 GCA_964344055.1 uncultured Candidatus Nemicrothrix sp.
GCGCGGACCGAGTCGCTCCCCGGCGCGTCGAAGCCGCCCTGGCTCAGCAGGGCGCCCACGCCGCCGCCGATCACCGCTGAGACCACGAGCGCGACCACCGAAGCGAGCAGCACGAGGCCGCGGTGGCGGACCGAGAAGCGGCCCAATCTCGAGAACATCGGTCTCCCTTCCCACGCTCCGTGTGGGCCACCAGGCCGCCCGCACACCCACAGTAGTGTCCTCGGATGCGGAGATTCCTGATCGACACCGATACCGCGAGCGACGATGCCGTCGCCCTGGTGATGGCTCTTCGCCACACCGACATCGTGGTTGAGGCGCTCACGATCGTCTGTGGCAATGTCGGCCTCGACCAGGCCGTGCAGAACGCTCTCTACACCGTCGAACTCTGCGAGTCGTCGGTGCCGGTCCATCCGGGAGCGGCGGCGCCGATGATGCGCACGCTCGAGACCGCGCAGTACGTCCAGGGCGACTGCGGGCTGCCGCTCGCGGGTCGAACCGATGCGGGCGGACGGGGCGCGGACGTGATCGTCGACACGGTGCTCGGCTCGCCAGGGGAGATCACGCTGGTGGCGCTCGGACCGCTCACCAACCTAGCGATCGCCGTCCTCCGGGCACCGGAGATCGTGGGTGCGGTCGAGCGGGTCGTCATCATGGGCGGCACCGGTGTGAGCGGGCCGGGCAACATCACCGCCAATGCCGAGTTCAACTTCTGGGCCGACCCCGAGGCCGCGGCGATCGTGCTGCGTTCAGGACTGCCGGTCGAATTGGTCGGGTGGGACATCTCGATTGCGGACGCGGTCGTCACGCCATCCCGTCATGAGGCGATGAAGGCGATCGGCACGAAGTACTCGGAGTTCGCGATCGACATCGCTCAGGTGGTGCGTGAGGTATCGCTCGACTTCGGCCTCGAGGGCGACGACCTGCCCGATCCGATCGCGATGGCATACGCCATCGATCCCTCGGCCGGGGAAGTCGTGCGACTCCCGACTGAGGTGATGGCTGGTGACGGTCCGCAGCGGGGCGCGATGGTGGTGGACCGCATCGGCTTCACCCGTCAGCCGGCGAACGCCACGATCGTCACCCACTACTCCTCTGACCACTTCTTCGCCATGCTCCACGACGCTCTCCGCTGAGTCCGACGAGCTGGCCGGACTCGGAACCTGGGACGGATTCTGTCCAGGTTCGGGAGTCGCGTACGGTGCCGGGCATGGATGCAGTAACTCATGGGGCCCTGTTCGACCTGAGCGGGCGGACCGCGATCGTCACCGGCGGAAGCCGCGGGATCGGTCGTTCGATCGCCGAGACGTTCGTGCTGTCGGGCGCCAACGTGGTGGTGACGAGCCGCAAGGCCGAGCCGTGTGAGGAGACGGTCGAGCACCTGCGCTCACTCGGCGGTCACGCGGTCGCCATGCCCGCCCACATGGGCGACCCGGATACCCCCGGTCGGCTCGTCGATGCCGCCGTATCGGAATGGGGTGGACTCGACATCGTCGTCAACAACGCGGCGAACCCGCTCGCCGCACCGATTGCGGACCAGGACGTCGGCATGTGGCAGAAGACCTTCGAGGTCAACCTGCGCGGCCCGGCGCTCCTCACCAAGGCCGCGATCGATCCCCTCACCGCCAGCGGTCACGGCCGGGTCATCAACATCATCAGCGTGGGGGCCTTCAGCTTCTCGGCGGGACTGTCGCTCTACTCGTCGATGAAGGCCGGACTCAACGCCTTCACCAAGGCGGCCGCGGCAGAGTTCGCCGACCGGAACATCCTCGTCAACGCCATCGCCCCTGGCTGGACCGACACCTACATGGTCGCCAACCTCGGCGCTGGTGAGGGTGACCAGAAGGCGGTCGGCTCCCTCCTGGGCCGGTTGGCGTCACCCGACGAGGTTGCCGCTGCAGCCCTGTTTCTCGCCGGCGACGCCTCCAGCTATGTCACCGGCCAGGTCATGTTCGTCGACGGCGGCCTCCATCCCCACTGATCACCCGCTACGAACCTGACTCGGTGTTCATCCCGGAACCGAACCTGACTCGGTTCTTGTCCCGGAACAAGACCGAGTCAGGTCGAGTCAGGTTGGGATGTCGAAGGCGACCTTGATGGCGCCGGCCCTGCGGTCGGCGGCGGTGGTGAAGGCCTCCGCACAGCCATCCAGCGGGAAGCGGTGGGTGATCATCGCATCGGCGATCTCGGGCCCGTCCGCCAGGATCTGGGCCGCTTCGGTGAAGTTGCGGTCCTTCGTGCGGCACACATAGGTCATCGACGGGATGATCTCGCACTCCCGCATGCACACCTGCAGGCCGATCTCCGCGGGCGACCACAGGGTTCCGACCAGGCCGATCCGACCCATCGGTCGGACCCGCATCGCCGCCTCATCGAGTGATGCCGTGGTGCCGGCGGCGTCGATGACGACGTCGTACCCGTCGCCGAGCTCGTCGGCGCCTCCGGTCGCCGCCCCCAGCTGGTCGGCGGCCGCCCGCTGGTGATCGTGACGGGCGCTCACCGTGCACTCGATGCCGCGCGCACCGAGCACCGCGGCTGCGGCCAGGCCGATCGGACCAGCGCCGATCACCAACACCCGGTCGCCTGACCCGACCCGAGCCCGATTGATCGAGTGGGCCGCAACCGCCAGAGGCTCCACCAGCGAGGCCGATGACATCGACAGACCCGATGGCAACGGGACGAGACAGTCGGCCGGAACTGCGATCCGTTCCGCCATCCCGCCCTGCAGCCCCACACCGACCAGCTTCCCGCCCTCGGTGCAGGCCATCAGGTGGCCCGACTCGCAGTAGACACACCCACCACAGCTGATGATCGGCTCGACAGCCACCGCGGTCCCATCCGGTGTGTAGCCGGCGAACTCGTGACCGAGCACCTGCCCTTCGGCGAAGCCGGCGTCGATCAGGTGCAGATCTGATCCACAGATCGACGACACCGCGATGTCCACGGTCACCGTGTCCCCGTCGGCTGCTCCCGACGCCGCGCCATCGGGCTCGGGGACCTCGACGAGTTGGGCAGTGCCGCCGCTGATCTGTACTGCCTTCATTGGTGCCTCCCGGCTCGGGTCGTGCTCAGTTCTGGCCGCAATTGTGCCGATTGACCGGTCCAGAAAAGAAATTTCCGGTTGGGCCAAACATTTTCGCGGGGTTCTGCGTGGGTATGGGTGGGAGGCGACCGGCGATGTGCAACGACCAACGAGCAGAGGTGGGGCATGGCCCGAGATTTCGACCGGTTCTTCCGGGAGAACTACGACACCACGGTCCGGGGATTGATCCTCGACGGCACACGAGCCGACGATGCCCATGACGCGGCCCAGGAAGCATATGTACGGGCATACGCCCGATGGTGGCGAGTAGGCCACTACCGGGAGCCCATCGCCTGGGTCCGCCGAGTGGCCGTCAACGTGGTGCGGGACCAGCACCGCCGGACTGTGGTTCGAGACAAGGCGCTGCCCAAGCTGGTGACGGAGACCATCGTCGCCGCTCCGGCCGAACCCGACGATCTCGACTCCGCCCTCGACATGCTCCCGCCGCAGCAGCGGCAGGCCGTTGACCTCTACTACGGCGCCGGATTCAGCACCGACGAGGCTGCGAACCGCATGGGCATCTCGCCCGGAGCGTTCCGCTTCCACCTCAGTCGAGCCCGCCGCACCCTCAAGCCCCGCATGGTCGAGCGAATCGGCCGCCAGGAGATGGCCCGATGAGCCACAACCACATGACCCCCGACCCCATGAACCCGAACGAATCCCCCATGTCCTCCGCCACCCCCGCTCCGGGTGGTCCCGGAGCGGACGCCATCCTCGAGCAGCTGCGTCCCCGGATGCGGGCCGCGAGGATCTCCCACGTCCGTCGCCTGGCAGCCACGTTGGCCGTCCTGCCGATCCTCGGATTCGGTGCGGTGGCGATGGCTGCTGACGGTTCGGAGGCGCCCACCGCGGAGACGGCAGGCGGCGTCGAGTCCGACGAGAAGGTCGACGACAAGGGCCCCGACGTGGAACTCCCCGAGATCGGCGATGCCGACGGTGCGGAAGCGGCCGGCAACGGCGGCGATGGCGAGTCCGACGAAGGGGCCGACAAGCTGGCGGCCACCACCACGACCACCACCCTTCCGGCCGACGATGGCATCCACGAGGTCGATCTCGGGACGCTCGGCTGGGCCGAGGTCGAGGAGACCGACGGCGGTGGCTTCACCATGCTCTCGACCGATTTCGCCGATGGCTGGGAAATCCACAGCGCAGAAGTCGTCGACGGCAACCTGGTGATCATCATCACCAACGGTCAGGACATCAAGAAGATCACGATCAAGCCGGGTGTCCGTGACGAGATCAGCGTGATCGTCGACGAGGTGATCATCCCGACCACCACGACGGCCAAGCCCGAACCCAAGCCGGAGCCGAAACCACCGGTGATCGTCGACCGCATCGTCGTCGAGGTGCCGGGCAAGGGCAACTTCGTGGTCGAGCGTGAGGGCGAAACCCTCTGGGCCGGCAACGTCACTGCCTACGAGGGCTACACCTACGACATCATCAAGGCCGAGGGCTGGAAGGTGTAGGTGGCCTTCACCGACGGCGAATGGATCTGGTACGGCAAGGCCCTGATCAACGACAACGGTGAGATCGAACAGCACTTCTGGGACGAGCCCAAGTTGCCGGACCCGGTCTACCAGTGGGTCGAGATCCCCGGAGTCGGTGCCGCCAAGTTCAAGCTCTACAACAACCAGATCTGGGTCAAGGAGATGGCACCGGCCGCCGGATTCGGGTCATGGGACTACAACCAGGGCGCTCCCGGAGCGACCGCCAAGGTCGACTTCGAGGGCGAGGGTGTCCTCTGGTTCATCGACGTCTGGATCAACGAGAACGGCGAGATGGCGTGGTCGACGACCAACGCCTCACCACCGGCGGAGTGATCGAGTACTGACCGCCCAAAGCTGACAACCCAACAGCTTGACTGAGCGTGCGTCTTCCGGACTTCCCGGGGCGCACGCTCGAGTCGTTTGCCCGAGATGGGAGTGGAGTGGAGTCGGTGACTCCTACTCCTCCTCGTCGGCAGCGGCCGGTGCATCCTCGCCGGCGTCGTCATCGGCGGGAGCTTCTTCGGCTGCCGGTGCTTCCTCGGCGGGAGCTTCTTCGGCCGCCGGTGCTTCCTCTGCGGGAGCTTCCTCGGCCGCCGGTGCTTCCTCTGCGGGAGCTTCTTCGGCGGCGGCTTCCTCGGCGGCGGCTTCTTCGGCTGCCGGTGCGGCTTCTTCGGCGGGTGCTTCTTCGGCGGCGGCTTCCTCCGCGGGAGCCTCCTCGGCCTTGGTGTCCGCGGGCTCGGGCTCCTCGCCGTCGCGGAGCTTGCGCCATGCCTCGTTGGCCTCGCGATAGCGCTTCTCGGCTTCCGCCTTCTCCTCGGCGCTGCCCTTCTCGCCCAACCGCTTCACCGCAGCGGCGGCATCGTCCTTGGCCCGTTCCGCCTTGCGGATCCGCTTCTCGCGGCGGGTGCGCTCACGGTCGGCGTCGACGTATTCGTTGAAGAGGGTGAGGGCGGCGACCGTCTCGTCGTCGAGAGCGGATGCGACATCAGATTCGGGCATGGGCAACATTCTGGCGGGTCGGGCTCGAAGTCACGACAACGAGGATCACGAATCGGTACGGGGGAGACCGCGATGGCGCTCGCTGCGCATGTCGAAGGCGATCTTCACCCCGCCCCTCCGGCCCGCCTCGGCCGCGTGAGCGAGTGCGTCGCGGTAGCGGTCCAAGGGATATGTGGCCGAGACGAGCCTGTCGAACGGCACCTTCCCGGCCAGCTCCATCGCCAGCTCGAAGCTGGTGCACCGGCGTCCGTCGGACAGTGTCTCGGTGCCGTACGTGTAGGTGCCGACCAGCTCGGTTTCGCGATGCCAGAGGGGCGTGAGGTCGACGTCGACCACACCCGGCATGCCGAGCAACACCACCCGACCACGGGGCCGGCAGATGGAGATCGCTTCCGCGATCGATTCTGCGGAACCCACGGCATCGACGACGACGTCCGCACCACCCGACAGGTGGGGGCCGATCATGAACGATCCGGTAGCCCGCCGAACCGCGCGGGCGAGTTCACCCGGCTCGCAGACCACGTCGGCGCCGAACTCGGCGGCGAGCTCGCGCTGCACGGGGTACTTGGCGCCGATCATGATCGAGCCGGGGGAGGTCAGGTGCCGGAGCGCAGCGACGGTGACCAGACCCATCGCACCCGCCCCGATCACCGCGACGGTGTCGCCCTCGTTCACCTGCGACCGGAGCGCCGCGTGTACGCCGCCGGCCACCGGTTCGAGGGTGACGGCGAGCTCGTCGCTCATCCAGTCGGGAACTTCGTGGAGCTGGGAAGGGTGGGCGACGAATTCGGTGGCCCAGCCGCCGCCAGTGCTCTCACAGAATCCGGTCTGGAGACCGGGCTCCAGGTGGCCGCAGGTGAGGTGGCGGTAGTCGTTGCCGTCGGCGGGCGCCGCGCCATCGAAAGGGGGAGCGAAGCCCCGCGCCTCGTGGCCGAGGACCGGCTCGAGCACCACCCTGCGTCCGTCGGCGGTGTCGGCCACCACCTCGTGCCCGGGCACGAACGGGAAGGAGACGAAGCCCTCGAAGTAGCGCGAGGCGTGACCGTCGATCGTGGACAGGTCCGAACCGCAGATTCCGGCGAGCCGGGGCCACACCCGGATCCAATCTTCGGCGGGGAGGTCTGGGCCGTCGTCGTCGATCAACGACAGCGGCCCGACCGCGCCACCTGCGCCGGGCCGCAGCTTCGACGCCACCATCGCGGCGGCATAGCGACCTTCGTTGCGACTGAAGCGGAGCGCCTGCACGGGGCGGATGGTACCGGCTCGACCGGGGTGCGCACGAGGTGAATGGCCGAAGGGATCGCCATCAGCATCACGGCAGCCAGCACGCCGAGGCTCCAGGCGAAGCCGGCCTGGAGAGCCTCGGCCAGTCGTTCGCCCATCCCCTCACCGAGACCGAGGTCCTCGAGCGAGCCACCACCGAGCAACTCCCGAACCGGCTCCACACTGCCGATGCGGCGGTCGACCACGCTCAGGAGGACTGCCCCCGACAGGCCGACCCCATAGGTGGTGCCGAGGGTCCGGATGAACTGATGGGCGGCGTTGATGCGGCCCATCGATGCCGCGGGGATGCGGCCCTGGAGGGTGGCGATCCCGGTTGCCGACACTGATCCGACCCCACATCCGGTACCGAAGAAGAACAGCAGGATCACCGGAATCGGTGCGTCGAGGGCGACGGCCAGCGCCGCTCCGGTCAGCATCGGCGCCGCGATGCAGGCACCACCGAGGATGATCTTCTCGTTGCGAACCGTCCGTTGGAGCCGGGCGGCGGTGAAGGCGCTCAGCGACCACGCCACCGAGTGGAAGACGATCGAAAAGGCGGCCGCGGTCAGCGAGGTCCCGCGTCCACCGCGCATGTAGACCGGCAGGAAGGCGAACGAGCCGATGGCGGCCCCGACGACGAGGGTCGACGTCATGTGGATCGGCCGGTAGCGGCGGTTGGCGAGATGGTCGATCCGCATGACCGGTCGGTCGGCCCGCCGGGCATGACGGACGTAGGCGGGGAGTCCGACGACGGTCACGGCCACCCCGGCGATCGTGAGCCAGCGGGGACCCTCGAAGGTGGTGAGGGCAGCGGTGGCGATGATCGTCACCAGCGCGATACCGAGGACGTCGGTGCGGTGCGTCTCGGCGTCGGGGTTGCGGCCCGGGAGCACCCGCCAGGCAAGCGCAGCCGCGGTTCCCGCCACGATCACGTTCAGCAGGAACACGCCCCGCCAGCCGGTGCCGGTCACCACGGTGGCGGCGAACGTGGGGCCCGCCACACTCATCACCCCCCAGACCGTCGACACCACCGCGAATGCACGGGGACGGAGCTCGGCCGAGTAGGCGAGCCCGATGGTGGTGAGCTGGGCGGTGAACAGGATGCCCGCTGCCCCTCCCTGGAACGCGCGTGCCACGACGAGGGCGAGCATCGTCGGCGCCGCGGCGCAGAGGATTGACGTGCCCATGAACGCGATGACCGACCAGTGGAAGACCCGCCGCGGACCGAGGCTGTCGACGATCGGGCCAGCGATGAGAACCGCGACCCCTGACGTGAGCAGCTCGATCGAGATGGTCCACGGGAGAAGGGCGACGTCGCCGAGGTCGTTGCCGACCTCGGGCAGGGCGGCGCTGACCGCCAGGTTGTTGTAGGCGATGATCCCGACGGTGGCGATCACGGCCAGGGTGACCGCCCGGTTCGAGCGGTCGAAGAGCGACTCGGTCACCGGGCCGACGCTAGCGGTGACCGGGCCGCTCCGAGGATTCCGTTCGGTCGGTCTCAGCCGATCTGATAGCGGGTGAGACCACCTTCACTTCCCACGAGGACCACGTCGCCGTTGATGGCGGCGATCCCTGGCCAGTAACCGCGTTCGGGGTCCGGGTCGGGGAGGTCCTCGACCAGCCAGTCGATGCCGTTCGGGGTGGCCACGAGCCACAGATCGGGGGAGTACTCGTGAGCCGTGTAGGGGTTGATCCCGGCCTCTTCGAGCGCGGCGTCCCACGCTTCCTCCCACGCCTGGTTCTTGACGTCCCAGGGCACCAGGAGGATGGTCGCACCCGATGCCGGGTCGATGTACCCGACACCGTCCTCGCTCTCGAGGTCGATGAACGGCGGGATTCCCGGGTCGACGTCATGGCCGTCCTCCGCGGCCTCGATCTCGGCCCAGTCGACGGAGTGGATCTCGTCGAGCACGACCGCGCCCGTCGGGTCGACGATACGGACGGCCGTGGTGGTCACGCCCTCGTCGTGATCGTTCAGTTCGGTGATCGTGAAGCCTTCGTGTTCGTAGGTGATCTCGCCGACCTCGACTCCCTCGAATGGGTCGTCGTAGCCAGCCGCATCGGTGATGGAGACGAACCCGAGCGTGCCCGTGGGTGGTCCCATGAAGTCCATCTGGGCGTCGGCCGGGAGGTCGGGGACCACCACCGTCCGCCAGTTGGTGCCGTCGGCGTCGCCGAGCCACACGGCCGACTCGTTGGTCGCGTGCGACCAACCGAAGGCGAGTACGCCACCGTCGACGGCGGACACCCCGTTGAGCCAGGCGTCGGGCGATTCGGCCTGCGACCAGCTACTACCGTCGACCGAGAACAGCATGTGCGCAGAGTCCTCGCCGCTGATCGTCGCGAGGAAGCCGGAGTCCGTGGCGGCCAATGACCCGCCCCAGCCGGTGGCGGAGAGATCGGACCGCTCGAGCACACCACCCCAGGGGGCAAACCAGATCGTGGCCTCGCCAGGACCTTGGTTGAAGCTCTGGTACACGTCGGGGTCGATACCGAGCTCCTCCCACGTGTAGGTGAACTCGTCCACCGGCTGATGGCAGCAGTCCCATTCGGTGGCCTCCTCGTCCACGTTCCCGCTTTCGTCGTAGACGATTTCGGGTTCGCCGAACACCTCGACGGTGAGCCCGGTGGACGTCTCCTCCACGCTCCATCCACCGTTGAGGTTCTTCATGTCGTCCGGCAGGAACTGAGACGGGTCGGCCCACACGTGCTCGTTGACGATCGCAACGAGGCCGGTCGGACCTGCGGCTACGGAGCTCACGTAGGAGTCGGCAGAGGCGTACTCCGGGAGGTCGAGATCTGGGCTCGGGATGACATGGCTCTCCCACGTGACGAGATCAGTGGTTGCATGAATGCTGCTGGAGCTGGTGGCGTCGACCTGGTTCCAGTTCTGGGTGGCGAACACGAGGTGGTTGCCGTCGGAGGTGACGGAGTTGATGCCTTCGGCTGCGAAGGGCAGGAGCTCGGGATCGCGCGCCTCCCAGGTGATCCCATCGGTGCTGGTGGCAAGGGTCAGGGTGGCCTCGGACGGCCCGCTGAGACTCGCCATCACTTCGGGGTTCTCCTCGAGCACTGCCATCACTTCGTCGATCAGGTCGGCTTCGATCAAGGCGGCCTGGGCATCCTCGATCGTGGTGGCACCGGAGCCCGAGACGATTTCGCGCACTTCGTCCGGGAAGAGAGCTGCCACCTCCTCGGGGAACTCCGGCAGTGGTCGAAGCTCGTGAATCCGGTGCCTTCGACGGCACTCACCGAGCTGTTGGCCACTGCGCCCTGGACCGTCGCCTCGCCGGGTGCTTGATCGGGCGAAGGGGTGGAGTCGGCAGCGCCGTCGTCGGCCGCGGCCTCGTCGTTGCCCGCGGTTTCCACGTCGGCACTGTCCGAGTCGGGCGACGCATCCCCGTCGTCATCGCCGAGCAGGCTTCCCGCAAGGAACCCCGCTCCGATCACGAGCCCGACGAGGGCGGTGATCGATGCCCACCAGCGCAGCGAGCCGCGGGTTCGGCGGGGCTCGTCGCCGACGGTGAGGAGTTCCTCGCCGCCGTCGGTCTCTTCGATGTGGATGTTCTCTTCCGCCTGGTCGTCCGCCATTGGCCGCATCTCCTGTTCGCCTGATTCCGCCTCCGGCGACCCTAGCTGCGATCTCCGGTCGCGTTCAGTCGCGGCTCACCGACGGTGGTGGGAGAAGAGTCACGGTGATTTTCACTAAATCTCTTGCATTTTAGTGATATGTGTGGCATCGTCATTGCACGAAACGACATGAGAATCCAGAAGGAGTACGACATGGCCGGTGACATGCTGGTGATGAGCAAGTCGCAGATGGAACAGCTGGCAGCCAACTTCGGTCGCCAACAGCAGGCGGTGCAGGATGTGATCCGCGCCATCCAGGGCGGGATCGACGGCACCACGTGGCAGGGCGCACGGGCCGACCGGTTCGTCCAATTGTGGAACAGCGAGTTCCGTCCGAACCTCTCGGCGCTGGTCGACGCCCTCGGGGAACACTCGGCGTTCATCGGGCGGGAGCTCCAGGCCGGAGTGACCGCGCTCGACACCGTGTGAACGGTTCTCAGCGACGGCGACGACGACGCAGTGAACACGGAGCGAGGACCTGATGGTCTCCATGCGTGTGCTGCACCTGGGTGGCCCCGACGACATCGGCTCCGTCGGAGCGCCCCGGGTCGTCGACGTCGACGTCGCTGATGCCGCCCGGCCGACGGCGGAGTTGGCCGAGGCGCTTCGGGGACGATCCTGCATCGTCCCCCACGGGCTGATCGTCGATGGTCGGTGGTTCCCCCCTGCCACCACCATCGACCAGCTCCCGATCCGGCAGGGGTCGACGGTGTTTCCGAGCCCGACGCCACCGGAATCCCCCGCCCCACGCCCGGCCCGGACCCGCCTGTCTCGCAGCGAGGTCCGGGCCGGTGCGCGCGCTCATCGGCGGGCCACATTCGATCGGCCACACTCGGTCGAGGCTGCACTGAGCGCCACCGGAGTGGCCGCGCTCGGTGCCACCATCCCGTTCAACCGACCGCCCCGGGCTCGACCGGAGGCCGAGCCGGTCTCGATCGAGGTGCCGGCCGACGCCCCACCCGCACCCCGCCCGGAACCCCTGTCAGTTGCCGGGATCGTCCTACCGGTCGTAGCCGGCGGAGTGATCGCGTTCCTGTGGTCGCCGATGATGGCGATCTTCACCGCGCTCGGACCGATTCTCACAATCGGCACGTGGTGGGAACGTCGGCGCCGGATCCGCCGAGATCATCGGAGCCTCACCCGGCTCGCCGACGAGGCACTGGCAGACCTCGGACGACACCTCCCGACCGCCCGCAAACGCGAGGAGCAACGGCGCCGGAGCCTGGTGCCGGATCTGGAGGAGGTCACCCGTCGAGCCACCGCCGCGTCGGTTCGTGTGTGGGAGCGTCGCACCGGCGATCTCGACTCCTTCCTCTGCGGCGTCGGCGCCGCGACGATCCCGTTCGAGCCTCGACGGAATGTGGTGGAAGCCGGCTCCGGTCGTCGAGCATCCACGTCCGACGCCACGACAAAGGCAGCCGACGCGATGCTCGCCGCCTCGCCCGCCCTCGCCGATGTGCCCATGGAGCTGTCGCTCGGGGCCGGTTCGGTGGTCGGACTCGTCGGACCATCGAACCTCACCCGGGCCGTGGCCCGATCGTTGGTCGTTCAAACGACCACCCATCACGGACCGGCCGATCTCACCCTCATGGTCCAGTGCGAGTCGGAACCGGTGCGGCGGCCGTGGGACTGGTGCCGGTGGCTACCCCACACCGCCGACCCCACGACGGGCGAACCCGGAGTGCTCGTCGCCCACTCGCCGGCCCATGAACCCAGCCTCGACGTGGATCGGGGCCGACCGGCCGGCGGGACGAACGGGCATGAGGTTCTCCTTGCGGTCCTCGACGGGGACCACTGCTTCCACGGTCGGGCTGCCACGGGGCGCCGTCTGGTGGGCATGCCGGACACGGCCATCCTCGCGTTGGTCTCGGATCCGCATCGCCTGCCCGCCGAATGCACCTCGATGGTGCGGATGGGCGATGCCGGCCGGATCGTGGTGGTCGATCCCCGGACCGCCGACGAGGGGTGCACGGGGATCGCGTGGGGGTTGGCCCCGGCGGCTGCGGAGGGCGCCGCACGACGGCTCGGTCAACTCGATGACCCCGAGCGGGTTGTCGAGGGCGCAGATCTTCCGGATTCAGTGAACCTGTTGGACCTGCTGGCCCGGGATGGTGACGTCGCCCAGCCCGACCCGGCTGACGCGATCCGACGACGGTGGCAGCGTGGACTCGTCGAGTCCGCGCCGTCGTCGCTGGCCGTGACGATCGGCGCCGATGCGCACGGGCCGGTGGATCTCGACCTGGTGGCAGACGGCCCCCACCTGGTGATCGGAGGCACGACCGGATCGGGGAAGTCGGAGCTGCTTCGCACGCTGGTGGCCTCCACCGCAGCGGTGGCATCACCCGATGCCGTCGCCATGGTCCTCGTCGACTACAAGGGCGGCGCGGCGTTCGACTGCTGTGTCGATCTCCCTCACGTGGTGGGAGTCGTCACCGATCTGGACGAGGCCCTCGCCGCTCGAGCGCTGAGGTGCCTCGAGGCCGAGCTCCGCCATCGAGAACGCACGCTCCGGGCCGCCGGCGCCGATGATCTCGACGCGTACGTCGCCCGTGCGCGACTGACCCGTGAGTCCCGCCGGGCCGCGATCGAGCCCCTCCCGCGGTTGCTCGTGGTCATCGACGAGTTCGCGTCACTCGCCGCGGATCTCCCGGACTTCATGAGCTCACTCGTGGGGATCGCCCAGCGGGGGAGGAGCCTCGGTGTTCACCTCGTGCTCGCGACCCAACGGCCCGCCGGCGTCATCACCGAGGACATCCGCGCCAACACCGGGGCGAGGATCGCGCTCCGGGTCACCGATCGTGCGGATTCCACCGATGTCGTCGGGTCCCCCGATGCCGCCACCATCCCGCGTGCTCGGCCCGGGCAGGCCCTGCTCCGGTTGGGGCCCGGCGAGCTCGTGCGGTTCCAGACCGCGCTGGTCACCGGCCGCACCACGGCGGGCGCGGCCGTACGGGTGCGCCCGATTGCCGGCGATGAGTCTGTTGCGAGTGCGGTCGCAGCTCCGGCCACGGCTCGGACCGACCTCGCCGCCCTGGTCGCTGCCATCGGCGAAGCCCACGGGGCCTCGGCGCGGCCGCGTATCCCGTGGCCGGAGCCGCTCCCCGCCCGGGAGATCGACACCGGTCCGACCTGGGCGCACGGCTGGTGCCTGGTCGACGATCCGGACAACCAACGGGTGTACCGGGAGGGGTGGACGCCGGGCGACGGGCATCTCGTGGTGGTCGGTGGTCCGGGGTCGGGTCGCACCACCACGCTCGGCGCGGCCGCCCTCGTTTCGGTCGACAGCGGCGCGCACGTGTACGTGATCGACCTCGACGGCGGCGTGCTGGCCGAGCTGGAAGTGCTGGCGCCGGTCGGTGCCGCCGTCGCGCCGGCGGACACCGAGCGTCGCCGCCGGCTCCTGCGCCGCCTCGACGAAGAGGTCGTGCGTCGCCGTTCGACCGGAGCCGGTGGTTCGCCCGAGATCGTGTTGGTCATCGACGATCTCGGGGGTCTCTCCAGAGCACACGACCCCGTGCGCGACACCGAGCCTCACGACCAGCTCGAACGGATCTGGGCGGACGGACCCGCCGTTGGTGTGTACATCGCGGCATCGGTCGGGAGGGTGGCGGACCTCCCGGCTGCCATGCTTGCGTCGGCCGGCACCGTGCTCGTCCATCCCACTCTGGATGGGAACGACAGCCTCCGGTTCGGTGTGGCTCCGCTCGACTCGGACAGTCCGCCCGGCCGCGCCCGTCGGGCGATCGACGGTGCGGAGCTGCAGGTGGTCCTGCCGGCGGAACACCTCTCCGATGCAGTCGGCGCCCGGACCGAGAAGCAAAGCGATCCGGCTCCGTTCCAGATCGGCGTCCTCGGAACCGACATTCCGAAGGAGTCGATCGCCGCAGCCGCATGCGTCGACGCCTCGTCCATCACGATCGACATCGGGGTGGCGGAGCGAGACCTCGAACCCTCGCGGCTCCGGTTCCGCCGGGGAGACCACGCGCTCGTTCTCGGGCCCCGGCGATCCGGACGCACCACCGCCCTGGCCACTATGGCGACGCTGGCCGTCACCGCCGGTGTGGAGGTTGCGGTGGTCGGCTCTGCCGGCCTCGCAGACCGCATCGGAGCGCCGCTCGTCAGCCCCGGTCAGCTGCCGTCGAGAAGGGAGCTCGGCCCACCGCTGCTGCTCGTCGTCGACGACTGCGTCGAATCGGACGACTCGAGCGGTGTGCTCGCCGGAATCGTCACCCGACCGCCGGACGGCGTGCACCTCCTCGTGGCTGCCCGGACCGATCGTTTCCGGGCGGCTTATGGCCATTGGTCGGCCGAGCTCCGGTCGGCCTCGCTCGGGATCATTCTCCGACCGGATCCGCTCGACGGGGACCTGCTCGGGGTCCCACTTCCACCGCGGTTGGCGCTGGCGCCGGTGCCAGGACGCGGTGTGCTGATCGACGACGGGCACGTCGCCGCAGTGCAGCTGGTCCACTGAAGACATCGCCGGCCCGCACCCTCAACGCGGTGAGATACCCGCGACCCGTCTGCATCGGGCATGATCCGGGCCATGCCCGACCGCCGTTCCTTCCCTCGTCGTCAGGCCGTCACCCGCCGGTTCACGCTTGGCGCTCCCCGGGACTTCCGGGTGGCCGAGAACGGTGAGCGGGTCGCCTTCCTGCGATCGAACGGGCCGGAGGACCCCGTCAACCGGCTCTGGGTGTTCGACCTCGCCACCGGCCACGAGCGGCTCGTCGTCGACCCGGGCGAACTCGGAGCCGATGACTCGGACCTGCCTCCCGAGGAGCGGGCTCGCAGGGAGCGAGCGAGGGAGTCCGGCGGTGGGATCGTGGCGTTCGACGCGGACGCCGACCTGACGGTCGCCACCTTCGCCCTGGGCGGACAGATCGGCCGGGCCGATCTCCTCGGCGGTGGAGGGCACCTGCTCGAGACCGTGCCGGGAGGATTCGACCCCCGCCTCTCGCCGGACGGGACTCGGGTGGCCTACGTCGCGGGCCCGGAGCTCCGAGTGGTCGACGCAGCCGGTGACCGAGCGGTCATCGGCGAGGACGGCGACACCATCAGCTGGGGGTCGGCCGAGTTCGTTGCGGGTGAGGAGATGGGCCGCACCCGTGGCTTCTGGTGGAGTCCGGGGAGCGACCGAGTGCTCGTCGAACGAGTCGATGTCGCTGCGATCGACGAATGGTGGATCTCGGCCCCCGTGACCCCCGATCAGGCGCCGACCAAGGTGCGATACCCGGCCGCGGGAACCGCCAACGCCGACGTCAACCTGGCCATCGTCGATACGGACGGCGAAGGTCGGATCGACGTCGACTGGCGGGGCGGGTCGACTGCGGAGTGGGAGTATCTCGCCGACGCGGCGTGGACCTCCGCCGGCCTGCTGCTCACGGTGCAGTCCCGCGACCAGCGCACGCTGGCCGTACTCGACGTCGAGCCCGACTCCGGCGAAGTGACCGAGCGCTACCGGACCACCGACGAGCACTGGGTCGAGCTGGTGCCCGGGGTGCCACGGCTCCACGACGGTCGACTGTTGACGGTGGAGGATCGAGGAGTCGCCCGGCGGGTCTGTGTCGATGGTGAACCTCTGTCCGCCGACGAACTCCAGGTCCGTCGCGTTGTCGACGTCGGCGAGCAGGGCATCGTGGTCCTCGCCTCACTCGACTCGACCACGGTCGATGTGGTCGACGTGGCGTGGAACGGCAGCCACACCGTTCGTACCGACGGCGAGGGCGTCCATGGGGCCGTCGCGACCGGGGACCTGGAAGTCCGGTCCCGCCGCACGCTCGACGATGACGCCGCGACGATCGAGATCCGTCGAACCGGTGACGTGGTCGGATCCATCGAGACGCGCGCCGAGTCTCCGGATCTGTCGCTCAACGTGACCATCCACCGCCTCGGAGGCCGGGACCTGGCAGCCGCCCTGCTGCTGCCGGCTGAACACGACGGTGGCCCGCTACCGGTGCTACTCGATCCGTACGGGGGTCCTCACGCCCAGCGGGTGCAGCGGGCCGCGGGTCTCTTCCACGCCAGCCAGTGGTTCGCCGACCAGGGGTTTGCGGTTCTCGTGACCGACGGCCGGGGGACGCCTGGGCGGGGCCCCGAGTTCGAGCGCCAGGTACGGGGCGACCTGGCCGCGCCAGTTCTCGAAGACCAGATCGACGCCCTCGAGGCCGCGGCGGCGCTCGAACCCTGTCTCGATCTCTCGCGAGTGGCGATCCGGGGTTGGTCCTTCGGCGGATACCTCGCGGCGCTCGCGGTGCTGCGTCGCCCCGACCTCTTCCACGCCGCAGTGGCCGGCGCACCGGTCACCGACTGGCGCTACTACGACACCCACTACACCGAGCGCTACCTCGGTCACCCCGGCCACGAGCCGGACAACTACGAACGCACCGATCTGTGCGCCGAGCCGGCGGCAATGGGCGATCGCCCGATGCGACCGCTGATGCTGATCCACGGGCTTGCTGACGACAACGTCGTGGCTGCCCACACCCTGCTGCTGTCCCGGGCCCTGCTCGAGGCCGGCAAGCCCCACACCGTGTTGCCGCTCTCCGGGGTGACGCACATGACCCCACAAGAGGAGGTGGCCGAGAACCTCCTCCTGCTCCAGCTCGAGTTCCTGCGACACGCTCTCGGCATCGACATCGGAGAGGAGAACCGATGACTTCCCATGAGGCCAACTCCCGCGAAGAGGGAACCGATCCGGCCCGCACGTTCGATCGCGAGCGGGCCGAGCGCCTGGTTGACGGGCGTGCCTGGGAGGACTTCTGCGACACGCTCAAGGCCGCAGGTCGCGTGGTGCTGCGGGAAACCCCCGACGGCGACGCCCAGGATCGGGTGGAGGGGTTCCGCTATCTCACCCGGATGATCCTGATGGCGAGCTTCCGGGCGATCGAGCGGCAGACGCCCACCACTCGCTCGAACCGGATCGGCCTGATCCCGCCACCGCTCAAGGGCGGGATCGGCGTGCAGTCACCGAACCAGGACCACATCGTGCAACCGGTGGATGCCCGCTACCGCTACCGGGTGACCGGCTCGGCGGGCGACGTCTACACCCACCTGTCGGCCTGGAGTCCTCCCATCCCCGACGACGTGGGGGCGTTCTCCTGTGGGCTCGACGCGGAGGATCATCTCGAACGCTTCAACCCGAACATGGCGCTCACGCCTCACACCGCGGAGCTCTCCGAGCTGGCAGCCGATGACGGCACCATCGATTTCGTCCTGTCGGTAGAGCCGCCCGACGACGGGAGTGCCTGGTTGTCCATGGCACCGACGACGCGGGAGCTGATGGGGCGGGTGGTGTACGAGGACCGGGGGAATCAGACACCACCGCGCCTGCGGATCGAGTGCCTGGACGACCACGAGCAGCCCGAGCCGCCCGATCCCGCGGAGATGTCCGCCCGACTCGCGATTGCAGGCCAGCTCGTGCTCGGACTCCAGGCCGACTACGCGGGTTGGACCCGCGACCTCCTCACCCGGGAGAACCAGACCGAATTCACCCGCGAGTGGTATGAGCGGATCGGGGGATCACCCGACGATCGCCACTTCGAGTTCGGCTACTGGCGGGTGCCGGTGGGAATGGCGCTCATCGTCGAGTTCGAGGAGCCGGAGTGCCAACACTGGAACTTCCAGCTCTGCAATCACTGGATGGAGAACCTCGCCAACTACGCCACCGGGGAAGGGTTCGTCGACCGTGAGAATGCCGTTCGGGAAGGCGGTCGGGTGACGATCGTGGTGTCGCACGAGGACCCGGACCGGCCCAACTGGCTGAAGCCCGAGACCCACGATCACGGCGTGATGGGGCTGCGATTCGTCCGCCCGGTGTCGGAGCCCGAGGTCTCCACCCGGTTGGTTCCGGTGGCCGACGTGGCTTCTCTGTAGCCGTTCGGACGCTCACGCGACGTGGTCGCGGGCCGCTCGCATCGGCCTACCCCTTGACGAAACGGCCCTCGACGGCGCAACATGTGGCCCGCTAACACACTGCGGGTGACCGAGTGTGCACGTACCGGGACCCATTGGGTCTTGGATGGCGGGGCGATGGTGCGCACCCATGGGGGAGGAGGTGCGCACCATCGCCGCCGCACCAATCGACTGGCCCGGCTGACCTCGACGCGGCCACCGTCGGACGACTCAGGTGATGGTCCAGCCGCCGTCGACGAAGAGGACGTGGCCGGTCACGAAGCTCGACGCATCGCTCGCCAGGTAGAGCAGGGCTCCGTCGAGTTCCCCCTCGGTTCCGGGTCGACCCATGACGGCGCCGTCACTCATGTAGCGCCGGCCGCCCTCGTCGGCGAACATCCCGTCGCTGTTCATCTCGGTCTCGAACCAGCCGGGCGCGATGGCGTTGACCCGCACACCCTTGCGGGCCCACTCTGAGGCCAGCTCGCGGGTGAGATTGTGGATCCCGCCCTTGGCCGCGGCGTATCCCGGGACGCGCAGCTTGCCGCCGGCGACCTCGCCGAGCACTGATCCGATGTTGATGATGGACGCCGGTCGTCCCGCGTCGATCGCCGCTCGCGCCACGTCGCGGGCGATGGCGAAGGGGGCGATGAGGTCGATCTCGATCTCGTGACGGAACATTTCGGTGTCGAAGTCGAGCGCCGGCGCGACTTGCGAGATGCCGGCGTTGTTGACGGCGACGTCGATGCGGCCAGTGGCCTCGAGTGCTTCGGCGACGCAGCGTTCCGGTCCGCCGGGCTCGGTGAGATCGGACGGGACCGCCACGGCGCCCGGGAGTTCGGCGACGAGCGCTTCGAGCCGGTCGACCCGCCGGGCCGCGAGCACCACTCGCGCGCCGGCCGCGGCGGCGACCCGTGCGAAGCGGGTGCCGAGACCGGAGCTGGCACCGGTGACGAGGACGACCCGACCATCCAACCGGAAACGGGCGAGAGGATCGCCTACGTCCGCGGCGGGACCGCTGGCCGAGTCGGTGGTGGTGTCTGCGTCGCTCATGGGGTGAGAGTCTGACGCACCCCACCGCCCGCGAACGAAATGGTGCTCGGCGCACCGAGGGTGTCGGCCGGTTCATGGGAGACCCAGAGCACCGTCGGCACCGTGGCATCGAGCAGCAGGGAGCGAATCGCTCCCCGGCTCTCGTCGTCGATCGAGGCGAGCGGCTCGTCGAGCAGGAGGATCGAGGGGTCGGCGACGAGCGCGCGGGCGATGGCGATCCGCTGCCGCTGCCCTCCCGAGAGCTCGTTGGGCCGACGAGTGGCGTCATCGCCCATCCCGACGGCATCCAGCTGGGCGACGGCGAGGGCGTGGGCTTCGGCGCGATGTATGCCTCGGCGCCGAAGGGGAAAGGCGACGTTCTCGATGGCTCGAAGGTGGGGGAACAACCGGTGCTCCTGGAACACCATCGCCACATCCCGCTCATGGGCAGGGATGAAGCGGCCTCCGTGCTGGTCGACGAGCCGATCGTGGATCCGCAGCTCGCCGCCATCGAGGCGTTCGAGGCCGGCGACGAGCCGGAGCAGGGAGGTCTTGCCGGCGCCGTTCGGGCCGACGATCGCGGTCCGGCCAGGGTCGATGTCCAGGTCGAGCTGGAGCTCGACGTCCCCGCGTCGAAGGTTGCCGTCGATCCGGATCGTCATCGCGGGATCCACCTGCCGCGGAGGGTCACCAGCACGGCGAGGCTGACCGCCAGCAGCAGGACGCTGATGGCCAGTGCCGACTCGGGATCGGACTCCAGCGCCACGAAGGTCTGGAGCGGGAGGGTTCGTGTGCGCCCGCCGAGGTTGCCGGCGAAGGTGATGGTCGCTCCGAACTCACCGAGAGCCCGGGCCCACGCGAGCGCGAGCCCCGCGCCGATCGACTCCCTCGCGGCCGGCACCGTCACATGGATGAACGTGTCCAGCGGTGTTGCGCCGGCGGTGGCCGCGGCCTCTTCCAGGTCCGTTCCGTTCTGGCGGAGCGCCCCCTCGACGGTCGTGATGAAGAAGGGCAGGGCCACGAATGTGGCTGCCACGACTGCCCCGGCCGTCGTGAACGGCAAGGTGATGCCGAACCACTGATCGAGCCATTGCCCGACCAGACCGCGTCGGCCGAGCGCGAACAGGAGGGCCGTGCCGCCGACGACCGGTGGTAGCACCATCGGCACCATCACGATCGCTCGTACGACCCGTTGGCCAGGGAGGTCGGCGCGGGCGAGGGCCCACGCCAGCGGGAGACCGAGGAGAACACAGAGCGCGGCCGCGCTGAGGCTGACCACCAGGGACACCCGAGCGGCATCCAGGACGGTGCGGTCGGTCAGGCGCTCGAGCAGGCTCGCCCACGGGGCTCGCTGCAGCAGCCCGAGGAGGGGGACCGCGAGGAGCAGGACGGCGAGCGCGGCCGGAATCGACAGTGCGACGGGCCGCCGGGTGGGTGGTGCGCTCATCGGCCGGTCCTCGGGCCACGGTTCGTCGGCTGCGACGTCATGGGGAACCGAAGCCGAGATCCTGGAAGACGGACTGCCCCGCGGGGCCGATGACCAGCTCGAGGAATGCCGTGGCAGCCGGGGACGGATCGTCGCCGACGAGAGCGGCCAGGTAGAGGTTCGTCCAGTCCTGGAGCTGCGTGGGGTCGATCGTCTCCAGGGCCAGCGCGCGTGCGTCGGAGTGGTAGACGAGTCCGGCGTCGACTTCCTCGAGCTGGATCTTGGTCGCCAGCGCCCGGACGCTGAGCTCTTCGGTGTCCGCCGCGGGTTCGATTCCGACGGCTTCGAACACCTGGCTGGCGAGTGCACCACACGGAACGTCCGCTGCGCAGAGGCCGATGACGAGCTCGTCGCGGCCGAGGTCGGCGAGTCGGGTCACGCCGGCCGTGTTGCCGGGTGCCACCGCCAGAACCAGATGGTTGGTGGCGACGGCCCGCGGGAGGTCCAGCACCCGGCCGGTCTCCATCGCCCGAACCATCGTGGGTTCGTCTGCGGTGATGATCAGGTCGGCGTCGACCCCACTGTCGAGTTGGGCGACCAGGGTCTGGGAGCCGGCCAGCACCAGTTCGACCTCGAGGTTCGGTTCCTGGCTGACGGCGAGTAGCTCCAGCCGCTCCAGAGCCTCGGCGGTCGACGATGCGGCGAGCACGACGATCCGGTCGGCCTCATCGTCACTGCACGCGCTGAGCAGGCCGACCGTCGAGGCGGCCAGGAGGGTCAGGGCGTGGCGGATTCTCACGTGGGCCGCTCCACGACCACGTTGGTCGACTTGATGGTGGCCACCGCTGGGACTCCCGGTTCGAGACCGAGGGCCTCGACCGCTTCGGCCGAGATGAGCGAGACCACTCGATGGGGGCCGGCCTGGATCTCGACCTGGGCCATCACGGTGTCGCGGAGCACCCGGGTGACGAGGCCCGGGAATCGGTTGCGGGCCGACACGGCCCGACCATCGTCGAGCGGGGACTCGCCGAGTTCCAGGGCGAACCGAGCCAGCTCCGCTCCCTCGACCTCCCGCTGGCCGCCTTCGGTTCGCACGGTGTCGACCCGGCCCTGATCGGCCCAGCGGCGCAAGGTGTCGGGGCTGATGCCGAGGAGTTGGGCCGCATGGCCGAGGCGATAGCGGTACATTCCAGCAAAAATATCGAAATTGCTGGCAATTGCCATATTCCTTGAGATGGGAGGTGACCGTCCACCGTCGGGGGAGGCACCCCAAATAGCGTCGGTCCATGGCTGACACGTTCTTCCGGACCACCCAGGTTCTCGCCCAGACCGATGATCAGGGGCTGATCGACGCGTGTGGAGAGACCGACCGCACGTACACGTGCGAGAAGGTCTACGAGTGGACCGACAACGAGCTCCTCGCCACCGCATCGGAGTGGGTGCTGGATCGACCGATCCGGATCATCCTGATCGTGGTCCTCGCATGGGTGGCGTCGAAGTTCCTGCAGCGGGCGGTCAGCCGGTTCGTCAAGACGGTGGCAGCCACACCGACCGATGTCCGCCTGCAGAGTCTGCGTGATCGTGGCCCGGGCAAGATCCTGATCCAGGAGAACGAGTCGAAGCGGGCCGACGCGCGGGCAGAGACCATCGGCTTGGTACTGCGCAGTGTGGTGGTGGCGGTGGTGTGGAGCGTCGCCGGCCTGATGATCCTCGGCCAGCTCGACATCGATCTCGCGCCACTGATCGCAGGTGCCGGTATCGGCGGTCTGGCTCTCGGTTTCGGCGCACAATCGATCGTGAAGGACTTCCTGTCGGGTCTCTTCATGCTGATCGAGGATCAGTACGGCGTCGGCGACGTGATCGACATCGGGGTGGCCACCGGAACGGTCGAGGAGGTGTCGCTGCGGTCCACGACGATTCGCGACGTCTACGGCACCGTCTGGCACGTCCCGAACGGGGAGATCTCGAGGGTCGGCAACTACTCCCAGCTCTGGTCACGCGCCCTCATCGACGTCGAGGTGGCCTATGACGTCGACCTCCGGTTCGCCCAGGGAGTCATCCAGCGAGTGGCCGACGAACTCTGGGAGGATCCCGAGTGGGGCGGGGACGAACTGATGGAGCGGCCGGAGGTCTGGGGCATCCAGAATCTGGGCGCCTCCGGTGTGGCGATCCGACTGGTGGTGAAGACCGAACCGTCCATGCAGTGGTCAGTCGAGCGTGAACTGCGCCTGCGGGTGAAGGAGGCGCTCGACGAGGCCGGCATCGAGATCCCGTTCCCCCAACAGACCGTCTGGTTCCGACATCAGGGCGACCACCCTCTGGATCCCCCGCCGGACCCGAACCGTGTCGAGGTGCACGACATCGTCGCGGCGACCGACGACGAAGCCTCGTCCTAGCCCGGACTCAGTCGCCGACGCGTACCGCCGTCACCACGCTCTCGCTGTCCGGACACGAGCCGCCCGGGCCCTCCCACGTCCAATGCTCCACGCCGCTCATGGTCTGGTTCTCGAAGTCGACCTCGAGGGTGAAGCTCGCGGTGGTCGTGCCGTCGTCCTCCACCCGCTCGCCCGAGAAGGTCACCGCGGTGCCATCCACCTCGCCGTGCCAGAGCTGCTCGTCCTCCGGGAAGCCGAGGCCGAGGATGGTGAAGCTGTCGCCGTCCTGACGCACGGTCACCGTGTCGGGCACCGCCTCCTCCTCTTCCTCACCCCGACACGCGCCGGTGGCGACGCTGACATCCACGGTCATCGTCCAGACCCCGTCGATGGTGGGCTTCTCGGTCGTGGTGGTGGCAATCGTGGTGGTGCTGGCGGCGGGTGCGGCGGTCGTGGTCGTGGGCGCCGCCTCCGTCGTCGGCACGGCCGATGTGTTCCCGCCCGCGGGCCCGGCGTCGTCATCACCTCCGGAGATGACCACGAACACGATGACGATGATCAGAACGATGGCGGCGAAGAACCACCAGAGCAGGAGGGCGCGCCGTCGCTCCTCGTCCTCTTCTTCTGGCGGTCCCTCTCTCGGTTCCTCGGTCGGGTCGTGGCCGGGCGGCCGATCGCTCATGGTGCCGATTCTGGCACGGGGTGGCTTCGGCTCGGAAGGGTCAGCGGCGGCGGATCATGGTGACGCCGTCGCCGACGCTGAGTTGCGCGACCTCGCTACGCGGATCGTCGAGCACATGATCATTGAACGCTCGCAAGGCGACCGTGTCGTCGTCGTCGGCATTGGCGTCGGCGACCAGGCCGAGCCAGAGCGTGTTGTCCACGAGGATCACGCTATTGTCGGAGAGACGCGGCAGGAGGGTCTCGTAGTAGTCGATGTAGCCGGTCTTGTCGGCGTCGATGAACGCCAGGTCGATCTCCCGCTCTGGTGGCAGCGACGTGATCGTCTCCATGGCCGGCCCGATGACCAGTTCGATCCGGTCCGCCACACCGGCCTGCTCCCAGAAGTCCCGAGCGATGGCGGTCCACTCCTCGCTCACGTCACAAGCCAAGAGGCGGCCGCCCTCAGGTAGCGCCCGCGCGACGGCGAGTGCGGAGTAGCCGGTGAACGTGCCGATCTCCACGGCGAACCGGGGCTGGAGTATCGCGGTGAGGACCGACATGAACGCCGCCTGGTCCGGGCCGATCTGCATGAGGGCGAAGTCGCCCGTGGCCTCCCGGGTCGCCTCGGTGAGGGCGACCTGGATCGCATCGGGCGGTTCGGAGTGGGCACGGACATAGTCCGAGATGTGGTCCGGGAGGAAACTGAGTCGTGACATTGCCGGCTCCGGTGGGTCGGGCTCCGAGGGTCAGGAGTCGCTGCGCTCGATGGCGCGGTCGTCGGTCCCGAGGTAGCTGGCGATGACCGCGGGGTCGTTGCGGACCTCGTTCGGCACGCCCTCGGCGATGATCGCACCGGATTCGAGGCAGTAGACCCGGTCGCTGATGCTCATGATCAGCGGCATGTCGTGCTCGATGATCAGCATCGACGCGCCGAGTTCCCGGCGAATCTCCTTGATCAGCGGGCCGAACGCCTCCGTCTCGCGCTGGGCGACACCGGCGGTGGGCTCGTCGAGACAGAGAACCTGGGCGTCGAGGGCGAGCAGGCCGGCGATCTCGACGATCCGGCGGGTGCCGGTGGAGAGGTCCGAGATGAACGAGTCGGCGTACCGACCGAGCCCGAGGAAGTCGATGAGATCGGTCGCCTCCGCCCGCTGGCGACGCTCGGACGGGCCATTGAGGAAGAGCATGGTCTTCACGAACGACGTCCGCTCCCTGGCTTCGAGCGCCACCTGCACGGTCTCGCGGACCGTCAGCTCCGGGAAGAGGGTGGCGGCCTGGAAGGTCCGACCCAGCCCGTCCCGGGCTCTGCCGGTGGCCGACAGGTCGGTGATGTCGTAGCCCAGGAGCTCGACGTTGCCGGTGGCCGGGACGAAACCGCCGATGGCATTCATCAGGGTGGACTTTCCGGCGCCGTTGGTGCCGATGAGTCCGACGATCTCGTCGCGGCGGACATCGATGGAGACATGGTCGACGGCCCGGTTGCCGCCGAATCGCACCGACACGTCCTCGGTCTTCAGCGCCACCGAGGGCACGTGCCGAGGCGCGGTGGCGCGGGAGAGGGAGGCCGGCGGCTTGGTCGCCGATTCCGCTCCCTCGTGGTCGGGAAGCCGACGCTCGGCCAGGTCGACGATCTTGTTGCGGGCCACGTAGAACGCCTGGATCATTCCGCCGGGGAAGTACATCAGGATGACGATCAGGCCGATGCTCGATGTGAAGAGCGGGACCACCTCGTTGTCGGGCCAGAAGGCCGGAAGCCCGCGGACCCAGACCGCACCCAACACCGCGCCGGCCACGGTGCCGAGGCCACCGATGACGGTCATGCCCACCACCTGGAGGCTGTCGCCGACGAGGAAGAAGGCTTCCTGGTAGCGGATGTTGCGCGACAGGTTGCCGAGAAGGGCGCCACCGAACCCGGCGGTGCCACCGGCGATCGCGAACGCCATCAACTTCATGCGGGTGGGGCTGACCGTGTAGGCGGCAGCGGTGTCGGGATTGTCCCGGACCGCGATGATCGACCGGCCGATGCCGCTGCGGCGCAGCCTCGAGAGCAGGGTGATCGTGAGCACGGCACAGATCAGGCAGAAGTAGAAGTAGTTGCGCTGGTCCTTGAGGTGGACGGTGAGGAAGTAGCCGCGGTCGAACAACACCGTACGTTCGCCCCCGCTGAAGAGCGGTCGGGCGAACAGGTACTGCTGGGCGGCGAGGGCGAAGGCGAACGTCGACACCGCGAGCATGAGCCCACGCACGCGTAGGGCCCCCATGCCGGTGATGATCGCGATCCCGGCGGTGGTGAACACGGCGAGCAGGATCGCCCAGAGCTGGGGGACACCGCTGAGCTCGAAGTCGATCAGCCGGGTCTCCCGCCAGCCGATGTCCATCGACAGTCCGCGGTGGAAGGTGGCGGCGCTCAAGGCGCCGATGCCGGCGTAGGCCATCTGGGCGAGCGACAGCTGCCCTGACCAACCGGTGATCACGTTGACCGACGCCGCACAGATCGCGAAGGCTGCCACCGTCGAATACAGGATGAAACGGGACGACTTGAGCTCGTAGAACCCGATCGACTCGTGGTACCAGGTGAGGACGAAGATCAGGATCAACAGGACCGTGCCGATGATGCGGCCGAGGTTGTTGAGCCAGAAGACCCCACGAAGCCGCTCCGGAATCGGGCGGACCTTGGGGGTGAACACCATGCCGGTCTCGTCGCTGGTTCGAGACTGCCAGTAGATCGCCAACACGATGGCGATGAAGAAGACGAAGCTGCTCAGGCCGGTCTCGCTCGGGAAGTAGAAGCGGAAGGCGTTCTCGGCGATACCGACCACGATTCCAGCGGCCATGGCTCTGGGGAAGCTGTGCATCCCGGCGAGCACCGCCGCCGCCAGCGCGCTGGTGAGGGTGAAGGGTCCGAGGTTGGACAGACCGCCGGCCCCACCACCGCCGCTGAGGAGGATCATCGACAGGGTCGACAGGAATCCACCGATGGTCCAGACCACGGTGGAGACGGTCTTGGGATTGATCCCCGACAGCCGGCTGAGCGGAGCGTTGTCGGCCGAGGCGGTGATCGATTTCCCGAAGATGGTCCGGTTCATCCAGAGTCCGAGTAGGCCCGCCAGGACAGGGACGACGATGAGGATCTGGACGTCGGCACCGATGATCCGGAGACCGAAGACGTCCTCCCAGGTCGAACCGATCGCGACGGGATAGCTGGTCTGGGCCCCCTCCACCTCGGGTTCTGGCAGCTGGAGGAGGATCGCGAGCATCAGTTGGGCGATGCCGACGGTGGCGACGAGGAGGATGACCCGCGGACTGTTGAACAGCCGCCGCACGATGATGAGTTCGACGATCGTGCCGATCAGGGCGCCGATCGCCAGAGACAGGACGAGGGCGATCCAGAACGGGAAGTCGTAGTTGATCACCATCACCGCGAACATCGCGGTGCCCGGGAGCCCCATGTTGCCGACCGCGAAGTTGATGACCTTCGTCGATCGGTAGATCAACACGATGCCCATGGCCAACAGGCCGAACACGAACCCGTTGACGATCCCGGCGAAGATGGTGCCGCGGGTGATCGTGGCGGCGATGGTCCAGGTCATCAGCCGCCCTCCCGGCCCAGGAACACCGCTCGGGCGAGATCGTCACGCTCGGCCAGTTCCTGCGCCGGTCCCTCGAAGCGGACCTGGCCCTTTTCGAGGAACACGGCCCGGTCAGAGACCGCGAGCGCGACGTTGAGTGACTGTTCGACGATGATCATCGTCTGGCCCGCTTCGCGAAGGCGATCGAGATGGCCCAGGAGGTCCTGGACCACGGCCGGAGCCAGGCCGAGGCTGAGCTCGTCGATGATCAGGACCTCGGGCTCGTGCAGCATCACCCGGGCGAGGGCGAGCATCTGTTGCTGGCCACCGGAGAGGTCGCCGGCCCGTTCGTCGAGACGTTCACTCAATGAGGGGAACAGTTCCAGGACCCGTTCGATCCGGCGACGGACGTCGGCCTTGTCGTGGCGGTACCGGTAGGCGCCGACCTCGAGGTTGTCGCCGATCGTCATGTTCGGCCAGATCCCGGCGCCGCCGGGGAGCATCTCGATACCGAGCTTGCCGCGGATCTCCGGGGTGGTGAACGTGATCGTCTGGCCGTCGAGTCGGACCACCCCGTGCTCGGGCGTGACGAGGCCCGTGATGACCTTGAGGATGGTTGACTTGCCCGCTCCGTTGGTGCCCAACAGGGCCAGCGTCTCGCCCCGCTTCACCTCGAACGACAGGTCGAACAGGACCTGGACCTGGCCGTAGCTGAAGTCGACGTTGTGGACCTGGATCGCCGGGATGTCGTCGGGATGCTCGGCCTGCCGCTTCTCCTCTTCCTGTTCCTCCTGGAGTTCGGCCACCACGAGGCTGAGGTCCCGGCGGAGGCGGGTGGACCCCTTGATGACGTAGTAGCCGCCGAGGGGCATGAACAGCATCGTGAGGGTGATGATGGCGGTCTTCTCGCCGACGGCGTCCTGGAGGAAGGCGGCGACCAGGCCACCGCCGACACCGCCGATCGCGAACATGAAGAACGTGATGATCGCCGTGCCCATGCCGCGGAGCCGGTAGGGCACCACGCTCTGGATCGACGGCTGGATCATGGCGAAGGCCGCACCGAGGAAGGTGGCGTTGAGGGCGCCGATCGCCGCGAATCCGACCACGTTGGGCATCGAGTACTGGAGCGGCACCAGCACGATCGAGGGCAGGAGCAGGAACCCGAGGATGCGCAGCGCGCCGTCGGGGTTGGTCTTGAACGTTCGGTCGAACTTCCGACCGACTATCGGGAGGAAGCCGATGAGGAGGATCCCGGCGGGCGCCACGGCGAACCCGCGCTCCAGAGCATCCAGATCGAACTCCTCTTCGAGGAAGAAGCTCTGGATCGACTGAGCCGGGAACAGGGCGAAGCCGATCGCCACCATCGCGAAGACCATGAAACGGATCGTGTCGATCCGCCAGATCCGGGCGGCGGCCGCCTCGACCGAGATCGGAGGCTCCTCGCGCTTCTCGAGCCCGCGCCCGAGCACCTCCTTCTTCTCCCACTGTCCCCGCTCCGGTTCGGGGATCGCGAACGCCAGGAAGGCCATGATTCCCACGGGAATCCCGAGAATGAAGTAGGCCCACCGCCAGCCGGCGACGCCACCGGCCGCGACCGCGATCCCGCCGACGAGGATCGGGCTGGCCGAGTGGAAGATCCGTCCCACGCCGGCGTTGACGGCGTACATCCGCCCCCGGGTGGCGATGGGGTACGTGTCGGCGAGCAGGGTCGAGTGGACGGTGATCGTGTTGGCCTTGGAGATCCCCGTGAAGAAGCGCGCCCAGAACAGCATGAACGCGTTCACCGCGAGACCGCTGAGGAACGTGAAGCACGCGAACGCCGCCGAGGCGAAGCCGACGATCGGGCCGCGGCGTACACGGTCCGCGAGCCACCCCATGGGTCCGGCGCCGAGCACGAAGAAGGCCACCGAGGCGGCAGAGATGAAGGTGACGGTGCCGTCGGAGACACCGAACGTCTCCGCGATGTCCGGGCCGAGGATGTTGATCGCCGCCCCTTCGAGCTCGTCGAGGCTGTTGAGGATGAGCAGTACGACGAAGGTGTAGAACCCGCCCTTGCGCAGGCCCTCCTTCAGTGGCATCTCCTCGGATCCGACCCCGGGGAGGAGATCGTCGGCGAAGATGACGTCCTGGGCGCGCTCGGCTTGGGCCTCTCGGCGGGCTGCCTCCTCCTCGAGTACCGCAGCAGTCAGCGCCGCCGTGCCCTGAGGTGCGTCGTTCTCTTCGCTCACCTGTCCCCCTCCGGCCGCAGTGCGAATGCGCTCCCGAGCCCGGAACTGTAGGAGATATCCGGCTCGCGTGCGATAGCTGACGGTGTGTCAGGTCGAGAAACCCGATCGCTCAGTCGGAGCTGCTGCCGATGTGTCGGGTGCCGGGCGGATCGACGGCCCACTCGGGGCTGTGGCCCCATTCCGCGTCGTAGACGAAGTGCGCCAGTGGCCTTCGGCG
>CAYFLT010000004.1:29875-30112 GCA_964344055.1 uncultured Candidatus Nemicrothrix sp.
CCGAGTGTGATGGTGGCGGCCACGAAGACGCCGTCGGGAATGTGAAGCAGGTCGGCCAGCTCCGCCTCGACCGCGGTGTGCCACATCGTGACGACTCCTCCGTAGCCGAGTGCACGCGCCGCGAGGAGCAGGTTCTGCATCGCCGGGTAGACCGACGCCCCTTCGGTCGATGTCGGGTCGCGGTGTCGGATGAGGCACGGGAAGATCAGGCCGGGGACCGTCGGCAAGCGGTCGATG
>CAYFLT010000004.1:30122-35794 GCA_964344055.1 uncultured Candidatus Nemicrothrix sp.
ACGGACACCTGGGTCATCGGATCTCCAGGCGGCGCGGCCTGGCCGTAGCCGTCGACGGCGCGCTTGCGACTCCAGACGGTGCGGGCCGCGCCGCCGATCAGTGCCTTCGCCTCTTCGGCCACCGCACCCTCGGTCAGCACGATGAGGCGGAAGTTCTGCCGGTTCGAGCCGGTAGGTGCACGACTGGCCGCGAAGCAGATGTCGCGAAGAACGGCATCCGGAATCGGTTCGTCGGTGTAGCGGCGAATCGACCGGGTGGTCGCAATCGCGTCGAAGAGGCCGAGCGTGTCAGGTCCCGTCGGTGTCTCCGCGAGCGAGTCCATCAGCGCTCGATCCCCGGCAGGGCGGAGCCCTCGAAGTACGCCTGCGGATTCTCGTGGGTGAGCCGATGGATGTCCGCCTCGTCGACTCCGAGATCGGTGAGGAGAGGGATGATCTCCCGGTCGAAGCGGGTGGGGTCGAAACGCTCGAAGACGCGCGCCCGCATGTGCGGGGGCCACGGACCGCCTTTCCAGCACCAGACGGCGTCGTGGGACACGACGGCGCGGTCGCCCGCTCCGGCGGCAATCAGGCGACTCAGCGCCGCGGCCCGGTCCTCATCGCTCACGAAGGGGATCCCGAATCGGTCGAAGCCGAGGTAGCTGCCGCCTCGGGCGATGGCGAGGTGGTAGTCGGTGTCGGTGGTTCCACACGAGTGTCCGATCACGATCCGCTCGGCCGGCACCCCCGCCGCGGTCAGCACCTCCTGTTGGAGATCGCCGACCGTGCCCTGGTCGGTGTGAGTGGTGATCGGCGTGTCGGTCGCCACCGCGGCCGCGGCCGCGGCCTCGAAGACCTGTTGTTCGTAGTCGCTCATCCGGTCGGGCCCGGTGGCGACCTTGATGATCCCGGGACGGATGCCGGTGCTGCCGATCCCCTCGGTCAGCTCGCGGACGAAGAGATCCGTCAGGACCGGCACGAGGTCCTCGAACCGTCCGCGGAACGACCAGTGGGCGTGACCCCCCTCGGCTTCGTGGTACAGCCCGGTTGCACAGATGATGTTGAAACCGGTGGCCTCGGCCGCGGCCACCATCAGCTCCGGATCCCGGCCCAGGTCACTCGGGCAGGGGTCGACCAATGAGCGGTAGCCGAGCGCCTGAAGCTCCTCGATCCGGCCGACGCAGACCTTCAGCATCTCCGAGAAGTCGGGCGCTTCGTTGGTCGCGGACTCCCAGCCCGGGTAGCCGACCGCCAGATGTTCGTGCATCAGCGTCCGTCCGAGCTCGCTGGCGTCGATGGTTCCGGTCACGGTCTGGATGGAGGCCATCGCGGCACTGTAGAGGCCGCCGAAGTGCGGCAGAAGACGAGCGCGTTCGACGAAACGGCGGTGGCCACTCTGAGACACCTGCCTCCGAGCGTGCTCGCGCGGACCACTAGAGTTCGCGACAGATGGGCCGGCGAGAGTCAGTGTTCATCCCGGCGAATCCGGGAATGCTCACCCCGGAGTGGGTAACAGACGCGCTGACCGGGGCGGGCGCGCTGTCAGACGCTCGCGTGTCGTCGATCGTGGTGGAACCCATCGGCGGCGGCGGAGTCGGGCTGACCGGTGACACCGTCCGCGTCCGGCTCGAGATCGACGGAGGAGCCGGGCCCGATTCGGTCGTGGCCAAATTCCCGTCCCAGAACATCCAGACCCGGGCGATCTCCGAGAACTACGACTCCTACGCGCGTGAGATCCGCTTCTACCAGCGTCATGCGCACCGAATGCCGGTGCGGGTGGCGAAGTACATGGGCGCCGGCTACGACCCGGGCCGCTCCAAGCAACCCGGACCGATCGCGGCACGAATCGTCGACGCCCTGCCGGCCAGACTGAAGATCTGGATCTCCAGCAACGTCACCAAGTACATGCGTCCGACCAAGCGGCGCTATGCCCTGCTGATCGAGGATCTCGGCAGCGCCGGGTCGGTCTACGACATCATCGATCCTCCGGACCTGGGACAGCTCGGTGCCGCGCTGGACACACTCGCCCGTATGCACGCCGAGTTCTGGGGCGACCCGACACTCGCGGAGGACGACTGCCTCGACACCCTGGTCACCCCGACCCCCGGTCTGTTCCGCACGGTCGCCGCGAGGCGTTGTCTGCCGGCTGCGCGGGAGCGCTTCGACTGGTTGGGGGACGCGGAGGCCGAGGTCCTCGCTGAGGCGATCGCGGGATTCCGCGAGGACGTACGCCTCCTCAACCAGCCATTGACACTGGTCCACGGTGATGCCCGCAGCGACAACATGATGTTCTGTGAGGACGGCGCGGTCGCCCTGCTCGACTGGGCCCTGGCCGGCCACGGGCATCCAGGGTGGGACATCGGCTACCTCCTGAGCAGCTCCCTTCGTGTGGAGTTGGTCGAGGAACGAGATCAGCTCATCGAGGGCTATGCCGCGGTGCTGCGCGAGAACGGCGCGGAGATGGATCTCAGGGAGCTGAAGGCGGCGGTCTCCGCGGCCTATCGGGCCAATGCGGTCACCCAACTCCTGGCCTCGGCGCTCTTCGACGGCACGCTCGACGACGGCGAGACCGAGCTCTCCGACATGTGGCTGCCCCGGATCGTGGCCGGTCTGCTCGCCGACCGCGGGTGAGCGAGAATGGTCCACCGCGTCGGTGATCCAGGCGAGTTGGAGGAATTCTTCTCCGACGACCGGCGGGTTCACGTCTATGCCCTCTGTGATCTCGAGGAGCCGTTCTGGTCGGCCAGCTCGTGGTGGCGGGAGGGCGACGGGGTCGTCGGCGTGATCGGGCTGCCCGACGGCGCCCCCACGGTGTATGCGGTGGCCACCCGTGACCCCGACGCCTCGCTCCGTCTGCTCGACCACGTGATCGCCGACCTTCCGGCGCGCACCCTCATCACCGGCCCGACCGGGACCGCCGACGTGGTGGAGCGACGGCGAGGTGCGGCATGGGCGGGCCTGCATCATCGCTACGTGCTCGTCGATCGAGCACGTTGCCTGGCCGCCGGCAGCCTCGATGTCGAACCGCTCGGCCCGGAGCATGCCGACGAGCTTCGGGCCTTCTACGACTCAGTACCGGGCGCGGCGTTCTTCCTCGCGTCGATGTTGGTGGACGACACCGTGGGCATCCGGCGGGACGACCGGCTGGTGGCTGCCGCGGGTACGCACGTGTGTTCTCGGTCCAAGGAAGTCGCCGCCATCGGGTCCGTGCTCACCGATCCGGCGCGTCGCGGCGAAGGACTCGGGGCAAGGGTCACGGCGGGGGTCGTCGCCCGGGCCGGAGAAGAGGTCGGAACCATCGGATTGAACTGTGCAGCCGAGAACGCCGTCGCCCAACGGTTGTACGAGCGGCTCGGGTTCGAGTCGATCCACGACTACGAAGAAGCCGAAATCGCCTGATCGGCGGGTCACTAGTGTCGTCGCCATGCCGCAGACACCGGACAACGTGCCGCCCATCGACGACTGGTCATCGCTGCTCGATGGACAGGTCGCCGTCGTCACCGGCGGCGGGGCGGGGATCGGGCGGGCGATCAGCGAGCTCTTCGCAGCCCATGGAGCGATGGTCGAGATCGCAGAGATCGACGCGGAACGGGCGACCGCGGTCGTCGACGCGATCCACCACGCGGGCGGACGGGCCCGCAGCCATGTGGTGGACGTGTGTCAGCCGGAGGGCGTGGCCGAGCTCAGGCAGGCTGTGCTCGACGAGCACCGGACCGTCGACGTGTTGGTCAACAATGTCGGTGACTACCGCCCGCTCGTCCGCTTCCACGAAAGCGGGCCCGAGTCGTGGCGCACGATGTACGACGTGAACTTCGGCCACGCGGTGGCGGTCACCCATGCCTTTCTCGGCCCGATGATCGACGGCGACGGCGGGTCGATCGTGAACGTCCACTCGGTGGAAGGGATGCGCGGCTTTCCAGGCGAGCCGGTCTACGCGGCGATGAAGGCGGCCCTCGCCCACTTCACGACCTGTCTCGCCGCCGGCTACGGCCGCCAGGGCATCCGCTGCAACGGGATCGGACCGGACCTGACCCAGACCCCGCAGGTCGACTATCTCCGCGGCTCTGAGGACGTCGATCACCTCTGGGAGTCATGGGCCCCCGTCGGACGGCTCGGCTGGCCCGAGGATCAGGCCCGGGTGGCACTCTTCCTGGCAAGCGACCTGTCATCGTTCGTCACCGGCCAGAACATCGCGGTCGACGGCGGAACCCGGGCCGGCGGTGGATGGTTCTATTCCCCGGATGCCGGTCGCTTCGTCAATCGTCCGCGCGGCCTCTGAATCTGTTCAGCCGGCGCCGCGGTCGGCCGGCCACGGCTAGATCGGCATGCCGTGGTGGGGAGGCACCTCGAACCGTTCGATGGCATCGGCGCGGCGGTGTAGGAGATCGATGGTCTCGTCCAGATCCTGCGCGATGACGTAGCGGCGGTGGATCACCCCGTCGACCACCCACTCACCGACCTCGTCCAGGTCGGCCACCGTGACATCCCGACCAGCCTTCTCGAGCATCGCCTTGATCTCCTCGAAGGTCATGCTGCGCCGGCCGGTTCCCTCACCGACCCGCTGGAGATGATCGGGCCGGTTCCGGGTGGCATTGAAGAGGCCGGTGTTCATCAGCCCTCCGGATGGGTAGAAGACCGACGCCCTCAGGTTGGTCCCCTCACTGACGAGGTTGTGGTGCAAGGCCTCGGTGAAGCAGCTGACCGCAGCCTTCGACGACGCGTAGACCGAGGCGGTTGGTACCGGCGCGAAGCCGCCATCGCCCGACGACGTGTTGATGATCTGACCCGGAGCGCCGGAGTCGATCATCCGGGGAACGAAGGTCGAGACACAGATGGCCACGCCGAAGACGTTCACCCCGAAGCACCAGCGCCAGTCGTTGGGCTCCTGTTGCCACGGCTTGCCACCGCCGCCTGACGTGACGCCGGCGTTGTTGAAGAGGAGGTTGCAGCGGCCGTGGGTGGTGAAGACGTGGTCGGCGAGCGCGGCGACCGAGTGCTCGTCGGTGACATCGGTACGGAAGCCGGACACGGCGCCGAGCTCTGACAGTTCGTCCACAGCGGCATCGAGCACACCGGCCTCGATGTCGGCGATCACGACGGTGGCGCCGTGGTTGAGCAGCGCCTTCACGATTCCCTTGCCGATGCCGCTCGCGCCACCGGTCACGACGGCGATCGCGCCGTCGATCTCGAGTTGCTCGGATGCGGAGTCGGTCACGCCACGTCCTGGACCTGGTTGAGGGGGTTCATTCCCGGGCATCCCTTGGCCCGTTCGGGAATCGTGGCGTAGTCGATCGGGGTCGCAACCTCTTCCTTGGTCGGGCAGTACTGCTCGGCGAGCGGTCGAAGGGCGTCGAGGTCGAAGTGATACACCCGGGCGGCGTTCTCGGTCAGCAGCTTCTCGGTCTCGTGGACGGGCAGCTGTGCGAACGTGAGCCGCAGATGCTCCTTGGTGTGCGGGTGGGATCCTTCGATGTGCGGATAGTCCGAGCCCCACATGACGTTGTCGATTCCGATGTCCCGGCACAGCTGCGCTTCGGTGGGACGCAGGAACGAGGCGCCGATGTAGCACTGGCGTTGCCAGTACTCGCTCGGCTTCAGCGACATTTCCGAGACGGCCATTCCGCCGAAGATCGATTCGGAGCCGTACTTCGAGTACTTCATCCGGTGGTGGAAGCTGTCGAGCTTCTCGAGCG
>CAYFLT010000004.1:35804-42312 GCA_964344055.1 uncultured Candidatus Nemicrothrix sp.
GCCAGGCGGTTCCCGTCTCGGTGTTCACCCAGCGCAACTCGGGATAGCGCTCGAAAACGCCGGCGAACATCATGTGCCAGAGCCCGCGCTGGCTCCACCACGAGACCTCGAGCATGAAGACCGCGAGCGAGGTGGGGAAGTGGTTGCCGAAGTTGGGTGCGGCGCCGCCCGCGTGATGGTTCAGCGTCATGTCGTTGGCGGCGGCGGCCGCCCAGATCGGTTCGTAGCGCTTGGAGTAGAGCGGCTCGAACGGCGAATCCGGTGGGGCGCCGGGTACGAGAACTCCTCCCCGGAGGCCGTTCTCCGCGGCCCACTCGATCTCTTCGACCGATCCCTCGACGTTGCCGAGGAAGATCTGCATGATGCCGGCGCGTTGGGCGGGGGCTTCGTTGACGAAGTCGAGGAGCCAACGGTTGTGGGCTCGAAGGCCGGCCCAGCGCTTCTCCATGTCGTCGTCGTAGGGCGGGGCCTCGAACATGGTGGCGGCGGGCGGGGCGAACGGCGGCTGGGTGTTCGGGAAGAGCACGTAGCCGACGTGGCCGTCGGCCTGCTGCTCGCGCAACCGGCGCTCGGAGGAGTAGTTGCGGTCACCGTCGACGGCGGGGTCGCCGTCGATGCCGACATTGACCGGGGATCGGTCCTGGCCGGCGAACATCGCCGCGCGGGCGGCTTCGGCTTCTTCGCAGTACTTGG
This sequence comes from uncultured Candidatus Nemicrothrix sp., assembly GCA_964344055.1. Lineage (GTDB taxonomy): Bacteria > Actinomycetota > Acidimicrobiia > Acidimicrobiales > Aldehydirespiratoraceae > OFTM10. The sequence continues at coordinate 36,498 of CAYFLT010000004.1, forward strand.
CCCACTCGTCGAAGTCCTCGTGGTACTTGGATTCGAGGTAGGGCTTGTAGTCCCACAGGTCTGCGCCGCAATGACTGTCGGCGCTGATCACGATGTGATGGTCGCTCGGGTTGTTGCTCACCCCCTCACTGTTCCCGCCAGACCCGACCCCACGCAAAACCGTCCCACACCTCCCGAGCCGTGTAGGACAGATTGGTGCCCATGGGGGCGATCACTGAGCCGGGGGATTGGACCTGGGGCATCCAGCTGCCGATCCAGACGTTGACCCGAACGCTGGTCGATCCGTGGGAGGACGACGCCACCGTCGAGGACCTCGTGGCGATCGCCCGACGGGCCGACGAACTCGGCTTCGGTTTCGTCGGTGTTTGTGACCACGTGGCGATCCCCGACAACGAGTACGCCGCCAACATGACCACCACCTGGTACGACACCATCGCCACCCTCTCGTACCTGGCGGCGCACACGACCCGGACGCGGCTGCTGTCGGTCGTGTGGGTCGCGGCCTACCGGCACCCCTTGATCACCGCGAAGGCGTTCGGCACCCTCGACCATCTGTCCGGCGGGCGGGCGATCCTGGGCGTGGGTGCCGGCCATGTTGAAGCGGAGTTCGACGCCCTGGGGGTCGACTTCCGCACCCGAGGGCGACGCCTCGACGAGACACTCGCTGCGGTTCGTGGCGCGTTCACCGACGCCTACGTCACTCACGACGGAGAGTTCTTCTCCTACTCCGACGTGGGGATCGCGCCGCAACCAGCCGAGGAGCTGCCGATCTGGATCGGTGGAGCCGGGAAGGCGGCCTGGCGTCGAACCGGCCGGATCGGCGACGGCTACATCCCCATGGGGCTCCCGAAGGAGCAATACCCCGAAGCGATAGACGTGATGCGCACCGCCGCCGATGTCGCAGGCCGTGGAGACGCCCGACTCGACGTCGGATACATGACTCCATGGGCGTACCTGCTCGGCGACGCTCCCGAAGGTCTCGGCTTCCACTGGCTCGAAGGCGGACCAGAGGGGTTGGCCGCCGACATCCGCGCCGCACGGGATCTCGGAGCGAACGTCTGCCATCTGAAGTTCCGTGCCCGTGACCTCGCGGAGTACCTCGAGCAGCTGGAAGTCTTCGCCGAGACCGTGGTTCCGCTCGTCGACGAGGGGTGACCATCGGCCCTACGAGGGCCCCTCGCCGCGCGGTCAGGCTGGGGTTGGACCGACGCGCATCGGTTCGGGAGGTTCGCCATGTCGACCGCGCTGCCACCAGAGACCGACGGCACCGGCATCATCGCCCTCGGCCACGACGAGTGCGTCGAACTACTCGCCTCGACCCCCATCGGGCGGATCGCGTTCCGCGACGGCGACCGGGTCAGCGTTCTGCCGGTCACCTTCGGATGGGTGGAGGACAGTGTGGTGTTCCGCACGCTCGAAGGAGCGAAACTGAACGCGGCGGTCGCTCACGAACAGGTCGCCTTCGAGATCGACGGTTGGGACGACAACAAACGAGCCGGCTGGAGCGTGGTCATCCACGGCGTGGCCCGTGAGGTAGACGAGTGGGCGGAGGCCGAGCAGCTCGAACAGTCGGGCGTGTTCGCGTGGGCCAAGGAGCGCTGGCGCGACCGCTGGGTGCGGATACAACCGGACGAGATCACAGGCCGGAGGCTGGCATGACCGTCTACCGCAGCGGATGGCAGGCGGGGGGAGGTCGGCGGTGAGTCGGCCCGGAGGGTCGCGGCGTCGTGTCACCATCGACGGAAACGAGGCGGCGGCGTCGATCGCGTACCGGGCCTCGGAAGTCATCGCGATCTATCCGATCACTCCTGCGTCGCCGATGGGGGAGGTGGCCGACGCGTGGGCGTCGGCCAAGGAGCCGAACCTCTGGGGCATCGTTCCCACCGTCGTCGAGATGCAGTCCGAGGCCGGTGCCGCGGGTGCGGTGCACGGTGCGGTGCAGGCCGGCGCGCTGACCACGACTTTCACCGCGTCGCAGGGCCTGCTCTTGATGATCCCGAACATGTTCAAGATCGCCGGGGAGCTGACGCCGGCCGTGTTCCACATCGCGGCTCGATCGGTGGCAACCCACGCCCTGTCGATCTTCGGCGACCACAGCGACGTGATGGCCACCCGCTCCACGGGCTGGGCGATGTTGGCATCGGCCTCCCCACAGGAGGCGCACGATCTCGCCGCAGTCGCACACATGGCCACCCTGGAGACCCGGGTTCCGTTCCTCCACTTCTTCGACGGCTTCCGCACGTCCCACGAACTCAACACCGTCGAGATGGTCGGCGACGACGACCTCGCCGCCCTGCTGCCGACCGACGATGCGCTCGCCCCTCGCCGGCGTCGTCTCGACCCGGGAGCACCGGTCCTCCGCGGTAGCGCCCAGAATCCCGACGTGTTCTTCCAGGCCCGTGAGGCGGCCAATGCCTTCCACGAGGCGGTGCCGGAAGCGGTCCAGTCGGCCATGGACCGCTTCGCCGAGCGAACCGGTCGTCAGTATCACCTGGTCGACTACACCGGTGACCCGGCCGCGGAGACCGTCGTGGTCCAGATCGGCTCGGGCACGGGCGCGACGTCCGAGGCGGTGGACTTCCTCCGAGCCGGCGGGCGAAAGGTCGGCCTTCTCACGGTCCGGCTCTATCGGCCGTTCCCCGTCGACGAGCTCATCGCCTCCCTCCCGACCACGGTGCGAACGATCGTGGTCCTCGACCGGACCAAGGAGCCGGGTGCGGTGGGGGAGCCGCTGCTCGTCGATGTGGCAACCGCGGTCTTCGAGGCGGCCCAGACGGGTGAGGCACCCTTCAGCACTGCGCCTCGGGTGATCGGCGGACGCTATGGACTCTCGTCCAAGGAATACACGCCGGCGATGGCAGCCGCGGTGTTCGACGAGGCCGAGCGTGACGACCCCAAGCGCCGGTTCACCGTGGGGATCATCGATGACGTCACCCACCGCAGCCTCGCCTGGGACCGGTCGTTCGATCTCGTGAGGCCCGGCGTCCTCCAGGCCGTGTTCCACGGGCTGGGCTCGGATGGAACGGTCGGCGCGAACAAGAACACCGTCAAGATCGTCGGTGCCTACACCGATCTCCACGCCCAGGGCTACTTCGTCTACGACTCCCGCAAGGCCGGGTCGACCACGACCTCCCACCTTCGCTTCTCTTCGGACCCGATCGAATCGACCTACCTCATCGGTGCCGGCGAGGCGGACTTCGTGGGTGTCCATCAGTTCAGCTTCCTGGACCGGCTCGACGTTCTCGCCGCGGCCCGACCCGGCGGCACCGTTCTCATCAACACGGTCCATGGCCCGGCGGACACGTGGGAGAGGCTCCCGCTCGAAGCCCAAGAGCAGATCCTGGACAAGGAGCTCGCCGTGTGGGTGGTCGACGCTCAGGCGGTGGCGGCCAACAACGATCTCGGCCGGCGAATCAACACCGTGCTCCAGACGTGCTTCTTTGCCCTCACCGATCTGCTGCCCACCGAGGATGCGATCCCTGCGGTCAAGCAGGCGATCCACGACACCTACGCCCGTTTCGGAGAGACAGTCCTGAGACGCAACGAAGCGGCCGTCGACGATGCGCTCGCGGGGCTTGCTCGACTCGAGCATCCCGCGGAGCCGACGGTCGCTCGTCGACGGCCTCCCGTCGTGTCCGACGATGCCCCCGACTTCGTGCAGCGGGTGACCTCTCGAATGCTCGCAGGGGAGGGCGACCTGCTTCCGGTGTCGGCGCTTCCGGTCGACGGCACGTTCCCGACCGGCACCACCCGATGGGAGAAGCGCTCGATCGCGCTCGACATCCCGATCTTCGATCCGGACCTGTGCACCGAATGTGCCAAGTGCGCGATCGCCTGCCCTCACGCGGCGATCCGGATCAAGGCGTTCGCTCCCGATGAGCTCGCGGGAGCCCCGACCTCGTTCAAGAGCCGGCCGCTACGGAGCAAGGAGTCGCCCGATCACCGGATGACCGTGCAGGTCGCTCCCGATGACTGCACCGGCTGTGGCATCTGCGTCGACGTCTGTCCGGCTCGCTCGAAGGAGATCGTTCGTCACAAGGCCCTCGACATGGAGCCGAAGTGGCTGCACCTCGAGGACGAGCGGGCGAACTGGGAGTTCTTCTCGAACATCCCGACTCCGGGCCGCGACCGCGTGCGTCTGGCCACGGTGAAGGGCTCGCAGATGGTCGACCCCCTCTTCGAGTTCTCGGGTGCGTGTGCCGGATGTGGCGAGACGCCCTACCTCAAGCTGTTGACCCAGCTGTTCGGCGATCGTCTCGTGGTGGCCAATGCCACCGGGTGCTCGTCGATCTACGGCGGCAACCTCCCGACCACACCGTGGTCCGCGGGTCCCGATGGCCGCGGGCCGGCATGGGCCAACTCCCTCTTCGAGGACAACGCGGAGTTCGGCCTCGGCATGCGGTTGGCGATCGAGCAACAACAGCTCGAAGCCCGCACCCTGCTACGCCGGTTGGCCCGCCCGGTCGGGCGAGAGCTCGCAACGTCGATCCTCGGCTCCGACCCTGAAGACGACGCTGCCATCGTGGAGATGCGCGCGATGGTCGGTGCCCTCGACGCGCGCCTGGGCGAACTGGCCGGTGGCGCGGAGGGGGCGAGCATCGAGATGGTGTCGCGGCTGTCGGCGATCACCGGCGCGCTGGTCCCGCAGCAGGTGTGGATCGTCGGCGGGGACGGGTGGGCCTACGACATCGGCTTCGGTGGACTCGATCATGTGCTCGCCTCGGGCCGCGACGTGAACATCCTCGTCCTCGACACCCAGGTGTACTCCAACACCGGCGGTCAGGCATCGAAGGCCACGCCGAGATCGGCGGTGGCCAAGTTCGCCGCCGCGGGCAAGCCGGGCCCCGGAAAGGACCTCGGCCAGATCGCGATGGCCTACGAGGACGTCTATGTCGCCCAGATCGCCCTCGGCGCCAATCAGACCCAGACCGTGAAGGCGCTCACCGAAGCCGCCTCGTTCCCGGGGCCGTCGCTGGTGATCGCCTATTCGACCTGTGTCGCCCACGGCATCGACATGTCGACGTCGATGACTCATCAGAAGGCGCTGGTCGAGTCCGGTTACTGGCCGCTCTACCGTTACGACCCGAGGGTCACCGTCGAGGGCAAGCACGCCTTCCACCTCGACTCCCGCAAGCCGTCCATCCCCTTCGCGGAGGTGGCCCGGGAGGAAGCCCGATTCGCCATGCTGGCTCGCCACGACCCCGACCGGGCGGCCCGGCTCGCGGTGCTGGCGCAAGCCGACATTGACGAGCGGTGGAGGCTCTACGAGCAATTCGAAGACCTCGAGCGGACCATTCCCGACGAGCAACCCGACATCGAGGTGCTGGTGCCGCTCCCAACGCCTGTCGCGGAGGAGACCGCCGATGCCCAGCGATCGTAAGGATCGGCTCCGGACCGACTATCTCGGTCTGGAGCTCGCCAACCCCCTGGTGGCGTCGTCGTCACCGATGACCGACTCGGTCGACGGCGTGAAGGCGCTCGCCGACGCCGGCATCGGCGCGGTGGTGCTCCCGTCGGTCTTCGAGGAACAGATCACCCGTTCGGAGTCCCAGCTCGCCGCGGTGCTCGAGCACGGCGCCGAGGGCTTCGCCGAGATCCCTGGCGGATTCCTGCCCGACCTGGTCGACTACAACCTCGGCGCCGATGCCCATCTCGCCCTCCTCGAGGCGGCGGTCGACGAGGTGGACATCCCCGTCATCGCCAGCCTCAACGGTGTCAGCGACGGCGGATGGACCGGCCACGCGAGGCGCCTCGAAGCGGCGGGTGCGGCGGCCATCGAACTCAACGTCTACCTCCTGACCACCGACCCGACCAT
>CAYFLT010000004.1:42322-88425 GCA_964344055.1 uncultured Candidatus Nemicrothrix sp.
CGTCACCGACATCGGCTCGGGCGTGGCCAGCCTGACCATCGACGGCCGGGAGGTGGAGCGCCGCTACCTCGACCTGGTGGGCTCGGTGGTCGAATCGGTCTCGGTCCCGGTCGCCGTGAAGCTCGGCCCCTACTTCTCATCGCTGCCGTGGATGGCCAAGGAGCTGGCCCGTACCGGTGCGGCGGGTCTGGTGTTGTTCAACCGGTTCTACCAACCGGGGATCGATCTCGAATCGATGACGGTCACGTCGGACATCGAGTTGTCCCGTCCGTCCGAACTCCGGCTTCCGCTGCGTTGGACCGCAGTGCTGCGCGACGTGGTCGACATCAGCTTGGCCGCCACGACGGGTGTGCATTCGGCCGACGACGTCGTGCGGGTACTGCTCGCCGGCGCGGACGTGGCGATGCTGGCGTCGGGACTGCTGCGCCTCGGGCCACCGCTGGTACCCGACGTCCTCAAGGGCGTCAGCCGCTGGCTCGACGACCACGGCTATGACTCGGTTGCCCAGCTGAGGGGATCGATGAGTCTCGCATCGGTCCCGGATCCTGATCGCTGGGTGCGCGCCAACTACGTGAAGATGCTCACGTCCTACGAGTCACCCTTTGCCGCCGGCGGGTTGCCGCGCGGCTGACGTCGACCCGCCGTGGCGGTTCAGGCCTGGTTCCAGACCTGCCACGGTGCGTCGCCGCTGGCGTCGAGCCCGTCGAGAACCACCTTCTCCTTGAAGGTGTCCATGGGCATCCAGAAGCCTTCGTAGGGGACCCCGACCAGTTCGTTCGCCTCGATGAGTCGAGCGAAGGGCTCCTCCACCAGCTCCTCACCAGGCTGCATGTAGTCGAAGATCTCGGTCCGGAAGACGAACCAGCCGGCGTTCACCCGCACATCGGACTCTTGGACCACCTCGAGCCGCTCGACCTCGTTCTGGTCGTTGGTGTGGACCATGTGGAACGACTGTGGGGGTGGCACGGTCATGAACTGGGCTACCTTGCCCGTCTCGGTGAAATCGCGGACGTAGGTGTCGAGCGGGACGTCGGAGAGGCCGTCGGCGTAGTTGGCCATGAACATCTCGTCGTCGCCGATGTGGTCGCGGACCCGGCGCAGCCGCTCACCGATGTTGGACGACATCCCGGTGTCGACGAAGGTGATCCGCCAGTCGTGGATGTCGGTCTGCAGTGGTGTGATCTCGGCCCCGCCTTTGGCGAACACGAAGTCGTTGGTGGCGCACTCGTCGTACTCGAGGAAGAAGCGTTTGATGTGTTGGGCTCCGTAGCCGAGGCACAGGATGAAGTCGGTGTGGCCGTGGTGCGCGTAGATCTTCATCAGGTGCCAGAGGATCGGTCGGGCACCGACCTCCACCAACGGCTTGGGGATTTGATCCGAGTATCCCCGCAGGCGCATTCCCTGCCCACCGCAGAACAAGACGACCTTCATGATGCTCCCTGTTGTTGCCGACCGACGGGCCGGGCACGACCCAGCTCCATCGGTTGTGTCGGTGGCTCACATGAGCCGATCCGGCGGCGACCCCGCCCCGGAGACGAGAGACACATGTCCGAAACTATCGCCCCTGGGTGCCGATGGATGTGCCGAGTCCTGTCAACCGGCGCCGGAAACCCACCGGCGTTCACTACCGTCGAGAGCAGACGATCGAGAGCCTGATGACTGCCTTCCCCTGTCGCTTCTGCAAGACCCCCCTGACCGACCGAGTCGTCGATCTGGGAATGCACCCGCTCTGTGAGAGCTTCCTTCCCGAGGAGCAGCTCGACCAGATGGAACCCTTCTACCCCCTCAACGTGTGGGTGTGCCCGGAGTGTTTCCTCGTCCAGTTGAACGAGTACGTCGAGCCGGAGGACATCTTCACCGAGTACGCCTACTTCTCGTCGTTCTCCACGGCCTGGCTGGACCACGTCAAGGACTACGCCTATTCGATGAAAGAGCGGCTCGGCCTCACCGGCGACTCGATGGTCGTCGAACTGGCCTCCAACGACGGCTACTGCCTCCAGTACTTCGTCGAACAGGACATCCCCTGCCTCGGGATCGAGCCGGCAGCGAACGTCGCGAAGGTCGCGGTCGAGGAACGGGGTGTGCCCACCGACGTGTCGTTCTTCGGTGAGGAGAAGGGCCGCTCCCTCGCGGCGCAAGGCACGATGGCCGATCTCGTTCTCGGCAAGAACGTGCTGGCTCAGGTGCCGGACCTCAACGACTTCGTCGCGGGGATGCCCCATATCTTGAAGCCCGGTGGCACCGTCACCATCGAGTTCCCGCACCTGATGAAGCTGCTCGACGAGAACCAGTTCGACACGATCTACCACGAGCACTACTGCTACTTCTCGCTCATCAGCGCCGAGGCGATCTTCGCGGCGCATGGGATGACGATCTTCGACGTCGACGAGCTCTGGACCCACGGTGGTTCGCTGCGCATCTACGCCCGTCACGCCGCGGATGAGTCCCGCCCGGTCACCGACAAGGTGCTGGAGCTCCGAGCGCGGGAAGAGGCCGCGGGATACCGCGATGTCGCCACCTACAGCGCGTTCGAAGAGCAGGTCCGGGAGACCAAGCGAGCCTTGCTGGAGTTGCTCACCGAGCTGAAGCGGGAGGGCAAGACCATCGCCGGCTACGGCGCACCGGGCAAGGGAAACACCCTGCTCAACTACTGCGGTGTCCGCACCGATTTCGTCGACTTCACCGTCGACCGCAATCCCTACAAGCACGGTCGCTACCTGCCGGGCACCCACATCCCGATCTTCCCGCCCGAGAAGATCGACGAGGTACAGCCGGACTACATCCTGATCCTGCCGTGGAACCTGAAGGACGAGATCGTCGCTCAGCTGGCCCACGCTCGGGATTGGGGGGCCCAGTTCATCGTGCCGATCCCCACCGCCACGGTGATCTGAGCCGGATAGCGTTCTCTTCATGCTTCCGCTCGCGTTCGGCGACGGATCGAGTCCGCTTCGGATCCTCTGCCTCGGCGCCCACAGCGACGACATCGAGATCGGCGCCGGCGGCACCGTGCTGCGCCTCCTGGCCGAACGGCCCGGTTCCACCGTGCACTGGGTTGTTCTCTCGGCCACGCCGGAGCGCGCCGAGGAGGCGCGTGCGAGCGCGGCGGACTTCCTGGCGAATGCCGCCGAGGTCGACATCCGGGTGGCCGACTTCCGGGAGAACTACTTCCCGTACGACGCGGCGGAGATCAAGGCGTACGTGTCGGGCCTCGGTCGTGAAGTCGACCCCGATGTCGTGTTCGCACATCGCCGGCTCGACCGGCACCAGGACCACCGCACGGTGGGAGAGCTGGTGTGGAACACCTGGCGTGACCACACCGTGTTGCAGTACGAGATCCCGAAGTACGAGGGCGATCTCGGCCGGCCCAACCTCTACGTGCCTCTGGGCGATGATCACGTCGAGCGCAAGCTCGAGCTGCTCGGCACCCACTTCGCGTCGCAGGGGTCCAAGCCGTGGTTCCGACCGGAGGTGTTCCGCGGGCTCATGGCGATCCGCGCCGTCGAATGCAACGCGCCTTCTGGTCATGCCGAGGCGTTTCATGCCGAAAAGGTGACTGTCTGAACGGCGCGGCCCGCGTCGTGGGTAATCGGCGAGTCGGTTCGACCGCCGGGTGGGAGAGATCATGCGAGTTCTGTTGACCGGGAATCGGGGCTACATCGGGGTCGAGATGGTTCCCGCCCTGCGGGCCGCGGGCCACGATGTCGTCGGCCTCGACATCGGCTTGTTCGAGGGCTGCGACTTCGTTTCGGCGCCCGACGAGATCGAGACGATGCCCGTCGACCTGCGCGACGTGACGCCCGAGCATCTCGAGGGGTTCGATGCGATCGCGCACTTCGGGGCGCTGTCGAACGACCCGCTCGGCGACATCAACTCCGACCTCACCTACGAGATCAACCTCCACGCGTCCGTACGGTTGGCGAAGGCGGCCAAGGCCGCCGGCGTCGAGCGCTTCGTCTTTGCGTCGTCGTGTTCGCTCTACGGGGCGGGCGGTGACGACTACCTCGACGAGACCGCCGCGTTCTTCCCCCAGACGCCCTACGGCGAGTCGAAGGTGCGGGTGGAGCAGGAGGTGTCGAAGCTCGCCGACGACGACTTCTCGCCCTGCTATCTCCGCAACGCCACCGCCTACGGAGTGTCCCGTCGGCTGCGGGCCGACATCGTGGTGAACTCCCTGGTCGGCCACGCGGTCACCACCGGCAAGGTCCTGATGATGTCGGATGGTTCGCCGTGGCGACCGCTCGTGCACATCGGCGACATCATCGGTGCCACGATCGCGTGCCTGTCCGCTCCCCGCGACGCCATGCACAACGAGGCGTTCAACGTCGGCCGCAACGGCGAGAACTACCAGATCCGCACGGTGGCCGAGATGGTCCGCGACACAGTGCCGAACTGCGAGCTCTCCTTCGCGGACGGTGCGTCGTCGGACACCCGTGACTACAAGGTGGACTTCACCAAGATCGAGAGCAAGCTCCCCGGCTTCGAGAGCCAGTGGAACCTCCAGCAGGGCATCGACCAGCTGTACCAGGCCTACGTGGCGGCCGGTCTCTCCGAAGCCGACTGGGAGAAGGGCTCCAAGTACTACCGTCTGCCCACCGTGCTCGGCCGGGTCGGACGAGGCGAACTCGACGAGAACCTCCGCCCCACCTGACCCCAACCCCTGGATCTATGACACATTCGGACGCTCAGGCGGTCCGGATGTGTCAGAAAAGGTTGGGGTCTTCGGCGGCGAGGTCGCGGAGTTCGAACTTGAGGACCTTGCCGCTGGCGTTGAGCGGGAGTGCGCCCAGGTAGGTGACGTACCGGGGCACCTTGTAGTTCGCCATCTCCTTGCGACACCAGGCGATCAACTCGTCGGCGTCCTGCTCGGACCCCGGGGTCGGGACCACGAAGGCGTGGCCGACCTCGCCGAGACGCGGATCCGGCACTCCCACGACGGCGACCTGACCGACTCCCGGATGACTCATCATGAGGTTCTCGATCTCGGCGGGGTAGGCGTTGAATCCCCCGTTGATGAACATGTCCTTCACCCGGTCGGTGATGTCGATGTAGCCGGCCTCGTCCATCACGCCGATGTCACCGGTGTGGAGCCAGCCGTCTTCGTCGATCGTCTCGGCCGTCTTTCGAGGGTCGTCGAAGTATCCGACCATCACGTTGTAGCCCCGGACCACGATCTCACCGGGCTCCCCTCGGGGCCGCTCGTTGCTGGCATTGTCGGGGTTGGCGGGATCGACGACGCGCACCTCGACATCGTCGATCGCCCGACCCGACGTGTTGGCGATCACCTCGGGGTCGTCGTCGTGACGGCACATGGTTGCGATACCGGTCACTTCGGTGAGTCCGTACCCCGTGACGATGTTCTGGAATCCGAGCCGTTCACGCATCTGGACGATCATCTCGACGGGGATCGCCGCGGCGCCGGTGACGGCGAGCCGCAGGCTGGACATGTCGTACTGGTCGAGGTCCTCGGTGTTGAGGATCGTCTGGTAGATCGCCGGGGGTCCCGGAAGCATCGAGATTCGTTCCTCGGGAATCCGCTTCATCACCGAGGGCACATCGAAGACCGGGTGGGGGACCATCGTCGACCCGGTCATGAGGCAGGCGAGGATCCCGGCGTTGAGCCCGAACGAGTGGAAGAACGGGTTGACGATCAGGTACCGGTCCTGATCGAGGCCGATCACGTCGGACCAGCTCTTGAACGCCCGACACGTGGCCCCGTGGGTGAGCATCGCCCCCTTCGGGTCGCCGGTGGTGCCGGAGGTGAACATGATGTTGCAGATGTCGTCGCCGCCGACCGAGGCGCTGCGGGCCGCCCGGGCCTCGTCGTCGACGCCGTGGGATCGGTCACAGAAATCGGCGAAGGCGACCGTGCCGTCGGGGCACGTCCCACGCATGACCACGATTTCCTCGAGTGACGCGGGCTGCTCGGACTCCCGAAGGAGGGCTACGTAGTCGGTGTCGAGGAAGTCCGTGACCGTGAACAGCATTCGGGCGCGGCTCGTCCTCAGGACGAACGCGGCTTCCCGTCCCTTGAACCGGGTGTTGATCGGGACCACGATCGCGCCGGCCATGTGCACTCCGAGCGCCGCGACCGCCCATTCCCAGACGTTGGGCGCCCACAACGCCACTCGATCGCCGGGCTCGATACCCGACGCCATCAGGGCTCGAGCAGCTTGGGTGATCTGGGCACGGAACTCGGTGAAGTTCCACCGCACGTCGCCGTCGACCATGGCCTCGTTGTCGCCGAACCGGACGGCGGCGTCGTCGATCAGGCGGGGGATGGTGTTCCAGGGTGCGCTCGTCACGCGGGCGACGCTACCGAAGGATGTTTGCCGGACCCAAGAGGGGCGGGTGGTCGGCCGGTCAGGCCAGTTCGTGGCAGCGTTCTGCCGCCGCAACCGCTTCGGACACGTCGCCGTCCGTCCCTGGCCGACGGACGCCGAGGTCGGTGTAGGCGGTCTCGACGAGGGTGTCGACCACGAGCGGGTCGAAGTGGGTTCCAGCCCCGGCGATGATGTGGGACAGCGCGTCCGGCGGTGGCCATCCCGGACGGTAGGAGCGATCCGACGTGAGGGCATCCCAGACGTCGGCGACCGCCGTGATCCGGGCCAGCATCGGGATGTCGGCCGCCGCCAGTCCGGAGGGGTACCCGGCTCCGTCCCAGCGCTCGTGGTGGTGGAGGATCACGTCGACGGTCTCACCGAGTGACGAGGCGCCGCGGGTCATCTCGGCACCGATGGTCGGGTGCCGCTTGATCGCGTCCCACTCCTCGGGTGTGAGCTTCCCCTGCTTGTTGAGGATGGCTTCCTCGATACCGATCTTGCCGACGTCGTGGAGATAGGCGCCACGAGTCAGCGCGCGGAGTTCGTCGCTCGAGAGACGGAGTCTGGAACCCAGCCGAGCGGCCAGCTCGGCGGTCCGGCGGCTGTGGCCGTGGGTGTAGGGGTCCTTCGCCTCGACCGCCAGAACCAGCGTGCGAAGTGCCTCGGGATAGCCGCCCGCGATGTGGACGATCGGGTTCGACTCGAACGCCTCGGCGATGGTGGTCATGAGCGCGCTCGACCGCCGCGACGAGATGATCACGGCGATGACCTCGTCCGGGCCTCCGCCGTGGCGCTCGACCACACCGGCGGGGGCACCGTCACCGAAACCGAGGTCGGTGACGAGGACAGCTACTACGAGCTCGAAGTCACGCGAGCCGACGGCAGCCAGGTCGATGTCCAACTCGACGAGAACTTCAACGTCGTCGGAACCGAGGACGACGGCGCCGAAGACGACGACTGGACCTGACAGGGTTTTGGTGTCAGGTACCAAAACCCTGTCAGGTTCACAGGCCGTGGACGTAGGCGGTTTCCTCGACCAGGTGGCGGCTCTTCCAGCCGTCTGCGGTTCTCACCAGCTGATGGTTGTACCAACCGCCGGCGGTGAAGAAGCCGCCGCCGTCGGTGAACCGCATCGGGTTGTGGAACATGGCACGCACCGTCGCCGAATCGCCGGTGATCTCGACTTGTTCGTTCGACACCAGGTGCTGCGTCATGTCGAACAGGGCGAGTGACGCCTCCAGCCACGCCACGATCGTCTCCACGTCCCCGGCCTGCCCGCCCGGTGCCGACGTGTAGTCGATCGTGGCGTCCGGCGTGAACACCGACCGGTAGAGGTCCCAGTCCCGCGTGTCGACCGCGTGGGCGTAGCGCGTCAGCAGGTCGGAGATGGCGAGGCGGTCGGCCGAGAACTGAGGATCCATGCCCTCAGTCTGGTGTCAGTTCTCCCGTGCGACGAAATGTCCGGGTTCGTGCTCGACGAGCTCCACGCGCGTCGGGCCGGTGCCGGGAGCCCAAACCGGGCTGGGGATCTCGTCGGTGAGGAGCGGCCGATCCCTTCTCGCTCGCGGGTCGGCGATCGGTACCGCGTCCATGAGCCGCTGGGTGTAGGAGTGCTGCGGGTGCTCGAAGATCGCCGAACGGGGACCCAGCTCCACGATCTGGCCGAGGTACATCACCGCCACCCGATGGCTCATTCGCTCGACCACGGCGAGGTCGTGGCTGATGAACAGGTAGCTCAGCCCGAGCTCGGACTGGAGCTCCATCATCAGGTTGATGACCTGGGCCTGGATCGACACATCGAGTGCAGACACCGCCTCGTCGGCGATCACCAGTTCCGGGTTGGTGGCGAGCGCGCGGGCGATACACACCCGCTGTCGCTGTCCGCCCGAGAACTGGTGGGGGAACTGGCTCATCATGTCGGCCTCGAGCCCGACCTTCTCGAAGAGGTCGGCGACTCGTGCGTCGGCTTCGGCCCCCCGGGCCATTCCGTGGACCTGCAGTGGCTCGGCCACGGCCTTGCCGACGGGGCGACGCGGGTCGAGACTGGCGAACGGGTCCTGGAAGATGATCTGCATCTTGCGACGGTGTTCGCGCAGCGCCCGGTTGCCGAGGGTGGAGATGTCGACCCCGTCGAGGATGACCTGACCACTAGTGGGATCCAGCAGGCGGATCATCGTGTGGGCGAGCGTCGACTTGCCACAACCGCTCTCGCCGACCACCGCGAGCGTCTCACCTCGGCCGACCTGGAGTGACACGTGCTCGACGGCGTGGACGGTGGCCCCGCCACCGACCGGGAAGTGCTTGCAGAGATCGACGACCTCGACGAGCGGTCCGCCGGCGGTGGGGTCGGTCGAAGTCGAGGAGTCAGCGACGTCGGTCATTGCTGATACTCCACCAGATCGAAGGGGGCCGGCTGCGCCTGACCGGCCATCGAGCCGAGCCGTGGCACCGACGCCAGGAGCGCCTGGGTGTACTCCTCACGAGGATTCTCGAACACGTCGTACACCGAACCCGTCTCGACGACCTTGGAGCGGTTCATGACGACGACGTCGTCGGCGACCTCGGCCACCACACCCATGTCGTGGGTGATGATCAGCACCGCAGCCCCGGTCTGCTCTCGCAGGTCGCGCATCAGGCCCAGGATCTGGGCCTGGATGGTGACGTCGAGGGCAGTGGTCGGCTCGTCGGCGATCAGCACCTTCGGGTCGCACGAGAGGGCCATCGCGATCATGACCCGCTGGCGCATCCCGCCCGACATCTCGTGGGGGTACTGGGCCATCCGCTTCTCTGGTTCGGGAATGCGGACCAGGCTGAACATCTCCAGCACCCGCTCCGCGGCGTCCTCCTTGCTGAGGCCCTGATGGAGCACGACCGCCTCGGCGACCTGATCGCCGACCGGGTACACCGGGTTCAGGCTGGTGAGCGGTTCCTGGAAGATCATCGAGATCGAGTTGCCGCGGATGTGGCGCATGCGATCCTCGTCCTGTTGGACGAGGTCGATCACGTCGCCTTCCGGCGTTCGGAACAGGATCTCCCCGTTCTCGATCTTGCCGCGGGTGCCGAGCTCGACGAGTCGCATGATCGACAGCGCGGTGACCGACTTGCCCGACCCCGACTCACCTACCACTGCCAGGGTCGAGCCGGCGCGGATGTCGAACGACACCTGGTCGACCGCGGTGAACGAGCCGAAGGTGACCGTGAGGTCGCGGACGCTGAGGAGTGGTTCCATCAGCGCCCTCGCAGCTTGGGGTTGAACGCGTCTTGCAGGCCGTCGCCGATGAGACTGAAGCTGAGCACCGTGGCGAAGATGGCGAGGCCAGGGAACGTGACCGTCCACCAGCCGTTCAGGAAGTCACGCCGGTTGAGACCGATCATCTGACCCCAGCTGACCGTATTGGGATCGCCGAGGCCGAGGAACGCGAGGCCGGCTTCGAACAGGATCGCGCCGCCCATCACGAGCGTGACGGCCACGATGAGCGGTGGGAGCGCATTGGGGAAGATCACTCGCCAGATGATCCGAAAATCGCTGGCCCCGATCGCGCGCGCTGCCTTCACGAACTCGAGATTCTTGAGGCGCAGGAATTCGGCTCTCGTCAGCCGGGCCGTCTGCGGCCACGACGCGAGCCCGATCGCAACGGCGACGCTCATCGCGCTGGGTTCGAAGAGTGCCACGATCACCATGGCGAACAACAGAGCCGGGAGAACTTGGAAGATCTCGGTGAACCGCATGAGGGCAGTGTCGACCCAACCGCCGTAGTAGCCGGCGAGGGCTCCGATCGTCACGCCGATCAGGACCACGAGCAGGACGGCGACGAGCGCGACTCTCAGGGTGGTGGAGCCACCGTTCACCACACCGGCGAGGACATCGCGGCCGAGGTAGTCCGTGCCGAAGGTGGGAACGTCCTCGGTGCCGGGGCCCTGGAGAGGCCGGGCGATGATCTTCGATGGGTCCTCGGTGTAGAGGCTCGGTCCGAGGATGGTCATGAAGATGATTCCCGTCAACAGGACCAACCCGAAGACGGCCGCCTTGTTGCGGAAGAACATCCGCAGGGCCTGACGACCCGGAGGGCCGAGTTCATCGGGAGTCGAGTTGGCGACGTCGCTCATCAGGCTGCACCTCCCACTCGGATACGCGGATCGATCAGCCGGTACACGAGATCGGTGAGGATGTTGACGACCACCACCAGGGTGGCGGAGCTCAGCAACACACCGAGCAGGACCGGCGCGTCGCGCCGGAAGACTGCATCAGCCGCCAGCCGGCCCAGACCAGGCCAGTTGAAGACCGTCTCCACGAGCAGGGCTCCGGAGATCAGGGCGCCGAACTGGAGCCCAGCGACGG
The DNA here is from genome assembly GCA_964344055.1 of uncultured Candidatus Nemicrothrix sp. Classification (GTDB taxonomy): domain Bacteria; phylum Actinomycetota; class Acidimicrobiia; order Acidimicrobiales; family Aldehydirespiratoraceae; genus OFTM10. The sequence goes on from CAYFLT010000004.1 coordinate 52,982, forward strand.
TAACCACCGGGATGACGGCGTTTCGGAGCGCGTGTTTGTACACCACGACTCTCTCCCTGAGGCCCTTGGCGCGTGCGGTTCTCACGTAGTCGGACTGCAGCACTTCGAGCATCGACGCCCTCGACAATCGGCTGTACTGGGCGAGATAGATGAGCCCCAAGGTGAGGGCCGGCAGCACGAGATGGTGGGCCGTGTCGATCCACGACTCGAGCCAGTTGCCCACGAAACGCGGATCGCTCATCCCCGACACCGGGAACCACTGAACCTTCGACGCGAAGAGGATGATGAGGAGCAGTCCTGTCCAGAAGACGGGCATCGAGAACCCGACCAACGAGAACACGGTGACGCCGTGACTGACCGGACTCTCGGGTCTTCGAGCGGTGAAGACGCCCACTAGGACGCCGATCACGATCGCGAAGACCAGGGCAGTACCGACCAGCAGGATCGTCGGCCAAAGCCGATCGGAGATCAACGACGTGACCGGTTGCTGGAAGTGATACGACTGACCGAGATCACCGCTCGCGACGTTTCCCACGTACCGAACGAGCTGGGTGGCGAAAGGATCATCGAGGCCGAGGTCCTCACGGATCTCGGCGATCACCTCGGGGTCGCCGGCACCGCTCTCCCCGGCGATCACCACTGCGGCGTCGCCGGGCGCGATGTGAATCAGCGTGAAGTTCAGCACGACCACGGCCAGGATCAACCCGACTGCTTGGGCGATCCTGGCCGCGATCTGCTTCACAACACGCCTCCTTGAAGGAGCAGGAACCTACTCTGCCAACCAGACTTCGTGCATCGGTCCGAGCTGACCCCAGATCCCGATCGGCGGGTTCTGCACCCGCGGCTGGAAGGCCTGCCAGAACGGCGGGGTCGTGAGATACACGATGGGAACGTCCTGGTTGATGATGTCCTGGACCTGGGCGTAGAGGTCGACGCGAGTGTCGAAGTCGAACTCGGCGCCGGCCTGCGCCAGCAGTTCGTCGACGTCGGCGTTGTTGTAGCCGGTGTTGTTGGTCCAGATGACACCGACGTTGTTGGTGCTGAGGTAGGTGCGGTGGACACCGATCACCGGGTCGCCCCAGTTCCAGACATTGTTGATCGTCATCTGGTGCTCGCCAGCGGCCACGCGACCCGCCCACGTCGGGAAGTCGGGCACCGTGTTGAGCTCGGCGTCGAAACCAATCTCCTGGAGAACCTGGACCGCGTACTCCGCCATGGCGATTTGCGCCGGCGGGATGTAGTCGACGGCGAGCGAGATGGTGCTCGGGTCGATGCCGGCGTCGGACAGTCGTGCCTGAGCGGCTTCCACGCCGGCGCCGTAGTGCTCGGTGTCGGGGTTGTGGAACGGGCTTCCGGGGTGGATGCCCGTGGTGGCCGGGAACGACGTGCCCTGGTCGATCACTTCGGCCAGGAAGTTGCGGTCGATGCCGTCGGCGATCGCGCGGCGGACTTCGACATTGCTCAGCGCGGGATCGGCGAGGTTGAACTCCAGCCACTGAACCGGACCGACGGCGGCGTGACCGTCAGCGGTGACGATGACGTCCTCGTTGTCCTGGAGGCGGATGATGTTCGACGACGAACCCAGCGTTGCTGCGAGATCGGTGTCGCCGTTCTCGAGGCCGAGCACGATGGTGGCCGGGTCCGGGACCACCTCGATGATGATCTCGTCGAGGTAGGGGCGATCCGGAATGAAGAAGTCCTCGAAGGCCTTCAGACGGGTGATCGCACCGGCTTCGAACTCCTCGAGGGTGAAGGGTCCCGAGCCGACGAAGCAACTGGCGTCGGCGTTGCAGGGGTGCTCCTTGACGTCTTGGCCGTCGCCGTAGACGTGTTCGGGAATGATCGGGAGCAGGCCCGGCGACATGGCGAGCAGGATCGCAGGATGCGGCTCGCTCAGGTTGATCACCACGGTGTGCTCGTCGGGTGTGTCGACCCCGGTGACCGGGGCGTACATCGTCTTAAACGGATGGTTCGCCTGAACCGTCAGGATCGAGAACGCCACGTCGGACGACTTGATCGGCTCGCCATCGTGGAAGACGGCGTCCTCCACGATGTTGAGGGTGACCGTCAAGCCATCATCGGAGACCTCCCAGCTCTCGGCCAGGTAGGGCTGGGGCTGGAAGTTCTCGTCGAACAGCAACGGCGAGGCGTTCAGCTGGGTGCCAGGCACGGCGGTGGCGTAGCCGGACTGCACCGTGCCGTTCAGGTGTCGTGGAGCTTGGGTGCTCTGGATGAGCAGGGTGCCACCGGCCACCGCTTCACCATCGACCGCGCCGGCGTCGCCTTCGTCGCTGCCTTCGGCATCTTCGGCCTGGTCGGACATGTCGGCAGTCGACTCGTCCTCGTCCTCGTCCATGTCGTCGCCGGCGTCGTCTCCGCCGTCATCGCCGGAATCGTCACCGGCATCGGCGCCGGCGTCATCTCCGCCGGAGTCACCGTCGTCACCGCAGGCCGCGGCGATGAGAGCGAAGCTGAGCAGGAGTGCCAGCAACGCGAGTAGTCGTCTCTTCACGAGATCCTCCCCCAGGGTTGGCCGACCGCAGGTCAGCGGCCGAATTGTTAGGGACCCTAACAGATCCGTTTGGGTCCTTACCAGACGAAATGTTAGTAATGGGCGACCCGCCTGTCACTACGAGGAGCCACCGTGTCAGCCTTCACGATCTTCCCCGCCCGCCGGATAATCACCATGAACCAGGCTGTTCCGTCGGCCGAAGCGGTGGCGGTCCAGGGCGACCGGATCCTCGGAGTCGGCGCTCTCGCCGACCTGAAGACATGGGGTGATCACACCGTCGACGATTCGTTTCGCGACCACGTGTTCACCCCCGGATTCGTCGAAGCCCACAGCCACGCGATGGGCGGTGGATCGTGGGAACACGTCTACGTCGGCTACTTCGATCGTCGTGATCCCACCGGCAAGGTCTGGTCCGGCTGCGTGTCGATCGAGGCGGTGCTCGACCGGCTGCGGGAGGCGGACTCGCAGCTGAGCGACCCGGAGCAGACCCTGCTCGCGTGGGGCCTCGACCCGATCTACATGCCCGGCGAACGCCTGGTCGGTCAGCATCTCGACCGGGTGTCGGAGACCCGACCGATCTACGTCCAGCACGTCAGCGGTCACCTCGCAACGGTCAATTCCGCGCTCATGCAAGCCGAGGGCATCGACGCCGACACGCTCACCGAGGGAGTGCCGAAGGGTCCCGACGGTCAACCAATCGGGGAGCTCCAGGAACCGATGGCGATGGCACTCGCCACCACGGCTTGGGAGGAGCTGCGCGGGGGCCGTGCGGTCGAGGGCGCGAAGTGGAACTACGCGAACGACGCCCGCAACCACGGTCTCACCTTCGTCACCGATCTCGCCGGCACGCCGTTCACCGACGAGGCGCTCGCGGACTGGCACGCCACTACCACCGATCCCGGCTTTCCGGCACGCGTCATGGTCGCGGGATCGATGTTCTTCGAACCCGGTGGTCCGGAGGGGCTGGCCGAGAAGGTCGTCGCGGTCGGGCGCTCGGCGAATCCGAAACTGCACTACGGGATCGTGAAGCTGTTCCTCGACGGTTCCATCCAGGGATTCACGGCCCGGCTGACCTGGCCCTACTACCACAACCCACCCGAGGGCTCGGCCGAGAACGGGATCTGGCTCACGCCGCCCGACCAGTTCGCCGACGTGCTCGAGGTCTTCCATCGGGCCGGGCTCACCGTGCACACCCACTGCAACGGTGATCAGGCCACCGAGGTCTTCATCGACGCGGTGGAGACGGTGCTCGAGCGCTACCCGCGTTGGAACCACCGTCACACGGTGCAGCACTGCCAGCTCACCACGCCGGCCCAGTACGCCCGCATGAAGGCGCTTGGGATGTGCGCCAACATCTTCTCGAACCACATCTTCTACTGGGGTGATGAGCACGCGGCGTACACGGTGGGTCCCGAGCGGGCGGCGCGGATGGATGCCTGTGCAACCGCGGCGCGCATCGGTGTGCCCTTCTCATTCCATTCCGACTCCCCGGTCACCCCGTTGGGCCATCTCCACGTCATGTGGTGCGCCGTCAACCGGCTCACCGCGTCGGGCCAGGTCCTCGGCCCCGACGAGCGGATCTCGGTCGACACCGCGCTGCATGCCGCCACGCTCGGCGGCGCCTACCAGCTGAAGTTGGATCACGAGATCGGCTCGATCCAGGCCGGCAAGTACGCCGACTTCGCCGTGCTTGAGGAAGACCCCTACGAGGTCGATCCGACCACCCTCAAGGACATCGGTGTCTGGGGCACCGTCGTCGGCGGCGACAAGTTCGAAGCCGGCACCGGCTGAACGAGATAGGGGGACGGGGCCGGCTGTCTCAGGCCCGTAGGTGGTCGGGGATCTCGACTCCCATTTCCTCGGCCAGCCCGTCGTGGACCGCCGACACCGGGGCTCCGATCGCGTCGAGGTTGCGGTTCATCATCGAGAAGTTCCCGGCGATCATCGCGATCCGGTCGGCGCCGTCTCGACCGAGCCCGAGTTCGGCCCGCACCCGTGCATCCGGGTATTCGTCGATGTCGCCGAGGACAGTGGCGTCGACGAGGGCCCGGATCGCCTCGCCGGCGGCGACACCGCAGTTGCCGACTCCCTGGGTGACGGTCTCGCAGAACAGTTCGGCGCCGTCGATGCGGCCGATGCTCGCACGGAGCATCGAGACGTGGGCGAGCAGTCAATAGAAGCAGTCGTTGAGCCAGCTGGTGCGGCCCGCGGCCAGCTCCATCTGACTCCGATGGATGCCGTCCCGTTCGATCTCGAGGTCCATCATCTGGTCGAGGGACAGGTAGAGCACGCCGTGGACGTCCCACATGGCGTCCATCTCCGCCGGGACTGCGGTCAGGCAACTGGGCGCCCCGGCGGGTCCGACCGTCGGAACCCATCCGGTGGTGACCTCCGCATCGGTCGGCCTCTCCTGGGTCGGCTCACCGAGCAGCGGTTCCGGCAGGTAGCGCTCGTCGAGCCCCAGGCCGAACGCCGCGACGTCGATGGCCGCGAGCCGGCCGACGATCCCGACCAGTTCGACATAGGCGAAGGCGTCGAGCCCCTCGGCTGCCCATCGCTCGATGTCGGCCGGTCGGATCGTCGCCGCGTCCATCGACACCCGGCGGGCCGCCTCCTTGGCCGCATCGGGCAGCAGGTGCCCGTCGGAGTTTCCGTAGCGGGCCTCGGACGCGATGGCCACCCTCTGCTCACCCGTCCACCACGTGCCGGGATGGGAGAGTCGCTCCCATTCCCGGTCGACAAGGGCTTCGAACTCGGAGACGAGCGCCGTGGTCATCTCCCCATCATGGCCGCTGGCGGCGACCGGTTGCCGCCGACCGCTCGCGACCGAACGGTCCCTGGGTCGGAGGCTCGTTAGACGAAAGGCATCTGGAATGAACCGAGTGGGCCGAAGTCGACCTCGAAGCGGTCGCCGGGGGCCACGGCCACCGGCCGGGTGAACGAGCCGGCGAGGATCGTGTGGCCGGCTTTCAGCACCATGTCGTGCTCCGCGTATCGGCGTGCCAGCCAGATGATGCCCCTCGCGGGATGGCCGAGCACACCACCGGCCAGACCCGTCTCTTCGACGGTGCCCTTCTTCGAGAGCATGGCGCCGATCCACCGCAGGTCGAGTTCACGAGGCCCGACCGGTCGACCACCGGTGATGATCCCGGCGTCGGCCGCGTTGTCGGCGATCGTGTCGACGACGGTTCGGGTACGCCCGGTGTCGGGATCGGTGCGATGGCTGCGCGCAGCGATCATCTCGATTGCCGGGATGACGTGGTCGGTGGCGTCCAGGACGTCGTCGACGCTCAGGTCGATGCCGACGAGGTCTCGCGCGAGGACGAACGCCAACTCGACTTCGATCTTGAGGTCCGGGAATCGTCGCGCCTCGATCTCGGTGTCGGGCTCGAACACCATGTCGGTGGTCAGGAAGCCGGAGTCTGGCGTGGTGATGTTCATCGCCAGCTGCATGGCCCGAGAGGTCAACCCGATCTTGTGGCCGACCAGGTGCTGGCCCCTGGCGATCTTGAGCTGCCGCCATGCACCCTGGATCGCGTAGGCGTCGTCGATCGTGGCGTCCGGGTACTCCCGGGTCGTCTGGCGGATCTGGGTCACCGTTCGTTCGGCCTCGTCGAGCAGCGCCGCCTCGTCACGGATCTGCTCGGGCGTCAGCGTGGTCATGCCGTGAGCAGGATCTTCCCGGTGGTGCCCCGGCCTTCGAGTGCTTCGTGGGCGGCGGCTGCTTCGGCGAGCGGGAAGCGGTGACCGATGCGTATCTCGAGGCTGCCGTTCCCGACCCACTCGGTGATGTCGTTCCATCGTGCGTCGCGAGCGTCGGGGGTGAGGATGTAGGAGAAGAGGGTCGGGCGGGTGACGTAGAGCGACTTCGCCATCAGCTGCAACGGGCTGAACGAAGGAACGGGACCCGACGCGTTGCCGAATGTGGCCATGAGTCCACGGGGGCGCAGGAGCTGGAGGCCGGCCTCGAAAGTGGACGCACCGACACCGTCGTAGACCACGTCGATGGCGTCCTTGCCGACTGCCGCCTCGACCGCTTCGACGAGATCGTTCTCGCGGTAGTTGACGACATGGTCGGCCCCGGCCGAGCGGGCGAGCTCGGCCTTCTCCTCGGTGCCGACGGTGGCCACCACCTCCGCCCCGCGCATCTTGGCCATCTGCACCATCAGACGACCGGTACCGCCTGCCGCGGCGTGGATCAGGCAGCGATCACCGGGCTGGAGCGGATGGGTGTCGGTGACGAGATAGTGGGCCGTCATGCCCTGAAGCGGAACCGCGGCCGCCGGGTCCAGGTCCATTCCGGGTGGCACACGAAGGGCGGCGGCAGCCGGCAGGAGGCACTGAGTGGCATAGGAACCGGCCGTCCCCGACCACGCGACCCGATCGCCGACGGTGAAGTCGCCCACCCCGTCGCCCACCGCTGCAACGGTGCCCGATCCCTCCATGCCCGGGGTGAAGGGGAGGGGCATCGGATAGAGGCCGCTGCGGTGGTAGGTGTCGATGAAGTTGACCCCGGCCGCGTGGACGTCGACGAGCAGCTCGCCCGCGCCTGGCTCCGGGAGTTCGACCTCCGCCAGCTCGAGGGCGTCGGTTCCGCCCGGGGTGTGGACCTGGATCGCGGTGGTCACGTTGTCTCCTTCGCCTGGTTCGGGAGGTCGAGGGTGGCGAGGTCCTCGAGGAGTTCCTGGAGTCTGCCGAGGCGGTCCTCGCCGAGGGCCGCCTCGATCTCGGTGTAGAGCGCTTCGGACCGGGGTGCAACTCGACTGACGAGGCGTCGGCCGTCGCGGGAGATGCGAATGGCGGCCCGACGCTGGTCGTGGGCGGCCGCGCCGCGCTCGATGAGGGTCCGCTCTTCGAGCTTGGCCAGGATGCGCGACAGACTCGGGCCGAGGAGGAAGGTGCGGTCGACCAGGTCGCCGACCTCGAGTGGATCGGTGGCGTCGGCCAGGGCCCGCAGGACCCGCCACTGTTGCTCGGTGAGGTCGTACTCCGCGAGCAGCGGGCGGAACTGTCGCATCGCCGCCTCGCGGGCACGCATCAGCGCCATCGGGAGCGACCGGGAGAAGGCTCGCATCCCGATCACGTCGTCGGTGGGTCCGGAGTCCGATGCGGGCATCGTGGGCTACTGCGGCTCGGGAGGCGCGATCGAACGGCCGTCGTCGAACTCGTCCCGGATGGTGTTGCGAAGGGTTCCGATCTCCGGCACCGACACCTCGACGACATCTCCCGGCTCCAACCAGACTGGCGGGTCGAAGCGGGCACCGGCTCCGGTGGGCGTGCCCGTGAAGATGACGTCGCCGGGGGCGAGGTCGGTGAAGGTCGACAGATAGTGGATCTGGTACTCGATCGAGTACTTCATCGTCGCCGGCGTGTCGTCCTGGCGGAGCTCGCCGTTCACGTGGGTGGTGAGGTGGAGGTTCTCGAAGGAACCGATCTCGCGGATCGGGACCAGCCATGGCCCGATCGAGCCGGTGGACACCCAGTTCTTTCCCTGGGTGACGTTGAACTTGGCGTGGCGCACCCAGTCGCGGATCGTGCCTTCGTTGCCCAGTGACAGCCCGGCGATGTGGTGGCGCGCCTGGTCCATCGGGATTCGGCGGCCGGCTCTTCCGATGACCACGACGATCTCGCCTTCGTAGTCGAGTTGGGGTGACTCGGGCGGGCGAACGAGATCGCGATCGTGGCCGGTGAAGCCGTCGGGGAACCGTGGGAAGACGCTCGGGTACGCGGCGTCGGACTTGTCCGCGTACTCGTCGGCGCGGCCCCCGTAGTTGACGCCGATGCAGAAGATCTTGCGAGGCCACGGAAGGAGCCGTTCGAAGGTGATGTCGGACAGGGCGTGATCTGGTGCTGCGCCACGGGCGACGGCGATCGCCTCGTCGACGCGACCGGTGGCGACGATGTCGTGGAGGTCGGCGATGTCGGCCATCCGTTCGGGAAGCGAGACCACACCTGTGCCGTCGTCGCTGAGCGCGCCCACCGAGTGTCGACCGGCGACCGAGTAACTCAGCAATCGCATGGTGCCCCTTCTCACGACTTGTTTCACATGTTATACAGTTTCGAACGGGAGGGAAAGGCCATGCCGCACATCACCATCGAGTACTCCGCCAACCTTGCGGAGCTCCACGACGTGCAGGCCCTCGTCGACGCCGTGCACGCCGCCGCCCTCGACGACGGACTGCCCTCGCTCGATGGCCTCCGGACCCGGGCCCGCGCCTGTCGCGAGTACCGGATCGCCGACGGCGATCCCAGCCACGTGTTCGTGGCGATGACGGCCCGGATCGGGCCAGGGCGGGCTCCCGACGAGGTTCAGCGGTTCCTCGAGCGCATCACCGACACGGTGGACGCCGAACTGGCGGTCCTGGGCAGCCGGAACGCCGTCATGTTGAGCGCCGAGATCCAGTTCATCGACCCCGACCTTCGCATCAATCGAAACCAGGTCCGCACCAAGTTGGCAGGCCCCGAGCAGGAGGCGAGCGCCTGATGGCGGCTTCGAACCACACCTTCGACGACAACCTCTCCGCGGCTCGGGAACATCTCGCCCGGTTCTCCGCCGAGCCGATGCTCCACATCATCGACGGGCGGCCCACGGCCAGTTCGTCCGAAGCGACGTTCGAGAACACGTCACCGATCGACGGCATGCGGCTCGGCGCGGTGGCGTCCGGCGACGCCGCGGACGTGGACGCCGCGGCGCGGGCGGCCGCAGCCGCATTCGCCGATTGGGCCGACACTCCGGGCACCGAGCGGAAACGAGTCCTCCACCGGGTCGCCGACGCCATCGCCGACAACGCCCACCGGATCGCAGTGTGCGAGTGCGTCGACACCGGCCAGACCATGCGGTTCATGAGCGCCGCCGCACTGAGGGGAGCGGAGAACTTCCGCTTCTTCGCCGACCGGGCACCCGGTGCATCGGACGGTCAGGCCCTGCCGAGCCCGGACCACTTCAACTACACGACCCGTCGTGCGATCGGGCCGGTCGGTGTGATCACCCCGTGGAACACCCCCTTCATGTTGTCGACCTGGAAGATCGCCCCGGCATTGGCGGCCGGCTGCACGGTCGTGCACAAGCCGGCCGAATGGAGCCCGATCACCGCCCAGCTGCTGTCGGAGATCGCGCTCGAGGCCGGCCTGCCTGCCGGTGTGCTCAACACCGTCCACGGCATGGGGGAGACCGCCGGCAAGGCGCTCACCGAGCACCCTGCCATCACCGCGATCGCCTTCAACGGTGAGCGCTGCACGAGCTCGAGCCGGGTCCTGGTCCAGGAGTCGATCTTCGACACCTTCGTCGATCGGCTCGCCGAGAAGATGCGAAACATCCCTGTCGGTCACCCGCTCGATCCGTCGGCGGTGATCGGTCCCCTGGTCCATCCCCGTCACTGCGAGAAGGTGCAGAGCTATCGCACGATCGCGGTGGAGGAGGGCGCCACGGTGGTGGAAGGGGACGGCTGGTCCGACGCGCCTGAGAACGGCAACTTCATCGCCCCAATGCTGTTCACCAATGCTCGCAACGACATGCGCATCGCTCAGGAGGAGATCTTCGGACCGGTGCTCACGGCCATCCCGTTCTCCGATGAGGCGGACGCGATCGCGATCGCGAACGACGTCGAGTACGGCCTCGCCGGCTACCTGTGGACGAGTGATGTCACCCGGGCGCACCGGGTGGCCGATCGACTCGAGGCCGGGATGATCTGGGTCAACTCCCAGAACGTGCGGCACCTGCCCACCCCATTCGGTGGTACAAAGCGAAGTGGTATCGGCCGCGACGGCGGTGACTGGAGCTTCGACTTCTACATGGAGACCAAGAACATAGCGATCGCCACTGGAGACCACGCCATCCCGGCGCTGGGGGGCTGATCGCGATCGGACGGCGGTTCCGTCTCCTCGCCTTCGGGCTTGTCCTCGGTTTCGTCGCGGGAGCATGCGGGACCGCCGAGGAGGAACCGGCGCCGGCGACGACCACGACGGCCACACCCACCACTTCGCTCGTGACCACCACGACCGAGCCACCGGGTCCGGCGGTCACCGTCGGTGCCGAGGTTCTCGCGGACTCGGGCTTCGCGGCCCTCGACGGCGCCCGGGTCGGCTTGATCGCCAACCAGACCTCGCTCGTGCGCGGAGAGCACCTCATCGACGTTCTGGTCGCGGCCCCCAATGTCGAGCTCGTGGCGGTGTTCGCGCCCGAGCACGGGGTTCGGGGCACGGCCGGGGCCGGTGTGCTGCTCGACGACGATGTCGACCGCACGACCGGTACGCCGATCTTCAGCCTCTACGGAGACACCCGGAAGCCGACCCCGGAGATGCTCGAGGGCATCGACGTGCTGGTTTACGACCTCCAGGACGTGGGTGGTCGCTTCTACACCTACGTGTCGACGATGGGTCTGGCCATGCAGGCCGCCGCGGAGGCCGGGATCCGTTTCGTGGTGCTGGATCGGCCGGAACCGTCTGGCGGCGTCCTGGTGTCGGGCTACGTCCTGGAGCCCGAGAAGATCTCGTTCATCGGGCAGTACCCGGTGCCCGCGGCGTACGCCATGACACCCGGCGAGCTCGCTCAGGCGATCGTCGGGGAGAGCTGGATGGAAGGACTCGGCGCGCTCGACCTCGAGGTCGTCGAGATGCAGGGCTGGCTCCGGGGGATGAGTTGGGCCGACACGGGCCTCGAGTGGGTGCCGCCGAGCCCCGGTCTCCAGACGCCGGAGTCGGCGTTGATCTACCTCGGCACCGTGCTGTTCGAGGCGACGTCGATCTCCTACGGCGGCGGCACCCTCGACACGTTCGAGGTCGTGGCGGCCCCGTGGGCCGATGAGCTCACGATGGCGGGTCGTCTCAACGCGCGAGGTCTGCCCGGGGTCGCGTTCGAACCGGTGACGTTCACCGCGGGCCCTCTCCCAGGGCGGACGCAGAATCCCCGGCTGAACGGTGTCGAGGTGCAGGGGGTCCGGATCCTGGTTACCCACGCCGGCCTGTTCGAACCGGTGTCGGTGGGCGTTCATGTCCTCGACGAGTTCTACCTCGCATGGCTGGAGCTGAGTCCCGAAGAGCTGTTGGCGGTCATCCCGCTGGAGGACGACGAGGAGCCCCCCGAGGAGCCGCCGGACTTCGTCAACCGGACCGTCACCATGGGCCTCCTGGCGGGGACGGATCGCCTGGTCGAGAGTCTCGAGCTGGGTGTGTCGGCCGAGGAGATCGTGGCGTCGTGGGCGGAGGATCTTCGTCGGTTCAGCGAGATTCGGGCGGCCTACCTCATCTACTGAGCTGCTTAACTGGCGCCATGGCCCCGAACGTCGTGCTCACCGGTTTCATGGGCACCGGCAAGTCCACGGTGGCGCGCCTGCTCGCGGCGGAGCTGGGGCGCGAGCTGGTCGACACCGACTCGCTGATCGTCGAACGCCACGGACCGATTGCCGACATCTTCTCGCAGAGGGGCGAGGGCGCGTTCCGCAGCATCGAGCACGATCTCGCCGTCGAGTTGGCCGGGCGATCCGACCTGGTGATCGCGAGCGGGGGTGGAATGCTGCTCGATCGGGGTGTGGCCGACGTGTTGGAGGAGACCGGGCGGGTGTTCTGCCTGACCGCAGAGTCCGACACCATCCTGGCCCGAGTCGTCTCCGAGGACGGCGGGCCGGTCCGCCCGCTCTTGGCCGGGTCGGATCCGGCCGGGAGGGTCACTGAGCTACTGGCCGAACGGGCGATCCGCTACGGATCCTTCGAACAGGTCCCCACCGACCACCGAACTCCCGGAGAGGTCGTGGACGACCTCATCACCCGCCTCGGGTAGTTGTTTCGCTGGTGCCAGGCACCCGAAACAACTCAGACGCGTTCGAAGTAGCGGTGGAGTTCCCAGTCGGTCAGGATCTCGTCCGGATCGCCACCCGTGGTGTGGAAGGCGAGCCATTCCCAGTCCCGGGTACCGACCCAGTAGTCGACGAACTCGGGACTGAGCCGGGCCCGTAGGCGAGCGTCGCCCCGAAAGGCGTCGGCGGCGGTGCGGATCGACTTCGGGAGGGCGAGTCCATCCTCGGGAGGCAGCCCCCATGCATTGCCCTCGAACGGCGGTGGGGGCTCGAGCTCTTCCTGTAGCCCGGCCAATCCACCGGCGAGCGCGACCGCCATGATCAGGTAGGGATTCGCGTCGGCGCCGGGGGCCCGGAGCTCGGCCCGAGCCGACCCTGGCGACTGCGCCATCGCCCGCATCGACGTCGTCTTGTTGTCGCCGCTCCAGGTGATCGTCGTCGGCGAGCCGGCCAGCTCGACCAGGCGTCGGTACGAGTTGACGTTCGGGGCGAAGATCGACTGCGCACCCCTCATCGTCGCCATCAGGCCGGCGACCCAATGCCGGTAGACCGCCGACCGGTTGTCGGCGGCGGAGGCATCGAAGAAGGCGGATTCGCCGTCGCGCCAGAGCGAGTGGTTCAGGTGGAGGCCCCCGCCCCAGTGGTCGGGATGCCACTTGGCCATGAAAGTGACGCAGTGGCCCATCTCCTCTGCGACCTCTCGGATGGCGAGCCGGGTCCGGGTGATGTTGTCGACGGTGCGCAGCGCGTCGTCCGGCTCGAGGTTCAACTCGAACTGACCGGTGCCGCCCTCGTCCAACCACGACTCCCAGTGGAGTCCGAGCTGGTCGAGTCGGCGAGTCACCGCATCCATGAACCGCACCACGCTCAGCGACTTGGTGGCCGAGTAGACCGACGCGGGATGGCCGCCGAGCGGGGTCAGGTTCCGGTACCCCTGCCGTCGAGCGGCGGCGAGGCTTTCCTCGAACGCGTTGAACTCGACCTCGTAGCCGGCTCGCATCTGGTAGCCCTCGTCGGTCAGGTCGGCGAGCAGACGGGTGACGATCCCCCTTGGGCACTCCGGAATCGGCGACCCATCGGGTCGGGCGAAGGAGCAGATGACTGACGCCAGCTCCGGGAGGCGAGGATCGACGACCAGTGTGTCGAGGTCGGGTCGGAGGTAGAGCTCGGCGAGCTCTCCGCGCCAGATCGACCAGGCGGTGACGATCGGCTCGTTGTCCACATCCAGGCCGAACATGATGTCCGCAACATTCGGCCCGACCGGCAGCATCTCCGCGAGGTGCCCGGCGGCGACGAACTTGCCGATGAGGCGGCCATCGGGGAGCGACGCCATCAGCCGGATTGTGCGGATTCCTTCTTCGGTGACGAGCCGCTCGAGGTCGGGCGGGCCGTTCACCGGGCGGCCTCGTCAGCGAGGCCGAGTGCGATGCCGGCGTGGGTGATCGCGGCAGCGGCTGCGAGTGATCCCCGTACATGGCAACGACCCTCGGCCACCTCCTCGAGGGCGAACGCCGTTCCGGTGAAGATCCTGGTCAGGCGGTCTTCCGGTCCGATCACCTCGCTGACGTCGCCGTCAGTGGCGCCGACTTCGTGGACCGCTCCGGACCCGGTCTCGGTGATGCGCAAACCCGTCGGCATGAAGGCCCGGTCGGCGCTCGCCGACCAGAACTCCTCGGCTGCTGTCCGCCATCCCGGCAGGGGAGGGTCGAGGACTTTGCCGAGTCCCAGCGCGAACCGGAGGTGGGTGAGTGCACCGGTGACTTTCGGGGCGGGTGCGTCGGGCAGCCCATCGAGGGCGAGGTCAATGGTGATGACGACCTTGGCGTCGGGTGACCGGCCGTGGGTGAGATGGACGTCGCCCTTGTCGAAGCGGAGGGTGACGGCCTGAGGGTCGTGGAGTGAACAGACCGCGGCGACGCCCTTGAGCTTGGCGACGATCGACGGCTGGGCGGCCACGCTGCGCCGTACCGTGTTGGCGAGGATCAGGACCAGCGGTGTCGGGTCGTCCTCGGTCGTGATAGCCATGGCCGTCCATCGTGACCCGAGCCGTTGAAGGGCGCCAGCCGATGACCAATGACGAGCAGCTGAAAGCTCATTACGGGCGCTCGACACTGATCGAGGACCTGGCCGCCGCGCTTCGGGAGGGTGATCAGGATCTCGATGCTCTCGACCCGCTGGTGCTTTCCGGGTTCGACGAGTTCCACCTCGGCGGTGTTCTGGCGACGGCTGCGCTGGCGAGCGATCTCGCCCTTGCGGCGGACGACGAGGTCCTCGACGTCGGTTGCGGGATCGGAGGCGCGGCCCGATTGATCGCCCGCCTCACCGGATGCCGCGTGACCGGCGTCGACCTCACCGCCGAATTCGTCGAGGCAGCCACCTGGTTGAGCGGACTCGTCGGCGCCGACCGGACGGTATTCCGTCAGGCGAATGCGCTCGCCCTTCCGTTCGACGACGGGTCGTTCGACGCGGTCACGATGCTCCACGTCGGCATGAACATCGAGGACAAGACAGCGCTCTTCGGCGAACTGGCCCGCGTGCTTCGTCCCGGCGGGCGTGTCGCGGTCTACGACATCGTGCGGACGGCCGAAGGCGACCTTCCCTCACCGATGCCCTGGTCGTCGGAGCTGGCGACCAGCCATCTCGCCCGGCCGGGCGAGTATGAGCTGGCGCTGGACGAGGCCGGGCTGCGGATCGAGTCTGTCGTCGACCGCCGGGAACTCGTGACCGAGGCGCTCGAGGTGCTCCGGGCGTCACCCCAGCCGGTGAACCTGACCCATCTCATGGGCGACGGATCGGGCGTGATGTTCGCCAACCTCTTCGCCGCGTTCACCGCAGGAACGGTGACCGCCATGCAGTTCCTCGCCCGCCGAGGTCAAACGGGGGGACAGGCACCCGTTTGACCTTTGCATGATCTCGGGGAACGAGGTCAAACGGGTGCCTGTCCCCCAGCGTTTGACCTGCAGGTGTTGCGGGTCTGGCCGATGCTCTCGATGGTGACGACCACCTCGGTGCCGTCGGCCATCCACTCGGGCGGTGTGCGGGCCGCGCCGACCCCGCCCGGGGTTCCGGTGGCGATGATGTCGCCCGGCTCGAGGGTGATGACCGTGCTGAGATCCTGCACGATGTCGATGGCGTTGAAGCACAGCTCCGACGTGTTGGACGACTGCTTCACCACGCCGTCGATCTCGGTCGTGATCGCCAGCCCGGAGCCGTCGCCCGACTCGTCGGTGGTGACCAGCGCCGGTCCGACCGGCGTCATCCCTTCGAACGTCTTGCCGGCGAGGAACTGGGTGGTGCGCCGCTGGTAGTCGCGCACCGACACGTCGTTGAGCACTGTGAAGCCAGCGATCGCCTCGAACGCCTCACTGGCTGACGCATGGCGCACCTCGCGTCCGATCACGATGGTGAGCTCTCCCTCCCAGTCGATGCTGGTCGACACGTCGGTGGGCGGAAGCGCGATGTCGTCGTTGGCTCCGATGAGGGCTCGTCGATACTTCGCGAAGTAGGTCGGCGCGGAGGGTCGCTCCCGGCCCATTTCCGCGATGTGGTCGAGATAGTTCACGCCGACGCACACCACCTTGTCCGGCCTGGTCACGAGAGGGGCGTAGTCCGCGGTGGACAACGGGATACTGCTGCCGGTCTCGGCGACATCGCCACTGGCTCGCAGTACCTCGCCGACGTCGGCTGCTTCGAGGACGACGATGTCGTCGCCCTCCACTCGGCCGGCTCGCGTTGCGGATCCGATTCGAACAGTGGTGAGTCGCATCAGGTGGTCACTCCAGCCCTCAGGTCGTAGTCGGCGATCGTGCAGCTCACCGAGAAGATCGGGATGGGCGCGAAGAAGTGGACGGTTCCAGATGCACCACCGGCGGCGGCCGAAACGGCCACGTACGTGCGTATCTCGAATCCACCCTGACCGGCGTCGGCGTACACCTGGAGATCGTCGTAGTCGAGGAGTTGGTCGCGGTCGTTGCGGCACCAGCGGTCGAGGAAGTCGCGGTCCCACTCCTCGTTGATCTTCCCGGAGTCGGGCGTGGCCGGCCAGTGGGAGATCCCGCCCGTGCCGACCACGGCGATCCGCTCGGGGAGGGCATCGGCTGCCCTACGGAGGGCCGCACCGAAGTTCCATGCGCGGTCGATCGGTGTGAGCGGTGGACCCTGACAGTTGATGTTGGCCGGGATGACGGGCAGGTCGTAGCGGGGGGTGAGGAAGTGCAGGGGGACGCTGATGCCGTGGTCGAACTTCCATTCCTCCGCATAGGCGACATCGTGGGTTGCCATCACACCCTTGATCAGCCGTTCGGACAGATCGCGGTTGCCGGGCACTCGCACCTTCTCGATGCCGAGCCAGTCGGAATCCTCGATCGGGCCGTCGTAGAAGTCGGCCATACCGATCGCATACGACGGCATGTTGTTCATGAAGAAGTTGGCGAAGTGCTCGGCCGCGATCACCACGAGAGCATCGGGCTCGGCCGCCTCGATCCGCACGCGCATCTGGTCGAAGGCGGCGTAGAAGGCATCACGGACGTCGGGGTCGGCTCGGTCAGCCCGACCAGTGATCCCCGGCGCATGACTGCAGACTCCTGCGTACACGAGCGGCATCAGCTTCCCTCGTTCCCGGACCCGTCGGCGGCCGCGCTCGTCTGCCCGAGCGCGGCGGCATGGGCATCGACACCCTCGTAGCCGGTCATGGCGTACACGCCGGCCCGGACCGGGCCGTGCTCGGCGATGCCGTCACGCATGAGCTGGAGATAGTCGGCCCACTCGATGTGATGGAGTGCGGCGAAATGCATGAGGATCTGGCCGTTGACACCCATCACGTAGAGCAGGCCGATGTCGGGTGTGACGAGGGCGTCGACCTCGTCGTCGGTGAGCTCGAAGCCGGCCAACGCCCCCTGCCGGTCGGCGGCGTAATCGGCCTGGACTCGCGGGTCCCGGTTCAGCTCGTACAGGAACTTCTGCACGTAGTAGAGGCTCATCTTCCTCGGTTCGCCTTCTGGTCGGCCCTGCGGGCCGCCTCCGTGCGGCTCGGGTTCACGGCTCGAAGCTAGCCAGGCGTATGCCCAGCTCGTCGATCTGTGACGGCGTCAGGTTGGCGAAGCTGAATCGGAGGAAGCGCTCATCGTCCGGGGTGAAGGCGGTACCGGGGATGACGAGGACGTCGAGCTCGGTGACCAACCGGCGTAGCACCGTCTCGGTCGAGGCGGCGCCGGCCGACCGGACCCAGCCGAAGTAGGCACCCGAGGTGACCAGCTCGAACCCACCCGGACGGTCGGCCATCACGGCCTCGAATCGGGCCTGGAGGTCGGCCACCCGGAGCCGTTGCTCGGCCCGCCAGTCCACCGCTTCGGTGAGACCGGTGATGCACGCCTCCTGACCGATCACCGGGGCGGAGATGGCCACACAGTCGAGCAGCTTCAGCGCTTCGACCTGGAGGGCGCGGCCGGACACGACCGCCCCGACCCGGTAGCCCGGGATGGCCAGGTCCTTCGAGAAGGAGTGGAGGCTGATGAGGGTGTCGCCCCAGTCGGGGTCGGCGAACAGCGAATGGGCGGGAGCGGTGTCGGGCCGGAAGGTGCGGTAGGTCTCGTCGAGGATGAGGGCGACCCCCCGGGAGCGGGCGAGCTCGGCGAATGCCCCGATCCGGTCGGGCGGGATGGTGACCCCCGTCGGATTGCTGGGCGAGACGAGCACGATCGCCCGCGTGGTGCCGTCGATCAGGGAGGCCGCGTGGTCGAGATCGGGAAGGTGGTCGGCGTCGTTGGCGAGGTGGCGGGGCTCGATGCCGTCGACCCGGAGCCACATGTCGTGGTTGAAGTAGAAGGGCGTGGCCAGGACCACGGAGTCGCCGGCGCTCGCGACCGCCGACACCGTGATGCAGAACGCCTGGTTGCAGCCGGCCGTGATGAGCACCTCGCCCGAATCGATCGTGGCGCCGTAGCCCGCGGTGAGGTCCGCGGCGAACGCCTCACGAAGGGCAGGGAGGCCCGGCTGAGGTGCGTAGCGGGATGTGTTGGGCTCGTGGGCCGCAGCGGCGATACGGTCGGCCACAACCGGTGCCGGCGGATAGGACGGCGCCGCCTGCGAAAGGTCGAGAAGCGGTTGATCGTTCACCCGGAGTGCGAGCAGGGCATGGGCTGCCCCGATCGGGGAGTGGATCAGGTTCTGGATGCGAGGCGTGAGCTGCATGGTCGGCTCAGAGTCTGGCCCGTGACCGAAGGAGCTGCACGGTGAGCCTCGTCGATCGTTATCTCGAGCGACTCGGGTTCGACGGCCCGATCGAGCACGACCTCGCCACTCTCACAGCGCTCCAGCAAGCCCACCTCACGGCGGTCCCGTTCGAGAACCTGAACGTCTTCCACCGAGTCGGAGTGAGGACCGACACGGAATGGTCGGTCACCAAGATCGTCGACCACGGTCGAGGGGGATGGTGCTTCGAAAACAACGGGGCGTTCGGGTGGCTGCTCGACCAACTGGGGTTCTCGGTGATGCGGCTCGGCGCGGCGGTGCTCCTCGACGGTCCGAACAAGCTGGTCGATCACTGCACCCTGGAGGTCACGCTCGACCAGCCCTATCTGGTCGACGTCGGTTTCGGCGACAGTGTGGCCGCTCCTCTCGAGTTGAATACCGCAGGGCCCCAGGAGGGTCACACCGGCACCTTCGAATTCCTGCCGAGCGCGGAGGGGATCACCTTCGCCGAGCACGTCGATGGCCTGCCCGAGGCCCGTTTCCGGTTCCGGCGGGTGGCTCACGTGATGAGCGATTTCGACGGTGCGTCCGAACGCCTGCAGGCCGACGCGGAGAGCAACTTTCGGAGGCGGCCGTTCGCCACCCGGCTCGTCGACGGTGGCCCGGATCGGGTCACCCTGCTCGAGGACCGGTTGAAGCTCCGGCGGGATGGAGAGGTCACCGAGGAACCGGTGGCCGCCGAGGACTGGGCCGAGACCCTCTGGGAGTGGTTCGCGATGCGGATCCCGGTTTCGGGGGACGGAGGAGTGGCGTGATGTCCGAGCTCGACCCCGACCTCTTCCTCCCGGAGCCCGAGCCGCGGGCGGTCGAGTACACGATCATCTCGGTGGACGCTCACGTGGTCGAGCCCCCGTATCTCTTCGAGCGGTATCTGCCGCCGTCGATGCGAGCCCGGGGGCCGCAGCTCGTCGAGACCCCGCAGGGTCACGAGGTCTGGGAGTTCGAAGGGGAGCGCTACACCCAGGTCGGGATGAACGCGGTGGCCGGCCGCCGCCCCGAGACGGTCCGGCTCGAGCCGTTCCGTTTCGACCAGATGCGGCCCGGCTGCTTCGACATCGACGCTCGCATCCGCGACATGGACATCGCGGGCGTCTGGGCCCAGCTCAACTTCCCATCCCAGATCACCGGCTTCTGCGGCCGGGTGTTCGCGGCGGCCGCCGACCGGGAGGTGGGGCGTGCCTGTGTCCGGGCGTGGAACGACTGGCTCTTCGAGGAGTGGTACTCGGCGTATCCGGACCGGATCATCCCGTGCGGCATCACTTACCTGTCCGATCCCGAGTGGGCGGTCGAAGAGATCCGCCGCAACGCCGACCGCGGGTTCGTGTCGGTGACGTTCCCGGAGCGTCCCCACCAGGTCGGGTTGCCGAGCCTCTGGGAGCGCGATCACTGGGACCCGATCATCGAGGCCTGCGTCGAGACCGACACCGTCATCTCGCTCCACGTGGGTTCCTCGGGTCTGTTCCCGTACCCCGCGGGTGCGCCAGCCCTCCAGTTGGGTGCCACCCTGTTCGGCCAGCTGTCGCTCGGCGCGTGCGCAGAATGGCTGTGGAGCGAGTACCCGGTCAAGCACCCGACCCTGAAGGTCGCGATGAGCGAGGGCGGCATCGGCTGGGTGGCGATGCTGCTCGACCGGCTCGACAACATCATCGACCGCTCCGGATACGGGCTCGGCTGGGACGAGCGACCGGCCGACGTCCTGAAGCGGAACTTCTGGTTCTGCACCCTCGACGACCCGAGCACCATCGCGACCCGGCACCGGATCGGGGTGGAGAACATCCTCTTCGAGACCGACTATCCCCATGGCGACGGCACCTGGCCCGACACTCAAGCGGTGGTGGAACAGGCCTGGGGTGACCTCCCCGCCGACGAGCTGCGGATGATGCTCTGCGAGAACGCCGCCGCGCTCTACCGCCACCCTCTCCCCGAGGTCGTGCTGCCGAACTAGGCGAAGTCACAATGGTGTTCGGGGACGGTGCGTTCGAAGCCCTTTGCGGTGAACAGAGCGAAGCGGCGGGGGTCGGCCCAGCGGGCCACGAGCAAGCCCGGGAACGTGCTTCGACGATCTCGCAGGATCGTGACCGCGTTGTTGTAGTACTCCCGTGTCCCGGCAATCCGGCTCTCGCTGTCGGCGATCTGCTCGAACAACTCGCGCATGGATTCACCGGCCTTCAGCTCCGGGTAATCCTCGATGATGGCGAGCAGGCGGGTGATGCGGTCCGTCTGCTCTCGGGCCTCGAGATCGGCCTGGTCCACCGTCGCCTGATCGGGTGCGTCGTGGATCAGCCGGGATCGCATCACCTGGACACTCTCGAGGACCACCCGTTCGTGATCAGTGGCGGCGCGGGCCACCGAGGCCAGCCGGGGAATGAGGTCGTGGCGTCGCGTCAATTGGACGTCGATCAGGCTCCATGCCCGGGCGGCTTGCTGGACGAGGAGTTGGAGTCGGTTGAAGACGATGACGAGCATCACCGACAGCACGAGCACCGCGACGACCCCAAGCGCGCCGAACACCGCTTCGGCTCCACCCGGACTCGCTCCGACCCCGGCGAACACACAGGCCGCAGCGATCAGGGACGGGACCAGGATCCTCAGCCTGCTCCGATGTGACTCTTCGGAGCGGGTCGAGACGATGAACGGCGAGCCGCCGGCGATCTGAGGCTCCACCAGGTCCTCGCGCAGCGACGCGTCACCGACCACATACAGGTCGTCGCCGATCGCAATGACGGTCTCCGTGCGTCGGTATCGGCCGGTTCGATTGTCGAGAGTGAAGAGCTTCTCGAGGAAGCCGGGCTTCTCGCCCTCCCGGAACGTCTCCTGGGCCGACTGGCGAGGAGTGATCGACGCCCGCTTCACGACGACCCGTACTGCGCCACTGCGATCGACCAGGTCGAAGTGCGGACGGGCGTCTTCGAGTCGGTCGATTTCATGCCACTCGTAGTAGGTCTCGGTGCGGGTGCGTCTCCGGCCCTTCGCGTCTCTCGTCGACACGGTGCGGGTGTGTTTGCGCTCCTCCTCGACGACGTACCTCCACCAGACTGATGGCGTCTTGGTCATGTGGCTCGTCAGTGGCTCGGCGTGCCACGCCCGCCCCTTGACCTCGTTGCGTCCGGCGTAGACGGCGGCCGCCGGGGTCGTTCCGAGATCTGCGTAAACGCGACGTCGTCGGTCGAACAGGAATGCGGCGATCAGCGCGGCGAAGGCCAGAAAGAGGGGGAACGGCACGACGCGGTCAGCCCGAGACGAAGGTCACCGATGCCCGGAGCAGCTCCTGCCAGCGCCCCTCGTCGAACTCTTCGACCAGGACCCACTCCTTGAACACCTTGCCGGCCGGCGCGAACGGCGCGCCCTCGCCCGCCTCGATCATGTCGGCCACCGTGTCGCGAGCCAGCTTGACGACGACGCCGGGCCCCTTGTAGTTGGGCATCCCGACGAACTCGGCCCGCCCATGATGGTGCCTTCCTCGATCATGCCCTCGGCCAGGAGAGGAGCCGCCGCATCCCAGAACTCGCCGTTGTCGCTCGTGCTCATGTTCCAACGGTAGGGGAGACGGCGAGGGGCTCGCCGGTGTCGGGGTCGACCGGCTCGAGTGAGCCACCCCGCGCCCACAACAGCAAGCCGAACCCGATCAGCGAGTAGATGAACCCGCCAACGGCCATCGGTGTAACGGTGTCCACGATCTGGCGATCGACGACTGCCGCCAGCACCGATCCGATCCCGAGCGTGGCGAGGCCGCGGACCGCCGAAGCCGTTCCCGCCAAGCGCTCCATCGGCTGGAGGGCGAGCGAGGTGCACGTCGTGGTGACGATGGTGGAGGTCGTGCTGGTGATCGTGACGAGGAACGCCCAGACCCAGAACGATGGAACACCATCCGCCGCCACTGCTGCGAGCCCGAGGAGCCCGTAGGCGATCGGGAGCGTGGCGTAGTTGAAGCGGGCGACCGCGATCGCGCCGAACCGCTTGATGAAACGACTCCCGGCGAACACACCGACCCCGTTCACCGCCGAGATCACCCCGAAGGCCACGGCGAACCACTCCCCACGTCCGTAGATCTCATCCACGATCGGCTGGCTGCTGCCCAGGAAGATGAAGAAGCTGCCGTAGCTGAAGACGAGGGCCGTGATGTAGGCCACCGACGCCCGGTTGGTGAGCACGACTCGCATCCCGCGCCCGATGGCAGCCGGCTCGATCGGTCGACGCTTGTCAACGGGGAGCGTCTCGCCGAAGCTGAACGACCAGATCGCCATGATGAGGGCCAAGGCCAACGCGGCAACGAAGATCATCTGCCAGCCGCCGAACACGAGTAGTCCCTCGCCGGCGAGTGGGGCAAGCGCCGGGCCGATGAGGAAAACCGCCATCACGACGGTCATCACCCGGGCCATCTGGTCGCCGGAGTAGAGGTCTCGACTCATCGCCTGGGAGACGACGTTCGGACCGGCGGCTCCGAATCCCCATACGAATCGGGAGATCAGCATCACCTCGAAAGAGGGCGCCAGACTCCCACCCGCGGCTCCCAGGCAGTACAGGCCGATGGCCGCGAGGAGGAGCGGGCGCCGCCCGAAACGGTCGGAGAGGGTGCCGTAGAAGGGCTGGCCGATCGCCATGCCGATGAAGTAGGCGGTGACGATCAGGGACACCTCGCCCGACCCCGAGGAGAGGTCGAACTCTTCGCGGATCTCGTCGAAGGCGGGTAGGGCCGCGTCGATTCCGAACGCCAACATGATGCCGAGCGAGGCGAGGAAGGCGATGACCGCCCGTTCGGAGTGGTGTTTCATCGGTGCCTCAGCGCGGTGGGAGGGTCTTGCCCGGGTTGAGGATGCCGGCCGGATCGAGCGCATCCTTGATCCGCCACGCCAGTTCCTGCTCGAGCGGGTCCTTCTGATCGGCCATCTGGGCGCGGAGCGCCTGGCCGATGCCGTGTTCGGCGCTGAACGTGCCGCCGAGTTCGAGGATCACGCGGTCGACGGCGCGTTCGATCGCGGCCCGCTCGTCGACCGTCCACGTGATGGCGGGATCGTCGGGCGGGTTGATGTGGAGGTGGATGTTCCCGTCGCCCACGTGGCCGAACGGATAGGTGACCCAGCCGGGGTGGTCGGCGACGACGGCTTCGGTCCGGCGGATGAACTCGACGACCTGCCCGACCGGCACTGCGGCGTCGTACTTGATGTAGCCGTCGCGCCAACCCCACAGCTGCATCGGTGGGAGCTCGTCTCGGATCCGCCAGAGGTTGTCTTCCTGTTCGGCGGTCCCGGCCACTACCGCGTCGGTGGCGAGGCCGGCCTCGACCGCTTGGCCGAGGAAGTCGCTCATGGCGTCGGTCTCGCCCGCGGCCAGTCGGGCCACGACGTACCAGTCGCCAACAGTGGTCATCGGACGTTGCAGCGCATACTTCTCGACGGCGAGGCCCACGCCGATCTCGGGGAGCAGCTCGAAGCCCGTGACCGCCGCGCCGGTGGCTCGGGCCGCCGACAACAACGGCAGGGCCGACTCGAGATCGGTGAGGGCGATGCACGCGGTCTGCTCGGTGGCAGGCATCGGAACCAGGCGGACCACGGCCCGGGTGATGATTCCCAGAGTGCCCTCGGCGCCGATGAAGAGCTGGCGAAGCTGATAACCCGACGAGTCCTTGCGGAGGGCGCGAAGCCCGTCCCACACCCGCCCGTCGGCGAGCACCACCTCGAGGCCGAGCACGTTGTCGCGCATCGGCCCGAACTGGAGGACGTTGATCCCGCCGGCATTGGTCGAGACGGCTCCACCGATCGAGGCCGTACCGCGGGCGCCCCAGTCGGGTGCGAACATCAACCCCTCGGCGCGGGCCGCCTCCTGGATCGCCTCGATCGAAGCCCCGGCTTCGACGACCGCAACGGCGCCGTCGGCATCGACCGACTCGATCGAACGCATCCGGCTCAGCGACACCACCACCGAGGGCTGACCGTCCACCGGATGAGCTCCACCGCTGAGACCGGTGTTGCCGCCGACGGTGCAAACGGGGACGCCGGCCTCGGAACACGAGCGGACCACAGCCGCGACCTCGTCGGTGTCCGCCGGACGCACCGCGGCCAGCACGGGCTCGGTCAGTACGCCCTTGTGGTCTCTGCCGTACTCGACGGCATCGTCGCCGGTGAAGACGTTCGCCATCCCGACCGCGTCGGTGAGCGCGGCGACGAGCTCGTCCACGTTCTCAGTGCTCAGGCGCCGTCGCGCAGACGAAGAGAGAGCTTGGCGACCCGTTCGCGGATCTCGTCGAGATCGGCCCCGAACTCGGCCAGCCCGGCCATGATCTCCTGTTCGAACGCCCCCCACCCGAACTGCAGTGCGGCGCAGAGTGCAACCTCTGCGAGCAGGTCCTTGTCCTCGGGGTCGGTGCTGGTCTGCTCGGCCTGTCCCCGCACGATGCGGTGCATCAGGCTGGTCATCGGGGAGATGGCTTCGTCGACCTCGAGCTTGGCGAAGGTGCGGTAGCTCGAGGCTTCGTCTGAAGTGTTGACCGGAAGCACCCCCACCTCGTCCCAGCGCAGGGCCATCTCCTCGGTGGCTTCGGCGACGGCCGCGGCGAACACGGCGTCCTTGCTGCCGAAGTAGTGATGGATGAGGCCGTAGTTGACCCCCGCATGCTTGGCGAGTTCGCGGCCGGAGATATGGCGCGGAGAGCGCATCGCCATCAGCTGGGCAGCGGCGTCGACGAGGCTGCGGCGGACGGCCTCCGGGCCTCGGGTCGGTGTCGACGGCGGCGTGTCGCTCATCATCTCAATCCCCGTCAGCGCCGGATCTGGCTGACGTCGCGAACGGCACCCTTGTCGGCGGATGTGGTCATGGCGGCGTACGCCTGGAGCGCGGCGCTCACCTGCCGGGCTCTCGGCGCCACCGGCCGCCACCCGTCGGCGCCCTTCGTTTCCATCGCGGCTCGGCGGGCGGCGAGTTCGTCGTCGGAGATCTTCAGGTTGACGGTGCGGTTGGGAATGTCGATCTCAATCGTGTCGCCGTCCTCGATCAGTCCGATCGCTCCGCCCTCGGCCGCCTCGGGAGAAGCGTGTCCGATGGAGAGTCCGGACGTGCCGCCGGAGAAGCGGCCATCGGTGAGCAGTGCACATTCCTTCCCGAGGCCGCGGCTCTTGATGTAGCTCGTCGGGTAGAGCATCTCCTGCATCCCGGGGCCGCCCTTGGGGCCCTCGTAGCGGACGATGATGACATCGCCGGACTGCACGATCTCCTCCTCGAGGATGCCGTCGCACGCTTCGTCCTGGCTCTCGAAGACCCGTGCCGGTCCCGAGAAGGTGAAGATCGAGGGGTCCACGCCGGCCGTCTTCACGATGCAGCCGTTCTCGGCGATGTTGCCGTAGAGCACGGCGAGCCCACCGTCCTGGAAGTAGGCGTTCTCGACCGACCGGATGCAGCCGTTCTCGCGGTCGGTGTCGAGCGAATCCCAGCGGGTGCTCTGGCTGAATGCGTCCTGGGTGGGGATCCCGGCCGGGCCGGCCCGGAAGAACTCCACGACGTCGTTGGTGGGCTCGCGCATGACGTCCCACTCGGCGAGCACGGAGTCGAGTGTGTCGGCGTGGATCGTGGACACCGACGTGTCGAGGTGGCCGCCCCGGTCGAGTTCACCGAGGATGCCGATGATCCCACCGGCTCGGTGCACGTCCTCGATGTGGTACTCGCTGGTAGAGGGCGCCACTTTGCAGATGGCCGGGGTCTGGCGGCTGAGGCGGTCGATGTCGGCCATGGTGAAGTCGACCTCGGCCTCCTGGGCGGCGGCGAGGATGTGGAGCACCGTGTTGGTGGAGCCACCCATCGCGATGTCGAGGGTCATCGCGTTCTCGAAGGCGGCCTTGGTGCAGATCGAGCGGGGCAGGACGGAGTCGTCGTGCTTCTCGTAGTAGCGCTTGGCGATGTCGACGATGCGCCGGCCGGCCTCGAGGAAGAGCTCCTGGCGGTCGGCGTGGGTGGCGACGACGGTGCCGTTGCCGGGCAGCGAGAGGCCGAGTGCCTCAGTGAGACAGTTCATCGAGTTGGCGGTGAACATGCCCGAGCAGGAGCCACACGTCGGGCAGGCCGATCGCTCGATGGTGAGGATGTCCTCGTCGCTCACGGACTGGTCACCGGCCTTGATCATGGCGTCGATCAGGTCGAGCTTCACCGGCACGCCCGCGAGCTGGGTCTTGCCGGCCTCCATCGGGCCGCCGGTGACGAAGATCGTGGGGATGTTGAGCCGCATCGACGCCATCAACATCCCAGGCGTGATCTTGTCGCAGTTCGAGATGCAGACCATGGCGTCGGCGCAGTGGGCGTTGACCATGTACTCGACCGAATCGGCGATGAGGTCGCGGCTCGGGAGGCTGTAGAGCATGCCGTCGTGGCCCATGGCGATGCCGTCGTCGACCGCGATGGTGTTGAACTCCTTGGCCACGCCGCCGGCCGCCTCGATTTCCCGAGCGACGAGCTGGCCGAGGTCCTTCAGGTGCACGTGGCCGGGCACGAACTGGGTGAACGAGTTCGACACGGCGATGATCGGCTTGTCGAAGTCGTCTTCCTTCATGCCGGTGGCGCGCCAGAGCGCCCGGGCTCCCGCCATGTTGCGACCCTGCGTGCTGGTGTGGGAGCGGAGCTTCGGCATGGGCCAAAGGCTAGCTGGAGTCCCGAAGGCTGCTTTGTTCCAAGGTCAAACGCTGGGGGACAGGCACCCGTTTGACCTTGATCCACGAGATGAGGCAAAGGTCAAACGGGTGCCTGTCCCCCCGTTTGACCTTGGAAGCCACGGGGTATGGTCGGACCGATGCATGCTCCGTTCAGACTTCTCGCCACGCTGCGGGGGTCGGTGGAGACGGGGCTGTTGCTGGCGACTGCGGTTGCGACCACCACGTTCGTCGCCACGCCGTTGATCCTGGCGGCGGTGGCCGAGCGGTTCGACGTCGGCACGGGTACCGCGGGTTTGTTCTCGGCTGCCCAACTCGGTGCCTTCGTGCTCGGATCGTGGACTGCGGGCCGGTTCGTGGAACCCAGCGACCGGCTGTTCGTGCAGGCACTCGTGGTGCTCGCCGCGGCGAATGTCGTGAGCGCGCTCGTGTCGGTGTTTGCGTTCCTCGTGGCGGCTCGTGGCGTGGCCGGTCTCGCTCTCGGGGTGCTCACGTGGCTCGCCTACTCCCAGGTCTTCGGTGACGCCGACCGCACCGGTGATGTTGCGGTCATTGGTCCGCTCACCGGCGTGGCGGCGGCTCCGCTGCTCGGCGTCTTCCTCGCGGCCTGGGACGACCAGGCCGTCTTCTGGCTGTTGGCCGTTCTCACCCTGCTGCCGCTCGCGTCGATCCCGACCTTCTACGTCCCTGATGTCTCCGCCAGCTCCCGCAACAAGCCGGTGCCCCAGGCACTGGTGCTCGTCCTGGCGCTCGGCGTGATGACATTCGGTGGGTCCGCTGTGTTCGTGTTCGTCGGTGCCATGGGCGTGGAGCAGTACGGCATGGATCCGTTCGTGATCTCGCTCGTGTTCTCGGCGAACGCGGCCGCAGGCATTCCCTCGGCTCGCTGGCGAGGCGCTCGGCCGCTGGCTGGTGCGTGGTTCCTCCTGCCCGCGGTCTTCTCGGTTCTGGTGGGCATGCTCGATCAGCAGCCCGTCTATTGGGTGCTGATCACCGTCTGGGGGTTCGCATTCTGGATGGCGATCCCAGGGGTGTACTCCCTCCTCGCGGAGCGATCGCGTCACCCTGCGGAACGGGCCGGCGACGCCCAGGCTTCGATGGCGGCGGGTCGTGCCCTGGGGCCACTCGTCGGTGGCTCGATCGTCAACGCCGGTGGGTTCGACACACTCGGCATCGTCGGCGCGGTGGTCATCGCCGCGTCGGCAGTCGCGATCCTCGTCGTCGAACTCCGTCACTAGAGAACTTGCGAAGCTAGCGTCGCGCCATGGCTGGCCTTGAGCACGGTGAGCCGGTGACGCTCGAGGTCGCCGGGCGTGGAGTGCGGGTGACCAGTCCCGAGAAGGTCTTCTTCCCGAAGCGAGGAGAGACCAAGCTCGATCTGGTCGAGTACTACCTCGCGGTCGAGGAGCCATTCATGCGGGCCGTCGGCGGACGGCCGCTCCTGATGGAGCGGTACCCGGACGGGGCCCGGGGCAAGTCGTTCTTCCAGAAACGGGTTCCGAAGGGCGCGCCCGATTGGCTTCGAACCGTGGTGGTGAGCACCCCGAACGGCACGACGTCGAACGCGCTCGTGGCCGAGGACATGGCCCACATCGTGTGGGCGGTGAACATGGGCTGCCTCGGCTTCCACGTGTGGCCGAGCCGGGCCGACGATCCGGCCCATGCCGATGAGCTGCGTATCGATCTGGACCCCCAGCCGGGAACGAACTTCGAGCACGTCCGCGAGGCCGCCTACGAAGTGAAGGCCGTGCTCGACGAGCTCGGCATCGTGAGCCTGCCGAAGACATCCGGATCCAAAGGCATCCACATCTGGGTCCGCCTGCTCCCGAAGTGGGACGGCATGAGTGTGCGCTACGCCGCGGTCGCGTTGGCCCGGGAGATGCAGCGCCGACGGCCCGAACTCCTGACCTGCGAATGGTGGAAGGAGGAGCGTGGCGAGCGGGTGTTCGTCGACTTCAACCAGAACGCGCCGCACAAGACCGTGTTCGGGGCCTGGTCGGTGCGGCCCCGCGTGGGCGGTCAGGTCTCGACGCCGCTCACGTGGGAGGAGGTCGCCACCGTGCAACACGAGGAGCTGACGTTGGTGACAGTGCCGGCCAAGGTCGCGGCCGAAGGTGACGCCTGGGCCGCGATCGACGACGACTTGCAGTCTCTCGAACCTCTGCTCGAATGGCACGACCGGGACTGGGCGAACGGGCTCCTCGATGCACCGTGGCCCCCCGTGTACCCGAAGATGCCCAACGAGCCTCCCCGGGTGGCGCCGAGCCGGGCCAAGAAGGACTGATCCGACGCCAACCTCGCGTCAAGTAGATGCTGAAGTCGCGGCGAGTAGGGCGGCGCCGAGTGCACCAGCGTCGGAGCCGAGCTCGGCGAGTCGAACCTCGACCCTTGGACGGTGGGCACTTCCCAACAGAAGCTCCGCGAGCCAACGGTCCACACCGTTCCGGAGGGGCTCACCCATCGCGGTGAGACCTCCGCCGATCACCACGAGGTCCGGGTCCAGGACGAGGCAGAGGTTGGCAATGCCCCGGGCCACCTCTCGACAGAACCCGTCGACGATCACGGCGGCGTCCGAATCTCCCTCGGCCAGAGCCGCTGCGACGTCGACGCCGGTGATCGCGGGCCCGGATCCAGCCACGTCGACGCCACGGTCGAATCGACCTGCGGCGGCCGCTTCCCGACCCATCCGGCCGAGAGCGTTGCCCGACGCGAAGTACTCCCAGGGACCCTGCTGTCCGGTGATGTGGGTGGGCCCGTCCGATTGCACGACCATGTGACCGGCCTCGCCGGCGAACCCGTTCGCACCGACCACCAGCCGCCCGTCGACGACGAAACCGGTGCCGATGCCAGTGCCCAGCGCTACGAACACGAAGTCACGACTCCCCCGACCCGCGCCAAAGCGGGACTCGGCGAGCGTTCCGGTAGTGGCGTCATTGCTCACCGAGATCGGGATTCCGAGGGCCTCATACATCGCCGACCTGATCGGGAATTCGACGAGATCGGGGAGGTTCGGTGAGTAGCGCACCACTCCCTGCCGATTGACCAGTCCCGCGATGCCGATACCTGCCGCCGTGATGGTGGCATCGTTGCGGTGGGCGAGCTCTCGGGCGATGTCCGCCATTGCCTGAACGAGACGCTCGCCGTCGCCACCGCTCGAGGTCCGGCTCCGATCGAGGATCGCACCTCGATCAGGGTCGACCAGGAGACAACGGGCGTTGGTGCCTCCGACGTCGAATCCCAGAATCATGACGACCGAGGCTAGGTCGCACCGTGGGGCGGGCGCAGGAGGGTGTCGGGGCCGCGGCTGGCAGGATTGTCCGATGACAGAACTACAACACCTCGCGGGCAGTGGGCCCGATCGCATCTACGTGGATCGCTTGCTCCCTCCGTGGCTCGACGAGTTGTTCGGGGCCGAGTGGGTCGTGGTCGGACCCGACCCGGGTGAGCTCGCTGGGGCACGGGCAGTGATCGCTGGATCCTCGCCATGGACCGTCGAACGGATCGCATCGGCCCCCGAATTGGAGGTCATCTCCCGCAGCGGGATCGGCTTCGACACAGTCGATCTCGAAGCCGCGACCTCCCATGGGATCGTCGTCTGCAACACTCCGGATGCGCCGTCGATCTCCACGGCCGAGCACACCATGAGCCTGCTGCTCGCGGCCACCAAGTTCACGGCCAACAACGTCGCCCGGCTCCGGGCCGGTCGCCAGGACTTCTACGCGGCGAACGAGGCGATCGAGCTCTCGGGAGCGACCGTCGGCGTGGTCGGTCACGGCCGGATCGGGAGTCGGGTGGCGCGGATGTGTGCCGCTATGGACCTGCGGGTGATCGTCTGTGACCCCTACGTAGAGGTCTTCGAGCACGAGCAGGTCGATCTGGCGACGCTGCTCGCGGAGAGTCGAGTCATCACCCTGCACTGTCCGCTCACCGATGAGACGAGGAACATGATCGACGCGGAGGCGCTGTCGGCAATGCAGGACGGCGTCGTGCTGGTGAACGCCGCGCGCGGTGGCGTGATCGACAGCGATGCGCTGATCGCCGCTCTCGATTCCGCGAAGGTCTACGCCGCGGGGCTCGACGTGACAGCACCCGAGCCCCTTGATCCCAATCACACCCTCTTACACCGTGACAACGTTGTGGTGACTCCACACATCGCATCGGCGACCGACAAGGGCCGTATCCGCATGTACTCGGGAGCGATCGAGAATGCCCGTCAGGTGTTGGCGGGTGATCGACCGGTCAACTGCGTGAACCCCGAGGTGTGGAGTGTTCGAGAGGCCCGACAGTCACGTTGACCGCGACGGCCCTGGAGCCGGGTCAGGCCTCGATGTAGTCCTTGAGCCGGTCGAGCTGGCGGCCGTCAGTCTTCCGCATGGCGAACCGGAGCATGGGGGCGAGCAAGCGCCAGGCCCCGGTGGTCGTGCAATCAGCGACGAGTGCG
Source organism: uncultured Candidatus Nemicrothrix sp. (assembly GCA_964344055.1). Classification (GTDB taxonomy): domain Bacteria; phylum Actinomycetota; class Acidimicrobiia; order Acidimicrobiales; family Aldehydirespiratoraceae; genus OFTM10. Next base: position 84,605 of record CAYFLT010000004.1, read on the forward strand.
ATGCTCGTGGTGCTGTCGTCGAGGATCTTGACGTCGTAGCGGTAGTCGGCCGACACGCCGCCTTGGACGGACCGAAGCACGATCGAGCGTCCCGGTTCGAGTGCGGCGATCGTGGCCGGTCGCTCCTTGCCGCGTGCGTGGAACGCGAGGGTGGCGCCCACTTCGGTGGGTCCGTCGGCGCGGAAATCGTCGATCCCGGGCATCCACTCGGTTGCGTTGTCCCAGTCGACGAGCGCGGCCCAGACCTCAGTGGCTGGTTTGGCGATGGTGGTTTCGGCGGTGAACGCGATCGACATCGCGGGTCCTCCAGAAGTGGTGGCGGGCGTTGAAAACGGGTTCCGGCGCCGTGTGACCGATGACCCCCTCGGACGATGTCACATCCGGCCGAAGGGCCCGAGACTAGACGAGTGAAGTCAGCTTTTTCTGCCCTCGTCCGCTGGCTCGAAGGTCTCGGCGGCCTGTCGCGTCAGGGTGTCATCGCCAGCTCGAACTGGGTGCGTTCGCGCCATGTCCCTCCGCTGCCGGAGGGATCTCAGCGCGCGCTCTGGCTGCTGCCCGCCTCGCTGATGATCGGTGTGGGTGTGGCCTCCCTGGCCGCGGCCGAGCTCGGGGTCGCCCCCTTCGACGTCGCCCTCTCGGCAGTTGCCGAGCGGACGCCGCTCTCGCTCGGCCAGTCCGCCTGGGCAGTGTCGGGCGTGCTGTTCCTGGTTGCCGCGGTCCTGGGCGTGCGGCCGACCAGCCGCACCATCAGCCTGATGTTTCTCAACGGTCTCATGATCGATGCCGCTGGGCAGGTGATCGTGACTCCCGACGGCCTCGGCTCCCGGGCCGCCATGGCCACGGTCGGAAGCGTGGTGCTCGTCTTCGGTGTCGCCACCGTCGTCTACCACGCAGCTGCGGGCGGGGCGTTCGAGTCGCTCATGAAGGTAGCGGAGATTCGCGGTCGACGGCCGCTGGTCATGCGGTCCGGTCTCGAGATCGGGTTCCTGATCGGTGGGATGGCCGCGGGCGGAGCGTTCGGGCCGATGACCGTGGTGATCGCGCTCGGGATGGGGCCCGCGATCATGACCGGGATCCAGGCGCTGGAGGACCATCAGGTCGGTCGACGGGTCCGTCTCACAAATAGCTTGCCAGAAAGCTTTCTGTCAAGTTAACTGAATCGGTGGCCGACACCGCACTCGATTCCGACATCACCACCTTCGCTCTATTGCTTGGGCGGCTCGGCCGGCTGAACGAGGCACTGGTCACCGACGTCTGCGCCGGGTTCGACACGACCTCGGCCGAGGTGCGGGTACTCGCATTCCTCGGCCACCGGCCCGACGGTGCGGCCAGCCCCTCGGCGATCGCGACCTTCGTCGTGCAGACGAGCGGCGGCCTCACCGCCACCCTGCGCAGGCTCGAGAATGACGGCTATGTCGAGCGGCGGCCCGACCCGCGAGATGGTCGCGGCAAGTTGGTCGCGCTCACCGACGCCGGTCGCCAGTTCCACGCCGAAGTGGTCGCGGCCATCTCCGCTCGGACCGCGGCTGCAGTCGCCGCCCTCGACGTGGGCGAGCTCGACCCGGTGGTGCGGTCGCTGGTCGACGGCCTCGAACGTGCTGCCGGACAACCCTCCAGTGCCGGCTTCGTCGCCGGCCGGATCATCGACGACATCGACTCCCTCAGGAGCAACATATGACAGCGCCCACCACATCCGACGTGGACCTCGCCCTCACCCCACTCACCGGCCGTTTCGTGGCCGAAGTCGGGATGTCGCTCGATGCGATCCTGGCTGACTCGGCCGCCCACGAAGCAATGCGATCGGCCCTGCACGAACACAAGGTCCTCGTGCTGCCCGGCGCGGACCCCGACCCGGAGCAGCAGATCGCGCTCGGCCGTGTGTTCGGCGAACCGGAGCCACCCCAGGCCCAGAACCCACGACACCCTGACTACGACCTGATCTGCGTGCTCGATTCCGAGGGCGGCTACAAGGCCGACCGGTGGCACGCCGACGAGACGTTCATCGACAGCCCGGCGAGCGGGGCAGTGCTCATCGTTCCGATCCAGCCCGATGCCGGTGGCGACACGCTGTGGCTCGACACGGAGGCCGCCTACGACGCGCTGTCGAACGGCATGAAGACCCTCATCGACAACCGTCGCTGCCGTCACGAGATGGCGCACGGTGTGGAAGCCGTCCACCCGGTGGTGCGCACGCATCCGGTGACCGGACGCAAGTGCATCTACGTGAACGAGACATTCAGCCGGGGGATCATCAACCTTCCGCCCATCGAATCCAAGGCGATCCTCGGGATGCTGCTGGAGCACGTCCAGCGTCCCGATTTCACCTACCGCCATCGCTGGAGTCCGGGCGACATCGTCATCTGGGACAACCGCTCCACCCAGCACTACGCCGTGGCCGACTACATCGGTCGCCGACAGATCAACCGGGTCGGCTTCGTCGCCGAACCCTTCGACGACTGAGTTGTTTCGCTGGTGCCAGGCACCCGAAACAACTTCACCGAGCAGACATGTTTCGGGTGCCTGGCACCAGCGAAACAACTTTGGGGGAACAGCAATGCAGACAGGACCGCGGAATCCGTTTCTGGCGGACTCACAGAACGCCATGGCCCATGGTCGGCCGGACCAGCAGGACAACGTGCCGTGGCGGGGGCCGGAGGGACCGTCTGAGATCCTCGACCCGGCGGACACCGACGACATCCAGTACGCGTGGCTCGGTCCTTGCCATTTCGGGGGGCTGACCTCCGGCGTCTATCCCGACGGCAAGCGGGTGGTCTGGAGCAACGGACGCCAGAACATCGTCAAGCTCGACTACGACACCCTCGAGATCCTCGCCGACCACGAGACCGTCGGCGGCGAGGGCCGCACGCCGCGAGCCGAACTCGAGGAGAACCTCCGCGGGCTCGACGAAAAGGACGGCTGGGATGCGATCGAGCACGCCATCGACCTGTCGATGCGGTTCATGACCGGCCTCGACGGTGTCTACGCCCTGCTCGACTGCGATCACACCCTGTTCCTCGGTCGCAAAGACCACGCCGTCGCCTACGTCGAAACTGATCCGAGCGACCGCTCCTCCGAGATCGTCGAGCGGGATCGCTGGTACAAGCCCGACCACATCGAGGGCTTCTTCGTCGGCATGAACATGACCCTCGACGGTCGCCTCGTCATGTCGACCGATCACGGTTGGGTCGTGGTGCTCGCCCGGGACTTCAGCGAGTACCACGCTATCCAGGTCGAGGGCGGAGCCGAGGAGGCGGCGGAGTACTGCGCGATGCAAGCCGAACTTCGGGGCCACACCGGCTACGGCTGGATGCGCACCTCGATCTGTGTCGACGACGACAACGGCATATACGTGTCGTCCAACGCTCACACCCACAAGCTGCGCTGGACCGGTTCCGAGCTCCGCGATGACGATGCTCACGGATGCTGGACGGTGCCCTACCGCAACGGGGGTGGTTGCGGGTCGGGCACGACGCCGTCACTCATGGGGTTCGGCCCTGACGAGGATCACCTTCTCGTGATCGGCGACGGCGACGAGGTCGTCAACATCACCCTGATGTGGCGCGACGAGATTCCCGACGACTGGGAGCAGCTGCCCAACGCGCCCCACCGCCGAATCGCCGGCATCGGACCTGCCAACATGGGCGACCCCGACCTCGCCGAGATCAAGACCGAGCAGTCGATCACCACGTCTGGCTATGGCGCCATGACCGTCAACAACGAGCCGGCCACGATTCCTGACGGCTTCCCGGCCGGAGGCGTCCGCATGCTGTGCTTCATGCTCGGACACAAGCCGGAGTACACCCCGCGCGGCATGCACAAGT
>CAYFLT010000004.1:88435-106210 GCA_964344055.1 uncultured Candidatus Nemicrothrix sp.
TCGCCCGAGCGCTCAAGGAGGCGTGGATCAACCACGACATCTCCTCGCCCAACTCGGTTCCGTTCGTGGCCGAGGAGTCCGACCTCGTCTACACCTGCGGGATCCGCGACGGGAGGTGGACGATCGAGGCCGCCGATTGGACGACCGGCGAATCGAAGTTCCACTTCGTGCTCGGCGGATCGCAGTTCAACACTCTTGGCGCCGGCGTCACCATCGACGAGGACGGCCGCCTGCTGTTCGGGTCCATGTACGGCAAAACCCGAGTGATGCGCGCCCCATCAACCTGACAGGGTTTTGGTGTCAGGTACCAAAACCCTGTCAGGTTGACCGGTCAGCCTTCGCCGCGGCGGCGGAGTTGGGCGCGGTCGTGGATGGTGACCTCGCTCTCGCTCTGGCTGATCCACTCGAGCGCCCGAAGCTTCCGTAGCGCCTTCACCACCGCCTCGCGCGAGAGCCCGCACCACTGGGCGAACTCCATCTGCGTGAGACCGAGATCCACGGTCACCTCCTCACCGGCACCTGCCTCGCCCCGCCTCGCGATCTCCTCCAGCCGTCGGCACACCCGCCCGAGCGCATCCACACTCGAATACTCGAGCTGGCGGAGGTTGGCTTGACGGAGCCGTTCGACGGTGAGCCGGAGCAGAGCCGCCATTGTCGAAGGATTCGCTTCCAGGTACTCGGCGAACCGGCTTCCTGGGACCGCCACCACCTCGGCACCGGTCAGCGCTACCGCGGTGGCCGACCGGGGACCACCATCGATCGACGACAACTCTCCTAGCAGATCGCCTGGCCCAAGGAGGTCGAGCACCAGCTCGTTCCCGCTGGCCGCGGTGGACACCAGCTTCACGTCACCCGACTCGATCAGGATCACGTCATAGGGGTCATCTCCCTCGGTGAACAGCACGGTGCCGGCGGGGAAGGAGCGGCGCGCGCCCATACCCCTCAAGTCGGCGATCGCGCTGCTGTCGAGCCAGTCATCGTGGATCGTCACCGCTGCATCATCGGCCATGAGGAGCCCCCTGTCATTCGCTGGGTACGCGTACCCAGCCAGGTGCGCCTGGCGACGCTGCTCACGCACCGCCGCTCCGGCACGCTCAAGTTAACGGAGAGAGGAGCCCGCCATGAGTGGAATCAACATCGAAGACTACGAACTGTTCGCCGGCCTCGACAAGAAGGAACTGCAGAAGATCGGTCGACTGTCGACCGCCATGTCCGTCGACGCCGGCAGAGCCGTGACCGTCGAGGGCACACGCGGCCGGGAGTGCTTCATGGTGCTCTCCGGCACCGTTGGGGTCGAGCGCCACGGCGAACGGGTCGCCGAGGTCGGGCCCGGCGCAGTCGTCGGCGAGATCGCCCTGCTCGACTCGAACAGCCATGTCCGTACCGCTACCGCCACCGCACTGAGCGACACCGACATCCTTGTGTTCTCCGCTCAGGAGTTCCGCGACCTCGTCGCTGAGCACCCGACGGTCGCCGAGCGCATCGAGCGGGCCGCCGTCCAGCGGCTCGTCGAGGATCTCCACACCGAAGAAACCCACTGACTCATCCCGGCGGGTGACTCATCCCGGCGGGGAACCGCGGCGGCCGGTCGGCGGGACTGGCCGCCGCTTCGCGTTCAGCTCCAGAGTCCTTCCTGGACCGCCTGGCGCCACAAGCGGGCGAGGAACGCCGCCATTGCTGGACGAGCCGTGTGAACCGGCGAACTGACTAGGCCGAGAGTTCGGCGAAGGCCTGGATCGCGGTGTCGACGTCGTCGTCGCTGATGTCGAGATGGGTGACGAGGCGGGCGGTGGTCCGCTTCTTGCTCGGGGCGATGAGCGTGTTGATGCCGCGCTCGAGGAGTTGGGCTTGGAGTTCGGTCGTGTCTCCGTCGATCGCGACGAAGACCATGTTCGTGGCCTGCCCGGCGACCTCTATGCCGGGGATGTCGCAGAGCCCCTTGGCGAGGCGGGCGGCGTTCTCGTGGTCGTCGGCGAGGCGGTCGATGTGGTGATCGAGGGCGTGGAGGCCGGCTGCCGCGATCACTCCGGCTTGTCGCATCGCACCGCCGAGGATCTTGCGCCACTTGCGGGCCTCGGCGATCACGTCGGCCGCGCCGCTCAGGACCGAACCGACCGGCGCACCGAGTCCCTTCGACATACACATCGACACGGTGTCGAACGGCGCGGCCAGTTCGGCACCACTGATACCGAGGTCGACGGTGGCGTTCCACATGCGGGCGCCGTCGAGATGGATCGCCAGCCCTGCCTCCCGACCGACCGACACCGCCTCCATCATCCGTTCGACCGACTGGGACTGGCCGTCCTTGGTGTTCTCCAGACAGAGGAGCTTGGTGCGGGCGAAGTGAGGGTCGTCCGGCTTGATCGCCGCCGCAATGGCGTCCGGGTCGGGGAGCCCGTCGGACAGCATCGGCACCGGCTGTGGCTGGATGCTGCCGAGTACCGCCCCGCCGCCGGCCTCCCAGCGGTAGGTGTGCGCGTAGTCGCCGGCGATGTACTCGTCGCCCCGTTGGCAGTGCGCCATCAGGGCACACAGGTTCGACTGGGTGCCGCTGGAGACGAAGAGGGCGGCCTCCTTGCCGAGCCGTTCGGCCACGGTGGCCTCGAGCCGGTTGACGGTGGGGTCGTCGCCGAAGACGTCGTCGCCGAGCTCGGCGTCGGTCATCGCCTTCTGCATGGCGGGGGTGGGCTGGGTGACGGTGTCAGAACGGAGATCGATCACGCCGCATTCTGGCATCTGTGACACATACGGACCGTATGGCGGTCCGTATGTGTCACAGATCGCGAGGGTTGGGGATCTGTGACATCTGGGGACCGTGTGATGGTCCGTATGTGTCACAGATCGGTGGGTCACCTACGTTGAACCCATGGGATCGACCGTCGAGGAACATCTCGCCCGAATCGAGGACGACGGCTACACGGTGTTGGAGGACGTCATCCCGCTCGACCTGGCCGACGCCCTCGTGGACGACCTGGCCCGCCTGGAACGGGAACTGCAGATCACACCGTCGAACAACTCATTCGAGGGCGGGCGCACGACTCGGGTCTACAACCTGCTCGCGCACGGCGGCCCGTGGACCGAGGTGCCGGTCCATGCGGACGTACTGCCGCTCGTCCAGGGTGTCCTCGGCGACGGGCCGTTGATCTCGTCGGTCTCGTCGATCGCGATCGGGCCTGGAGAGCGGGCCCAGCCGATCCACGCGGACGACCAGGCGATGCCGTTCGACCGGCCCCACTGCGCAGTCGTGTGCAACTCGATGTGGGCGCTCACCGACTTCACCGAGGCCAACGGCGCCACCCGCATCCTCCCCGGCACCCACAAGGCGGACCACTCGCCGCCCTACGGCGTGCCAGTCGACGGGACCATTGCGGCCGAGATGTCGAAGGGGTCGATCCTGGTGTGGAACGGCGCCATGTGGCATGGCGGTGGGTCCAACCAGACCGACGAGACCCGTATCGGTATCGCCATGAACTACTGCGCCGGCTGGATCCGCCAGCAGGAGAACCAGCAGCTCGGGATCCCTACGGAGATGATGGCCACCTTCTCACCCGAGTTGCGGGGGCTCTGCGGCCTCGGCGTCTACAAGGGCCTGATCGGCCACATCGACAAGCGCACCCCGGCCGATCGCCTCTACGGCGACAACCCCACCCCCAACCTCTTCGACGTCACGTAGACCGCACCAACCGGCTTTTCTGACACATTCGGACCGTATGGCGGTCCGAATGTGTCACAGATCGCGGTTGGGGTGGAGCGCCGCCCTCGCCTCGGCCTCGTCCTCGGGGGAGTAGCTGGTGACGTGGGCGATCAGACCGTCGGCGTCGAGCTCGACGAGCTGGAGGAGCTCGTTCGCCCAGTCCGAGCTCGGATCGTCGGCCGTCAGCCGAACGAGGGCCCGCTGATCGCCCGCGACGGCGACGACGGCCAACGTGTGAGGCGTCTCCGCGGGGACGTGCGCCAGGAGAAGCTCCAGGTAGTCGCGCACCCCCGACATCGTCAGCTCCGGTGAGCGGACGAGCCGCCGCCGATCGGTACTGACCGCGTTGCGTGCAGTGAGTGCGATGGCCGCATCGATGTCACGTTGGTCGAACACGAGGTCCCAGAACCGGATGCCGAGCTCAGACGCCTGGTTGGTCGGACGGGTCAGCTCTTCGAACCGGGCCAGGGCTGCGTCGAGCTCGTCGACGTCGTAGAAGTCCTGGCGGACCACCACTCCGCCGTCGAGTTGCCCGACTGCCAGAATCGACCACGAGAACTCGTCGGTCGTCTCGATTCGGATCTCGAGGACGCTGGTGACCTCGGCGTTGGCATGGACGCGGGTGAGCATGGTGGTCCGGTCCGGTGTGATCTCCTTCGCGGACTCCATCAGCGCGAGGCGGCCTTCGAGGTCGACCTGGCCCATACCGGTGGCCCGATGGTCGACTGCGACGAGATCCGGCGAGTACACCTCGCGGGCGAGCGCCAGGTCCCTAGCGGCCTCGGCTCGGATCGAGCGAACCACGACCTCCCACCCGGGCCGCAGACGAGCGTCGAGAGACTCGCCGTACCACTCGTCCAGCCTGGCGATCGCGTTGTCGAGCTGGTCGAGGTTGTAGGTCGCTTGACGTAGCACCCGGCCGTCTCCGTCAACCTTGGTGACGTCGAGTCGTTCGACCATGTAGTCGTCGGTCGTCCAGTGATAGGCCGTCGAAGTGAGGGCGATCATCTCCTCCCGTGTCGCGAGCGTCTCCACCTGGGCATTCATGACCGGTGCGTTTGCGATCGTGTCCTCCACGACCTGGCGGACTCCGGCCTTGGTGCTGGAGGCGGCCAACAGTGGCCGCAGGTCCTCGATGATCGCGTCATCATGGAACGTGGCGATGACCCCCTCCGAGTCCTGCGCCACCAGCCGGGCGTTCCCGGCGGTCACCGCCTCCGAGGCACGGTTCGACAGCCTCGAAGGCGGTGGCGTGTCCAGCTTCTCGAAGCGGTCGAGTGCGGTGGCGAGATCGTCGGGATCGAAGAACTCCGATCGAGCTATCCGGCCATCAGCGATCCTGGAGACACCGACGAGCGTCCACTCGAAACCTCCCTCGTCGGTGCCGGTCGCGATCGAGACCGCTCCGTCTCGGCTCACGCGCGGGATGTGGAGGATCCGCATGCGTCGATCAGGGGCGACCTCGCGGAACGCATGGAGCCTGTCGATCCATCCATCACGATCGAGCGACCCCATGCCGAGTGTCCGGTGGTCGACGAAGCTGAAGTCTTCGCGGTACAGGCGGGCTGCGAGTTCGGGGTTGGTGTCATCCTCAACGACAACCGACTCTCGCAGCGCCCGATGCACCGTCCGTAGATCCGGCGGGAGCGAATCGGCGTACCAGTTTTCGAGCGCTTCGAAAGCACCTCCTTCGTTGTCGAGGTCGAAGGTGAGAACCCAGTGGATCCGGTCGTGCTCATCGAGCCGCTGGAGATGGAGGTAGCCGAAGGCGATTGTTGATGAGTCGGGTGTCGCGTACCGATGCAGCGAGATCCGGTCTCCTCGGGTGGCGACGGTCTCTGTAGTGATCTGCCCGAAGCCGGCCAGAGCTTCGCGAGCGCCGGAGATGTACATGTCGCGGTCGAAGGTCATTCCGCCCAGGCCGGTCCGAAGCGACTGCGCGCCAAAGTCGGGGGCGAGGAGTTCGGCGAGGACTTCGAGGCGACCCTGGTTGCTCGCGAGTGAGTGTTCATCGTGGACCCTCACCGAGGTGGTGACCGGAGCACCGCCGGCGAGGCCGGGTTCCGATGACGTCCCCGCGGGGACGTCATCGTGGCCCAGCTCGTCGAATCGCGCGAGAGCGACGTCCATGTCGTCGATGTCGAACCACTCCATCCGGTTGACCAGCTCTCCCTCCATCTGAATCAGCACGAGCCGCAGCGAGTCCAACTCCAACGACTCTCCTGACGTGACCATGCTCGCCACGTCCCACAGCAACACGTCCTCGGTGAGACGCAGGAACCGGCGGGCGACGATGACCCAGTCGCCCCGCTCGTGGAGCTGGGGCAGCGACTCGAGGTAGGCGTCGATGGTGAGCTCCCCGAAGCCCAGCTCCCGGTGGTCGATCAGCCGGAACGAGTCGGTCACCGACTCTCGCAACCGCTCGCTCTGCTCCTCGCGTAGCACCTCCCCCAGCCGGACGGCCCATTCGAGGAACTCGGCGTGGGCGGCGCCTTCGCCTTCGACCCACCAGTCCCCGAGCTTTCGCATCGCCGCGACGAGGTCACTGCCATCGAAGGTGTGCTGGCGGACACGGCGACCCTGGTCGTCGGTCTCGATCAGCGAGAGCGAAGCGATCGACCACTCATCGTCGTTGCCGGTCTCGAATCGGCACAGCGAAAGCCTGTTCCCTCGGATCGCGACCGGTGCCATCCGTTGCTGGCCGAGCTCCTCGACGAACTGCCTCACCGTTTCGACCGGACCCTCGCGCCCGTACCTGGTCCCGAGCGCAACCGAGCGACTGGACTCGCCGCGGAACTCGGGGGCATGTAGCTCGAGCACCTCGCCCCACCGACCGGCGTTTCCCAGCTCCACGAACAGCCGTTCCGACTCGACTGCGAGGTTGGAGAGGTCGTGGCGTTCGGCGGTCAGCTCCTCGAATCGTGCCAGGGCGGCGTCGAGGTCGTCTGGGCTGAAGAACTCGCCTTGCTCCTGTAGTCCGCCTCGGATGACCTGGAGGAACCAGAAGCGCCACTCGTTGCCGTCGGCGTCGCAGAGGTGCGTGTCCATGATCAGGCCACTCTCGGAGATGGCGGGCACATCCCGGTTGCGAGGGCGCACCGTTGGAGCAATCTCGAAGAACGACCGCTGGCGGTCGAGCCCGCCCGTCCTGTCGACGGTGCCGAAGCCTCCGACTCGATGGTCGACCACCACGTAGTTCGGGCTGTGGAGTGCCGCCATCTGCTCGAAGTCGTTCGCTTCCCACACGCGCCAGCCCTCTCGGGCGAGCGCGAACGTGCGCCGCTGTCGTCCGTCGAGGCTCTCGGTGAAGAGCTGATCGAGCGACTCGAAGGCGTCGTCCAACTGATCCTCGGGATGGAAGATGGCCCGATCGATGAGCCCGTCGTCGTCGACTCGGACCACGGCGTAGGTGGTCGACTCGAAATCGTTCTCCGCGGTCATCACGAAGGTGAAGAGACCGAGACGGTCGCCTCGGAGCGCGACGGTTTCCTGCTCGAATCTCGTGCCGAATTCGACCCTCGATCGGAGCGCGTCGATGATCTCGGATGCGGTACCGGTGGGATTGCCCATCGAGCGGTGGTCGGCGCTCCTGAAGTCGGTGGAGAAGAAGCCGTGAAGCTCGTCGTGGGCTCCACGGTTCAGTGCCCCGAACCACGCCTCGTACGCCTCGGTGGCCGGATTCCGGCGGGGGCCGGTCGGTGGTGCGGTGAGCTCCTCGAAACGGGCCACTGCAGCCTCGAGGTCGGCCGGATCGAAGAACTCGGATCGAGTGACGAGACCGTTGTCGATGATCGTCAACGCGAGGAGGTCCCATCGGTTGCCGTCGGCGTCGCGCATCCCGCCGACCATGACCAGTCCTCGGGCGTTGTGGGCGATGATCGCGGTTGTGTCGGCCCACGTGGTCGGCTGAACCCGCCAGACCGCCTCGGACCGCTCGACCCACCCGTCGACGTCGATGGTGCCGAAGTTCTGAACGCCGGTCCGCCGATCGACGAACTCAGCGCCTGCCGTGAAGCACTCCTTCATGGCGGGGGCATCGTGCCGGCTGTAGGCGGACCAGGCTCGGTGAGCCGTCTCGAACGTCACCCGCTCGTCACCTCGAAGCGCCTCGGCGTACCATTCGTCGAGGAGGGCGAACGCGGTCGTCTCGTCGTCGATGTCGAAGGTGTCTTGCCGGCGCCGCAGTCCATCCGCTGTCGTCTCGGTGACCTGGAGGAACTCGAACGTCCAGGTTGCATCCGGTTCCCAGACAGCTCGGCTGAGTAGGAGCTTCTCACCACGAGTCGCAATGCTCGTGACCGTGCCTCGTCCGAACGTGGCTCTGGCATCTGCACAACCGTCGAGATATCCCTCGCCGGTGAGGACCATGTTCCCGGCGCCGCTGCGATGCGAGTGGCTCGCAAAGTCGTCGGTGAGCACTGCCCGCAGGTCGTCCCAGCGCTCATCGTTGACCGCAGCAATCCAGTCCTGCTCGACGCGCTCGGCGAGCGTGGACGGATGAACCGATGACTCACTCAGGTTCTCGAAGGTCGAGGCTGCTGTGCTCCAGTCGTCTGGGTCGAACAGGTCGACTCGCTCGACCATGCCCTCGCGGATTCGGTACACGGCCCAGAACCGCCACTCATTACCGGCGGGATCAACGATCGAGTAGTCGGTCAGCACGCCGTCGGCCGAGACGTTCGGCACACGGTGAAGGATGTTGCCAATCCCGGGCGCGACGTCGACGAAGGAACGTTGTCTTTCGAGCCACTCACTCCGATCGATCTGGCCGAAGCCACCCAATCGGTGATCGACCGCGATCAACGAAGGCCTGAGGTAGGGGTCGTCTTCGTGGTCGCGGTTCGGCCATTCAGCTCGGGCCGCCAACAGCACCGCGAAGGTGGCTGCCTCGGACGGCGGCAGCGACTGGAGATACCACTCGTCGAGGAGCTCGTATGCCTGTGGAAGGTCCTCGGGGTCGAAAAGGACTTCGCGCTGGAGAAGGCCGTCGCGGTCGATTTCGACCGTCGCGATGATGGCGGTTTCCCAGTCGCCGCGATCGGCCTCTGACTTGATGAGGCAGTGGTGGTCGCCGCGGACGGCGAGCACCTCGGCACGCGGTGACGTGAGGGGCAGCTCGGTGAGCGACCGGTTCGCCATCTCCTCGATGTCGTCCGTCCCGACATGGCTCGTCTGGCGCAGGTGGCGTCGGTCCTCCAGCACCGAGTCGGGTCGCCGAAGCGCAGCCCGGACCTCCGGGTCGGCTTCGGGGAACGAACCGACCAGTCGGAGGATGACTTGCGACGCCCGATTCTCGAGGGCCGACCGTCGATCGCGCGTCAGCTCGTCGAAGCGGGCGAGCGCGACGTCGAGCTGGCCGGGGTCGAAGTACTCGTTGCGTTGGATTCGACCGTCTCTGACGCTGTTGAGTGCGAGCAGGTCCCACCGGTTGCCCTCTCCATCCCGCATCCCGCCTTCGACGAGCAGCCCGGCCGGGTTGATGCCGTGGACCTTGGTCACGAAGGCGGTGATGTTCGGGGTCACCGACCAGATTGCCTGGGAGCGAGACACCCAGTCGTCTCGCCCTATCTCCCCGAAGTTCTGGGGGCCGGCCCGGTGATCCGCGATGACCGCGTCCGGCGCGTAGAAGCGCCGCATGGCATCGGCGTCGTGCTCTGAGTACGCCCGAGAGAGGGCGAGATTCGGGTGGTACACGGCAGCCTCCGCGCCGGGCAGCGACTCGAGATACCACTCATCGAGCAGCACCGAAGCTTCAGCGAGCTGCGCCGGTTCGAAGCTGGCGATCCGCTGTTGGACCCCTGAATCGTCGACTTCGAAGAGGATCAGCACCTCGAAGGCGAGGTCGTCCCCCACCCCGTACTCGCCCCGCGTGAGGCAGAGGTGCTCACCCCTCGTCGCCACGATCTCAGAGCGCCACTGAGCTCCCGGCAGATCGAAGTCGAAGGCGGTCTGGTTCATGTCTGACGCCGTCATGGCCGGGAGACCGAGGGGTCGCCTACCAATGAACGTGGCGTCCTCCGCGGCGAGTTTCGCGACCGCTTCGCGATCGCCGCGGTTCAGTGCCGCCAAGAGGGCCACCTGCGTCTGCTCGGCGATCGTCAGTTCGGGTGTCGAGGTCAACTCCTCAAAGCGGGCGATCGCGTGGTCGAGATCGTCGATGTCGAAGAACTCCTGTCGCGAGGCTCGCCCATCGCGAGTGAGGGCGATGCTGCACAGATCCCACCGATTGCCCGCAGTGTCCCACATACCTCCGGTGACTACGGATCCGGCAGGGGTGAGCCTCACGAAGCTCGTCGAGAGCGAGACGATCGTCGGCTCGACATCCCATATCGCGGCCGAACGCTCCACCCATTCGGTGACCCCGATGGCATCGAAGTTCTGGACGCCCTTCCTCCTATCGACGATCACCGCGTCGGCGGTGTAGGTGGATCGGAGACGCTCGGAGTCCCGGGCGCAGAAGGCCATCGCCCCGGCGCGGCTCATCTCGACCACGGCGGCGCGGCCAGGATCGAGTTGCTCGGCGTACCAGTCGTCGAGTAGGTCGAGTGCGTCGACGAGGTCCTCCGGATCGAATACGACCTCGCGAACAACCCGGTCGTCGTCTCCCAGGTCGACAACGGAGAGCAGCCGCGACGTCCAGTCGCTCCGTCCGTAGGAGTAGTCGATCAGCGCGAGGTGATCCTCCCGGACCGCGATCACGTCGGTTGCGGTGACGGTGATCCGGCGGCCTGCCCGGTGAGGTTCCTGGAGCGCAGACTCGATGTCGTCGGTTCGGTAGTCGCGCTTGTGCAGATGGCGGCGGTCCTCGACGACCACCTCCGGGTGACGGTAGGCATCCATCGACTCGGAGCCTGCGGCGAGCTCGTCAACGAGGCGGAGCCCGATGTCCGACGCTCGGTTGCGGATCTGGTTCCCCGTCGACGGCGTAGTCAGCTCGTCGAAGCGGGCGAAGGCCGCCTCGATCTGGTCGACGTCGAATATTTCAATCCGGGCGATCCGGTCGATGCGCTGGATCTGCAAGTGGATTGCCTCGACCTCCAGCTCCAGGTCGGTGGCCGATCGGGCCCGCATGATCGACTGGGCGAGCCATGCTCCCGGGAGGAGCCGGTGATAGGTGGAGATGAGGATGGAATCGACCTCGAGGCGGGCATCGGGATTGTCGACCTGGATCTCGCGCCAATCGGCGGAGTTCCATCGCCAGGCCGTCATCGCTCGGTGGTCGACGAACTCGAAGTCCCCGGTGACGAGCTCGTCGACGGCGTCGGGATCAGGGAAACCGCTTCGATACCGCTCGGCAAGCTCGATCGTGCGACTGATCTCCTCGGGCTGATCCTCGAGCCAGAGACGGTCGAGCTCGATCAGTGCATCCGGGAGGTCCTCGACGTCGAACACCGCGCAACGCTTGAGGAGGCCATCGTCGGTGACCTCGAGAACGTTCAGGAATCCCAGAGTGAAGTCGTCGCCATCTGCCCAGGTCCATCGGCTGAGTGCGAATGTGTCGTCGCGAGTGGCGATCACTTCAGCGCCGCCTGAGCTGAAGGTCTCAGGGAGTCCCCGGACGGTCTCGATGAACGTCGATCCGTCGAAGTCGAGGTTTCCCAAGCCTGAACGCCGAGACGTTCCGCGGAAGTCGGGTGCGAGAAGAGCCTCCAGCTCCTCCCACCGTTGCTCGTCCAGCAGGCGTCGGCCCCGCTCGTTGACCCTCGTGGCAAGCGTCGGATGATCGTGCGAGGTCGACCGACGTCCACTGCGGGTGGTCGGATCAGAGCCGGACTCGGCCGTGGGTGGAAAGGCGACTCTGAGCGGCGGCCGGGGATCGACCCGTGCGCCCTTGGCTTCGTAGAGACGGGCCGCGGCGGTGTGCTGGTCCACGGCGGCGCCGGCGCCGGCGAGGTCGAGGATCGTCGCCAGCGTTGACACTGCTCGGGCGTGGTCGATGGTGAGGTCGGTCGTGGCGGCGATGGCGACGGCGGCTTCGGCGAGTTCGATCGCTTCGGCGTGGCGGCCCTCGGCCGAGGCGATCTCGGCCTGGGCTGCCTTGGAAGCGATCGCGGTCTGGAGGTTCTGGCCGGCCAGCCGGGCCGATTCGTCGGCCAACTCGGCGGCCTCGGCGACGCGGTCCTGGGCGAGCAGCGCCCGCGACAACAAGGCCGCCGCCTGGCCGGCATCGGCGCCGACCCCGAGGATGCCCAGTCCCTGATACGCACGGCGCAGGAACGGCTCGGCGGCAACCGCGTCGTCGGCGAACAGTTCGATGACGCCGGCGAACATGTCGGTCTCGAGAATCCCGTGCCGCATACCGAGCTCTTCGACGGTGGCGCGGGCCCGGGCGACGAGCTCGCGGGCCTGGTCGAAGCGGCCGCGCATGGCTTCGAGGACGGCCTGGCAGCGGACCGAGGTGGCCTCCACCATCGGCGAGGCGGATGTGATCCGCAGCAGGCGGATGATGTCGAGACACCGGCCGCCCGCCCGCCCGAGCCACAGGGGACGGACCCCACAGGGCCGCCAAGGGCGCGGCGCCCAGTACCGCGGTGATGCGTCGGCGGTCGTCGGCTGCTCGGGCCGCGGTCAGCGCGGCGTCGAGCTCTGTCTCGCAGTCGCCGACCCGGCCGAGGCGAGCCAGCACGATCGCTTGCACCAGCCGGGCCTTCGCCACCCCGGCTTGATCCCCGAGTGCCTCGAGCCGATCGGCTGCTGCCGCCACCACCGGCTGGATCTCGCCCAGCCGATCGGGCTCGGTGGCCCATACCCGCTGCCCCTCGAACGCGTCCGCCCACGCCGACAAGCGCTCGTCACCGACGGCCGTGTCGCGCAGTTCGGCCAGGTGGGGTCCGCCGGCGTGGACGTTCCCGGCCGAGAAGAAGGCCTCACACGCGATGACGACCAGATCCGCCCGTTGGGGCGAACTCTTGGGGAGGCGAGCCAGGGCCCGCTCCGCCAGCGAGCCGGCCGCGGCCAGGTCGTCCTGGGCGAGGGCACGGTCCGCGGCTGCTCGGAACAGCCCAGCGGCTCGAACGCCGAGTGCTTCGGTGTCGGCATCGACCGCGCCGAGCTGGCTGCGGTACTCGTGGGCCTGTTCGTAGTGGAACCCGATCGTGATCTCGTGGTCGCCGCCGAACCGGGCGGCGGCAACGGCGGTCCAGTCGGCCACTGCCTCGTGCAGCGAGGCTCGACGCTGTTTGAGGATGCGCCGGTAGCTGGCGTCGCGAATCAGCACGTGGTGGAACCGCAGCACCGGCTCGTCACCCCAGTACGTGCCGGTCGGATCGATGATCTCCTTGCGACGGAGCCGCTCGAGAATCGGATCGAGCTGACGTCGTTCCTCGTCGCCGAGCAATGCAGCCACCGCGCCGCGGGCGAACTCCGAGCCGACCACCGATGCCAGCTCGATCACGCGGCGCTCATCGGCCGGCATCCGTTCGACCCTCGATGCGAGCAGCGACTGGATCGTGGGTGGCACCTCGACCGCATCGCTGTCGATCGTGAGCGCCCAACCGCCGTCGAGCTGTTCGACGACCCCGTCGTCGACCAGCATCCGCACCAGCTCCCGCACGAACAGTGGATTGCCTTCGGTCGACTCCGGCAGGCGGGCCGCCAGTTCGGGCGGGAGCTCGCCGCTGCCCAGCAGCTCGGCGGCCAACCGTTCGGTGGCCGTGGCACCGAGGCCTTCGAGGGAGACGACCTCGGTCACCCGCCGGCCGGGCTCGGCCAAAGCGGGCCGGATCTCGCGGATCTCCGGGCGGGCGAGACAGATCAGCGCGGCGGGCCCGTCCACCCACTCCACGAGGTGCTCGAGGAGGTCGAGGAACAGCGGCTCGGCCCACTGGATGTCGTCGACCACCATCATGATCGGCTGGCGTCGGGCCAGGATCTCGATCAGCCGGCGGGAGGCCCAGAACGACTCTTCCGTGCTCCTCGCAGGTGCCGCACCGACGAAGGTGGCGAGTAGCGGGGCGAGCTCGGCCGGGTTGCCGTCGTCGCCGATCCACTCGGTGAATCGATCGATGACGTCGGTCGGTTCGGTCACATCCTCCAGGTCGACCACTCGCCTGACCAGATCCGCGATCGGTCCGAACGTCGACCGACCGGCCCGATCGACACGGAGGTCGTAGGACTGGGCGTGAGGCGCCGCCACCGCCCTGGCTTCGGCCGCGAGCCGCGTCTTGCCGACACCGGGCGAGCCGACCACCGTCACCAGGACGGGTGAGCGTTCGGCGATGGCGGTGTCGACTGCGTCGATGAGGGCAGCCATCTCCGATTCGCGGCCGACGAAGGGCGTCAGGCTGTCGTCGGGCTCGGCCTCGGAGTCCTCCACCACCTGGAACGTGGCGATCGAGTCCTCCTTGCCCTTGACCCGGACCTCGCCGAGCACCTCGTAGGTGACATGGGAACGGGTGAGCCGCCAGGTCTGCTCGCCCACGAGGACCCGGCCGGGCGTGCACTCGCCCTCGATGCGTGCGGCGGTGTTGATGGCGTCGCCGACCATGTCGGCGTCGTCGTCGGCGATGACGATCTCACCGGTGTTGACGCCGACCCGAAGGCCGACCGTGGCGCCGTAGACGTCGCCGATGCGCTCGGCGACTTCGGTGAACTCGGCCTGCAGCTCGAGACCGGCCCGTACCGCCCGGTCGGCGTCGTCCTCGGCCACATCGGGGATCCCGAACACGGCCATCACGCCGTCGCCGATGAACTTCACCAGCGTGCCGTCGTGGCGGTCGATCACCCGTTGGGCGAGCTCGTGATAGCTCGCCATCTCGGTGCGGGCCGCCTCGGCGTCGACCTTCTCGCCGAACGCGGTCGACCCGACGAGGTCGGCGAACATCACCGTCACGGTCTTGCGGACGGCATCGTCGTCGGCCGCTTCGGGTTCCGACCGTCCGGGGGAGCCGGCGCCGACGGGCGTACCGCATTGGTCACAGAACTTGGCGTTCGGGCTGAGATCGGCCTCGCAGGAGGTGCAAGTGGCCTGAAGAGGGGAGCCGCACGACGCGCAGAACCGGGCTGCCTCCCGGTTCGTCTCACCACACGATCGGCACGTCATCGGTTGCCCCCCGGTGCCCGGGCCCCCGCCGCACACCGTGACCCAATTGTCCCCCGCTGTGGCGGGAAGGGCCAGAGGGCATCGGTCACCAGCCGAACGTGATGCCAATCACACTCCCCCAACAGGCTTTTCTGACACATCCGGACCACATACCGGTCCACATGTGTCAGAGATCCGTGACACCCGTGACACCGGCTGGGGTGAGGGGTCCCTAGGGGGATTTGGGGGGTTTTCAGGACAGACGTGGGGGGTCGTGGTCCGTCTCAATGGCGACATGACCACGACAACCCCCACCCAGCCGACTGCCACCGACCTGGCCGCGGCGGCCAAGCCCTCCCGGAACCGGGCTGTCGACGCCTACCGAGGCGCCGCCATGGTGGCCGTTGCCCTCGGCCACTGGGCCGCGATCGCGGCAGCCAGCGACGGCCTCGGCAGCGTGTCGGCCGGCAACGCCCTCGAGCACGCCCCCGGGATGGCGTGGATGACCTGGTTCCTCCAGGTGATGCCGCTGTTCTTCGTGGTCGGCGGCTACGCCTCGGCCATGTCGCTCGACGCCCATTGCCGGGACGGTTCGGGTCGACCACGAGATTGGATCGCCGGTCGGATGCGACGAATGCTCGCGCCGACCGTCGTGCTGGCGGGGACGTGGCTCGTCGTGATGACGGCCGGCGTCGCCGTCGGGGTGGGCGGGCTGATCGGCCTGGGCGCGACTGCGGCCGCCATCCCGCTCTGGTTCCTCGCCAACTACACGATCGACACCGCCTTCGCGCCGTACCTCCTTCCTCGCTTCCGCCGCCGGCCGATGATCGTCGTCGGTGGACTCCTCGGCACCTTCGCCACCGTCGAACTGATCCGCTACACCGAGCCGGCCCTCATCGACGGCTTCGTTCGCACGGTCGTCCTCAACATCAACTGGGTCATCGGCTGGCTCCTCTTCCAGGTCGCCGGGTTCGCCTGGCGGGACGGGCTCCTCCCGACCGGAGGCCGGCTCGCCGCCATCGCGGGCGGGGCCTGGGCGGCGGCGATCGCTGCGGTTGCCATCGGTCCGTGGCCGGTCGCGATGGTGCACTTCCCCGGCCTCGAGAACTCGCCCACCCATCCGCCGTCGACCGCCCTCCTCCTCTTCGGGATCGCCTACAGCGCCACCGCCGTGGCGGCCGCGCCCGCGGTGAGCGACTGGCTCGCCCGTCACGCCCGGGTGTGGACGGCGGTGGTCGTCGCCAACTCGATGGCCATGTCGATCTACCTCTGGCACATGACCGCGGCGATCGTCGCGGTCCTGATCGCCTGGGCGGCCGGCCTCCTGCCGACCGCGGCGGTCGGTACGGCTGCCTGGTGGGTGCAGAAGCTGCCCCTGATGGGAATCGCGGCGGTCGTGCTCACCGGGATCGTCGCGGTGGTGGGCCGCTACGAGCGGATGTCGCTGCTGGCCCGACCGAAGCCGTGGTCGGGGAGCGCGGTGTCGATGCTCGCGCTCGCCGCGGTCGTCTCAGCCGGTCTCAAGGTCTGGACCAACGGAACCCCCATCGGCGCGGCCATCGGTGCCGCTGTCGTCCTCGTCGCTTGGAAGGAACTGCGATGATCGCCCAACTCGAGAACACGACCCGATCCACGAGGACCCTCGCCGGAATCGGCGTCTCACTGCTCGCCGTCGCCGCCGTCAGCCTGGTGAGCAACCGCTGGGAGCTGTTCGGCCCCAGCGTCCGCCTCGGCGTGCTGCTGGGTGCCTCCGCCGTCGTCCTCGTCGTCGCCACGACCCTTCGGCGGATCACCCCGGCCACCAGTCGGGCCCTCGACGTCCTCGTCGCAGTGCTTGCGCCGGTCGACGCAGCGGCGGTGGTCGTGGTGACCGGCGGAACGTGGCGGTCCGCCCTCATCGCGGCCGGTCCGGCCACGGTGCTGGCGAGCGAGCCCCTGCGGCGCCGGGGGGAGTCCCGCTGGCTGGTCGACGGCGCAACGGCAATCGGCGGTGCGCTGCTGTGCACGGGTGTCGCGGCGACGTTCGATCTCCCGGCGCCGATCCTGGTCGCCGGACTCGGCGCGGTGACGATCCTGGTCCGGGCCAGCTGGCACGGGCGTTCGGTGGGCTTGATCTGGGCGGGTGCGGCGGGCCTGACTCCCGCGCTCCGCGTACTGGACGAGGTGGCCTTCACCGGGACGGGCGTGATGCGGGAGATCGGGCTCCTCGACGCCGCCTCCGTCACCGACACGATCGTGACCGGCACGATCGCCGCCATAGCGCTGGGCTCCGCCGCCTGGCGGGACCGTGCGCCGCTCCCCGCGTTCCTCGCGGTGGCGTCAGCCGGCGCGGCTGGGATCCAGGTGTGGGCGACCTACGAGCCACCCGCCACGGTCGCCCTGCTCGCCGTGGCCATCGTGGCCGGCCTCGCGGAGGTCGGCTTCGCCGCGCGCCGTTGGGCCGAGGTTCCATCCCGCATCCGGGAGGCCGTCGAAACCGCCAACACGATCCTCCTCGCCTTCCTCACCCTGGTGGTCGGCGCGATGGCGTGGTCGCACGCGATGGAGGACGGGATCGCGACGGCCGACGCTCCCTACACCGCTGCCGTTCTCGGGCTCGGCTGGCTCGTCGGGGACGGCCGCCGTATCGCTCGCCGGGAGGTGTGGGCGGCCACGCTTCCGGGAGTGGCCGTGGCCGCGATGTCGGCGGTGGCACTCGCGACCGATCGTCACGACGTCGTCGGACTCGTGGTCTTCGGGTTGGGCGTCCTCGCATTCGCCCTGCGCCGGCCGTTCCGCGACGCCGTCGCCCTCACCGCCTTCGTCGTCGCGCCCGCTGTCGTCTACGACGTGACCGTGCTCGCCGGCCTGCTCGGTGCCGGCTCCACGCTCGGCATCGTCTTGATCGCCCGTCGGGTGGTGGCGATGACGGTGACCCTCAACGGTGTACCCGTGGATCGCACCGATGCCCGACTGTTCGCGGGCGTGGCCGGATCGGCTGGTCTGCTGATCCTCGCACTCGGCGGTGGCTCGGTGTCGGAGTGGGACCTCGTGGTCGGCGGCCTGTACCTGGTGATCGGCG
>CAYFLT010000004.1:106303-109366 GCA_964344055.1 uncultured Candidatus Nemicrothrix sp.
TGATCGGCGGCTGGACTGCGGCCGAACTGCTCGACGGACGAGTTCCCGTCATCGGCTGGCTCTACCGCGGCCTCGCCTACGTCGGTCTGGTCGTCGTCGCGGTCGACCATCGCTGGTTGGGCGCGGCCACCGCGCTTCTCATCACAGTCCTGCACGAGTGGGATGCCGCGGCCATGAACTCGCGACTCCATCGCATCGGCACCGTGGTCTCGCTGACGACGGCGTGGATGCTGGCCGCCGACGCTCTCGACGTCAGCGTGGCCGAGGTCTACCTGTACCCGCCGCTGTGGCTCGGGGCCGCGGCCCTCGTGGCGTCCGATGCCATCGGTGACGATCCGCCGTGGACGATCCTGGTCCCCGCGTTGGTGTTCTCGGCCGGAATCTCGGTGCTCGGCCGGGTCGACGACGGGCGGGCGGTCCACCTCGTTCTGCTCGGCTGTGTGTGCCTGCTCGTCGCCGGATGGGGTGCCGCGCGGAACGACCGGGTGGTGCTGGCGGTCGCCGGTGCCGGCGCGGTGGCGGTCGCCGTGTTCGAGGGTCTCGCCCGGTCGGTCGGGGTCGAGACGTGGGGCTGGCTGGTCATCGGTGGGCTGGCGGCAGTCACCGCGGCCGGACTCCTCGAGGCCCGGGGTGCCCCCGCCGCCGAGGATGCATCCGTAACCTGAGTCGGTGGCGGCTCCGCAGGCAGCGTTGGATCAGGGCATGGCACGGGGACTGCTCGCGTTCCGCTGGCTGACGCTCGGCTGGGCATGGGTCGGCCTCGTCCTGCAGCGGGATCACGTCGAGCGGTGGTGGGTCGGGATCGTGCTGTTGGGACTCGCCACCGGCGTGACCGTCGTCGTCACCCGAGCGGTGGTCCGCGACCGACGCGACCGCGGAAACCACGGGCTCAACGCCGTCGAGGTCGGGGTCGCGACAGTACTGCTGCTCGGTGAGGCCGCCGTGTTCGACGCCGCGAGAGAGCAATCACTGGCGTGGGCCTGGCCGGCAGCCGGCATCATCGCCGTCGCGATCGCGGCCGGCTGGCGATGGGGTGTGCTCACCGCCGCGGGACTGTCGGCGGCGAGCTTCGTGGGTGAGGCGATCCTGCGTGAGGAGTTCGACTGGTCGACATCGACGGCATCGAAGGCCGCCCTGATGATGCTCGCCGCCCTATCGGCCGCCATGATCGCCAACGTCCTCCGCGACGCCGAGCGGGAGATCTCCACTGTCCGGGCCCGGGAGGAGATGGGCCGCGTGATGCACGACGGTGTGCTGCAGACGCTGGCGGTGATCCAGCGACGCAGCTCCGACGAGCAGTTGCGTTCGCTGGCGGCGGAACAGGAGCGCGATCTGCGGGCCTACCTGTTCGAGCGGCCCCGGGCGTCCGAGAGTCTGCCGGTGCTGTTGCGGACGGCCGTCGACACCGCGGCACGGCGGCACGGCGTCGAGGTGGGTGTCGTCATTGCCGACGACCTCCCCGACGTCGCCCATGACCAGGCCGAAGCACTCGCCGGCGCGGCGGGGGAGGCGGTCACGAATGCTGCCAAGCACTCCGGCGGTGGTCGGATCTCGGTCTACGCCGAGCCGACCGATGACGGCAGGGTCTACTGCTCGGTGCGCGACACCGGTGTCGGATTCGACCCGTCGGCGGTGGTGGCCGGCGAGGGCCTGTCGGGGTCGATCGAGGCGAGGATGGCGTCGGTCGGCGGTCGATCCGAACTCCGGAGTTCGCCCGGCCGCGGCACCGAGGTGCAACTGTGGACGACATGACCGGCTCTGCTGCTGCGCCACGTACCCGGGTGGTGGTGGCCGACGACCATCCGATCTGGGTGTCGGGCCTGCGGGCCGATCTCGGCGAGGTGTTCGACGTGGTGGGGGAGGCCGGCGACGCGGCGGAGGCGGTCGCCCTGATCCGGGAGCTCGAGCCCGACCTCGTGCTGTGTGACCTCCACATGCCCAAGGGTGGCGGTATCGCGGTGGCGCAGCAGTGTGGCGGCGAGACCAATGTCGTCATCCTCACCGTGTCGGAGGCCGAGCGAGACGTCCTCGACGCGGTGGCGGCGGGCGCGCTCGGCTATCTCACCAAGTCCACCGCGCCAGACGAGCTTCGGGAGGCGTTGACCCGCGCCGCGAACGGTGAGCCAGTGTTCTCGCCGTCGCTGGCCTCCCTGGTGCTCACTGAATTCCGGCGGCTCCGCTCCGCCGATGAGCCGGCCAGTGCGCTAACCGAGCGCGAGCGAGAGGTGCTCCAGTACGTGGCCCGTGGCCTCAGCTACCGAGAGATAGGTGAGGAGCTGTTCATCTCGCCCAAGACGGTCGAGAACCACACTCGCAACATTCTCGAGAAACTGCGTCTCTCCAAGAAGCAGGAGCTCATGCGCTACGCCCTCGAACACGGCATCGAATAGCGCGTTCGAGCACTCGGCGCGGCGTAACTGACGCCTTCTGTGGCGGTGGTGACGAAGGGCCCTAGGGCATGTGTCTCAGGTGGAGCATTATCACCAGTAGAGATTGTGAATTGATTCACGATCTGTTCTTCGCATACCAAAGATCGCATCGAGAGAAAGAAAGAAGCGTCAGATGAAGAAGCGACTCACATACGTCGGATATGCCCTCGTAGTCGTCGGTCTGGCATTTGGGATCGCAGGCGGCATCGCCTACACCCGAGTACAGGATGGATACGACTCACTCCAGGCATTCAGCGAGGCCCAGAACGTCACGCTGAACTACCACGAGGACGGCCAGCTGGTCGACCGAGGCACCGTCGAAGGCGCCCAGGCGATCATGACCATGCTCACTGAAGACTGGAACTACCCGGTCGTCGAGTCCGATCTCGATCCCAACGATCCGCTCGTGAACACCGCCACCGAGTACATGTACCAGATGGCAGTGATCGTCTATCACGTCGGTCACGGCACCCAGGAAGTCATCCTCACCGAGGACGTCGAGTACAACGGCGAGTTCTTCGCCGCTGGCACCTATGAGGTCGAGATCGACGGCAAGTACTGGACCGACTTCGACCGGATGCATCCGCTCGAGGGCCCGGCTGACATACGCCCAGGCCCAGGCCGCGCTCGACGG
>CAYFLT010000004.1:109376-113258 GCA_964344055.1 uncultured Candidatus Nemicrothrix sp.
CCTGGAGCGGCACCGTGCATGGGCTCGTCGGTGAGCTCGGCGTCGGCACCGTCACCCACTCCACCCTCCAGATGGGTCTCGCCCTGTCGGCCCTGTTCGGTGGTCTCGGACTTGTCTTCCTGCTCAGCGGCGGCGGCCTGATCTGGGCGATGAAGGCGAAGGATGACGAAATCGAGGTCGACGAGGATGTCGAGCTCGAGATGAAGGTCCCCGACACCGTCCCGGACGACTTCGTCGAAGAGATGAAGATCGGCTGACGCACAATCCCAGCTGATCCCGACCGCCCTGGCCTGCCCCCCCCTCAAGGCCAGGGCGGTTCCGCGTTCGCGAGCCCCCCAGATGAGAATGGGGGAATCTCCGGATGGTTCGTCCGCCGTTTCGCCGCGACGATGGTCGGCATGGCCGGACCAGCGCGACGAGTCTCCTCGGATCGAGAGCGGCGTCTATGGATCTGGACCGCCGCGGTTCTCGTCGCGATCTACTCGACCCTCGGACCGGCGCGGACGGTGTCCGAGTCGCTGCGCGAGCACAACCTGCTGCGCCTCTCGATCGCCGCCGCCCTGCTGGCCGTCCTCGGCCCGGTCGGCTGGCGTTGGCTACGAGGACGCCCGGACCTCGCCGAGGTGGCAGCGATGCTTGCGGTCGGGTCCGCGTACCTCATGGTGGCGGCGAGGATCGAGAGCTGGGAGGAGCGGACCCACCTGTTCGAGTACGGGATCGTGGCTGCGCTGATCCACATGGCCCTTCTCGAACGCCGGCGTAACGGTCGTCCGGTGCCGGTCCCCGCGGCGCTGACAGTGACCGCGACGGCGGTGTTCGGCTTCGTCGACGAGATCATCCAGTTCTTCTTGCCCGACCGTGTCTTCGACCTCGTCGACGTCGGCTTCAACGTGCTCGCCGGGTTCCTGGTCGTGGCGGCGAGGCTGGCGATTCCGCCCCAGCCGAGACCGGGATGGCGGGTGTGGTTCCTGTGGCTCATGGCGGGCGCGGTGGGCTGGGGCTGGGGCGTGTACTGGGGTTGGTACGACAACACCGAGCCCACGATGTGGGAGGCGGTTCCTGACGTCGTTCTGTCCGGGTACCTCGGTCTGGCGTCCGGCGCGGTCGCGATGGGTGTGCTGCAGTGGCTGGTGCTGCGCGCCCAACTGGAACGGCCGACTCGGTGGATCGCGGCCGCCCTCGGGGCGCTCGCGGTGGTCGGCGGGATCGTGTTCGGCGTGGGCGCCGTCGACGAGGAACTCGGCTGGTTCGTGGGAGTGGGCGCCTTCGGAGGCACGGTCGGGCTGCTCCAATGGGCTGTGCTGCGGCGCCAGGTCCCGTGGGCGTGGGTCTGGGTACCGATCAGTGCCGGGGCCTGGGTTGTCGGGCTCCCGCTCGGCGACGCCGGCGGTCCGCCCGCTCTCGGTGCCGTCTACGGCGTCATCACCGCCACCACTCTGGTGGTGCTGCTGCGTTCTCGTCGCTGATGCACCCCCGGCTTTTCTGACACATTCGGACCGCCAACTGGTCCGGATGTGTCAGAAAAGCGGGGTGGGAGCGGTCCAACCGGGATCTCTGACACATTCGGACCGAATGATGGTCCGGAAGTGCCAGAAAAGGGGGCGGGCGGACGTCGTGACGAACGTGCTGTCACACCCTCATGCTTTGATCGCGGACATGCCACGAGACATGACCCGTCTCGTTCGGAAGGCCACGAGCCAATTCGGCCTCCTCACCGTTGAACAGCTCCGCAAGGAAGGCGTCACCAAGTCGTGTCAGGCGACACTGGTGCGACAGGGGATGTTGGAGACGATCCGTCCTGGTGTCGTTCGTATCATGGGTGCGCCCGACTGCTGGGAACAGCAGCTCGGCGCGGTGACCCTCACGAGCGGCACTCCGCTCGGTGCCAGCCATCGGAGCGCGCTGCGGCTATGGGATCTGCGCAACCGATTCGAGGGGCTGGAGGTCTCCGTGCGCTATCCGGGGAATCGTCGGCTGCCAGGTGTGATCGTCCACCGCTCTGTCGACCTGATCGAGCGCGATCTCACCGTGGTGAAGGGAATCAGAGTTACCTCCGTGGCGCGGACGATCTGCGACGCGGGACTGATCTTCCCGCCGTCGGAGGTCCAGCGGATCACCGACCACGCAGTTGCCACAGGGCTGGTCTCTCCGGCTGAGTTGATGGCCGTTCGGCGGCGCGTGGGCGAGCACGGCCGGAACGGTGTGGTGAAGCTGGAGGGTGCGGTCGAGGGTCTGCCGAAGGACGCGGGCGATGCCGATTCGGGTCCGGAGGTCGAGCTCCTGCGTGTCCTCGAGAAGGCCGGTCTGCCCACTCCGGCGAGGCAGTACTCGGTGACCGCGGCTGGCAACCAGTACTACATCGACCTCTGCTATCCGGAGGCCCGTGTCGCCCTTGAGTATGACGGGGTTGATCCGCACACCCGCTTCGACCGGTTCGTCGATGATCGCCGTCGCCAAAACGACCTCGTCACTGCGGGTTGGACCGTCCTTCGCTACACCAAGGTCGACCTCCGAGATCGACGGGAGGCGCTGGTTGCCCAAGTGCGCCGGAACCTCCGCCATCTCTGACACATCTGGACCGTGTGCTGGTCCGGATGTGTCAGAAAAGCCGTTTGGTGGCGACGAGGTGGGCTTCGTGGCGGTCGTTGTCGCGCCACTCCTCGCTGTGGTGGAGGATCTTCACGCCGTCGCCGATCAGCCCGACGACTTCGCCCTCCTCCAGAAGGAAGGGCCGGCCCGGCCGCTCGTGGCGCTCGAGGTTGGTGACCGTCGCGATCACCACAGCGAGCAGCCCACCAGGAGCGAGCCCCCGGACCATCGCGGCGAAGAGGTCCTGCTGGAGGTAGTTGGCGACCGTGATCACGTCCCAGGGGCCGGCCGGTAGGGGCTCTGACTCCAGGTCGACCTCGACCGTCGCGATGAGGAGATCCTCCGCCAGCGCTCGCTGGCGGGCCTGGATCAGGCCGACGTCGGACACATCGCAGACGGTGACGTCGAAGCCGAGCCGGGCGAACTCGAGCGAGTCGGCCGACCCGCCACCCGCAACGTCGAGCACCCGACCGGTCCCATCAGCGGGAAGCCACGGCTGCAGCAGGTCGACCAGCTTGGATCCGTGACCGGTGCCGACTCCTGCGGCCGCCCACTTGTCGTTCCACTTGTCGCGGTCGCCGACCGCCACGGCTCAGCTCGCCTCGGCTTCTGCCTCGAGTTCGGCGTCGACAGTGATCTCGCCACCGTCACCGACGACGTGCTCGCCGACCGCGGCGACGTTGCCCGCGGCCTTGACGTCGTCGATCACCAGGTCGAGGAGGGCCAGCTGCTCGGCCGAGGCCGTGAACGTGGCCGAGACGACTGGGGTGCGGAGCTTCCGCTTGGCTTCGGACTTGACCCGGCGAACGACCGACAGGGCTTCGGTTGCGACATCGCTCGCCCCGCCGTCGACCGCGCCAGCGGCCGCCCGGAGCGGCGCCGACTCGGGCCACGAGGTGGCGTGGATCGAGCCATCCTGCCACCACGACCACACCTCTTCGGCGACGAAGGGCAGGATCGGGGCGAACAACTGCTGCATCGTCGACAGTGCGAGCCGCAGGGCGTGGTGGGCGGAGGCGGCCCGCTCGTCACCGAACTCGCCATACGCCCGGGCCTTGACCAGCTCCATGTGGTTGTCGGTGAACCACCAGAAGAAGGCTTCGGTCCGCTCGAGGGAGCGGGCGTAGTCGAACGCGTCGAACGCCGCGGTGGCCTCGTCGACGAGGTCCGCCAGCTTGGCCAGCATCGACCGGTCGACGGTTTCGGTGATGAGCGACGGGTCGATGGACCGGTCGGCGGGGTCGCCGAATCCGAGGACGAACTTCGACGCATTCAGCAGCTTGATCGAGAGCC